>JAGVAP010000111.1 GCA_020060215.1 Deltaproteobacteria bacterium | reverse complement strand
GGGAGTCTTCGACCTCACGAGGACTTCCTGCTGGTTTGGACTCGCTCGCCAGCTCCGCAGAAGGATGCACAGCCGGGCTCACTGTATATTCGGTTCCCTGAGATAACACCCTCAAATCCTATGAATCGGCTTTGGCCGCGTTCCTTGCCGAGTTCAGGAAGGGACAGACGTGGTTTGGACCGTGGCATGCCTCGGCTGAACCATAGTGAAGAGCGTGGCAGGTTATAGGAGAAGTGGAGTGTTTGCCGAAGGCGAACAGAGTTGGCGAGCTTTACAGTTAGTCGTTTGCATCGACCACATAGAGAGGCTGTATCAGCGAGTCAATAATATGCTTGGAGAAAGTCTCCTGTTCCAGGTTCTTCTCCTCCGCCTTACCGCTTTCACCGACAAAGTCCGCGTTGCTATATTTAGGGATGAGAAACTTCCCCAGATCTTGCTTTCGAATCGATCCGGATCTCGACATCCGCCTCTTTGTTCTGCGCTTGACCGACATTCGCTCACCTCCTCGAAGCCATCTCAGCTAATGCAGTAGTCGGGGAAAGGGAGGAACCAGAGGTCAGATAGGACGAGAGTTTCCGGTGTTATGGATCAGGGCTAATTCCTTTTCACTCTTACAATCCCTTTCTCAGCGAGCGCGCTTTTAGGGTAGTAAGCTGGTCAAGTGACCGAATGGCATACGTTCCAAGTGCGGGGAGATAAGCGGATTCGGAGAGGGTTTGTCATCATGCGGCCGGCAGGTTGACGATGAATGTCGAACCCTTACCAAGAGTGCTTCTCGCCGTGATCATCCCACCGTGCCGTTCCACGACCTTTCTGCATATGGTCAACCCGATGCCCGTTCCCGGATACTCCTGCCTGCCATGGAGGCGCTGGAAGGGTTGGAATATCTTGTCCACGTACTTCTCTTCGACCCCGATCCCGTTGTCCTCCACGACGACGGTGTGGAATTTCCCATCGCTCGCCGCGTGAATCTTGATCAGCGGCTCAATGTTTGGGCGGCGGAACTTCACGGCATTTTCGATGAGGTTATTGAAAAGATGCCGAAGTTGATCTGGATCGCCGCTGACACGGGGCAGAGAAGAGATCTCCACCCGGCCCTTTGAGCTTCGGATGGCGTGCTCGAGCTTTCCTGTGACCTTCCGGACGATCTCTTCCAGTTCCACAGGCACGAACTCCTGATCCCTTCCCGAAATGCGTGAATAGAGGAGCAACGCATCAATGAGATCTCGCATCCGGCCGGCGCTTCCCGTCATCCGCGACATATAGTCCCTCTCCAACTCTCCAATGCCATTCCCGCGCCTTTCCTCCAGGAGAGACCCGAAGGTCTGGATCTTTCGGAGGGGCTCGTTGAGGTCATGGGCTGCTACGGTGACGAATTCCTGTAGTTCCTTGTTTCTCCGTTCCAGCTCGGCCGTGCGCTCCCGGACCCGGATTTCCAGATCCCTGCTGAGTGTTTTGTACCGTTGCTCGCTTTGCCTGAGCGCCTCCTCGGCATCCTTGCGTTCGGTGATATCCTGGAAAGTTCCGAAAAACCTGAGCGGAAGACCGTTCTCGTCTCGGATTACCTCCCCTTCGGCGTACACGTGTCGGATTTCGCTGGCCCGTGGAATGACGCGGTATTCGACTTTGTAGGGTTTTCCCTCGTAGATGGCGGCACGGATCGATTCAACGACGTGGGCCCGATCGTCGGGATGGAATTTTTTTATGTAAGCGCCCAGATTACGGTCCCGTTCCAGGTTGAATATGCGATACAGCTCGGCCGAGCCATGCACAATGTCGTCTTCCGTGCCAAAAATCCCGTCGGCCCCGAGTTTCACCTCCCAGTTTGCCAGGTGGGCGATCGCCTGGGCCCGCGCCAGGCCGGCCTCGCTCTGTTTCAGGGCCTCCTCGGCCCGCTTACGCCCGGTCGTCTCGAATAGGGAAAATACAAGCCCCTCGACTGCGCCGGACCGATCTTTGACGGGCGTGAGCGTCCAATCCCAGTAGGTCACCCCCCTCTCCGGCTGGTCCGGGAAGATGAAGGGTTTGTCGTGAAATTCGACGGGGACCCCCGTGTCGCGCACGCGCGCAAAAATCGCCTCGTTCTCCTTATGCGGGTAAAGGGCGAAGTGATTTTTGCCGATCATCTCTTCCGGCCTGTACCCGCACGTTCTGGCATACGCTTCATTGACGCGCATGAAATTGAAACCGCGGTCCATATAGGCGAGGTGAGAATTCCTGGCGGTGTCGATCATCGATTGCAGAAGAGTCCGCTCCCGCTCGACGAACCGCCACGCCTCTTCGGCGGCCTCCTCGGCCCGCTTGCGATTGGTGTCTTCGAAGACGTACCCCTTAATTTCGGTTATCTCGCCTCCGTTGTCGAAATGGGCCACCATGTTCTCCACAACATGAACCGCTTCGCCGTCGCGCCGTTTCCGCCATGCTTCATACCCTTCAATCTTTCCCTCTTGCCTGAGCGCCTCCAGAATTGAGATTCGCTCCCCCGGATCGGGGTACAGGTCCAACACGTTCGTGCCGACCGCTTCGTCGGGCGAGGAGAACCCGAAGATCTTCGCAAAGGATGGGTTGCAGAGGAGGATTTTTCCCTCGGGCCTGCAGAGGAAATCTCCTGTCAGGTCTTCTTCGAAGAGCCGGTGGAAACGCTCTTCACTCTGCCTCAATGCCTCCTCCGCCTGTCTGCGCTCCAGTTCACCGGCAGCGCGAATGCCGGCCAGCTCCAGGATGGCTTCGGCCGTATGCTGGTTCTCCAGAGGCTTTCGCCCGATCACGGCTATGAGTCCGATCGGCTGCCCGATGGAATCCCGGAGCAGGGTCCCGACGTAACTCTCGGCTTTCATCTCCTGCAGCACCTGATCCCTCGGAAACAAATGGCGTACATCCCTCGGAAAGATGCAGTGCTTTTCTCTCATTACCTCCCCACAGGGAGTATCCTTCAAGGCGTAAGTCACATTGTCCTCGAACTTGCCGTCGAAATAAATGGCGAGGGTCCGGGCGGACAAACCCTCTCCCTCCAAGCGGTCGATGCATACGTAATCCATTCCCAATGTTTGCCCGAGGTGCCGGGCGAGCGATTCAAAAAAGTATTCATCACCGGTTTGTGCCAGGAACAGTTGCGTGTTCTCGATCAGCTTTCGCTCGGTGATGTCCTGGACCATGCCGATAGAGCGGACTACCCGGCCCGAAGCATCCCTGAGGTGATAACATTTTTCAAAGACGAAGCGGATCTCGCCGGTCGATCGCCTGATCACACGATGCTCGATTTGGTAGGAGTCGCTCCCATCCCTCAGGGACCCCGAATAAGCCTCGTCGACGGCTTTGCGATCTTCGGGGTGCACGGCCTCGAGGAAAGCTTCGTACCTGGCGCCGAACTCTTGAGGCTGCAATCCAATGATCCGGTACACTTCGTCAGACCAGGATAGGCGGTTGTGGACCAGGTCGAGCTCCCAGCTGCCGAGGTGCCCCAACTCCTGGGCCTGAGACAACATGCCATTGCTTCGTTGTAACGCCTCTTCCGACTGCCTTCGCATTGCCGCTTCCCAGGTCACGTCTGCCAGGTAGGAGACAGATTCGATGTCCTGCCTCGTATAGTGAGAGGGTTTGTTCCCGACGCCCAATATGGCCATGACTCGATCGTGTCTCAGGATCGGCACGACGAGTTCTCTCGAAATCGGGGGGTGCCCATCCGGCATTCCCTTTCGATGCGGCAGTGAAGGGTAGTCGTTGTGCACCACCGGGGCTTTCGTCTGAACGCAGTCCACCCAGACGCCGGCCTCGGTAATCGGATAATGGAGTCCCTTGCCTTCCGCCTTACAGAATTCCCTTTCCGTTCTCGTCGACCAGGTCTGAAGGGTAAGCGTCTTTTGATCCTCATCCACAAAATGAAAAAATCCTATGGGGCTCTCTGTAAGTGCGCTGATTTCGTCCAGAGACTTCCTGAGCAGTTCATCCGTGGTGTTGGAGGATGCGTATTCGAGCAATGTGGAACGCGCTCGCAAGAGCAGTTCGTTCCGCTTGCGCTCGGTCGTTTCAAATAGAGAGAGAACGAGACCTTCGACGTACCCGGATGGATCCTTTACCGGAGTGAGCGTCCAGTCCCAGTAGGTGGTCCCCCTCTCCGGTTGGTCGGGAAAAACGAACGGCTTATCGTGAAATTCCACCGGCACGCCCATATCCCTTACTCTGGCGAATATGGATTGGTTCTCTTCATGCGGGTAGAGGGTGAAATGGTTCTTTCCGACCATTTCCTGCGGCTTATACCCGCAAGCCCTTGCATAGGGCTCGTTCACTCGGACAAAGTTGAAATCCCGATCGAGGTACGCTACGTGGGAATTCCTGGCGCTATCGATCATGTTCTGAAGAAGTCTTCCTGCTTCCTCAAGCCGATTCTCCGCCCGCTTGCGGTCCGTGTCATCGAAGATGTACGCTTTGATTTCGCACAACTCGCCCCGTTCGTCGAAACGGCCTACAATGTTTTCCAAGACATGGATCAGCCTGCCATCGCGGCGCTTACGCCAGGCTTCATACCTCCCGAGATTCCCCTTCTGCGTTAGTGCCTCAAGTAGTGTTTTTCGCTCCCCGCGATCGATAAAGAGATCCAACATGCTCGTGCCGACCGCTTCCTCGGGCGAAGAAAACCCGAAGATGGACGCAAAAGAGGGGTTGCAGAGAACGATTCGTCCCTCTGGGGTGCACAGGACATTCCCGGTGAGATCATCTTCGAACAGGCGGCGAAAGCGGTCTTCGCTTTTTTTCAACTCCTCCTCTGCCCGTTTGCGTTCGCTGAGGTCGCGCAGCACCGCCTGGCCTCCATCATCGGTAGCAGTCTTCTTGCGATTACAGACGTAGATCCTACCTGCGTCCATTAGCGAACACAAGTGAAAAGCTCAAGACTTTTAGGATGTAACCTATACGTGCTCTTGTAATCACGCCTCAAAGGTGGGGGGCGAATCCCACGGGCGCTAGCATTCCCGTGAAGGCGTTCAGATCAAACTTTCAGATTTCATCTCAGGTTTCTGCTGCTGGTAGGCACCAAATGTAGCAGTGTGTTGGTCAGATCCATTCGGTCACAGCGTTTGGATGAGGACCTAGAACAAGGCTTTGATCGGAGTTGTCGGAAGTGGGCATAACTTGCCACGAAAGCTGGTTGTGATCCCTTCCATTCCTACCTATAGACGAACGCTACCTGCAGCATCCTCTCGAACTCAGCCGTTTACCTGGAGAGCAGATCTCCGTAATTTCTGGGCGGACCTCAAGGAGACTTGTTTCTCAACTTCTTCGGCAGCCTGCTGAGAAATCAATAAACGAATACCCGCCTCCAATACACCCTCCTAGATACTGAATTTTGAGCAAGAACGAGAGAGAGGCCATACAGGAAGCCACAAGAATCCTCAAAGGGCGGTTTCCTGTGCAAGATGTGATCCTCTTCGGATCAAAGGTGCGGGGGGATAGCAGCAAGGATTCCGACATCGACCTTCTGCTGTTGACTGATCAGCCACTGCATTGGAAAGAGCGGCACGAAATCGTTGATGCGCTTTTCGATGTGGAGATGAGATTTGATGTTGTGATCAGCATCGTGGTCAACACAGTCCACGACTGGCATGAGGGGATATGCACGGTTCTTCCGATACACGAGGAAATCAACAGGGAAGGCGTCGCAATACAGTGAACAACAGGAAAGATTCCATGGACTACAAGAATGCCGTCATAGAGTACTGGATGGAGAAGGACCTGGAATCGATGGAATCTGCAAAAAGTGAGTTCACTTCCGGCAGAAACTCAGCCGCTGTACGAAATCTCTACTATGCTTGTTTCTATGCGCTGAATGCGGTTTTGTTGAAGGACGGACATTCTTTCAAGAAGCATACAGCGATCAAGGCCGCATTACACAAGAACCTCATCAGAACTGGCATGATCGATCCAGAATGGGGTAAGTTCTACAATAGGATTTTCGACAGCCGCCACGAAGGAGACTACCAGCCGCTTCGTACTTTCGATGCCGGAGAGGTGAAGTTGTACCTTGATCAAGGTGCTGGCTTCATAGCACAGATGGAACGCCTCTTGGCGTGATTGTCATCTATCCCGAAAGTGGAAACTCTCTCACGCCCGATGAATATATCAATACCCGGTCCCCGATCACTCAAACGCCGTATCGCCCCAGACCCTGAACGATGGCAAGGGGATTTTCGAAAAGGAGGTAGTGAAAACGAGAAAACGCTCCAAACTTGTGCACGAAGGGAAGTACGCTGCAAAGGTCGATGTGAACCTCATCGAAACGGATGAGGGTTGGACGCCATATCTTTCCCTCGAAGACGCTTACAAGCTTGACGATGTGCGTGACGCATTGTCGGAGCAGCCTCGAGACTAGCCCGCATCTTCAAATTGATGCCTGTGACGGAGTCAATCCCGCCGGAGCACAAAATCGTTGCAGTCAGAGCCACAATAAAGTCCTGATCCACGCCTGATGGCTAGACTTGCATGGTAGACGTTCTCTCCCATTTACAGTTTCAAGGAGGACAAAGCCATGCAAGTCTCTCGATCAGCAGCCATCTAGTTGGAGTACCATTGGTCC
>JAGVAP010000129.1 GCA_020060215.1 Deltaproteobacteria bacterium | reverse complement strand
GTGCCGGGGACGCTCGCGTTGTTGGCCGGAGCGCTCAGGGCCGGCGCGGGAGGCACGGTCGACGGGTTTGACGGGTCTCCGGTGGTGCCGCCGTTGGTGAAGGTCCATCTCGGGGATGCGGGGCTCGACCCTGCCGCGTTCCTGGCGGTGATTTCCCAGGAGAAGGTTTTCCCGGTGTTGGAAAACCCGGTGACGGTGTAGCTCAGGTTGTTCCCGACCCAGCGGTCATAGGCCAGGGCGCCGTTCTCCAAGTAGATCTTCAGGTTGTAGTCGGTGGCGTTCTGGGCCGCCTGCCAGGTGAAGGTGACGGCGGTCCCAGGGATGCCGGCATTGTTGGCCGGAGCGCTCAGGGCCGGCGCGGGAGGCGCACCGGATGCCCCACCACCCGGGATGGTCCTGCTGGCCGGCGGGGATGAGAACCCGCTTTCGTTTCCGGAAGCATCCACCGCGGTCACGACAAAGTAGTAGGTCTGACCATCGGTCAGTCCGTCTGCAACCTGGGTGGTCGTCCCCTTGGGTACCTCGGCCTTGTGTGTGCCGTAGGTCCCGGCGGTCGTCGACCAGTACACCCTGTACTTGGCCAAGTCCGGTTCCGTGTTCGGCTGCCAGGTTACGGTTGCAGATCCTGCGAGGACGAGGGATGGGAGAAAGACCGCTCCCAGGAAAAAGATGAAGCATGCAACGACTGTGGTAATCCTAGACATCATGATACCCCCATATGCCAAATCTGGCCGGTTATCGCATTTCGTTTTCATGGTATAGAACATCTGGGAACAGCCGGGATGGACTGCGCATCGATCCCAAAGCGTTCGTGATCGTCCGCCCGAACGGGAGTCATCCCCTCGGTGGATCGATCTAGTTCACGTTTACCCCTTTAGGGGGAGCAGGTGGGGTCGAGTCCGTCACCGAGTAGGATACCTGATTCGAGCCTGCGCTTTCTCCGGCCTGATTGTAGGCTTTGACCACGAAGTAGTAGGTGACCTTCTCCTGCAAAGGCAAGTTGTTCATGGAATAGGTTGTTGCTGTGCCCGCATTCGCAGAGCTTGGGTAAGGGCCGCCCGAGGTGGTCCCGTAGTAGATCTTGTACCCCTGCACAACCCCGGCGCTCGGGTTCCATGCCAGGGTCCCTGCGGCGTTCGCATGCATCGGAGCAAACAGACAGAACACGATCAGCATGCCAGCAAGAGCGAAAATGCCTTTCTTCATTACAAACCTCCTACGATTTGAAATCCTGGACCCGGAGGATCTCGAGAGAGGAGAGTGCGCACTCTTACCGACTTCTTTTTCCTCCCCGATCTCCCGATCCCGTGACGAAGCCCAAAGCAGGTTTCATGCCACCCTGCGCCGCTGAGGATCGGGTCAGCATCTATGGACACTTAGCGAAAACCATTTCATTCCCTACGCGTGCGGTGTATACGAAAAGGCAATTCACGTTAGAAAAATTGGCCATGCGCGCGGAGGCGCTCTCATGACGAAGAATGCCAGGTTCGTGTACGTCTGCCAGGGTTGCGGCTATCAAGCACCGAAGTGGCTCGGACGATGCCCTGACTGCGGGCAGTGGAACTCCCTCGTGGAAGAACGAACGGAGCCGGCGGTCCACGCGGCCCGCGCCGCGGCCGCCGAAGCGCCGCAGACCATCGACGCCGTCTCCCTGGATCCGCAGCTCCGCCTGAGGACGGGGATCGTGGAGTTTGACCGTATCCTGGGAGGCGGCCTGGTGCCGGGCTCCCTCGTGCTGATCGGTGGAGACCCGGGGATCGGGAAGTCCACCCTTGTACTTCAGGTCGCAGTGCGGCTGTGTCTCGCGGGGCTGAAATCTCTCTATGTCTCCGGCGAGGAGTCCCCCCAGCAGATCAAGCTCAGGGCGGAACGCATCTGCGTCCGGGCGGGGGAGCTCTACGTCCTGTCGGGCACCTGTCTCGAGGATCTGTTCGATCGGATGGACGCCCTGAGACCCCGTCTGCTGGTCGTAGACAGCATCCAGACCATCTACACGAACACCTTGCCCTCGGCGCCGGGAAGCGTGGGGCAGGTGAGGGAGGTCTCCTCACGGTTGCTTACCTGGGCAAAGAGGACGGGCGTCCCTGTTTTTCTGGTCGGCCACGTGACCAAGGAGGGCGCGATTGCCGGCCCGAAGGTCCTGGAGCATATCGTGGATACGGTCCTCTACTTCGAAGGGGAGCGGTCCCATGCGTTCAGGATCCTGAGGGCGGTCAAGAATCGCTACGGGTCGACCAATGAGATCGGGGTCTTCGAGATGAAGGATACAGGGCTGGAGGAGGTCGGGAATCCTTCACAGATCTTCCTCCAGGAAAGACCCGAGGGGGCGTCGGGCTCTGTGGTGACTCCCTGCCTCGAAGGCACGAGGCCGCTCCTGGTGGAGATCCAGGCGCTCGTCGGCCCCAGCCCGTTCGGTATGCCCCGCCGAACCGCCATCGGCGTGGACCATCACCGCATCTCCCTGCTGGTCGCGGTGCTCGGCAAGAGGATGGGATTGGAAATGGGGGATCAGGACATCTTCGTGAATGTGGCGGGCGGGCTCAGGGTGGATGAACCGGCCGCAGACCTGGCCATTGTCTCCGCCATGATCTCCAGCTTTCTGGATCGTCCGGTTGAGAAGGACCTGGTCATCTTCGGGGAGGTGGGTCTTGCCGGCGAGATCAGGGCCGTGAGCCAGCCGGAGATCAGGATCAAGGAGGCTGCAAAGCTGGGGTTCAGGAGGTGTATCCTCTCCAGAAGCCATGTGGCGGGCCTGCCTCCATCGACAGGGATGGAGCTCCTGGGGGTGGATTCGGTGAAGGGGCTGATGGAGGTGTTGTTCTGAGGAACATCGTGGGTTCCCCGTTCCTGCGGCTCCGCAGGTTCCAACCTATGAACCTTTGAGCCCTGAGCCTCCTCAACCCGTTTCCGATGATCATCCCCGCCACTTGACCACCTCATCCAGCGATGCCCTCCCTGACCTGGCCTGATTGAGGGGGGCCCCGGGGTCCGGGAACCCGACGGCGATCCCGATGACGACCTGCCTGTCCTCCCGGAGACTCAGCTCTTCGAGGATCTCGTCTTCGAATGCGGTGATCAAGCCGATCGGGCAGGTGCCCAGGCCCATGGCGTGGGCCACGAGGACGAGATATCCCGTGATGATGCCGATGTCCGCCAGGCGGGCGTTCGAGAAGGCCCGATCCAGGGTGATGATGATGGCGGTCGGGGCGCCGTAAAAGTTACAGCTCCCCTCGTTGATGAAGTTGTCGAACCGGGTGTCGGACGGGAGGTGGGGGAGGATGCAGTTCAGGAGTTCGCGCTGTCTGTCCACGTAGGAGGGCTTCAGTGGCCTTGTAGCGCCGGGGCCGCAGGAGATATTCCTCTCCTTCATCCGCTTCACAAGCACCCTGCTCAGCCTCTTCTTCTCCTCGCCCGAGACCACCACGATCTCCCATGGCTGCATGTTGATCGCAGAGGGGGCGTTCACGGCGAGCTCCAGCAGCCGCTCGATCGTTTCCCTTTCCACGGGTTTGTCCATGAAAACCCTTGTACTCCGTCTCCTCTGAACCGCTTCGACGAGATCCATGCGAGTTTCACCCCTCAATACAGATGAGTTTACAGCAGGCAAAGTCCCCCTCGGAACCCCTTCCACTATTTCATCACTCCAATACTCCGTTCGTTCACTCTTCTTTCCCCCCTTTCGTAAAGGGGGGCAGGGGGGGTAATCCCATTCTAGGCACAACCGCGCTGCCGATCAATCAAAACAGCTCGATCCTTGAATGAAAGGGGTGTGTTCACTAGAATAAACCCCATGATTGCGTCACATCTTCATTGAAACGAAGGACCTTCGGTTTCTGTATGCTCGGTTTTCCGGACCTCGACATGGTGTAGTTTTGAACATCCGTCATCGAGTATCGACCATCAGGCATCTGCACAAAAAGCGCAAGTGTGCCGGTATGCGGCTTGAAAAGAAACCTCTGCAGAATTAGGGTAAACCCATGACTCCTGGAGTAGTCCTCACCCCTTACCGGCCCCATTCCCGGCGTACCTGGGAGCACATCCTGGCGGAGAGCGTTACCTCTTCCGAGGAGCTGCTGCGGTCTTTCGACGTCGACGGCCGGGAAATCGATCAGGTCCTCTCCCGGTATCCCATGCGCATCAATCCCTATTACCTGGGGCTCATGAAGGGCAGGGGGGACGGGATCTTTGAACAGGGGGTGCCGGATCTTCGAGAGGTCCTGCAGCTCGACGGGGAGGAAGACCCGTTGAGGGAGGAAGACCTCTCTCCTGTCCCCGGCCTCACACACAAGTACCCGGACAGGGTGCTCCTCCTGGTCTCCAACCAGTGCGCCATGTTCTGCCGCTTCTGCAACAGGAAACGGAAGGTGGGGCATCCCTCCATGGTCACGGAGGAGACCATCCGGGAAGGGCTCTCCTATATCCGGAAGACCGGGACCGTCCGGGATGTCCTGCTCTCGGGAGGGGACCCGCTGCTGCTGCAGGATGAGGCCATCCTCAGGATCCTGACCGAGCTGAGGCGTGCGGACCACGTGGAGATCGTGCGCATCGGAACAAGGGTCCCGTGCACCCTGCCGCAGAGGATCACCCCGCGCTTGGCGAAGATCCTCAAGGGTTTTCATCCGCTCTACATCAGCACCCACTTCAACCATCCCGACGAGATCACCCCGGCTTCGGTCCGGGCCTGCGAGAGGCTTGCGGATGCCGGGGTCCCGCTGGGGTGCCAGAGCGTCCTCCTCAGGGGGGTCAACGATTCGCCCGAAACCATGGCGAGGCTCATGCGCAAGCTCCTGATGATCCGGGTTCGCCCGTATTACCTCTTCCAGGCGGACCTCGTCCGAGGGACCTCGCACTTCTGGACATCCCTCGAAAAGGGGCTCCAGATCATGTCCTGCCTTCGGCAATCCGTCCCAGGTCCGGGCCTGCCCCAGTTCGTCATCGATCTCCCCGGCGGGGGAGGCAAGGTGCCGCTGCTGCCGACAGAAGAAAGAAGAGAGTCTCACGCAGAGCCGCACAGCCGCGAAGCCTAGGTCAACAGTTCTTTCCACCCCAGCCTTTTCAGATATCGCTCATCCCCTTTTTGAATCTGCCATAAGACATCATAGATTTGCATGGTAGGCGTTCTCTCCCGGATCACCCTTCAAAGGAGGACAGACCCATGCAAGTCTCTCGATCAGCAGCCATCGTCGCACGCAGACCGGAGAGGTGTCCCACTCTAGCCAAACCGTGCTTCCTCATCACGGGATCAAGACTGGGCGATGCTCAGAAGGGTGGAATATTCATTGATCCGTGATCTCCGTGAAAGTAGGGAGTTTGATGAAAAAAAAAGAGCAGTGTCCAAAACTTTTGATGTGCTCTTTGGGGTTCATTCGCTGCCGGGAGAATCCAAAAAACCTCAGTGATTTCCATTGACAATCGAGCCCTTCTAGAATAGTGAAACAGATCATAAACCCAGAGACATACGGCACTTCACCATAGTCAAACCGCATGGATTTCTATGGTTGATGCTCATACGAAGCACTGAAGAAAGCCTCCCGGGACTCTAAGTCCTTGGAGGCTTTCTTTATTGGGGGGCAACCTCATGGCGGCTGATTCCTACAAGCGAAAACTCACGGCCATCCTGAGCGCGGATGTTAAAGGTTACAGCCGCCTAATGGGCGAGAACGAGACTGAGACGGTCAAGACCCTCACCACCTACCGCAAGATGATAGGAGACCTGATCGAACAGCACCACGGTCGGGTTGTTGACTCGCCCGGTGACAATCTTCTCGCCGAGTTCGCGAGCGTAGTGGATGCGGTGCAGTGTGCGGTAGCGGTCCAGGCCGAGCTCAAAACCAGGAACGCCGATTTATCCGAAAGCCGGCGTATGCACTTCCGAATCGGTATTACCCTTGGGGATGTGATCGAGGAGGAAGGCCGGATCTATGGCGATGGGGTAAACATCGCAGCAAGGGTTGAGGGGCTTGCTGAGCCCGGTGGAATCTGCTTGTCGAGGACTGCATTCGACCAGGTCAAGAACAAGCTAAGTCTGGGGTTCAAGTATCTGGGGGAGCACTCGGTCAAGAACATCACCGAGCCCATTCGCGTATATTGTGTTCTTCCCGAATCAGAGGCTGTAGGGAAGATTATCGATGAAAAAAGATCGAAGAAGTTGAGAAGAAAGTTCCCGGCCATTGCAGGAGCATTAGCTGTATTGGTAATCGCTGGAGGGTTAGTTCTTTGGCACTTTCAGTTCCGTCCTCCGCCGATTGAGCCTGCAAGGGTGGACAAAATGGCCCACCCCTTGCCGGAAAAACCTTCGATTGCCGTACTCCCTTTCTTTAATATGAGTGGCAGCGCCGACCAGGATTTCTTCTGCGACGGTTTCACGGATCAGATCATCACGAGCCTCGCAAAGATACCCCAGCTCTTTATCATCGCCAGTAACTCTAGTTTCACCTACAAAGGCAAGCCGGCGAAAGTGCAGGATGTGGCAAGAGAAATGGGTGTGAGATACGTGCTCGAAGGCAGCATACAGAGGGCCGAGAAGAAGATACGGGTCAGGGCTCAATTGATTGACGCTGTTTCTGGCCATCACTTGTGGGCGGAGAGCTACGACAGGGACCTAGAGGACGTGTTCGCAATACAAGACGAAATTGCCGGAAAGATCATCACCTCTCTGCAGGTGACTCTGACGAGTGGTGAATACGCTCGCGCCGTCGGGAAAGCGACAAAGAACCTCGAAGCCCTGCAATACTGGTGGCGCGCGCAGGCTCATTACATAAAACTGAAAAAAGAAGACAATGCTTTGGCCAAGCAGTACGCTGAAAAGGCCCTTGAACTTGATCCACGGTTCGCCACCGCTTGGGCGGAGTTGGGTTTCACTCACCTGATGGACTCTATGAACGGCTGGAGCAGTTCACGCGAGGAATCGATGAAGCTTGCAGAGGAATGCGCCCGAAAAGCTCTCTCGCTGAACCCCTCAGAGCTGAAGACCCAACTATTGGCATGCCGGATTGCCTATAGCAAAAGGGAACACGACAAGGCCATTGAATACGCAGAAAAGGCGGCAAGTGAAAACCCCAACGACCCTTACGCCTTCAATTTCCTTGCAATTTCAATGATGATGGCCGGCAGACATGTCGAGGCGGTCGCGAACGCAAGAAAGGCCATTCGCCAGACCCCCCACTATCCACCGCATTTTCTGATCCCGTTCAACAGCGCTTTTCTCCTGCGCCAATACGACGAGGCGATCTGGGCTGGGGAAAAGATGCTGGAGGCCAGCCGGAAAGGCTTGTTGGCCGAGAGGTTCGGATACACTCTCCTGATTGCGGTTTACTCGGAGATGGGCCAAGAGGAAAAGGCACGACAGTACGCGTCTGAGTTCCTCAAGTTACAGCCCAGTGTTAGTTTGGGATTTTTGAAGAGAATAATGACATACAAGAACCCGGCAGACCAGGACCGAATCCTGAATGCCCTGCGCAAGGCGGGGATACCGGACTGATACGAGAGGGTGACGAATGGAGCCAAAAGGATTTCAAACGCAAAATGAAGGCTGTTTTCAGCGGTGGCATTATGGCTTACATTTGAGTTTGTAAAGAGTCAGAATAGATGTGCCATCTATCGTCGGTCAGCAGAGGGAAGCAGGGGAGAACTCATCGGTCGGAACAACCAAGAAGAAAGAGGTGAATCATGGTTCAATTGATCTGCGCTCTTGTGCTGGTATTGTCGATGGCATCTCCAAGCCTGGGACAACAGTCCCTCGTCGGAACCTATAAACTCATTTCGATTGACTATGAGATAGATGGCAAGCAGGTGGAGGGCTTGGGCAAGGCTCATGGCTATCTGGTCCTGACACCAACCCGAGCCGTAATGTTTTATACATTTCCGAATAGAAAATTCGGAACTTCTGTTGAGGACAAAGTAAAGCTGTATGACTCACTTGTCGCATGGGCAGGAGCGTATCGAATTGAGGGAAAGAAATTGATCTACACTGTCGATACTTCTTGGGTAGAGCACCTGAATGGCCAGAATCACTCGCTTCATTTCCAACTCGAGGGCAATCGGCTCATGACCACGACCGACCCTCGGCCATGGCCCAAAGATCCGTCCAAGACAATGGTTAATAGGAGAGTGTTTGAAAAGATTGAATAGCTGAGTGAAAAGATCCGCATACAAGGCGAGGGGAGGGAGGGTATCTTCTTCTTCCCCTTGTCTCGCCAGTCCAGATTTCTTGCCACTGCACGTAACGTGCTTGTTGTTGCGAAAGCCCCCTAACAGTTTCAGGTATGCAGTTGGAGCTACAGGATACCACCGCTCCCGAAAAGTGCAGATGGTCGCAATGCTACACATCTGGAGTGGACTCGACCCATACAGCGTCAAAAGGAAAAAGGGCATGCCTGCGCGCGCCCTTTTTCCAGGGGAAGATCACTGAGCCCGGACGACGATGACCCTCAGGCAAACGTAGCCTTTACATCCCCGAGCGTTGAGAAGCTGGCCACATAGGTCGATCCCTTTTCGATGGGCAGGATGGGGGTCAGGGTGCCTGTCATGACGACCTGGCCGGCCTCCAACCCTTTGCCGCGGTCCGCAAGCTTGGCCGCGAGCCAGGCTACCGCATTCGCGGGGTGCCCCATGGCGAGAGCGCCGGTCCCCTGGGCCAGCTCCCTGCCGTCCTGGGTGAGCACGACCTTCTCGTTCAGAAAATCGAACCCGTTCGGTGAACGCCAGTTACCGGTCAGAACGATGCGGGCCGAAAACCCGTTGTCTGCGAAGAAGTCGCAGTAAGGGCATTTCCAGTCCTTGATGCGGGCATCGCATATCTCGAAGGATGCGCACACGCCCTCCGTGGCCTGGATCACCTGTTCCATGCTGAGCCCCTTGCCCTTCAACGGGCTCTTCAACTTGAAGCAGATCTCGCACTCGATCTTCGGGGCGATCAGCTCCTTCATGTCGAGCCTTACCCCGCTCTTGAGCACCATGGAATCCATCAGGTAGCCGTAGGTCGAGTCCGGCAGCCCCATCTTCTCCCGCACGGCGAGGTTCGTGAACCCGATCTTGAAGCCGGCCAGCTTTTCGCCGGCCTGAACGCGCTTCTCGATGTTGCTCTCGCAGATGCGGTGTGCGTCGTCCAGGTTCAGGCCGCCGGGAACCACGTCCGAGATCGGTCCTACGGCCACCCTGTTTTTTTCAGCATCGACCAGGATCTGCATTTCCTTTTCAAAACCCATGATCTCTCTCCTTTCTTAATCCACGAGGACAGTAGGACGCATAGACGGGATCAACCGCCTGTGCCAAGACATCCAAGTGCAGGCAGGAACAGGACCGGGAGAAGAACTTCTCATCATATGGATCCTGTACATCCTGTCAAAGAAGTACTCTTGCTTCGGCCCTTTAACCCTCCAGCTTCTCGATCCGCACCTTCGCTCCGCTCCTGACCTTCTTGAACACCGTCGGGTCGCCCTCCACCTTCCCGACCACGTTGACGGCACTGGCGGCCCGGCACTCGCTGCCCCGGCTTGCGGGCGTGCGTCCGAAGAAGATGCAGAACGCATGTCCCGGAGGCCAATATCCCAGCGTCCCCAATTCCACCACGTCGGTGGCATCCCCGGCCTCTTCCTGGTGGACCGGGATCCCGAAGTAGATCTCTTCCCCCCAGGTGTTTGCGGACGCCTCCAGCGGGAGGGCCTTCCAGATGGCTTCGGCCGTACCGTTTTCCTTCAGAACAGCCGTTGCAGACACCTGCCCGGCCGAGATGCGGATTTTTTGCATAGAATGCCTCCTTGAAGCCGTGATCGGGGACCGCCCGTGTCTCGTTCCTGAAATCCTCAGACCATACGCCATCTCTCCCCTCGGGTCGAGATGGCAGCCTGTCCTTGAGACGGGGCATATCGAGAATAGCAGAAAAAGCGGGATTTTTCACGCCCCATTCGAAACGGTCCGACAGAATACAAAAACCCGGGGGGGCCGCTTGACAAGCGTGAACGGGTGCTTAACTTTCCGGCTTAAATTGGGTCGCCAACAGACGGCTTGACGACGATGTCGTTTCGATGGTTTTGAGGGCTCGCTGATTACACTAATCTGGAGGAGGAATTCAAATGAAGATCAAACCGTTGAATGACAGGGTTCTGGTTCTCAGGGTGGAGCAGGAGGAGAAGACCTCCGGCGGCATCATCATTCCCGACACGGCCAAGGAAAAACCGCAGGAGGGCAAGGTGGTCGCCGTAGGCCCGGGAAAGGTCAACGACAAAGGGGAGAGGATCCCCCTGGAAGTCAAGGAAAAAGACCGTGTCCTTTTCGGGAAGTACTCCGGGTCGGAGATCAAGATCGACGGAGTAGAGCATCTGATCATGCGGGAAGACGATATCCTTGCAATAGTCAAATAAGCGGAGGAGGTACTAGGAATGGCAGCGAAAGAGATTCATTACAGCACCAGGGCCAGAGAGAAGATGATCAAAGGCGTCGATACCCTGGCTGAAGCCGTCCGTGTGACACTCGGTCCCAAGGGCCGCAATGTCCTTATCGAGAAATCCTGGGGATCGCCCAAGATGACCAAGGACGGCGTCACGGTGGCGAAGGAAATCGAACTGGAAGACAAATTCGAGAACATGGGCGCGCAAATGGTCAAGGAAGTTGCCTCCAAGACCTCTGATGTAGCCGGGGACGGTACCACCACGGCGACCATCCTCGCGCAGTCCATTTATCGGGAGGGAATCAAACTGGTCACCGCCGGGGCCAATCCCATGGCCTTGAAGCGCGGAATCGACAAGGCGGTGGAGGCGGTGGTTGAAGAGCTGCGCCGGATCTCCAAGCCGACCAAGGAGAAGAAGGAGATCGCACAGGTAGGCACGGTCTCGGCCAATAACGATACCACCATCGGCGATATCATTGCCGAGGCCATGGAGAAGGTCGGCAAGGAAGGGGTGATCACGGTTGAAGAAGCGAAGGTCATGGAGACCAGCCTCGACATCGTCGAGGGGATGCAGTTTGACCGCGGATACCTCAGCCCCTACTTCGTGACCAATGCCGAGAAGATGGAAGTGAACCTCGAGGAGCCCCTTATCCTCCTGAATGAGAAGAAGATCAGCGTCATGAAGGACCTCATTCCCGTGCTGGAGCAGGTAGCGAGGATGGGCAGACCTCTCCTGATCATCGCAGAGGATGTGGAAGGGGAAGCCCTGGCCACGCTGGTGGTGAACAAACTGAGGGGCACCCTGAAGGTGGCGGCTGTCAAGGCCCCCGGATTCGGCGACCGAAGAAAGGCCATGCTGGAGGACATCGCGGTCCTCACAGGGGGACAGGTGGTCAGCGAGGATCTGGGCATCAAGCTGGAGAAGCTCTCCATCGACGATCTCGGAACGGCAAAACGGATCCACATCGACAAGGACAACACGACCATCGTGGACGGCGGCGGGAGCAGGCAGGCCCTGGAAGGCCGCGTAAAACAGATCCGGGCGCAGATCGAGGAGACCACGAGCGATTATGACAGGGAGAAGCTCCAGGAGCGTCTTGCAAAACTGATCGGAGGCGTTGCCGTCATCAACGTGGGGGCCGCTACCGAGACCGAGATGAAGGAAAAGAAAGACAGGGTCGAAGACGCGCTCAATGCCACCCGCGCGGCGGTAGAAGAAGGCATCGTGCCGGGGGGCGGAGTCGCTTTCGTCCGAGCCTTGAAGGCCCTGGACAAGCTGGAGCTCACGGGCGATCAGAGCCTCGGCCTGAAGCTGATCAGAAAGGCCCTTGAAGAGCCGATCAAGCAGATTGCCAACAACGCGGGCTTCGAGGGATCCGTGGTCGTTCAGCGGGTGATGGAGAGCAAGGGGAACATGGGGTTCAACGCGGAAACGGGTGAATACGAAGACCTCATGAAGGCGGGGATCATCGATCCGACCAAGGTGGCCCGCTTCGCCCTTCAGAACGCGGCCTCAGTGGCCGGTCTCCTGATGACCACAGAGGCCATGGTTGCGGAAAAACCGAAGAAGGAAAAGGCCGCAATGCCTCAGATGCCTTCGGAAGACATGTATTGATCCAAAGACGATGCAATGAGAAAAGCCGGGCGGGATACAGTCCCGCCCGGCTTTTCCGTCATTGGTCCTTGCTGATAAACGACTACTGCTGTCTCTCCTGGACCGCCGCCGGCAGGGAGATCCTCACCGTTGTGCCGATTCCCGGTTCCGAGTCCACCCCGATCCAGCCGTTGTGATTCTTCACGATCCCGTACACGGCGGCCATGCTGAGGCCCCTGCCCATCACCTTGGTCGTAAAGAAGGGTTCGAACATCCTTCCCTTGATGTCCTCGCTCATGCCCTTCCCGGTGTCCGTCACGTGCAGGCACGCGCAGCGGCCGACCCTCTGACCGGGTATACTCGGCATCGCCCCGATCACCTCCTCCCGGGTGGCGATTCGGATACAACCCTGCCCCGCCATCGCCTCCTTCGAGTTCTCCACCAGGGCGGAGATGACCATCTGGAGCTGGCCCGGGTCCGCCAGGACCTCCGGTAGGTCCGGACCCAGGTCCTTTTCGAGCCGTATATCGGGGCTCATTCCGCGGACGATCTCGGGATAGATCATCTCGACCACTTCGTTCAGGGAGATGATCATGGGCTGATAGTTCCCCCTCCTGGCGTAGGCAAGCAGCTGGTCCGTCAGACGCGTCATCTTCTTTACGGCGGACCTCATGTTCTTTGCGTACTTCTCCACCTCGGGGCTTCCGGAGAGATCCAGTTGGAGGAGATCGATGCTTCCCACAATGGCTACCAGGGCGTTGTTGAACTGGTGGGCTATGCCGCCTGCCAGGGTGGCGATGGCATCCGTATCAATTGCATAAGGGAGACCCTGATCCGGTACGCTTCCTTTGGAGCGCATGGATTCGGTCATTTCTTTGATAGAAGCAATCATTCATCCTCCGGATGCGGCCGTGGACCACTCTACGACCACTGGAGCTTGCCCAGGAGAGTCCATCATCGTTTCTCGATCACTATTGTGGAGAAGGGAGGAATTGTCAAAGCTGATTAGGTGAGAGGAAAACTTAGCCGATGGGTACGAGCGGGATCTTCCTAAATGCCCTTTCTCACGCGGGATAATCTGCTTAAGTCCTAAGTCTTAAAAATCAGACGATTTTTTGGTGGATTAAATCCCTTTTGGAGTCGGACACTTACCCCCTTTTCCGCGGAGGTGAACCAGGAGATCGAAGTTGTTCAAACTGCGTTTTTCCATGTTTTTTGGCGACTTTTGCATTCTTTCGTCTTGTGGACCTTCATTTTTCGCGACACTTCAACTCTATGAAAACCCCTATCGCCCCGCGCCTTTCATGGAGCTGAAGTCTTGCCGATTCTCCCGGGCCATCGGGAAAGGAGCGGTGAGCCGTTCTTGGGCACCAGCTCCAGGTTCTGCTTGTAGGTGGACTCTCCTGAGACCGTGACCTTGATTTTTTCTTTCCTGTAGCCGTCGGCCACCGCCGTCAGAGTCCACCCTCCCTCCTTCAGATTGATCAGCTCGTAGTATCCGGAGGAGTTGGTCTCTGTCCGCTTCTTCTCAAACCCTTTGCACTGGATCTTCACGTTCTTGATGGGGTTGCCCGTGGTCCGGTCCGTCACGAGCCCATAGATGGCGGTCAGCCCCTCTGGGGGGGCGCCCCTGTAGTCGTCCGCCCCGACCACCGGCGTGGCGGGTTCTCCCTCCATGACCTCCCTTGCCCGATACATCCTGGTGCGTCCTTCGAAGATCACCCCCGCATCCATGACCACCGCAGGGGCCAGGATGTTTCCGAACACCTTGGCGGGGGCCCGGAGGTCCACCCTCTGGTCGGCAACGATGTCTCCGTGGACCTCCCCGCTGACGACGACATAGGAGACATGGATGGTTGCCCTGACCAGGGCATGTTCTCCTATGACCAGGTTCCCGTTCGAGGCGATCTCTCCCTGCAGGGAGCCGTCGATCCGGAGGGTGCCTTCAAAGTGCAGTTTCCCGTCAAATTCGGTGTCCTTCCCGAGGAACGTGATCTCCTTGTCTGTTTTTCCCAATGTCCGGTAACCCCCTTCCAGGTGTGAAAGATTCACTCGTTCAGATCGCGAGGCAGGCCTGTCGTTCTCACCCCCCCCCGGGGGGGCTGCGGAGTGAGGCGCCACCCGATCACCCAGGGAGTGGAACTATCCGCCCGTACTCACAGGCGTGTCGGCCGGCGGGGCCGGCTCAAGGGGACGCACCTTGCCGGTGCGGGTATGGAAGCTGTGCTGGAGAGAGCAGAGCACAGGCACCACCACAAGGGTGAGGAGAGTGGCAAAACCGAGTCCGAATATCACCGCCACCGCCATGGGGCCCCACCATTGAGACGATTCCCCCCCGACGTCCCACGCGAACTTGCGGAAATCGAAGCTGACCCCCACGGCCATCGGCACAAGGCCCAGCACCGTCGTGATGGCGGTCAACATCACCGGCCTGAACCTGACCATCCCGGCCCTGAGGAGGGCTTCCCTGGCTTCGATGCCGCGTGCCAGGAGTTGATTGTAGTAATCTATCAGGACAATGGCATTGTTGACAACTACTCCTGCGAGGCTGATCACTCCGATCCCGGTCATGATGACGCCGAAGGGGGTGCCCGTGATCAGGAGGCCGATAAAGACACCGACGAGGGAAAGGAGGACCGATCCCATGATGATCATGGGTGTGGTGAGTGAGTTGAACTGGAACATGAGGGTGAGGAGGATAATGAAGAGCGCGGCTGCAAAGGCCTTGCTCAGAAACGTTTGCGCCTTCTCCTGCTCCCTCTGCTCTCCCGTGAAGCGGTAATCGTACCCTCGCGGCCAGTCCCGCTCTTGTCCGAGGATGGTCTCGATATCCCTGATGACGTCGTTCGCAAGCCTGCCCGATACATCGCCCGAGATCGTCACCACCCTTTTCTGGTCCAGCCTCATGATGGCGCCTACGCCGGCGGCCACCTTGATCTCGGCCACGCTCGTGATCGGAACGGGCTCTCCTCTTGGGCCGGAGATGGTGATCTTCCTGAGGCTCTCCAGGGAGCGCCGCTCCTTTTCAGGCAGCCTGGCCATGATGTCGTACTCGTCCTTGCCCTCGCGGTAGACGCCCACCTTGGCCCCGTTCACCGCAGCCTTCACCGTATAGGCGATGAGGTAGGTATCCAGGCCGAGGAGGGCGGCCTTCTCCTTGTCCACCCTGACGCGGATCTCAGGCTTGCCTTTGACAAAGTTGTCCTTGAGGTCCACCAGACCCGGCACATCCTTGATCTTTTTGCGGACCCGGTCCGCGAGCTCCCCAAGGACCAGGATGTCCTTCCCGGAGATCTCCAGGTTCACCGGCGGGCCGGTCGGAGGTCCCTCTTCCTCCTTCTCCACCTGCACTTCGGCGCCGCTGATCATGCCGAGCAGCTTCTCCCTCAGCTCCACGATGATCTCCGAAGACGGCCGCGACCGGTCGTGGATCTCCTTGAAGTCCAACAGTACGCGATTCAGATGGGTCCCCGTGCCTCCCTGGGAAAAGGGATCACCCCCGACCGAGCCGATGTTCGAGATCACATATCGAACGTCCGGGTACTTGGAGACGACCTTCTCCACCTCCGCAACGAGTCGGTCGGACGCATCGAGGTTCTTGCCCTCGGGCGCCTTGAGGAGCACATAGGCCCTCTTGGGCTCCACCTCGGGGAAGAACTGGACGCCTTTTCCATATTTCGAGAACCCCGCGACGGAGCCGACCAGCAGGAAGATCCCGATCATGACGACGAGGAGACGATGGTTGAGAGACCAGCCGAGGAAAGCGACATAGGCCCTCTTTGCCGGCGGCTCCGAATTCCGCGTCCGGCGGGTCCGCTTCGGCCGATTGATCTTCTGATAGCGCGCGGAGAGCACCGGATTGATGACCAGGGCGACGATGAGGGATGCGGTAAGGGCCATGATGACGGTCTGAGGCAGAAAGGACATGAATTCGCCCATGATCCCGGGCCAGAAAAGGATGGGAAAGAACGCGCCGAGGGTCGTCAGGGTGGAGGTGATGACCGGCCATGCGACCTCGTTGGTCGCCGCAAGGGCCGCTTCGTACCTGGACTTCCCCTCCTGCATATGGCGGTAGATGTTTTCCACGATGACGATCCCATTGTCCACCAGCATGCCCAGGGCCAGGGTAAGGGAGAAGAGGACGACCATGTTGAGGGTCACGCCGAAACCGGAGAGCAGGCCGAAGGTGATGAACATGGAGTAGGGAATGGCCAGGGAGATGAAGACGGCCGACTGGCCGTTGATGAAGGCAAAGATCACGGCCAGGACCAGGATGAGGCCGGTGATGATGTTGTTCTCGAGATCCGCAACCATGAGCCTCACGTCTTCGGACATGTCCGAGGTCAGGTCGATCTGGAGGGAAGGGGGCAGCTGCTCCTGCATCTCGGCGACCGCCTTCTTGACCTCGTCGGAGATCCGGACGATGTTCTCTCCGCTGCGCTTGATCACGGCCAGGGTGATGCTCTGCCGGCCGTTGATCCGGCTCCGGGTGAGGGGGTCCTTGTAGCTGTCGTTGATGACCGCGAGGTCCCGCAGGTAGACCGGTTTCCCCTCTTTTACGAAGGCCACGATGGAAAAGATCTCGGAGGGGTGCTTGAAGTCTTCCGGCACCCGGACCAGGTACTTGCCCTCGCCGATGTCCATGCTTCCGCCCGGCATGTTCACGTTGCTCCGGGTGACCGACTGGATGATGGAGGAGAAGGGCACATGATAGGCCGCGACCCGATCGAGGTCGAACTCCACCTGGATCGCCCGTTCGATCCCTCCGGTCACCCTCGCCTCGAGTACCCCGGGGACGGACTCGATCCTGTCCTGCAGATCCTCTGCAAAACTCTGGAGGCGGCGAAGGCTGAAGGGGCCGGAGAGGACGACGCGGATCACGGGGATGTCTGAAAAGTTCACCTCCTTGATCACCGGGTCATCGGGAAGGTCGTTCGGCAGATCGGCCTTGGCCTGGTCCACCTTGTCCCTCACCTTCTGCAGGGCATCGTCGATGTCCACGCCGGCCAGGAACTTGACGGCCACCGTGGAGATGCCCTCTGCGGAGGTGGAGCGGATCTCCTCCAGGTCCGAGATCCCTTTCAGCTTCCGTTCGATGGGGATCGTGATCAGCTTCTCCATGTCCTCGGGTGCCACCCCCTCGTAGGTGGTTGTAACGAAGACGTAAGGGATCGTGATGTCGGGGAAGGCCTCGCGGGGAAGGGAGCGGTAGCAATAGATGCCGGTCACCACGAAGAGGACCAGGAGGGCCAGGACGGCCGCCTGGCGTTTCAGGGCGGTTTCATTGATGATCATTGGACGTGCACCCGCATCCCTTCTTCGACGAAGGTCTGACCGGCCACCACCAGGCGGTCGCCCGGATTCAGCCCCCTGGTGATCTGAATCCGGTCCCCTTCGATCACGCCGATGGACACGGTCCTGGCCTGAACCACGCCGTCTTTCTCCACGAAGACCATCCGCTCCCCGCTCTTTTCCACGAGGGCGAAGAGGGGGGCGGTCACCGCATCGGGGATCACCCTCCGGAGGAATGCCACCCTTGCGACCATTCCCGGTCTCACCCGATGACCGGCATTGGCGATGATGACCCGGACCTGAAAGGTCTTGGTCGGGGGGTCGGCCTTGTAGGCGACGAAATCCACGGTGCCTTCCCATTCCGAGCCGGGCAGGGCATCCACCGTCACCTTCACCTTCTGTCCCGTACGGATGAATCGGACATCGAGCTCGGGCACGTCCACGTTGATCTTGATCTTATCCACGTTCACGAGATCGAGGAGGGGTTTCCCCTTGTCCACGAACTCCCCCTCATCCACGTAGAGGTAATTCACGAAACCGCTGATCGGGGCCTGCGTGAACCCTCTCTGATATTCGATCCGGGTCTGCCTGAGGTTCCCCTGGGCCAGGATGCTCTCTGTGCGGCTCCGGTCGAGCTCCTCCTGGTTGACGATCTTGCGCTCGAACAGCTGCTTCCTGCGCTGATACAGCTCTTCGGCAAGTTTGAACGCGGCCTCGGCGCGGTCCAGGGCGGCCCTGAGGGCGGACACATCGATCTTGGCCATGAGCTGGTCCTTCTTGACCTCGTGCCCCTCTCGCGGTCCGATCCAGTCCACCCGGCCGGCGGTGTCGGCAGCCACCCTCACATCCTGCCAGGCCTCGGTCTGGGCCGGGAGCACAATGATGTCCCGGATGGGTGAGGGTTCGACGGTCACCACCGAGACCTGGACCAACTTTCTCTGCTCCTGTTCCTCGTTCTTTGCAGGTTGAGGACTGCTCTCGGAGCGATTGCAGCCGAGGCCGGACATGGCCCAGAGGATAACAAGGGCAGCCATAGCCGAGTGAAATCTTCGCTTCATTGATCCGCCTCTTTCCATCGAAGGCCTTGATAGGCGATTCGCAACAGGCTCTCGAGTCTTTCAGGGTTACCGTCGTCCGAGCTGAAGAACATCGAATGGAAGCAGAAGTTCATCAAACCCATGAGCAGGGCGGTCACCTCGTCGGGGTCTTCTTTTCTCACTTCGCCCCTTTCGATCCCGTCGAGGTAAATCGTCTTGATGGTGTCCATCATCCTCGTGTGGTAAATGTCGACGTCGTACTTCGGGGCGGACTGGGGGGCGCCGAAAACCAGGTTGTGGATCAACCTGAAAAAATCCATATGCTCCAGTACTGCTCCGTGGACGCTCCGATAGAGGAGGGTCAACCTCTCCACAAACGTACCCCTGCTCTCGAGCACCCGGGAGAGGAGCTCCTCCTGGATGGCAGCCCCCCAGTCGAGAATCGACCGGAAAAGGCCTTCCTTGCTGGCGAAGTAGTAGTAGAGCATCGGCTTGGTCATGCCGGCCAGCTCCACGATCTCCCGCACCGAGGCGCCTGCATAACCCTTTTTCGCAAAAAGGACGGTGCCGGCAGCGAGAAGGGCCATCCTGGCGGTGCGTTCATCCATGTTGTTTTCGTTGCTCCTGGGCCGCATCCTAGAAGAATCCTCTCGTCGTCTTGGGTACTTTTCTACTCCCCGGGAGGCAAGAGGTCAAGGAATTTACCTACCGGTAGGTAAGCTCTCAGGAGAGTAGCCTTGGATCGCATCCCATGATACGACGGGAATTGTGACGAACTATGTGCTGATTGTGAATAAGTGTAAATGCCGGATCAGGGCTGCGCATCAGGGGGTCCTTCTCCGGCTCCGTTGAAAAAGCGCCAGACCCTCAGGATGCCGTCCTCGAGGATCTCGGCCTGGTACTGCCCTTTCCGCGCAAAGGTCTTCAGCATGGCCACGTTGTTCTCGAACAGATACCCGACCGCGCCTCGGAACCCCATCCGCTTTGCATAGGCCTCCAGTCGGCCCTGGAGCATGGTCCCCAGCCCCAGCCCCTGGAAGTCCTCGTGTGTGGTGTAGGCCACCTCGACCAGCCCGGAATCCTCCTTTTCCACCGCGTACCGGCCGACCGCGATGATCCGCTCAAGGCCGATCTCTCCGATGGTGGCCACAAAGGCCATATGGTTCCGATAGTCGACGTTCACCATGGCCTGAGCCGTGGAATGGGGCATGCTCCGGACGCTCCGGAAGTACCTGAGGTAGATCGTCTCCTCCGAATGGGAATAGAAGAAGTCCTGGAGTTGCACCTCGTCGGTCGGCTTGATCGGACGAATCGTGACCGTCACCCCGTTCGAAAGGGTTGCCGCGGCCTCCTCTTCGTCGGGATAGGCATGACTCTCCGTATGGATGAATATCTGGTCAGGGTATACATAGGCACGCCTTTTCGCCTCCTCCAGGAGCTTTTTCCTGAACTTCGGATGTGCAATGTTGATCAGGGCCATGGCCCTTTCCCTGATGCTCTTTCCGTGCAGGTAGGCGATCCCGTACTCCGTCACCACGTATTTGACGTCCCCCCTGGTGGCTACGACCCCGGCGCCTTCCTGGAGATTGGGGACGATCCTGGATGCGCGGCCGTCCCGGGTGGTGGAGGGGAGGGTGATCACGGACTTCCCCCCCTTCGACATGGCCGCCCCCCGGATGAAGTCGAGTCTTCCGCCGATGCCGCTGTAGAAGTGATGCCCCTTGGAATCGCTGCAGATCTGCCCGCTCAGGTCGACCTCCAGGGCGCTTCCGATGGAGACCATGCGATCGTTCTGGGCGATGACCATCGGGCAGTAGACGACCTCCGCCGGATGGAAGGCAATGCGCGGGTTGTCCCGCACATAATCGTAGATCCTCTGGGTGCCGATGCAGAAACTGCATATCACCTTGCCCGGGTAGAGGGTCTTGGCCTCGCCGCTGAACACCCCCTCCTCGATCAGGTCGATGAAGTGGTCGGAGAGGACCTCCGTATGGACACCGAGCCCCTTGCGGTCGTGGATGTAGTCCAGCACGGCATAGGGGGTATGCCCGTACCCGATGTGCAGGGTGTCGCCGTCGCTCACGAGCCTGGCCGCGTTGCGGGCGATGGCCTTCCCCTCCTCGTCAGGAGCGGGGTAGTGGAACTCCAGGAGCGGAGCGTCCTCCTCCACCACGTAGTGGAGTTTGTCGACGGAGATGAAGGTGTCCCCCATGGTCCGGGGCATGTTCCGGTTTACCTGGGCGATCACGATCTTGGCGGACTCCACGGCCGCCTTCACGATATCCACGGAGATCCCGAGGCTGACGATACCGTAAGGGTCGGGGGGAGAGGTCTGGACAAGGGCCACATCGATGGGGACGATCTTCCTGCGGAAGAGGTCCGGGATCTCGGAGATGAAGATGGGGGTATAATCGGCCCGGGCCTGATTGATCGCTTCCCTCGTCCTGGGACCCACAAAGAAGGCGTTGTGGCGAAAGCGGTGGTCGAACCGCTCTTGCGTGTAAGGCGCCTCGCCCAGGGTGACGAAGTGGAGGATCTGCACATCGTGCAGCCTCCCGGCGCGGTCGATCAGTCCCTGGACCAGGCGGCTCGGTTCCCCGCAGGCAGTCCCCAGGAAGACCTTGGAGCCTCGCCTGACCGCCTTGAGGGCGCTCTCCAGGGTGGTCCTCTTCCGGGCGTAGATGGATTCCCATTTCATCTCGTTCTCTCCCTCCAAAACCTGACTAGATCAATAACTCTCCCTCACCAAGAACCAAGTCCGATGGACAACCCGATCAGCACTCGGTGCAAAAAATCAAAAGGCCATGAGCTCTGGTCGCCCATGGCCTTTGTCCGTCGTTCCCGGATCAGGTGCTATCCCCCTCCTCGGGTCCCCGACCGCCCGGCCCCGGGCAGGATAAAATAATAAAAACCCCTGCACAGCGCCATTTGCAGGCAGTCGAAATCTCGCAGACCCATGAGGGACATTTCTTTCATCTCAAGCCGGCTTCTTTCCCAGGAGTTCCTGGAGATACCTCCCGAGTACCTGATCGTCCTTGGCATTCATCTCTACAAACTTGATCCCCATACCTGCAGGCCCTTTTTCGGATTGCTCGCCGGGTTTCCTGCTCCAGACCACCTGCGACTGGATGTGCAGGGGATCGGGTATATCCGGGAGCTGCAGCTTCAGGAGAAAGCCTTCGTCTTTTTCCAGGGGATGATCGGTCCTGATGAAGAGCCCCTTGGCGCTGATGTTTCCCGTGCAGGCGGTCACGAACGCCTGTCGGTCCTTGTAGGTCAGGGCGATGGATCGGTTGAAGCGGGGCTCGGCCCTGTAAGGGGATTCGGAGATCCGGTCGATCATCTTCTTGAACCTTCGAACCACCGCGTTGAGGATGGAGCGGAACTCGGTCGTGAGCTTGTTGAACTCGTTGTCCAGAAAGGCCCTGTCGATGACCCCGAGGGTCGTTTCACCCACGGCCCGGGCTGCCGCCGTCCTCTTGATGCCCCCGAGGAACCCCAGCTCGCCGAAGACCTCCCCCTCTTTCAACACCTCGATGACAACCTTTCTTCCTTCGACTTCCTTCGTTATCTCCACCGATCCGGAGAGGATGACGTACACCCAGTCTCCTGGACTGCCTTCCTTGAAAATCAACTGCCCATCGGAAAAAGTCTCTTCAGAGGCTACCGGGTGCATGAACCCTCTCCTGCAATGAGTGCCGCGAAATCCTGACTCAAGGTCGGAAAGGATCATAATGCAAGATTTGCGGTGAGTCAACGGCAACAAACAGCAGGCATGGGGCATTGGGGCATAGCCTTGAAAACGAAGAAGGAGCGGAGCTCGGCCCTCCTTTTCTGCGGGGATGAGGATTCATCCTGCATTTCTGCGGTTTGCCCTATAGGATCAGCAGAAACAGCGCTCCTGCAATGGCGAGACTGAGGATTCGGAAGCACTGGGTGGCTGCGATCAGGGACATGCCCAGCCCGGGGCTGAAGAGGCCCATGTAATAGGGAAGCTGGTGTCTGAGCGCCCTCAGGGGGGCAGCCAGGATCTGACCTGCAATCAGGGCGACCACGGTCTGGGTCAGGGTGAGTGCTCCGGACTCCAGCATGGCGCCCGCCGCTGCATATCCGGAGGTCACCTCCGCCACAAGGCTAAGGATGACCACCGAGATCCCCTCCACGGGGAGCAGGGATCGGCTGATTCCCAGGGCGAGATTCCTCCTGAGCCAGTCAAAGAAACCCATATCCGAGACCAGGAGCATGATCAGATAGACCGGCGCCACGATCAGGAGGACACGCGCCAGCCTCGTGGAAAGCCCCTTGGCGGCCCGCGTGAACAACCCCCTCCGATCCGGAGCGGGCCGGGCGGGTGGATTCGGGGTCACGTCCGGTTCAGGCAGGGAGAAACGGGTGTACACCAGCACCGAGCAGAACCGCAGGAGCGCGGCGAAGAAGGTGACCAGGAGATAGACGACTCCGGCCCTCCCTACGAGAGGGAGGATGATGAAAAAGGTCGTGGGCAGGTGGAGGAAGTAGGAGGGGAAGGTGTCCAGTAGGACCGCGAGCACCACCTCTCTCCTCCCCATCTTTCCTTCCCGGAGAAAGCCGGAGAGCATGGCGAGGGAGGATGTGCCCGAGAAGAAGGAGGTCGTGAAGGCGCTCCCCATGTGGTCCGAGAGGCGTCCCCAGCGCATGAAAGGTCTGGCCAGGATGGCCAAACGGTCCGTCCACCCCGCCCCCTCCACGATGAGAGCGGTGAAGAGGCCGACGGCGATGAAGAACGATACCCTCATGAGAGGCCAGAGGAGCCGATCCCATACCTCGGCGGGGCCGGCGAGAAGGATCCCTCCTGCGCCCTGATAGGATGCAACAGCCGCACACAGTGCGAGGAGTCCGAAGAGGAAGGCAGTCGTGTGGAGGGAAACCCTCTTCATCTACCTTTTCTTTCTGATGAGAAGGAGAGAGAGATAGGGGGGCATCCCATTCATCTTCTCTATCGGCTCCCAGGTAATCTTCTCGTCTTCCAGCCCGCACTGGGACACGAGAACCGATCGCCCCCTCAGGTCCAACCGCCTCAACGCCTCCATGATCTCCCTGTAACGACGATAGACCTTGAGGATGACCACCGTGTCCGTGTGCTCCAGGGCCTCACGCAGCCGGTCAGGACCCATCGCCCCTGAGATCACCGTGAAGGATTCCTCGCCTTCGGCCAGGACCCAGCCGGTGGCGGCGGACGCGGCCTGAAACGAGGTGATCCCGGGGACGACCCGGATCGGCACCAGGGGGTTCCCCGAGCTCATCGTGCGCATGATGTACCCGAATGTGCTGTAGGTCATGGGGTCTCCAAGCGTGATCAGGGCCGCATCCTCCCCGGTCTCCAGGACCTTCAATATCCTCCGGGTGTTCTCCTCCCATGCCGTGGTGAGTATTTCCCGGTCTTTGGTCATGGGGAAGTCGAGGCGCACCACGGGTGTGTCTTTCCTCAGGTGAGGGGATATGGTCTTCTCGGCCAGGGAATGGCTGTTGCCGGGGGATGCGGCCGCAAACACGCAAGATACCCTCTGCAGGATCTTCACGGCCTTGACGGTGATCAGGTCCGGATCACCGGGGCCGACGCCGATGCCATAGAGTGTGCCGTACTGGTTCATGTTGATGTCCTCGTTTGATCGGCAGGATTCCGCTCGCGCCGCGCTAGCGCGTGCACTGCGGAGTGCTCCCACCATTTTCCGAATTCCGCCTTCTCCGGTCTTTACCTGAACCTCTCCGGGTGCAGAAAGGCCGCCAGTGCCTCCACCGCTTCCACCGATCTGGGACCGGGCCTCGAATACACCTGCTCGTCCACCATCAGCATCCTCTTCTCCTTCACGGCCTGCAGGGACCTGAAGTGGGGCCTTTCCGACGGCAGGGACGGGTTCTGATTCATGGGGCCCTTCTGGACCAGGTATACGTCCGGGTTCGCTTCGATCAGCGTTTCCATGCCGATCCGAACCATCTTCTTCGGCAGGTCGATGCAGTTTCGCCCTCCCGCCTTATGGATGATCTCGTTCACGATCGATCCCCTGCCTGCACCCAGGAGGTTGTGGTGACGTACCTCGAAAAAGACGCTGGGCCTGGATTCCACCCCCTTCAGGCGCGCCTCCACCCTGTCCAGCCTGTTCCGGATCGACTGGATGAGGTTTTCCGCAGCGGGGGCCTCACCGGTCAGGAGCCCTATCCTTCTGATGGCGGAGAACAGGGTCTCGAAGCTGCTGGGGTTGAATACCGTGACGCACAGCCCCTGCTTCCGCAGTTGATCCACCACGGCCGCCCCCTCCTTGCGGCCGGCGGCCTGGATGATCAGGTCCGGTTTCAGGGAGAGGACCACCTCCACGTTCGGCCTCATATGGGTGCCGATACTCGGTTTGGAGACAATGGAGGGGGGCAGCGCGTCGGCCTTGGTCCTTCCCACGATCCTCTCCTCGAGGCCCATTGCAGCGAGGATCTCGTTAAAGGCCCCGTAGAGGGAAATGATTCTATGCGCAGGTCCGGCGAGGCCGACCCGATTCCCGAAATCGTCCACCACGGCGATCTCGCCGGCCAGGGACGAATGCGGCAGCAGCACGCAACCGACGAGCAGAAGGCTAACGGTCAGCGCCGGGCACGAAATGGGCCTGCGGGTCGTTCGTGACCGGATGCCTGCACACCCGAACATCCGTTTCATAGATCCTCGACAAGGTCTCGTCTTTGAAGGTCTCTTCCGTGGCCCCATCCAGCGCGATGGCATGGCCCTTGAGGAAGATCAGTCTCCTGCAGTAGAGGGCCGCCAGATTGAGGTCGTGCATGGCGCAGAGGATGGTGGTTCCCTCCGAGTTCTTGCGCCTCAGCAGATCGAAGATCCGGATCTTCGCAGCCACGTCCAGACTGGACGTGGCCTCATCCATGAAGAGGAGATCGGTCTGCTGGGCCAGTGCCCTGGCAATGACGACCCTCTGGGCCTCGCCTCCGGAGACCTCGGTAATCAGCCTGGGGGCGAGGTGAATCGTCCCCGTATCCTCCATCGCCTGCAGCGCGGCCTCCCGGTCCGCGGCGGAGTAGCCTCCCCACCTGGATAGGTATGGATACCTTCCCATCAGCACGATGGAGAGACAACGGAAAGGGAATGAGAGCTCGGACCGCTGCTGCACGGAGGCGATCCTCTTCGCCCGCCACCGCTGGGTCGTTCCGGAGACCTCTTTCCCTGCAATCCTGAGGCTCCCGCTCCTGCCCGGCAGGATCCCCCCCAGGGTCAGCAGAAGGGTCGACTTGCCGCTCCCGTTCGGCCCAAGGATCCCCACGAATTCGCCTGCCCCTATGCGGAAACGGAGATCTCTCAGGACCTCCTTCTTCCCGTAGCCGCAGGATAGCGATGCGGCCTCGATCATGGTTCGGTCCCCGCCCGCCTCTTCTTGAGGAGGAAGCAGAAAAAGGGCCCGCCCATGAGGGCGGTCACGACACCCACGGGCAATTCCTCGCCGCCCGGGAGGATGGTGCGGGCCAGGACGTCTGACCAGACCAGGGCGAGACCGCCGGCGAGCGCCGAGAGGAGCAGAAGCCTCCGGTGCTCCGCCCCGATCGTCATCCTCATGAGGTGAGGCATGATCAGCCCCACGAACCCGATCACCCCGGAGACGGATACGGCCGCGGCCGTGACCAGGCTCGCCCCGATCATCAGCAGGAGACGCGCCCTCTCCGCATGAACGCCCAGGAGCTTGGCCTGGGTGTCGCCCATGCTCAGGATATCCAGCTCCCTGGAACAGGACCAGATGATGATCAACCCGGCGGTCGCGTACGGGAGCGCCAGGACCAGGTGGCTCCATTCCCTGCCCTGGAAGCTGCCCATGACCCAGAAGACGATGCTGGCCACGGATTCCTCGTCCAGGGACTTCAGCAGGGAGATCAGGGCGGAGAGAAACGTGGCGACCACGATCCCTGCAAGGACCATGGTGTCCCGCCGAAGCTGCCCGTTGACCCTCCCCAGGGCCACCACGGCCACCAGGGCAATCATCGCACCGGCCAGGGACGCAAGCGGCACAAGGCCGAAACCCATGAACTGCAGGGACCCGGCGCCGAGAAAAAGGGCCAGGGAGGCGCCGAAGGCCGCCCCGGTCGAAACCCCGATGGTGAAGGGATCGGCCAGCGGGTTGCGGAGGACCCCCTGGAAGACGGTACCCGAGACGGCAAGCGCTATCCCCACCAGCATCGCAAGGCATATCCGGCTCAGGCGGATGTCGAGGACGATCAGCTTCCACGTGGAATCGAGCCCGGAATCATCCGCGAGACCCAGTGCACCGAGGATGGCATCGGCGACCGCCCGCGCCGGGATCTCCGCCTTTCCCGAGAGGGTGGCGAGAAACACGGATCCGGCGGATCCGGCAATAAGAAGAGCGAGCAGGAGTCCGAACTTCCTCGCTGCTGCATCCTCGCTGCGGTAGATCGATTCACGGTCCATAGGCTCTTCGGCCAAAAAAAATCCTTAAACCCAAGATAACGGATTTAAGGACTGCACCCAGTTCACTTGATCCCCATATCCTTCAGCCTACCCCCAAGCACGCCCGTGGGTGGCCGAAAATCGTATCCAGGCAGGTCTTCTGGCTCTCCCCTCCTGCAGGACCACCTTCCCATCCGTCTCTGAAACGGACAGTGGCTCCATCCATCAAAGCGCCTGCAGGCTGCTTCCCCGGTATCCCCGGGGGAGGATCACAGCGGCGGGACCGCTCCCGTCTCTCACGGGATTCCCTTTTAAGCTCGCGCGCCTGAATGGGTTTACCATACGGCGATGCAGGGAATCCTGTCAAGCGGAAAGCCCCGGAATAAGGGTCCATGATCGTTGGGCCTTCCGGATCAATCGGATCGGAAGACCGGAAGGGCCTGTCTCGAAGTTGATCGCGCCGACGACGTTTATCATTGACAACTCCGGCAAGCCCCTTTTATTGTGGCAGAAATCTAACGAAAACCCGCTTTCCGAGGGAAGGGTATCCAAACAAGGCGTTCCCGTAAAAGGTCGCGTTCACCCTTCGATACAGGCCCCAGGGTGAACGGCGTGATTTGTTGATACTCCGTTCGTGCCGGGCTTGTCGAGGCGTAAACGCACTGGCTGCTCGCGACTTTTTGCGCGAACTTCAAAGAAGGAGGTGCAACATGGGGAAGTGTAAAGGACTGGTCGTTTTTTCGGTCGTCATTGCAGGGCTGACGGTGCTTGGGCAGGGGGCCCGTGCGGAATACCCTGAAAAAAGCATCAACATGTACAGCGTCTTTGCGCCGGGCGGTTCCCTGGACTCGAGCGCCAGGGCCCTTGCAGCGGGGATGGAAAGCATCCTGGGCAAACCCGTAGTCATCGTGACCAAGGACGGCGGCGGCGGGACCGTAGGGCTTTCGGTCCTCGCCCAGGACAAACCCGACGGCTACACGCTGGCTGCAGCCACGAGCACAGGCATTATGCGGATTCCTCTGGTCCGGAAGGTGACCTACAAGCCTCTGACCGCGTTCACGAACATCTATGGCTATGCCAGCCCGCCCTCCTGCCTCGCGGTCAAGCCGGATTCCCCTTTCAAGACCCTGAAGGAGCTGGTGGAGCATGCCCGCAAGAACCCGGGGAAGGTGAAGTATGCGACTGCCGGGACAGGCACCCCCATGCACCTCGTCATGGCCGTGATCGGGATGAAGGAGAAGATCGACTGGGGGCATGTGCCTTTCAAGGGGACGGCCCCTGCCGAGACGGCGGTGCTGGGAGGACATGTCGATGCGGTCTCGGCCGGGGACATGAACATGGTCCTGAGCGGCCAGCTGAGACCCCTTGTGATGTACACCAAGGAGCGCTACCACAGGCTCCCGGACGTGCCCACGACCATGGAGCTCGGATACGGCTATTACAATGATACCGTCTTTTCGGTCTTCGGCCCGGCAGGGATGAACCCCCAGGCGGTGAAGAGGCTGGAGGAGGCCATCGAGAAGTCCCTCGAGATGCCGGCGTGGAAGAAGTTCGAGGAGACCTTCGGCATGGTGACCGAGAAGATGAGGAGCGCTGAATACACGAAGTTCCTCGAAGAGGCGTGGAAGAGGGAGCTGGAGATCCAGAAGAGCCTGGGGCTGATTACGGAGGCCGCGACCCAGCCGCGCTAGCGTCGTGGTCGTGGTCCACGTGCAGGCGCGGCCGCCCCATGGGATTGGAGCAGGTCAATGGAGCATGAAACGCTGAACACGGATGTCCTGGTCATCGGCGGCGGGGTCGCCGGCCTCAATGCCGCAAGGAGACAAATCACATGATCGTGGATGCCTATACCCATATTCTTCCGAAGAAGTATCAGGAGGGGATCGAAAAGAGGGTGAAGAACCGGGACAAGAGCCTCAACTCGGTTCGCTATGCGAAGATGGTTCCGACGCTCCTGGACCTGGATGCCCGGTTCCGCGTCATGGACGCCTTTGGAGACTACATGCAGGTGATCTCCGTTGCATCGCCCCCGGTCTATTCCATCGCCCCCGATGGGGTCAGCGCCGAACTGGCCCGCATCGCCAACGACGAGCTTGCCGAGCTCGTGCAGAAATACCCCACTCGGTTTGCGGCCGGGATTGCGACCCTTCCCATGACGGATCCGGACGCCTCGGTCGCGGAGGCGGAGAGGGCGATCAGGGACCTCCGCCTCAGGGGTGTGGAGGTCTTTACCGATGTGGCCGGGAAGCCCCTGGACTCCGAAGAGTTCCTTCCCCTCTACCGGAAGGTCGCGGAGTTGGGGAGACCCCTCTTCATACACCCCCTCCGGGAGATGACGGTGCCGGACTACCCGGGCGAGGATAAGTCCAAGTATCGCGTGTGGACCAAGCTGGGCTGGCCCTACGCGACCGGGCTGGCCATGACCAGGCTGGTGTACGGCAGGGTCATGGAAAGGGTGCCTGACCTGAAGGTGGTGACGCACCACTGCGGCGGGGTCATCCCCTTCGTTGCAGGCCGACTGGACTGGAACGACGATTTCAACGAGATGACCATGGGCCATCGGGACATCTACCTGAAGGAGCATGCCCTGACCTATTACCGCCGTTTCTATTACGACACCGCCACCAACGGCAACACCGCGGCCCTCCAGTGCGGACTCGCCTTTGCGGGGCTGGACCAGCTCGTCTTTGCGACGGATTTTCCCTTTGACAACCAGGCCGGGATGAGGCTGATCCGGGACACCATCGAATCGGTCGAGCGCATGGGACTGACCCAGGAGCAGAAGAAGGCCGTGTACAGGGACAACGCCGTGCGGCTCCTCCACCTCCCACTCGGCATGATCTCCATCGGCTGCTGACCGGCCGCTCCGGTCGCACCTGCAACGGCCCAAGAACGATAAGGCCCTTAGGGAGCAAGATCGAGCTTGTCCTTGGAGCTCTGGGAGGAAAGATCATGTCGATCGTCGCCCGGAAGATGGCCCGGATCCCCTATGCCGGGATCCGAAAGGTGTTTGAGCGGGCCGCCGAGCTGGAGAGGGAGGGGAGAAACACCTCGAGATCGGGAGGCCTGATTTCGACACGCCTCCCCACATCAAAGAGGCGGCGTCGCGGGCGCTGGATCGGGGGATGGTCCACTACACCCCCAACGCCGGCATCGCGGAGCTCCGCGAGGCCGTTGCGGAGCACCTGCTTCAGTACAAGTCGGTTCGATACGACCCCGGTTCCGAGATCATGATCACGGCAGGGGGGCAGGAGGCCATGTACCTCAGCCTCCGGGCGTCCCTCGAACCCGGGTCGGAGATCCTGGTCCCGGACCCGGGGTATGGCCAGTTTCACTCCTGTGTCCTGCTCTCCGGCGGCACGCCCGTCCCGTACCCCCTTGTCGAACAGGAAGGGTTCGATCCGGATCTGGACGCGGCCCGTTCCCTGCTGAGCCGAAGGAGCCGGGGCATCATCGTCAATTCGCCTCAAAATCCCACCGGAGCGGTCCTGTCTTCGGGGCAGATCCAGGGCCTCTGCCGCTTTGCGCTGGAGAACGACCTGATCCTGTTTTCGGACGAGGCCTACGATCATATCCTCTATGACGGGATCCCTTTTGTGAGCCCCGCATCTCTTCCGGGAATGAAGGAGCGCACCGTCATCTGGGGATCCCTTTCCAAGACCTATGCCATGACGGGTTGGCGTCTGGGGTATCTCGCTGCGCCGGGCGAGCTCGTCGCCGCATCGATCAAGGTCCAGCAGAACCTGATGCTCTCCGTGTGCTCCTTTGCCCAGGCGGGCGCGATGGCGGCCCTGAAGGGTCCCCGGTCCTGCGTCGAACAGATGGTCAGGGAGTTTGAGGGCCGAAGGAAGGTGATCATGAGGGGGCTCAAGCAAATACCGGCATGGTCCTGCCCTGCCGCGCCCCGGGGCGTTCTACGCATTTCCGAGATTCCAGGCGGAAATGGATTCCGCGCGCATGGCGGAATACCTGCTGGAGGTGGCGGGTGTGGCCTCCGTGCCGGGTCTTTCCTTCGGCCTGAGGGGAGAGGGGTGCCTGCGCATCTCCTACGCGACCTCCCTCGCCGACTGCAGGGAAGGGATGGAGCGGATCGCCGAGGCTATGGCCGCGCTCGGGTAGCGCCGGATCCGAGGATGGCGCAGGGGCAGGCCGCCGCGGTGGTCTTTTTCCGAAACGAAATCGCCGCTGCCGGGTGCTTGGCGGAAGCACCAGGCCCGGGCGGGCGGAGAGCCACACGGGAGGCTCCATGAAAGGATTTATGGGGAAGGGACCGGAGAGACCCAGGGTCGTGAGCTACATGCCGCTGAAGCGTTTTCAGGATGCGGGGGTGGATCTGCCGCCGGAGCTGGACGTGAGGTTCGAATCCGCCGTAACCGAGGACGAGATCATCGAGGCATGTCGAACCGCCGAATTCCTGTTCCTTCCGGCCGCATTCCCTCCCATGACAGGACGGATCCTCGAAAACCTCTCCGCCGTCCGGCTGATCCAGAGCGCAGGCGCCGGCTATGACATGGTGGATATAGAAGGCGCGGGCAGGCTCTCCATTCCCGTTGCCAATACGCCCGGCCACAACGCGTTGGCCGTGGCCGAGTTCACCATCGCCCTGTTGATTTCCCTGCAGCGGCGCATCGTGATCTCGGACCGGGAGATCAAGGCGGGAAACTATGCGCACCACAGGGAGACGCTCTTTCGCTCCGGACTGGCCGAGGTCCGCGACACGGAACTCGGCCTCATCGGCCTGGGTGCGATCGGTCGGGAGGTCGCCCGGATCGCGACCCTCCTGGGGGCACGGGTCAGCTACTCCGATGTGGAGCGGCGCCCGGAGGCCGAGAGCGAACTCGGGTTGGTCTTTCGCGGGTTGAAGGAAATCCTGACCCTGTCGGACGCGGTCAGCCTCCATGCGCCCCTCACGCCGGCGACCAGGGGGATCGTCGGAGCCGCCGAACTCCAGGCCATGAAACCGGGGGCCTTTCTCATCAATACCTCCCGGGGGGAGCTCGTGGACAGCCGGGCCCTGGCCGAAGCGCTGGAGGAGGGAAGGATCGGGGGCGCGGCCCTCGACACGGTCTCGCCCGAACCGCCCCCCGCGGAGCATCCCCTGCTGAACCTCTCCCCTGCGGCGGGAGAGAGGCTTCTCATCACCCCCCACATCGCCGGGATCACGAGGAACTCCTTCGCGCGGATGCTCAGGGCGGGGTTCGAGAACATCCTTCGGGTGGTCAACGGGAAACCGCCCGAGAACGTGGTGAATGCTCGTTTCCTGCCCTGATCCAGTCCAGGAGGGCGGGCAGCTCTTCCGCCTGCCACTCCGGAGAAACCCTGAGCTGGATGAAGGAAGAATAGATGGCGTCCATGGCGGAAATGGCCTTTTCGATGAGCCCGAGCTTCTCATAGAAGAGGCCGTCCGGATCTTCCTGCGGGTTCTGCGCCACAAAGGGTGTCTTGAAAGACTTGAAGTTCATCCACTGGGAGTCCAGGGAAAAGGTCCATTCGTCTTCGCCCATGATCAACCGCAGCACGGCCTCCGTGATGGTCTTGTATTCGGCGAGGGCGAAGCGGCCTTCCCGCATGTGGCACTTCTCACCCATGCAGATGACCTTTTCGGCGTCGCCGTCCTTCTCCGACTGGAGGACGACCCTGCCGTCGAACCACACCTGGGCCTCCCCTGCCTCTCCCAGCGGGAACCTTCCCTCGTTGGTACGGCTCCTGAACCAGAGCCACACGAGAAACTCCCGCCCCAGAAATTCATAGCTCCTGGCCTTCTCCATGACCTGCATGATTATTTCACCTCCCCGAAGGAAGGCCAGAGACCATCCAGGAGGGTCGGATCCATGCCTTCCTTTTCAAGGATCCGGGATGCGTTGGAATAGGGAAAGACGGGTTTCAGGTGTAGCCCGAAGCACTGGAGGAAGAACTCCGCGAACTCGTCGGACCGGGTGCTGCTGGTGGAGCCGAAGAGCAGCACGGAGGTGTGGAGGTTCCAGATCATGTCGTGCGTGTTGGAGCGGGGTATGGCCCTGTGGATGAGCTCCTGCTTCAGCCGCTCCTTGATCTCCCGGCGGCGCGCCTTGGCGATGAATTCCAGCCCCTCCGTCTCCTTGATCTTTTCCTCGGCCTCCCGGCAGGCCTGCCTCAGCGCCTTGGAGGGGACCTTCCGGACATCCACGCGCCAGGATAAAGCGATGCAAGGCTCCTTGAGGTATTCCATCCCCGCCATCCGGTGGTCGAACATGTCCATGATGTTGACCCACCCGACCGAACGATCGAGATCCGAGCCGGGATCGAACCCTCGAAAGGCAAAGCGGGTGATCCTCTTTGGGAAATCCTCCAGATAGTTCTCCGGCGGAGCGCCGTCCACGACGAACCTCGTGAAGCTGCCGGACCCGAGTATCAGACCCATATCTTGAACCCCCTTATTCAATCGAGGGGCTACCCTTAGCAGAGGCGCGGGTGAGTGTCAATGGCGAGTGGAAGCCCCGATTCACCATCAAGCATCATCTGCACCGTTGCCCTCGTCCCTCGTCGCTGCGACGTACCGGCCTGTACGACTCGCTCCTCGGGATGCCGGGCGACTTGCATCTGACGCCTGCTGGTGAATCGGGAAAACCCCCAACCGGCAGGTTTCACGGAACAAGGCGAAAGTTGACGGTGGATTTGGGGAAGGGGTTCTCGTGGAATGATGGAATAGTGGAACGGTGGAAGGCGGGTGGAGGCTCACTCGGAACCGCCCTCCAGGGCGTCCTTGATCCTGCGCTCGATCAGGTCCATGTCCAACCGGCTGCGATCACGAACGATCTCGCGAACGGTCTCGTTGACCGTGCGCAGGTCTTCGAGCAGATCGCGCAGGATCTCCTGCTGCTGTCTTCCGCGGGTCACTTCCTGAGGTTCTCGGACCAGGTCGCGGACGATGGAATCCTCCGCCCGTGACGCCACCAGGGGCTCTGACTGATCTTCCAGATAGACAAAGGTCCTGCGCCCGGGCCCGCGCTCTTCCTCAATCGGCACGAGCGCAACCACCTGGTCCGACCGCACGTACTTCCCATACCCCAGAGATACCATCACCCCGTTGCGAACCCGCATGGGAATACTCCTTGCCCAAAAGGCCGTTATCCAGCCCCGAACTTCAGGGAACTTTTTCAGCCGATGCCGAATGCCTCCTTCAGGATCTCGGCGGATGTCCGGATGTCCTGGATGATCAGAGAGGCGGAGCGTCCCAGTTCGTCCCGGATGTCCTCCACCGGCAGCTCGTAGATCTTCTCCACGCCTTCGGGGCCGATCCTGGCGGGGACGCCGAAGCTCATGGAATCGAGCCCGTCGCCCTCCTTCAAAAGCCCGTATTCCTTCTCGAGAATGGCGATGACGGGCTGGATCTCCGACTCGCCGGTGATGATGCACCGGAGCATCTCGCAGGCCGCCCTGGCAGGCCCGGCCGAGGCGCTCTGCCCGGTTTCGTTGACGAAGTGGGTGCCCCCCTTCTTCGCGTCCTCGATGGCCTCCTGGACCTTCGAGGGGTCGACCCCGGCGGCCTTGATGAGGTCGTCCAGAGGGATGCCGGCGACCGTGAAGAATCTCGTGGACGCAACCATGGAGTCCCCGTGCTCCCCGAAGACGATCCCCTTCATGTCTGTCCCGGAGAGGCCGAGGACCTTCGAAACGGCGTGGCAGATCCTCCTTGCATCCAGGTTGCCCGCCTGTCCCATGATGTTCTCTTTCGGGAAACCGGACGACTTGTACCCGACCCAGGTCATGCTGGTCACGGGATTCCCCATGAATACGAGGATGGGCAGGTCCCGTGGAGAGCATCCTTCATAGAGCCTCCGGATCTCCAGGGAGGTCTCGGCAATGACCTTGGTGTTCAGGGAGAGGAGATCCCTCCTGCTCTGGCCTTCCCGCCTCGGCACCCCGGCGCCGATGAAGATCACGTCCAGCCCGACCATGTCTTCCGTGTTGCCGGTCCCCATGAGGCGGGGGCGACGCAGCGCATTGGCCTTGAGATCCTCCACCCACGCCCCGGCCCTGTCGGGGTATCTGTCTTTGGGCCTCCCGTAGAAGATGATCTCCTTGCCGAGGCCCTGGTCCACGAGGGAGAGAACCACGTCTCTCGAAACATTGCCGAATCCCCAGACCCCCACCTTGCTTCGCTCCCTGACCCTCTCGATGAAACGGCATTCGGCGGCAGGCTCTCTATTCATGACCGATGTCCCTTCCGTAAGAGCGGTTCGTTGCGGGTTGTCTGTTGTCGGTGGTCCCTGGTCATTCGCCGTTCGTCCTTGGTGACTTGCTTCCTCATTGCGCTTTCCGCCTTCCCCCTTCTCTCACTATTTCATTCCTTTCTCTACTGTTTTCCACTACAACTAACAACCAACGACTAACTACTAACAATTTCTCCAAATAAGTCAAACAGGCGGCGCATCGTCCGCTGCTGTATATGGGTTCCCCCGGAAAATACGGTCTATCCCCTATTTGGTTTTCCGTGGACCATCTGTAGAATGCGCTCCATCATGCGAGAAGCTTCTCGCGAGTGAGGCCGCAAAGATCATGCTCCCTGTCTCCGAAACCGAGCTCTTCTCTCCTTGGGTGCCGGGCCTCCTTCCGCTGGCGGTGTACGGTTTCATGGTCCTGGGCCTTGTTGCGTTCCTCCTGTTTCTCTCGAGCTGGCTGGGAGAGAGAAAGATCAGCGTCGAGAAGAACAGGCCCTACGAAAGCGGCATCATCCCGAGCGGTCCTGCCAGATTCAATTACCCGGTTCCCTTCTACCTCGTTGCCGTGTTCTTTCTCATCTTCGATGTGGAGGCGGTCTACATCTTCTCCTGGGCCGTGGCCTTCGAACCACTGGGCTGGTATGGGTTTCTGGAGATCTCGATCTTCATCATGATCCTCATCTTCGGGCTGTTCTACATCTGGAAAAAGGGAGGCCTCGAGTGGGGTCCGACAGCGACAAAGCCGCCAAAAGACAGAACTTCATCCTGAGCAGCACCGATCTCCTGATCAACTGGTCGAGGCAGTACAGCCTTTGGCCCCTCTTCTTCGGTCTCTCCTGCTGCTTCGTCGAAGAGGCCGCCACCTTCACCTCCCGATACGATCTTGCCCGCTTCGGGGCCGAGGTCCTGAGGGGATCGCCCCGTCAATCCGACCTCCTGATCATCTCCGGGACCGTGTTCAAGAAGGTCGCCCCGGTCGTCCTCCGGCTATACGAGCAGATGCCCGAGCCCAAGTGGGTCATCTCCATGGGCTCCTGCGCAAACTCGGGCGGGATGTTCGACTGCTACAGCGTCGTCCAGGGGGTGGATCAGATCCTGCCGGTGGATCTGTATATCCCGGGCTGCCCTCCGCGGCCTGAATCCGTGGAGCAGTCACTGGTGCTCCTGCAGGAAAAGATCCGGTCCGAAAGGCCTACCCGGTCCGTTTTCAACCTGCCCGGAGGAACACAGGGGACAAGCAAGCCGATCCTCGTCGACGGTCTCACCAAGTCCAGGGACTCGCGAGGCCCGGGCTACACCGGAACCCCCTTGAGAGGCACTTCCGTCACACCGCCCGACTTCAGCGGCAGCCGGTCGGATCTGATGTGGACCCCCCCGGCCCGACGGGTGGAACTGAGCGAAAGGGATCAGGCCCTCTCCCGCACGCTCCAGGAGAAATTCGGCAAGGGCGTCAGGACGCAGGATTATACTTCCGACATGCTGACCCTGCATGTGGACGAAGCAATCGTCAGGGATGTCCTCCTGTTCCTGAAGACCGACCGGAATACGGGGTTCCTCCGCCTCGATGACCTGACGGCCATAGATGAATCCGCCCGCCGCGACCGCCATGCGTATCCCAACTACACCATGGTGTACCAGCTCCTTTCCTTTGAATCGGCAAGCCGGGTCCGTCTGAAGGTCGGGCTCACCGGCAGGGAGCCGGCCACCCGAACCGTCTCGGACCTATGGGCATCGGCCGACTGGTACGAGCGGGAGGTGTTCGACATGTTCGGCATCCGCTTCGAAGGCCACCCGAACCTGCAGCGCATCCTCATGCCCCACGACTGGGAAGGGCATCCACTTCGAAAGGATTACCCGGGCAGGGCCACCCAGATGGCCCCCTATACCGTGGAGGATGCCCGGAGACAACAGCCGCTGGAGGCGGGGCTGGTCCTGAGGAAGCGGCCGGGCGACGAAGAGTTTGTCCTGAACATAGGCCCGCACCATATCAGCACACACGGGCTCATGCGCTTCGTCGCCAACGTCCATGGCGAACAGATCACCGCGCTCGACATGGACATCGGTTATCACCACCGGGCCAAGGAGAAGATCGGCGAGCGCCAGTCCTGGCACCAGTACATCCCCTATCCCGACCGGGTGGACTACCTGGCCGGGGCGGCCAACGAGTTCGCCTATGTCCATGCGGTGGAGGCCCTTGCCGGCATCGAGGTCCCCGAGAGGGCGCAGTTCATCCGGGTCATGCTCGCCGAGATGTACCGGATCAGCAATCATCTGGTCTGGTTTTCCACGTTTGCCCACGATACCGGGGCCATGTCGCCGAATTTCTATGCGTTTCGCGAGCGCGAACAGCTCATGGACATCGTCGAATCGATCACCGGAGGAAGACTCCATCCAGAGTATTTCCGGCTCGGGGGCGTGGCCATGGATCTTCCGGAAGGGTGGAAGGCCCCGGTGGACGATTTCGTGAGGATCTTTCCGGCCCGGCTCCTCGAGTACGAGGCCGTGATCAAGAAGAACCCGGTCTTTCAGATGCGGACCCGCGGCATAGGCCGGCTCTCGGCCCGGGATGCCGTGGAGCGCGGGGTCACGGGCCCCAACCTGCGCGCATGCGGGGTCCCGTGGGACCTGCGGAAGAACATCCCATACTCGGCCTATGGTGCATTCGACTTCGAGGTCCCCACCGAGACGGAGGGGGACTGCTACGCGCGCTTCCTGGTGCGATTCGAGGAGATGCGCCAGAGCCTGCGGATCATCGAGCAGGCGGCGAGAAACATGCCTCCAGGGCGCTATGTCACTGACGATTATCGGTATGCAGTGCCGGAGAAGAAAGACACGCTCAGGGACATCGAGAGCCTGATCCACCACTTCATCCATGTGACCAGGGGGCCCAAGATCCCGAAGGGCGAGGCCTACGCGGCCACCGAAGTCCCGCGGGGAGAGCAGGGCTATTACGTGGTCAGCGACGGCCTGAACATGGCCTACCGGATGCGGATACGGGGCCCCGGTTTCACCAATGTCCAGGCGATCCCGCTCATGGCCGTGGGGGGGACGATCGCGGACCTGATCGCCATCAACGGCTCGGTGGATTTCATTCTGCCGGACGTGGACAGGTAGGAGTAGGGAGCAAGGAGTACTGCTTACTATTCTGGAGCGGAGCGATTCATGCTGCCATTGGAAATAAGGGAGAGACTGCTTAAGGAAATCGGGGACGCGGTGACCCCCAGGGAGAAGGTGGTCGATGTCATGCTGGCCCTCCAGGAGCACTATGGGTACCTGAGCGACGAGGCGGTCGGCGATGCGGGATCGCTCCTGGGGATGACGCCGCTGGAGATCGAGGAACTGGCGACCTTCTATGATTTCATCTACCGGGAGCCGGTGGGGAAATACGTGCTTCGTGTCTGCGACAGCACCGTCTGCTGGATGCAGGACCACCGGTCCGTGACAGAACATCTTTCTTCCCGGTTGGGCATCGGCATGGGTGAGACCACCCCTGACGGGCTCTTTACGCTCCTGCCGGTCGTCTGCATCGGTTACTGTGACTTCGCGCCGGCCATGATGGTGAACAAAGACGTCTACGGCAATCTCACCCCCGAGAAGATCGACGATCTGCTCGAGAGGCTGACCTCCCACGGCCGCTTGCCGAAAGGCTGAAAGACCCATGTGGACCCAGGTCCTGCTGCAGAACCGGAAGCCGAAACGGATCGCCACGATCGAAGAGTACCGCAGGAGCGGCGGCTACGAAGCCCTGGCCGGGGTCTTGAAGGACATGGCTCCTCGCGATGTGAGCGCACGGGTAGGGGAGGCGAATCTGCGGGGAAGGGGAGGGGCAGGGTTCCCGGCCGGGAGAAAATGGGGGTCGGTCCGCGAAAAAGGACCGGCCCAGCGGTATGTGGTCACCAATGCAGACGAGATGGAGCCCGGCACCTTCAAGGACCGCGTCCTGATCCATGCCGACCCTCACATGATCATCGAGGGGATGACCATCGCCGCGTATGCCATCTCGGCATCCAAGGGTTTCATCTTTGTGCGGCCGTCCTACGAGAGCGTCGCCGCGGTCCTGGAGCGGGAGGTCGGGATCGCGAAAGAGGCGGGCTTTCTGGGGAAGAACATCCTCGGGAGCGGGTTCTCGTTCGACATCATCGTGCATCGGAGCGGCGGTCGCTACATCTGCGGGGAGAGCTCGGCCATGCTCAACGCGATCGAGGGGAAGCGGCCGAACCCGCGCCACTCCCCGCCACGCTCGACCGAGGCCGGCCTGTGGGCGAAACCGACCGTCGTCAATAACCCCGAGACCCTGGCGAATGTACCCCACATCATCAGAAACGGCGCCGATTGGTTCAGGGGCCTGGCCAGGAGCGGGTCCGGCACCGGGACCAAGCTCTACTGCGTGAGCGGCCGGGTGAACCGGCCCGGCTGCTACGAGCTCCCCATCGGGACCCCATTGAACGAACTCATCGAAGAGCATGCCGGCGGCATGTTGGAGGGGAGCGAGTTCAAGGCGTGCCTGCCGGGGGGCGCATCCACCCGTTTCCTGCCCAGGGAGCTTTATCATGTGGAGATGGATTTCGATCCGCTGATCGAGGTGGGGCAGCGCCTCGGAACAGGTTCCATCATCGTGTTCGATCAGCGGACGTGCCTGGTGGATGCCACCTTGAACCTGATGGAGTTCTTTGCCCGGGAATCCTGCGGCTGGTGCACGCCCTGCCGGGAAGGGTTTCCGTACCTGCGGCACCTCCTGCGACTCATCGAGAACGGGGAGGGAGAAGCGGAGTACATCCCCTTGATGCGCGATCTCTGCAGCGAGATGGAGAACGCTTTCTGCGCCTTTGCGCCCGGCGGGATCTCCCCGGTGGAGAGCCTCCTGACCTATTTCGAAGACGAGGTGATGGCTCATATCCGGCAGAGGAAGTGCCCATTCAAGGCCGGAGGTCAGAGGCCGGTTTGATCGAATGGGAAAACTTTACCGGGTGTCAGGTTTCAGGTGTCGGGTGTCAGCCCGGTAATCCATCGATTTCCTGACACCTGAACACTGAAACCTGAAACCTCTAACTTGACGAGTTTCATACAAGCGCATGTCCCTGGCGCTCCGCTACAGGGTTATCGATGAGAGAAAGGACCAATGACCAAACGACCGACGAACCGCGAATCACTATGCCCAGACTGATCATCGACGACCGGGAAATTGAGGTCCCCCGGGGGACCAAGGTCATCAAGGCGGCCGAACTGCTGGGAATCATGATCCCCCGGTTCTGCTACCACTGGATCCTGGGTTCGGTGGGGGCGTGCCGTCTCTGTGCGGTCAAGCTCCTGCACAAGGAGTTCAGGGGTGTCCAGATGAGCTGCATGATCGACGCCCAGGACGGCATGATCGTCTCCACGAACCATCCCGAGGCCGTGGCCTTTCGGAAGCGGGTGATCGAGTGGCTTATGCTGAACCATCCGCACGACTGCCCGGTGTGCGATGCGGGCGGGCAGTGCCTGCTTCAGGACATGACCGTTTCGGCGGCGCACGGCATCAGGCGATACCGCGGGAAGAAGAGGACGTACCGCGACCAGTACCTGGGGTCCCTGGTCAAGCACGAGATGAACCGGTGCATCCAGTGCTACCGGTGCTCCCGCTTCTACCAGGAGTTCAGCGGATACCGGGACCTCGGCGCCATGCAGATTGCCGACCGGGTCTATTTCGGCCGCTACACCGACGGGCCGCTGGAAAGCCCGTTTTCGGGGAACCTCATCGACATCTGCCCGACCGGCGTCTATACCGACAAGCCGGCCCGCTACAACTATCGGCGATGGGAGCTGGAGCGCTCCCCGTCCATCTGCATCCACTGCTCCCTGCTGTGCCGCACGGTTGCGACGGCCAGGTTTCGCAGCGTGGTCCGTCTGGAGGCGCCGGTGGATGAGCTGGATCAGGGGTTCTTCATCTGCGACCGGGGACGGTTCGGATTTCACTACACGGATCTTCCTGAAAGGCCCCGAATGCCGCGGGTGGAGGGGAAGGATGTCCCATGGGAAGAGGCGCTTGCGGCCGCCGTCGAAAGACTCAGGCATATCGAGTCCCGGTCAGGACCGTCCGCCGTCGCCTCCATCGGTTCCGCCAGGTCCGGCCTGGAGACCCAGTCTGCGCTGAAGCGTCTCTGCCGGCTCGCACACTGGCGAGGCCCGGCCTATTTTCCGGATCCCCGGACAGCCCGTAAGGCCGGGCTGGCCCTCTCGAACATGGAAAAGCCGCTGGCCCTGTCCATGCGGGATATCGAGGGGTGCGACCTTGTCCTCGCAGTCGGCGCGGACCCGATCAACGAGTCTCCGGTGCTCGCGCTCTCCATGAGGCAGGCCTGGAGAAAGGGCGCGACGGTCGCCGTGATCGATCCCAGGCCCGTCTCCCTGCCGTTCGATTTCAGACACCTCCCCATGCCGCGCCGCCAGCTGGAGACCTGTCTCGGATTCCTCGTGAGGGCCGGGCTCGAACCGGGAGAGGCCGCCAGACTGGGGGGTGCCGCCCGGGACTTCTTCGACGCGCTGCCGGCCGGCGACTCCCTCGATGCTTCCGTGCAGAGGGTGCTCTCCACCCTCGCATCGGATCTTCGAAAGAGCCGAAGACCTGTGGTGATCTGCGGGACGGATATCGTTGCGGTGAGTACCCCTGCCTTTGCGGCCGACTGCGCGAGGCTCATGCAGGGGGCCAGGGGTTCGGCGGGGCTCTTTTATGTCATGACGGATCCAAACAGCCTCGGCGCCGCCCTTTTCTCGGGGCCGGAAACCTTCATGGAGTTGGTGGAGGCGATCGAAGCCGGAGCGGTCAAGGGTCTCCTGGTGGTTGAGAACGACCCCTTCAGTTCGTACCCGGACAGGGAGCGGCTTGAAAAGGCCATCTCCCGCCTCGATATGCTCCTGGTGCTGGACTTCCTTCCTTCGGAAACCGTGAGCCGCGCCTCTGTGTTCCTTCCTGCGGAGACCCTGTTCGAGACCGGGTCGAGCTTCATCGGCCAGGACGGCCGGGTCCGTTTCGCTGCCCCGGTGCACGCGGGTGGTGAGCCCATTCACCAGGTGAGCGCCGGGAGCCACCCGCCGAGGCGCTTTGAAGACAGGATCCCGGGCGGCGAGCCGCGCCCCTCGTGGCAAGCCCTCGTGCGCCTGGGCACGGCCCTGTCGGTCATGAGAGAACCGCCGCCGGAGTCGGCGGGCATCCTGATGGCCGAAGAGCTCCCTGCCCTGGGAGCCCTCGGGAAGAGCTATCCGCCGGAAGACGTGGAATGGATTTCCGACTTTGAAGAGCGCCGTCCTTTTGGGACCAGACCGCAGGCGGGCGACCCGGGAAGGGCCGGTGAATTGGACCTCCTTCTGGTGGACTGGACCTTTGGAACGGAAGAGCTGGCGAGCTACTCACCGGTGCTGAAACAGATCGAACCGGAGCCGGTCTTCTGCCTCCATCGGGACGATGCGGCCGCGGCCGGACTGGCGGATCGAGACCAGGTGCTGATCGGCCTGGATGGCGGCCCGCTGGCCCTGATCGTGAAAACCTCCGCGGAGATGGCGAGAGGAACTGCGGTGATCCCCAGGCACAAGCGACTGGCCTGGCAGAGGCTCCCGAACCATCCGGCAGTCGTCCAACTGGGACGGATCGAGAGGGTATCTAGGTAAGATGATGGTTTTTGCCGCCGCCCTGTTTCTTCTGATCGTCAAACTCGGACTGATCCTGGGGATCCTGCTCCTGGTGGTGAGCTACATGGTCTATGTGGAACGAAAATTCCTGGCCCGGCTTCAGGTCCGGCTCGGGCCCAACCGTGCAGGACCGTTCGGGCTTCTTCAGCCCATAGCCGATGCGGTCAAGCTGCTCACCAAGGAGGATGTGGCGCCGGCAGGCACGGACCGCGCCGTCTTCTACCTTGCTCCTTCCGTGGCCGCTGCCACGGCGCTCCTCATCTTCGCCGTGGTCCCCTTCGGGAAAGGGATCACCCTGGCCGGACGGGAAGTGCCCATGATCATCTCCGACCTCAATGTAGGCCTCCTTTATGCACTCGGCCTCTCGACCCTGGGGGTGTACGCAGTGGCCTTCGGCGGTTGGGCGTCCATTTCGAAGTACAGCCTGCTGGGGGGGATCCGTGGGGTGGCCCAGATGATCAGCTACGAGCTCTCCCTCGGACTGTCCCTTGTGCCTGTGGTCATGTTGGCCGGCTCGTTCAGCCTCGTTCAGATTGTGGAGGCCCAGGCCGGATATCCGTTCATGCTGGTTCAGCCCGTCGCATTCGGGATCTTCCTCGTGAGCGCCATTGCAGAGATCAAGCGCATTCCCTTCGACCTGCCGGAAGGAGAGAACGAGCTCGTGGCGGGTTATCACACCGAGTACAGCGGGATGCGGTTCGGGCTCTTCTTCCTCGGCGAGTATATGAGCATGGTGGTCCTGGGGGCCCTGGTTGCGGTCTTTTTCCTGGGGGGGTGGCGGGGCCCGCTTCTACCGCCCGTGGTCTGGTTCGTGCTCAAGGTGGTGGCCGTTGCCCTGGCGATGATCTGGCTGAGGGCCACATTCCCCCGGCTTCGATACGACCAGTTCATGAATCTCGGCTGGAAGGTTCTGGTGCCGGTGGCGTTGTTGAACATCGTGGTGACGGGAGGGGTGGCGTTGCTCCTGAAGTGAAGAGCGTGAGAAGGGAAGATCCGATGCCGAAAAACCGAACGCAGGGTGACCCGTACCTGCCTTCCCTCTGGGAAGTCATTGCCGGGTCGGCAAAGGGTCTGTGGATGGTGCTCATCCATCTTTTCCGCAGGCCCATCACCGAACAGTACCCGGAATACAAACGTCCCTTGCCGATCCGCGCCAGGGGAAGGATCATTCTCACCCGAGACCCGGACGGCGGGGAGAGGTGCGTCGCCTGTTTCCTCTGCTCGGCGGTTTGCCCGGTCACCTGCATCTCCATGGAGGCGGAGGATCGAGACAACCGCCGGATGGCGAGATGGTTTCGCATCAACTTTGCGCGGTGTATCTTCTGCGGCCTATGCGAAGAGGCCTGCCCGACCCTGGCCATCCAGCTGACCCCGGATCTGGAGTTCTGCAAGCGGGATCCGCTCAGCCTTGTGGCGGAAAAAGAGGACTTGCTCGTGGACCATGGAGGGAAGGATGAGCACTACAACTACTATCGCTTTGCCGGCGTGACGACGCTCGGGGACAAGGGAACCCACGTGGACGAAGAGAGACCCGTGCATGTGAGGAGCAATATGCCGTGAATGGGGTCAGAGGTCTGCACTCAGAAGTCGGAGTCAGCGGGCAACTTGCCGCTGAGGCGGGCGGTTTGATCGAACAGGAGACTTTACACTGTGTCAGTTGTCAGGTTTCGGGTGTCAGCCCGGCGGTCCATCGATTTCCTGACACCTGAACAGGGAAGCCTGAAACCTCTAACTTGACGAAGGTTCATACCAGAGACCAGCGATCATAAGTCAGGACAGGAGTGAGCCTTTGACGCTCTTGGGCGCGATCTTCTATCTGCTTGCCGCGGTCATCGTGGCCGCCACCGGTCTGGCCGTCACCAGGCGGGATCCGGTCCATGCCGTGATCTACCTGGTGTTCTCTTTCCTGGGGACCGCCATGCTCTTTTATCTCCTGGGCGCCCCTCTCCTGGCGGCCTTGCAGGTGATCATCTATGCAGGGGCCATCATGGTCCTCTTTCTCTTCGTGATCATGATGCTCGGAGGCGCGGTCTGGAGATCCAGGGGCGCCGGTCGGATCGGGTGGGTTCCGGCCGCACTGACGGCGGTCCTCTTTCTCGTGATGACCGGGCTCCTCGTGTCCAGGGACCCGCAGGGAGCGGTGGCCATGCAGATGGCCATGGCCTCCCCCGCGGAGTTCGGCCGGTTCGTCTTTGAAAGGTACTGGCTTGCGGTGGAGATCGTTTCCCTGCTGCTCTTCGTCGTCCTGGTGGCCGCGATCCTGCTGGGAAGGAGAAGAGTCTCATGACCCTTGTCCCGTACGGCCATGTATTCGCACTGGCGGCCCTCCTCTTCTCCATCGGTCTGGCCTGCGTGGCGGCCCGGCGAAACCTCATCATGACCCTGATCGGACTGGAGGTGATGATGAATGGTGCGGCCGTGGCCTTTCTGGCGGCCGGATTGCGGTGGCAGCAGTTGGAGGGACAGGTGTTCATGCTGTTCATCCTCGCTGTGGCGGCAGCAGAGGTTTCCGTGGGTCTCATCCTTGTCGTGTATGCCTATCGGCGAACCGGTTCCGTTGACCCTGACCGGTATGACCTCTTGAAGTGGTGACCATGTCCCCGAACTGGATGGCGGAATTCGAATTCATCGCCGCGGCCACGGCCGTTGGGCTGCCGTTCGTCTCCTTTCTCCTGATCGTGGTCTTTACAAGGGACCGTCCGCGAACGTCGGCCGGGATCTCGATTGGCGGGATCAGCATCTCGATGATCCTGGCGCTCGGGTTGCTGGCCTTGAGCGGCCGCATGGTGAGCCCTGTTCAGTACGGGGGCGCTTGGCCCGTCTCGGCGGATGTCGCCATCCCCTTCGGTTTCCTGCTGGATCCCCTGAGCCTCCTCATGTTCTCCCTGGTCGCGGTCATCAGCTTCCTGGTGCAGGTCTATTCGATCGGCTACATGGCCGGGGACACGGGATTCAGCCGCTACTTCGGTTTTCAGTCCCTCTTCGCGGGGGCCATGCTGGCCTTGAGCATCTCGTCATCGCTGCTGCAGCTCTACATCTTCTGGGAGCTGGTCGGGCTGTCCTCTTACCTCCTGATCGGCTTCTGGTATGAACGGTTCAGCGCCACGGAGGCGGGAAAAAAGGCCTTTGTCATGACCCGGCTCGGCGATATCGGCCTTCTCCTCGGACTGCTGCTGATCCTGGTCCACCTGGGAAACCTGGATATCCAGGCCCTGACGAACCCCGAGATCGCCACCCGTGCGGAGCCCGGGTTCATCACCCTGGTCGCCCTCCTGATCTTCGCAGCCGTCATCGGGAAGAGCGCGCAGTTTCCCCTCCTCACCTGGCTCCCCGACGCCATGGAAGGACCCACACCCGTGAGCGCGCTCCTCCACTCCGCCACCATGGTGGCGGCGGGGGTGTTCCTCTTCGCGAGGCTGTTTCCCTTCTTCAGCCTCTCCCCTGGGGCCATGACCGTTTTTCTCGCGGTCGGCACGATCTCCATGCTGATCGCGTCCACCATGGCCATGGTCCACAACGACATCAAGCAGGTCTGGGCCTACTCCACCATCAGCCAGCTGGGACTCATGATCATGGCCCTCGGCGCAGGAGGGCTCTTCGCGGGCACCTTTCACCTGACGACCCACGCGGCGTTCAAGGCCCTGCTCTTCCTCTGTTCCGGGGTCTGGATCCACAGGTTCGCGACCAATGACGTCTTCGAGATCGCCGGGTTGGGAGGGCGCGGGCTGAAGATCCCGACCCTCTGCCTGGTGATTGCCGCGTCGGCCCTGGCGGGCTTGCCTCCCCTTTCGGGTTTTTTCAGCAAGGAAGCCGTCATGGCCTCTCTTGCGGAGCGGGGCCCGCTCTGGCTCGGAGCGGGCCTCCTGGGGGTCTTTCTCACCTCCTACTATACCTTCCGGGTGGTCTTCATCCTCCTCTTTCCCCGTGCGTCCTCCGCACCCGGGAAGCACCACGAGCCGTCTTACAGGGTCATGGCCGGGCCCCTGCTGGTCCTGGGGGTGCTGACCCTCCTCCTCGGCCTTTTCCAGGGGCCGCTGATGGGGTTCCTCGGCAACCCTGTCGGATCCCAAGGTGGGCATCAGGCATGGCTCTTTTACGTGACCATGGGAGTCTCGATCCCTGGTGTACTTGTGGCCTGGCTGGAATTCGGGCGCAGACGCGCCCCTCAGAAGGGATTTGCAGAAAGGATCCCCCCCCTCCGGAAACTCTTTTCGGAAAGGTGGTATCTCGACCATGTCTATGGCTGGTTCGTGAGGACCGTGATCGATGGGTTCCTGGCCGGGCTCTCCGCCCGCAATGAGCGCAAGGTCATCGACGGGACCATCGACCGGTTCTGCAGGGGGACGCTGAAGAGCGGCCGGGCCACATCCCTGCTGCAGTCGGGCATTCTCAGGCACAACCTGGTCTTTATGTTTGCGGCGCTGGTCGCCCTAACCATTTACTACCTGACGGGATAGACAGTGAGTCCGATCCATCTGGAGTCTGCCGGGTTTCCATTCTTATCCGCCACCCTTCTGAGCTGCGTGGCCGGAATGGTCGCCATTCTCCTCGTGCCCCGCCGTCGGCCCGATCTGGTGCGCTGGATAAGCGTGGTCCTCTCCGGCGCGGCGCTGGGGCTGTCCATCTATCTGTTCTGCGCATACGACAGGAGCCTGGGCGGGCTTCAGTTCGTGGAGAGGGTGATGTGGCTGGAGCCCCTGGGCATCCAGTATTTCAACGCAGCGGACGGGTTCAACCTTCCCCTCATCCTCCTTACGGGCATTGTCCATTTCACCGGCGTCCTGACCATGTGGGAGCTCAGGGAGCGGGTGAAGGAATTCTTTGCCCTTTCCTTTCTCCTGGTTGCAGGGGTCTACGGCTTCTTCATGAGCATGGACCTCTTCTTTCTCTTCGTCTGGTACGACGTGTCCCTGTTTCCCATGTACCAGCTCATCGCCATCTGGGGGACCACCCGGAAGGAATACGGGGCGCTGAAGCTCTTTCTCTATCTGCTGGCCGGAAGCGCCCTGGTCCTGCCCGGCATGATCTATCTCTACGCAGGGGCCGGTTCCACGAGCTTCGATCTCCTCACCCTCATGCAGCCCGGCCTCTTCACGGAGGGAGAGCAGAGGTTCGCCTTCATCCTGTTCTACATCGGATTCGGCATCCTCGCGGGCGTATGGCCTTTCCACTCCTGGTCGCCGGTGGGCCACGTGGCGGCGCCGACCTCGGTCAGCATGATCCACGCAGGGGTGCTCATGAAGGTGGGCGCCTTCGGGATTCTCAGGATCGGGATCTTTCTCTGTCCCCTCGGCTGGCAGTACTGGGCCGAGTGGATGGCCCTGCTGGCTGCAGTCGGCATCATCTATGGGGTCTTTGTCGGATTGACGGCGACCGATCTCAAGTATGTGGTCGCCTACTCCAGCGTGTCCCATATGGGCATCGTGGGGCTGGGTCTCTCGACGATCACGGCGGAGGGGCTCAATGGGGCCGTCTTCCAGATGTTCGCCCACGGCATCATGACCGCCCTGCTCTTCTCCTCCCTCGGATACATCTACGACAAGACCCACACGAAGCTGATCCCGGAGCTCGGCGGCATGAGCAAGATCATGCCGGTGGCCTCCGGATACTTCATCGCCGCCGCCATGGCGGTCATGGGCATTCCTTTGTTCGCAAGTTTCTGGGCAGAGGTGGTCGTCTTCCTCTCGGCTCTGAAGGTGTATCCTGTGCGGGGCGTGCTGGCCGTCTGTGCGCTGGTCATCAACGCCGTCTTCGTGCTCCGGGTGGTGCAGAAGGCCTTTTATGGTCCGAGGAACGAGCGCTACGCCCACCTGAAGGACATGGACTTCGGGTCGGGTCTTCCCAGGATGATCCTCCTCTCCGTGCTCGTCTTCTTCGGCGTGCTGCCCTGGATCATGTTCGACCTGATCCAGACCTCGGTCAACCCGTTCATGGAGGGGCTGGCCCGATGAAATGGGTGGCCGTCCTGCCGGAACTCTATTTCACCCTGGCGGCCGGGGTGTTTCTGGTGCCGGCCACGGTTCGGCGGTTCGGTCCGGGCAGGATCCGTGCATCCGGTCTGGTGATTGCGGCCGTGGGGATCGGCATAACCCTGATCTGCGTCCGGATGGAAGGACTGTTCTTCCTGGGGACCTACCGGGTCGATCCCTTTTCCCAGCTCTTCAAGGTGCTGATCGCAGCGGCGCTGTTCCTCGTGGTGTGGCTCTGCGTGGAATTGGACATCCCGAATGAGCACCACCCGGAATTCTATTTTCTCCTCACCACGGCCAGCCTGGGCATGATGCTTCTCGTCAGCAGCGCGGAGCTGCTTACGCTGTACATTGCGCTGGAGCTGACCAGTTACTCTCTTTACGTGTTGGTGCCGCTGAGAAGTCCGAGGCCAGTGGTCGGAGGTCGGAGGTCGGACGGTGAAGAGTGCTCCGTTCGCCCTGAGGTATCGAAGGGCGAAAAGGCGGGGACCGACTTCAGGGATCGGAAGGCGGAGGTGAACGACGGCATGCCGATCGAGGCGGGGATCAAGTATTTCCTGATCGGCGCGGGGGTATCGGCGGTGATGCTGTTCGGGCTGGCCTCCCTGTACGGCGCTGCCCGCACCACCCATCTGGCGGAGCTCTCCCGTGTGCTCCCGGAGGTCATCTTGACGCCCATGGGATTCGTGGGGGTCCTCTTCACCCTTTCCGGATTCTTTTTCAAGCTGGCCTTTTTCCCCTTTCATGCCTGGGGGCCGACCGTCTATCAGGCGGCTTCCAACCAGGTCACGACCTTCATCGCCACGGCCACCAAGGTCATGGCCATCGGTGTCATCACCAGGATCGTCGCCGTAAGCGGCGGTAGTGAAGCCCTCGGCCAGGTTCTGCTGGTGCTGGCGATCGCGTCCATGACCCTCGGAAACCTGGCCGCCCTTGTGCAGAACGACCTGAAGCGGCTCCTCGGTTACTCGGCCGTCGCCCATGCGGGGTATGTCCTGATCGGCATCCTGAGCATGACCCGGGCGGGCTACGCTGCGGCCCTTTTCTATGCAGCGGCGTACATGGTCATGACCTTCATCTGTTTTCTCGTGGTGACCAAGGTCTCGGTCGGCGGCAGAAATCTGGGGGTCACGGAACTGGCCGGCCTCCATCGGCGATCCCCGGTACTGGCACTGGCGCTCATGGTCGGGGTATTCAGCCTGGGGGGGATCCCCCCCACCATCGGGTTTACCGGCAAGTTCCTGGTCTTCACCGCGGCCATGGAAAAGGGTCATTTCCTGCTCGTCCTGATCGCCATGGCGAACGTGGCGGTCTCCCTTTACTATTACATCCAGATCATCAGGGCCGCATATCTCCTTGACCCCCCCGGGGACCTGGATTCCATCCCTCTATCCATATTCGGGAGATGCGTCACGGTTGCACTGCTTGTTTTCGTCGGAGTCGGCGGGGTGTTCCCAGGCACCCTCTACGACATCGCAGCAAGGGCGGCCGGTGTGCTCCCGTGAAAGTCGCTTCCAGGATTCGAGAGTTGTTCGTCCCTTGCCAGAATTTCGGCTGTTGCGAGAAGGGGGACCAAACGATGAGTGAGATCTCCGAGGAGCTTGTGACCACCACATGGCGGGCGATGAGCGCCATGTCTCCGGCGAAGGCCCGCAAGGAGATGGGCAGGGCAGCCCGGGAACAACCGGAGCTCCTCGCCTTTGTCATGGGTTCGCTCGCGGACTGCGGGCCGGACGCGCAGGGGCTCGGGACGTACCTCTATTTCATCCTCCTGACCATGTTCAAGAAGGCCGCGAAAGGAAGGCTTGGGCCCGTCTCGGCAAGACGCATCGAACACCGTCTGACCCGGAATGAAGACCGCCTGGGTCGGCTGGAGGCCGCGCATCCCCGGTTTTTCGAGAGGGCTGCAGCCCTTGAGACAAAGACCCAGCCCGCCGTCGTAAGGTACCTGGTCGAAGCGATCATGGAAGCGCCGGAGGAGGAAGACCCGGTCGAGTTGACGGACGAAGAGACCGGGACACTGTACCTCGTCCTGAAGACCGTGATCGACGTACTGGATGAAGAGATGGAGCGGGTGGAGGCAAACGGATGATCTTCAGTTCTTCTCCTCGACTTCTTTCAACTCCGAGTACTCCGTCTTCCACCCGCCTTCTGCGCCCCTGATATCCACTCGGACCTTTCCGTGGTGGGTCCACCACACGATTTCTCTCTCATCCGTGTACCTCGCGCCCGATGCGGAGACGACCTGCGGCAGCGTGTACTCCCGGCCGTCGGGCATCTTCACCTTGACGAAGTGGAGCCTGCCGTCGGACAGGCTGCCGTATTCGGCCATGAACCGGTTCCCATCCTCACTTCGGCATACGACACCAGCCTGTTGGATCGCTGAGCTTGAGCATGGCCGCACCCTGCTCAACAGTAACGTCGTTGGAAGCGTTTCCAAGTATGGCTCTTGGATGCATGGCAGTCAAGGTCGACCTCCGTATCCCCGATCCACCTCCTGAAGTGATCGGAGATGAAGGAAAAAGCCAAAAAGCTGACGCATTCCACTTCATGGCAACTGCCGTAATCTCCTGTCAAACCTTGGGAACTCCTGCCTCTCCCCACTGGCATGTTTATTGCTCAAATTCAATGGGGCCGGGAATATGGCCTGGGAGCCCCTCCGCGCGGGGGCTGCTCCATCATTCGTTCCAACCGGAACCGGAGTACGGGCAGGAGCCGCATGAGCTCTCTGGAGATCGCAGGCAATTACACGGTGGACCCCGGAACCGTGCACACGCTGGGGCGGTATGAAGTCATCTGCAAGCTGGGGCAGGGTGCAACAGGGGTCGTCTATCTCATGTGGGACCCCACCATCCGGAGAAACGTCGCCCTGAAGGTGGCCAAGACCGAGACGGAAAGGTACAAGGAGAGCTTCCTCTCGGAGGCCCAATCGGCGGGCCGGCTGAATCATCCCAACATCGTCGCCGTGTACGACGCGGGCGCCGACGACGACTTCTGCTACATCGCGATGGAGTACATCAAGGGAACCACCCTGGAGACCCACTGCAGCCCGGACAACCTCCTGCCCCCGCACAAGGCCCTGGAACTGATCCTGGACGTCTGCAAAGGTCTGGACTACGCCCACCGGGAGGGGGTGATCCACCGGGACATCAAGCCCTCCAATATCCTCCTGAGCGTGGAGGGGGGTGCAAAGATCACCGACTTCGGCGTGGCCCAGATGACCGACCGTACCTTTACCACCAACATCCGAGGCACCCCGCACTACCTCTCTCCGGAACAGATCAAGGATGAGATCATCAGCTTTCAGAGCGATATCTTCTCCCTGGGGTGCGTCCTCTACGAGGTGCTGAGCGGGCAGAAGGCCTTTCCGGGCGAGAACAGTTATGGGGTGCTGTACAAGATCACCTCGACGGAGCCGCCCCCTATCCTCAGCATCCGGAGCGATCTCCCCAGGGTCCTGGACGAGATCACCCGGAGGGCCATTCAGAAGGACCCCAAGGAGAGATACCAGACCTGCATGGAGCTCGCCTACGACCTGAGCGTCGCCCTGAGGAGCATGGGCAACTCCCCGCGCAAGCAGGAGAAGGTCAAAGACGTCGTAGACTATTTCAAGAACCTGGCCTTCTTCTCGGATTTCAAGGTCGAACAGCTGAGCGAGCTTACCTCCACGGCAAACATCGTCCAGGTCCCCAAGGGAAAGGTGATCGCCAGCGAAGGGGAGATCGACGACACCTTTTACGTGATCCTCTCCGGCCGGGCGAAGGTGCTGAAAGGGGATCATGAAATCGCCACGGTCGGCTCGGGGGAGTGCTTCGGGGAGATGGCTTTGATCGGCGGACAGCCGAGGGTGGCCAATGTGACCGCCGATACGGACTGCGTCCTCATGAAGATCACCGCCACGCTCCTCCAGCAACTGCCCGATTCCGTCGGGCTCCTGTTCTACCGGAGCTTCGCGAAGACGCTGGTGCGCCGGCTGACCAACAGTATCGAGGTGAAGAGCAAGGGTGAAGGAGGACAGACATGAAGGCGATCGTTGCCGATGACTCCCAGGTCATGCGGATGATCATCGAGAAAATCGTTCGATCCATCGGTTATGAGGCCGTCCACGCCGGGAACGGGCAGGAGGTCTTGTCCATTCTGGAAAAGGGGAGCGGGGATATCGGTCTCATCCTCCTGGACTGGAACATGCCGGTCCTGAACGGGATCCAGGTCCTGGATCAGCTGAGAAAGAGGTTTCCCTCCTGGGACGTCCCCATCCTGATGGTCTCGACCGAGTCCGAGGAGGAGAAGGTGAAGCAGGCCCTGGACGCAGGCGCAAGCGGATACATCTCGAAGCCTTTCACATCGGAGGTCCTGGCCGCCGAGGTCCGGAAGGTAAAGGAGCAAAGGGGTCGGAAATGAAGCCTATTCTTCTCAGCGATTGCAGTGAGGAAGTCGGCCGTCTGATGGCATCCCTCCTGGGCGAAAAGACGCTTCTCCAGAGCGGGTCTTTCGAGCACAAGAGGCTGGAGGAGTTCAGGATGGTGGTCCTGGAGACGCACCGGGAGCAGAGAAAGGTCCTCGATCAGATCGGCAGGATTCGTTATGCGTGCAACTTCAGGAATACGCCCATCATCGTGGTGAGGGGAAGGGACGATCACTTTCCCGTCCAGTACTACATCATGGCCGGCGCAACGGAGGTCCTTTCCATAGCCGACCCCCCGGCGGCATGCCGCCAGATCCTGCAGGGATACCTGGCCCCGGACCGGAAACCTTTGGAAGAGGAGATGAAATATCTGTCGCCGTTCATCGACCACACCATTCTCATCCTCAAGACCATGGCCGGGGGCCGTGCGGAATTCAGAGAGATGTACTTCGCGAACAGCATCCGTGTCTTCGGGGACATCTCCGGGGTGATCGGCCTCTCGGGCGAGGCCGAGGGGACGGTGGTGCTGACGTTTTACCGGGACCTGGCCTGGAAGATCATCTCCAGGATGATGCAGGTGAAAGAGGATGCGGTCAATGCGGATCTCATCCATGACGGGGTGGGGGAGCTCATCAATATGATCGGCGGGTCCAGCAAGAAGAGCTTTGTCGGCACACCGTATCACTTTGAACTCTCTCTGCCCACGGTCGTGGTCGGCTCCGGGCACCAGATCGGCCATCCGGAGAACGCCAGCATAGCGATTCTGATCTTCGAGATGGAGTCCAGCTCCTTCGCCCTTCATGTATGTATCAACCCCGTCAGGTCGGCCCGTTGATCCTCCATCACGGCTCCCATGATGAATGACAAGACCGACATCCTGCTGATCAACCGCGACAAGGAAAGCCTGGAGAACATCGGCGGACCGCTCCGGCAGGCAGGGTATGAGGTGCATACGGCCATGGACCTGCGACAGGCGCTGACGGCCGTCGCATCCGAGCCGGTAGGGCTGATTATCTGCGACGTGGCGTTGCAGGATGTGAGCGGCTATGATTTCCTGTACTACCTCAAGAACGACCCCCTCAGGGATTCCATTCCTTTCGTGTTCTTTGTCCCGCTCAATGACCAGGGGAGGGCCTCCAGGGCCTTTGAACTCGGGGCCCTGGATTTCTGGGTCTATCCCCTCGATACCCAGGAGCTCGTCAGGCGGGTGCGGGAGATCTCGCCCCCTGGGAAATCCACCGAATCCGGAGAACAGCCGAACCACCCGTCGGAAGCGGACATCCAGGCCATCATGGAGCGGCGCAGCACCCACCGGCTGCGCATAGCGCCCGCTATCCAGGCCGAGGTCTCGCGCGACGGCATTGTGTGGCTGCCCGCTCAGATCATGAACTTCAGCCGGGACGGTATCTTCCTGAGGACCTCCCTGCTGGGAAAACATGGTTTGTCCCTGAAGATCAAGTTCCCTCTCCCCAACGGCGTCTCGTCGGTAAACGGCGTCATCCGGCACATCGTCTTCAACGATTTTCACCAGCCGGCAGGTATCGGGATCAAGCTGGAGCCGAGCGATGAGTGGGGCCAGATATACGACCACCTGAGCTCGCTTGTGAGCGGTGGCGAGTACGGAGGGGTGGAGAAGGGGGCCGTGCCTTCGATGCCCGAGCCAGCGTCGAAGACCGCCTGTGACCTCGGTCCAAACGAGTCGGCCGCCCCCTCACCGGCGAAGACCGTCGTCATTCAGAGAGGCGGGGAGTCGGTGGCCGCCGAATCCGAAGCCGCCCCCCGTCCCCAGGGGAGCGGGGAGGAATCCTTTGACCTTCGGTTCTATCAAAGCCTCGTCGGCAAACAGCTGGACAACTACAAGACCGTATCGTTCATCGGCGCGGGTACGATGGGCGGGGTATTCAAAGGGTGGGATGTCGCCCTGGAAAGGGAGGTGGCGGTGAAGGTCATCTCCTACAAGCTGGCCGCAAAGGAGACCTTTCGGGAGATGTTCATCAAAGAGGCTCGAATCATCTCAAAGCTGGATCATCCCAACATCGCACACATCTACTACATCGGACATACGCACAACATCCTCTACTTCGTGATGGAGTTTATCGCCGGCCAATCCCTCAAGAACCTGATCGACCAACGCGTGAACCTGAATACGCTGCGGGGCCTCGAGTATCTGATCACGGTATGCCAGGCGCTCGACTTTGTCCGCAAGAAGAGCATCATCCACAGGGACATCAAGCCGGAAAACATCATGATCGATCCGACCGGATCCCTGAAGATCGTGGATTTCGGGGTCGCCAAGACCATGGAGTCCGGAAAAACGTCCAAAGAGGAAAACATCGTCGGATCACCCTTCTATATCTCTCCGGAATGCATCCTGGGAAAGGCCCTGGATCATCGAAGCGACATCTATTCGCTCGGGGCCTCCTTCTACCATGCCTTCACCGGATGGCCTCCCTTCGAGGGAAAGGACCCCGAGGAGGTCCTCCTGAAACACCTCAACGAGCGGTGCACTCCGTTGAACGAGAAGAACCCGAAGGTGGCCAAATCCCTCGGGAGCATCATAGAAAAGATGATGGCCAAGGACCCGGCCGGTCGTTACCAGGAGTACGGCGGCATGATCGAAGACCTCAAGGCGCTTCGGGCAAAGGCCCTCAAGTTCCGGCAGTTGAAAAACTCCACCCTCATCCTCAAGCCGGGAAGCATCCCCATGCCGAAACGGTAGTGCCTCCATCCCGGCGCAGGTTCAGCGGCGGGGGCGCATGGGGCCCTGCGAACCCCCGCCGGAATGCGTTATCTACCTCCCTGGCCGGGACGCTGCTGCTGCGTGGGGCCCTGCCCCGGCGACTGCTGCATCCGTCCTTGTCCGGACGGCTGTCCGTAATAGCTGAACACCTCCCTCTCAAACCCGGGATCGGTCAGCCGCTCCCATTCCCCCTGGGCGATGGTGGGGGCGTTCTGCAGTTTCTGCTTGTCGATGTTGGACAGAATCACCGCATCCTGCTGCGGGCTCAACTGCGCGTTCCTGAACGGGATGGGCGTCAGCTTGTCGCCGATACCCATGACTCCGCCCTGGGATACGATGATGTAGGAGATGCTGCCGTCCTGGCCGATCACCAGGTCCTCCACCTGTCCAAGATCCTGCCCCTGCTGGTTCTGGACCTTCTTGTCCATCAACTCACTGGCGCGGGAGATCTTCGCCGCTTCCTGCTGGTCCGCCCGCTGACCTCCTGTGCTCATCTGTCCGGTGGTTCCCTGTTGTCCGGACTGTCCGGTTCCGCCGGCCTTCTGGTCCGACGCCTGGGACTGCCGGCCCGAACCGGACTGCATCCCGCTCTGCTGTGCGGTGGCCTGTGCCGCCGCAAACGTGAGGACGATCATGAATACACCAAGCACGAGTAGTACCCTCTTCATCTTTATTCTCCTTGTTCCTTGTGGATTTTCCGGGCGAGCCCCCGAACACCCTTGTGCGCCTGTGGCCCCCGGCACGCCGAGGGTTCGGGTGCCCTCCGCCGAGGAGAACGGTTCCCCTCGAGGTTCCTGCAATCTATTGGCAGCGCGGCCGGAGAACAATGGGGTGGGAGAGGTAAATGGTGTGGCCGCTGTGGCGTATCCCGCGGTGGCATGGACCAACTTGGTTTGACCGTGACGGGGGGGGTGGTGCCGGACGGACAAGGAAAGCTTGTCCATGGCGATGGAAAGGATCAGAGCGGGATCATGGAAGGAAGTTGGCGTACTTTTCTCTGTACCCGCGCGGGGTGATCATCTTTGTGCCCGCGACCCTCGTCTGGGAATTCCCGACGATGACGATGGAGAGCATGTCGACCGGGTGTTCGTTCAACTCGCGCAAGCTCAGGATCCTCACCTCCTGGCCTTCCCTCATGGCATTCCTGACGATGCCGACCGGTGTGTCCATCCTTCGGTGCGCGAGGATGATCTCCCTGACGTTTCCGAGCTGCCAGTCCCGGCTCCTGGATTTGGGGTTGTAGAGGACGATCACGTAATCAGCGGCAGCGGCCGCCTCGACGCGGGTACGGATGACTTCCCATGGGGTCAACAGATCGCTCAGGCTGATCACGGCAAAATCGTGCATCAGAGGGGCTCCCAGGAGCGAGGCGGCCGCGCAGAGGGCGGGTATGCCCGGGACGACCTCCACCTCGACCTTGCCGAGGAGGTCTTCCTGCTCGAGCAGTTCAAGCACCAGTCCGGCCATACCATAGACGCCTGCATCCCCGCTGCACACCATGGCCGTCTTCCTTCCTTCGAGCGTCTTCCGAATGGCGGACCGGCAGCGATCGATCTCCTTTCGCATTCCGGTTGAGAGGACCTCCTTCCCCTGCAAGAGGAAGGGCTCCAGCAGATCCATGTAGGTGGTGTAGCCTACGATGACTTCCGCCTCTTCCAGCGCCTCCCTTGCATGAGGGGCAAGGTAGTCGCTGCGGCCGGGGCCGAGGCTCACGACGATCAGGCTTGGAGCGCGATCGCGAGGGTGACGTTTCGGCTCTTCGTCTTGGGGACGAGTAGATCTCTTGCGCCTGACTTCAGCAGGGCCGCCGCTTCGCATACGCTGGATACTCCCATGTGTCTCTGGACCGTCGAGGATGGATTGGGGACCTCGACCGTCATCAGTCTCTTGGATTCGAAAAAGAGGAGAGGGACTTTCAGGGCTCGGGCAGCCTCGACCAGTCCTTCTTCCCCCCGCTTCTCCTCGATGGTGGAAAGGCACTGAAGGCTCATCAGCGAAAGGGAGTGCGCAAGGAACGTCTCCCGGACAAGGGCGAGGACCTCTTTCGCCTCCGTCCCCCGGTTGCAGCCGACCCCTGCAACCAGCACCGGAGGGTGGAGGAGCAGTCTCTGCGGGTGCGGTTCCGCGATCTTCCAGGAGACCCACACGCCGGGGGCAGACCGCCCCCAATCACCGCCGGCCGCGACCAAACGGAATGGCAGCTCACCGGACTCGCCGCCTTTCAGTCCCAGCCGGTCTTCGGGATCGTAGACCTGGATGGGCTGCCCGTTCAGGATGGCCTTGTTTACCGCCTTGACCGCAGAGGGGTTTTCAATGGCAAGGCCGTTCTCCTGCGCAAGGAGATCGATGGAAGGCAATCCCTCCGTGTCCGTGGCCGTGGTGATCACGGGCGTGCCCCCTGTCAGATCGGCTACTTCCCTGGCCAGCCGATTCGCTCCTCCGAGGTGGCCCGAGAGGACGCTCACCGCATGACGGCCTCGCTGGTCCAGCGCGACCACCGCCGGGTCTTTCGATTTGGACCCGATATGCGGCGCAATGACCCTCACGACGATGCCGACGGCAGCCACAAAGACATGACGCCGATACCGGGGGAATGTCGCCGAAACGAGGTCGATCAACCGATCGAACCTCTTGCCCTCGAACTCCGCGGAAAGGCCCCGGGGCAGAAACAGGTCTCCGTCCAGACGACCGGCAAGGGTCTCTGCTGTTCGGGCGCCCTCTTCTGTGAGGGCATAGACGGCGGTGCGCTTCATTCCGGACGGCCCCTGTACCCGTGGCTGAAATCCTCGCTGTACAACCGGGAGACGGGC
>JAGVAP010000050.1 GCA_020060215.1 Deltaproteobacteria bacterium | reverse complement strand
GATGTCAAAAAGGATCTCTTTGAGAGGGTGCTGGGCCACTTCAGAGGGGCCCGCGCCAGGAGGAGCGAGCTGGCGCGCGATCCGGAGGGGATCCGGACCATCCTGAGGAGGGGGGCGGAGAAGGCCAGGAGCCTGGCGCGGCCCACCCTTGAACTGGTGCGAAAGAGGACCGGACTCTGCTATTGACAGGTTCATGATCTGGTGAAGATCGAGGCTGGGCGAGGGAACTCCACCTTGGCATTCCCTGGGGTCAGCCCCGTCAGCGGTTCCTGGGGCCGCAGCAGTCCGACGATCCGGAACCGTAGCCTTGTGACTCTATCTTCTTGAGACGCCCGCCCACGAACCTCAGGACGTAGAGGAAATCATCGGTGCCGCAGTTGTAGTACCACACCTGATTTTCCAGCAAACCGTCCGTATACCCTACCGATTCCTTCCACGAGGGTTCGCCGCATTCCATGAAGACTTTTCCCGTAAAATCGCCCAGACTGACGACCTCAGCGCCGCATCGGAAGTTGTTGTATTCGGACGCAGGGGCGGTCGAGGCATGGAGAAGGCAAATGGCGGCAAGGAGAACGGGGATCTTCATCGGAAACCTCCTTTCTGTAACAGGCTACCCCAATACAGCCACGAAGACACGAAGGCGCAAAGAGCGAATTCCGGATCAAAGACGCATGTTGCAGCGGAAATCCCCTGAGCGGACGGTAATCACGAATACTCCGTGAGTCAACGCGGGTCCGGGAGCTCTCCTTTCAGGGCCAGGGGTATCCCGGCGCAGACCAGAAAGACCTGGGTGGACCTCTCCGCCACCATTCGGTTCAGGTATCCTGCCATATCCCTGAACGACCGGGCAAGGGCGTGCTCGGGCACGATCCCCCACCCCACCTCATTGGTGACCAGGATGAGATCGCAGGAGACGGCCTCGAGGTCGGAAAGGAGTCGGTTCACCTCGGAAAGGACCCTGTCTTCACGGCCGTCGAATCGATGATAAACGTTTCCGAGCCATACGGTCAGGCAATCCACAACAGCCACTTCTACGGACCGCGGGAGAGCCGCGAGGGTGGGGCCCAGGTTGAAGGGCTCTTCGATCGTCCGATAACGATCGCCCCTCTCGATACGGTGTTTCTGGATGCGGTCCCCCATCTCAGGGTCGGTCTCGACGGCGGTTGCGACAAAGGTTCTGGTGGCGTATTTCGCCTCCGCAACACGGAGCGCAAACGCGCTCTTCCCGCATCTTGCCCCTCCGGTAATGAGGATGCGGACGGAATCCATAGGTTTGGTTCTCCCTCCCTTGTTGGAGAAGAGATCATAGGGGTCTTTGGCCCGGGGTGTCAAATACCGATTACGATCTCGCCGCGAAGAGTGAGACTCCACCCGCAGGGCGGGCGCCTCAGGTACCCCCCGCCCCGAGGGGGGCTCAAAGGTGGAGGGTTTAACGATCCGAATTCCAGACCCAAACTCGGCGAGCCGGAACCCCCACTTACAATACGGGATCAGACCCATTCACCTCTTCCCCGCTTTCGTGTAGAATAGGGACATGGGAAATCTGGTCATCGTCTCCAATCGCGGTCCTTTTCACTTTACAGAGGAATTCCTGGAAGGGGCGGAGGAGAGCCTCCGCAGGAACGTCGCCCCGAAAGAGCCGAAATTCGGCGAGGGGGGCCTGGTCCAGGCCATGTCCGGGCTCCTGAGGGGGGGAGAGTGGAACCCCACGTGGATCGGCGCATCCATGGGGGAAAAGGACGTGGATGTGGCCAGGGGACGCTACTCCGACCTCTTTCAGCGGATGCTGGAGGAGAAGCACGCCCCCGACCGCTTCCCCCATATCGAAATCGGGCCCCACCAGAGGATGCGGTTTCGGTTCAGGGACTACGACTTCCGGATGAGATTCGTCCTCTTCGATATCACCCACATGCACAGCTACTACAGCAAGTTCGCAAACGGCTTCCTGTGGCCGATCGTTCATCTGACCCGGGCGCCGCTCTTCTACCAGAGCACCAAGGCGTTTCCCAGACCCTCTTTCGAAAAGAACGACTTCATCCAGTACACGAGCAGTGCGGTCACTTTCGCCAACACCATATGGGATGAAATCCGTAGATCCAACCGTGGAGAACAGTTCGTGATCTGGAACCAGGACTACCACCTCATGCAGATTGCGGAATTGTACAAGGCCCTTCTGGCGGAGGAGGGGTATACCAGGGACAAACGGAGGAGGATTCATGTCGGCCAGTTTATCCATACCCCCTTCTTCAACATCCACGAGATCCAGGGGCTTATCCGTCACGACAAGAGGAAGCGGGTGAAGCTGCAGGTCTACGATCCCTTTGGCGAGAGCATGGAAACGGTGCTGCAGAAGATCACCTGGGGGATGCTTGCAAACGACTTTCTGGGATTCCACACCAAGGAGTACTGCGACAATTTTCTGGAGGCGCTGCAGGAGTGGTTTCCGGTCAACATCCGGGTCGTCGGGGAGTTCTACGAGATCAGCTACCAGGACCGGATCACGACCATCGGGGCCTTTCCCATCGGCCTGGATGTTCAAAAGATCCTCGCGGAGGTGTCGGCGGGAAAGCGGCTCCGGTACAGGCACGGCGACATCGATCTTCATGAGCGGATAACAAAGGACAGGAAGGAGGGCCGGATCATCTTCGGCGGCCTGGAGCGGTGCGATTACACCAAGGGGCTCGTGGAGAGACTCGAGATCTTCGCGAGGGCCTTTTCCATGCTGAGGGAGAAGGGCAGGGCCGGACGTTTTTACCAGGTGACCGCCCCGAGCCGATCCGAGAACCCCGATTACCAACATCTCCAGCAGGTGCTGGAGCAGGAGGTGAAAAGACACAACGAGGCCCTCGGCGGGCAGGCGATCGTGCACATGGACCGGGGAATTCCGGTGCCCCAGAACTACCGGTTCATGAAAGAGGTGGACGTCATGCTGGTGACGCCGCTGGAGGATGGGATGAACCTGGTCGCCTTTGAGTATATCCTTTCCCAGAAGGTTCGCAAGCCTGCGGAAAGGGGGATCCTGCTCCTCAGCTCGAGCGGCGCTTCACGGGTTCTCAAGGCCAAGGGGTTCGGTGAAAAGGACGGGGTGATCTACGTGAATCCCATGCGCCCAAAGGATGCCGCAACGAAGGCCACGGAGGCCATTGAACGGGGGCTCCATCTCTCGGAGCGGCTGATCCGGTACGTGCAGGAGGAGCGGCGGGTTGACGACTGGGCGCGGAAGAACATCGACGCGATCGTGGAGAGCCGTAAGTTCGATTGAGATGAAAAAGGGCAGAAACAAGCGGGGACCGGTCATCAGAGAGCTCAAGATCGACCTCTGCAGAATGAAGGTTGAGCTCCGTGAGCTCTCGCGGAAATCGGAGAGGATGGCGGGCGAAGTCGAAGAGCTGAAGCGTGCCTTGCATCACAACGGTTCCGGGCGGACGGTGCGGGAGGAGCTGATCGAGAGAGGTCTCAGGCCGACCGTGATGAACATCATCTTCGAAGAGATCTGCAAGAGCCAGGGCGGCGTCAAGGCGGCCCTGCTTAGCCTTCGGACGGGGTTCAACACGAGGAAGATCCACAGAAATCTTTCTCTCCTCAAAAAGAAAGGATTGATCAGGAGCCTGGGAAAGGGGATCTACGAGAAGGTCTGAGGAGCAGTGACGAAGGGGCTACTGGAGCGCAAGCCAGGTATCATGGACCTTGCGTACGTATGCGGCGGTCACCTGCGCCCATGAACCGGTCACCTGAAACAGCACCCTTTCCACGGACTTCCACGATTTCGGGTCGAGTCCCATGGCAGCGGCGATCCGGTGGGCCCGCTGGATGTTGGTCCTCCCTGCGTTGTAGGAGGCGAACATGAAGCTGAGGCGATCCTGCACGCTCAAGGGGCCATGCCATTCATTCCACATGAGCCGGTTGTAGTAGATACCTGCCGCAATGTTCCATTTCGGGTGTTTCGGCTCGCTCGAGATGTGCGGGTTCTGGCGGGTGATCTCCTGGAAGGTTCGAGGAAGGATCTGCATGATTCCCATGGCCCCGTCCCTGGACTGAGCCTCCGGCCTCAACCGGGATTCCACGATCGCCTGGGCCTTGAAATAGCGCCAGTCGAAATGGGAGCCGAAATAGCGATTCGAGTACTGGAGGAAATAGCCGTCGTACTCGGTCTTGTTCTTGAATTCTTCGGACGGATACGCAGGGTCGAACAGGACAAGGGTAGCGAGCAAGGCGTTTATTGCCCCCGCTGTTCCTCGGCCCGAAAGGACCACGTCTCTCCATCCCATCTCGGTCCATCCTCCCTTCAGTGTTGCTGCCTTTCGGGACAACAGGACTTCCGGAAATCGGTCGTGCTCATGGAGCAACTGCGGGCCGGGGGGGATACTGGATCAGGGAGGATCGTACTCCGGCGCCGCGGAGGGGACAATGGGGGGAAACATGTATCTGGCAGCACTGACCATGGTATTCCCGTTCGATTCCTGAACGAGAATGGAAAACGACCATGTTCGATGATCCCTCAGTACCGGAACAGTGCGGCGGCGCTGGCTCCTCCCGGGACGCGGGGTCTGGGGACAGGGATCACGGTCCCGCCGTGGGTAATCGTATGAAGGGCGGCAAAATTCAGCAGGTCGTAACGATCCGGACCATCTTCTGCAAGGACCGCTTCGTTCTTTTCCCCGTCGAAGCGCCCCCAGACCTCGTCATCCTCGGAGATGAAAAGGGAATCCACTCGGCCATGGTATGCGGCGGAAACCACCTCCGGTAGATCGGTCGACGAGGGGGTCCGGACGGCTTTCTCCTCGTATTCGGAGAGCGCCCTGTCCTCTCTCTTCCTGAGGATTTCCTCGATCATCGGCCAAGCCTTCTTCTTCAGCTCCTCGGGCGCCAGTCCCTCGGGACTGCCCACGATCCCCTGGAGGAGGTTCGGATGGCTGTTCGCCTCGGCGTAGATCGGCAGGAGGTAATCGACCCCGGCGACGATCAGGGGCGCCTTTTGATCCTGCAGGACCTGCTGGATGGACCTGTCTACGATCTGGAAATACCTGAAGAGATCGTCTTTCGCGGTCTCCTGCCCGACACCATGGGCGTGGAATGCGGCCGTACGCTGTTCCTCGTGTCTTGAGGTGCCTGTTCGGAAAAGCATGCGGTTCTGCGGATCGTCGTAACGCAGCGCCTCATCCATCCCTTTGGGCAGATCGGGGACATTGACCTCGACAGCCCCCTGGAGGGTGCACTCGATCAATCGGACCTCCTTCTTGCTGAGGGCAAGCACATAGAACTTCTGTTCCAGCCGGAGGAAACCGATCAGCGGCTTGACATGGAAATGGTCGGCCACGGTGACGATCTCCCTGAACGCCGAGGGGATCCGATAGATCCTGGTCAAGCCGGGAGAACTGAACAGGGCGAGTCCCCGGCTCTGGTTGGCCCAGAACAGGGTGTCGTGCAACAACTTCCGCAGGGGGGCGAGGAGGTCCGGAGCGGCTGCTGAGCCCTCGCCCTCCGCGAGAAGCCTTTCCGCCCTGGTCAGGAGGTTCTTGAACCTGGTGGGGTTCTGGCGAACCTCGTGCCCCGCGTGAACCGCCGGCATAAAGATGCTGAGAAAAGGTCCCTCCCGGGTCTCGATCAGTTCATCCAGGTCCTTCCTGGTAAAGACGTCTTCCATGGTTCCTCCGGTTCCTCCGCTTCTCTCCGGCTGGCAAAACCACCGAGGCTTCACCATGTTCTCCGACTTTAATATTGCTGCGGGAGGGATGATGCAGAAATTCTGGTGTGGAAAATCACCGGGGCATCATGAACCTAAACCCCCGCATCCCCTTGCAATTTCAAGATCGTAGCCAATGCACGGAGCCATCGGTTCCTCTCATTTTTGCCCGGGAGAATTCGTCCTATCATTGCTTTCACTCATATCCTGTATATATATTGCTGGTAGTGTGGTATATAGTCCTTTGCGTGTATTTGGTTCTGCATTGTGGCTTATTTCGAACCGAGTCGGCCGACCAAGCCGGGCCGGCTCCGAGCGGATATTCAAAATGCACGAACGTGACGATTGGCCCCTTCCGGAGTACATGTAGAACCGACCTTTTTTCTGGAGGTTTACGAATGGCTCAAAAACGGAAAATCGTCATTGCTGAAGACCATAAGATCTTGAGGGAAGGCTTGAAGTCTCTTCTCAGGACCATTGATGACCTGGAAATCGTCGGCGAGGCGGCCGACGGGCTCGAGGCCATCCGATGCGTGGAGGCCTATCACCCCGAACTCCTTCTCCTCGATCTCTCCATGCCGAAGATGAACGGGATCTCCGTCATCAGGGACATCAAGAGCCGTTTCCCTGAGACGAAGATCCTCGTCCTCACGATCCACGAATCCGAGGACTATATCCTGGAGTCGTTTCACTCCGGGCTCGACGGATACTGCCTGAAAGACGCAAACTACTCGGAGCTCCTCATCGCCATCAGGAGCGTCCTGGAAGGAAAGACCTACCTGAGTCCGAGCATATCCGAAAAGGTGCTGGCAGGCTTCCTGGATGACCGAAAGACACTCAAGTCGCGTTCTTCATGGGATATGATCACCCAGAGAGAAAGGGAAGTGTTGAAGCTGGTGGGGGAAGGGTACAAGAACAAGGAGATCGCGGACTATCTCTGCATCAGCGTGAAGACCGTGGAGAAACACCGGAGCAACATCATGAGGAAGCTGGATGTGCACACCTCGTCCGCTCTCACCGCCATAGCCATCGAGAAGGGGCTGGTCACCAAGACGGCTACCAACCCGTAATCCGACGAACCGCCGAGGAAGGCCTGCCTGCCGGCAGGCCTTTTGTTTTGGGGAGGATCATTCTGCACAAAGTCGATGGGCCTGCGGTGAAATGAGGGGGCCTTTCTGACCCGTGAAGACGAGCCGCCGGCGGTGCTTCCCGCAACCGCCTAGATTTCTGAGAAAGACCTCCCGTCCAAAGGGATGGATGTCCCTGAGCCCGTTGGTGTCGATGAAGACGGTCCCGGCCGTGCACCCCCGCTTCCCGATCACACGGATGACCGCAAAGGCCGAAGCCCCGTCAAAATCGCCTTCCAGCCTGAGATGAAGGTCGTCATTCTTCCTCTGTGCCTGTACCCGGAAATTGGATGCCATGAATCCTCTCCCATCCTACCGCCCGCAATCTGATTATGTTCTAGCCGGGGGAAGGCGTGGAGTAAATGACGGGGGGCCTGTATTGGCAGGGGTGCGAAAGACGCAGGGGACATCAGCAGGTGCACCTTTTGACGTATCTCGCCTCGTCCGGGAAGACTCACCCGAGCGGCCACACCACCCGTATCATGGTCCCTTTCCCCTTGCTGGAGAGGATCGCGAAAGAGCCCCCGGAGAGCTCGCCCCTCTCTTTCATGCTCTGGAGCCCGAGCTTGTGCCGATGGCCTTCCTCCACGAGGACTTCCCGAAGATCGAAACCCCGGCCGTCGTCGCGGATGGAAAGGACGAGGGATCCCCGTTTCCTGGACAGGGCCAGCTCGACCCGGTTCGCCTCGCTGTGCTTGGAGATGTTGTTCAGCGCCTCCTGGATGAGACGGTAGATCACGATCTTCAACCCTTCGGGGACCTCACTCTCCTCCGCTTGTATGGATTCCTCGAAGTTCACGTTGGGTCGAACCTCGCGGAACTGCCTGACGAGGGAACGAATGGCAGGGAGAAGACCCAGATCATCCAGGATCAGGGGGCGGAGGTTTCCGTAGATCCTCTTCAGATCCTTGATGGTGGCCTCCACCGTAGAAGTGAGCTGGGAGAGCATGCCGCCGTCCAGGCATCGACCTCCCTCCGATGCGCGGGTGACCTCCCTCTCCAGGCCGTACTTGACCGCGGTCAGGCTGGCCCCGATGCTGTCGTGGAGCTCATGGGCGACCCTCTTCCTTTCGCTCTCCTGGGCCTCCATGAGCTTGGCAGAGAGGATCCGGAGCTGGTTTTCGGACTGGCGCAGGGCCTCCAGGTTCTTACAATGCTCTATGGCGTATCGGATGGCGCGCTCCAGGAGGTGCGGGTTGACCTGACCCTTCTCCAGGTAATCCGCCGCCCCCTCCCGCATGGCCTCCATGTCCACCTCGTGGTCACCCCTTCCGGTGAGGATGATCACAGGGAAAGTGAATCCGTCTTTCTGGAATTCCTTCATCAGCTCGATGCCGTTTCCCCGGTCGAGGCGGTAGTCCATCAGGCACACGTCGTATGCGCCGGGCTTCGCCACCTTCAGGGCCGCTTCATAGGACGATACCCACTGGAGCTGGACCTCCCAGTCCCTGAACTCCGAGACCATGTCACGGAAGATCATGTAATCGTCCTCGTCGTCGTCGACCAGGAGCATTCGAAGGGATCGGTTCTTTTTCATATACTCCCAAGATTTCCGGGTTAGGTTTCCAGAGGAGCCCTCCATTTTCCCCAAAAGTATGCGAGCACCGCGGGCCTGGAGAAAAGTTTATGCAATATAGTGACACCTTCCGATCCCTTTTTCAACCTTTCGGCCGGTGTGGGAGACCCCTTTTCCCCGTTTCCCCCTATTTTACAGTGCGGTGCGAGCAGGGCAAGGCCACTGGGCAGCGGCTTTTCGTTCTTCGAGGGTGGACGGTGGCTTGCGGCTGATCAGAGATCGATGAGGTTTTTCCTTAACGCGAGCTTGGTGAGTTCGACCACGGACTTGGCGTTGAGCTTCTCCATGATGTTGTATTTGTGGGTCTCGGCGGTCTTGGGGCTGATGCAGAGTATTTCCGCGATCTCCCGGACGGATTTCCCGTCCGCCAGCAGCGGAAAGACCTCTTTTTCCCGGTGGCTCAGCCTCGTGAAGCAGGAGTACATGTCCTGCGCCTTCCCGCCGGCGGTGGACTCGAGGTGTTCCAGGTGGGTCCTGATCACCTCCTTAACGGGCGCGCTGAAGTAGGTGCCGCCTTCCCTGACGGCCTCGAGCGCGAAGAGCAGATCGGAGATGGGCTCGTCCTTCAGCACGTAGGCGGAGATGCCCTGTCTGAATAGGGAAACGACATGCTCCTTGTCCGAGTGCATCGTGAAGATGATGATCTTTGCGCGGGGGTTCCACTTCTTGATTTCGTAGGTGGCCTGGAAGCCGTCCAGGTTCGGCATGGAGATATCCATGATGACGACGTCCGCCTTGAGGGCCTTTGCCCTGCGGATCCCCTCCAGCCCATTCAGCGCATAGCCGACCACTTCAAAGGCCATGAGAGGGGCCACTGCGCTCTTGATCCCCTCGACGACGATCATGTGATCGTCCACGATGACCAGCCGCGTCTTGTCGACGGACTTGACGGTTGGAAGCATCTATACCTCCTCCTGTACAGGTACCCGCGCAGCCACATGGGTTCCTTTCCGGGGTCGGGTTTCAATGTCCAAGGTACCCCCCACCTGGACAGCCCTCTCCCTCATGATCATGATCCCGAGAGGACCTTTTTCCGAGGACGTGACCGCATTCTGATCGAAGCCGTTTCCATCGTCCTCGATGGTGAGCAGCACCGCGTTCCCCTTGCGAATCAAGGTGACATCGACGCTGCGGGCAGAGGCATGTTTCAGGACGTTGGTGAGCGCTTCCTGAACAATCCGGTACAGGGTGAGTTCCTTTTCGTTCCCGAGTCTTCGGGTGATCCCCTTGTGGAAGAAGGTGATCTCGGAGACCCGATGACTGTCTGATCTGCGCGATCAGACACTCGATGCTGGGGACCAGGCCCAGGGTGTCCAGCATGGCGGGCCTCAGTTCATGGGAGATATTCCTGCTGAAACTCATGGCCTGGGAAGCCTTGTCCACGGCGGAGTCCATGAGCGCCCTGGCACCCTCCTCCAGGGTCCGTCTCCGCAGCATCTCAAGGTCCATCTTGAGGGTGGTCAGGATCTGGCCGATATGGTCGTGGAGGGCCATGGCCATATCCCGCCGATCCTGCTCCAGCAGTTCCACCAGTCTCTTGGCCAGGAGCTTTCGTCTACGCGAATATTCGATGATCTGGGTGGTCGAAAACTGTAGGGCCTTTTCGAACTTCTCGCGCCGTGAGATCTCCTCCCTCAGTTCGACATTGATCCTTTCCAGCTCCATGGTGCGCTGACGGACTTCCTCCTCCAGTTCGACATGGATGTTCTTGAGAAAGGTGAAATCCCGCACAAACCCTACAACCGTCTCCACCTTTCCCGGCTGAGAGGCATGCGGCACCAGACTCGCCTGGAAGTACTTGATCCCCTTCGGACCCGGATACTCGAACTCCATGGCCTGTACCTCGCCCGTACGAAACGCCCTTTCCCACGCCGAGCGGAATGCGGGGGGCATTCCCAACTCCTGTGGGCCCTTTCCGATAAGGGACTCCCTGGGCATGGAGAAATGGCGTTCCACGGCCGGGTTCACATAGGTAAAGCGCAGGCCGGTTTCCATGACGGCGATGAATGTCGGGGGCCCCGTCCGCGAAGGCCTGATCCCTGCGGTGAAACATCGCAAGTCTCTCCTCCAGGGTCTTGGATTCGGTGATGTCCATGAAGGCGGTATGGATCTCCTCCACGGCGCCCGACGTATCCAAAAAGGGTGTACTCACGACACGGACCCACACCTGCTCCTCCTGGTTTTTCAGTCTCAACTGGCAGGAGTTTTTCCCCCTGCGGTCCAGAATCTCGTCTCGGTGTGCATCCAGGAGCGGCAGATCGTGCGGGGAGACGAACTCTGCAACCCGCCTGCCCACCAGATGGTCTCGATGCTGCCCGAGGCAGATGAAATCATCAACTGAAAGTTGGGGATTCCATATCCCTGACAAAACCCGCTCTTGGAGCACCGGAACAAGGACGGGGAGTGCAGCCGCCGGGAACGCTCCGGGTATGCAGCAGGGGTTCTCGGTCTTGACTGCGCGATTGGCGGGTTATACAGAGCTAAAGCGACACAGGATCGTATCATGCAGCCCAACCGGACCACCATCATCACTGCAGCCACTTACAATGTGCACAAGTGTGTAGGCGTGGACACCCGGTATGATCCTGAGCGGATCGCGTCCGTCATCCGGGAGATCGATGCCGATCTCATCGGACTACAGGAGGTGGACAATCGCTCGGACGGGGAGCGTCTCTCCGCACAGATGGAATACCTTGCCTCGGAGACAGGGTACACACCGCTCCCGGGGCCGACCATCCGTCGTGCGGACGGCCACTACGGCAACGTGCTACTCACGCGTTGGCCCGTCGTAGAGAGCCGGGGCCTTCCGCTGAATGTCCATGGTCGCGAGCCGAGGGGCGCCATCGATGCGCTCATCCGGGTGCGGTCCACGGAAGTTCGGGTCCTTGTGGCTCACCTGGGGCTGGCGGCCGCCGAGCGCTGGTACCAGGTCTGCCGCCTGGCCGCCGTGATCCGGGCGAACAGCGCGGGCCTGCTCATCCTGCTGGGCGACATGAACGAGTGGTTTCCGAGGAGCAGGGCGCTCGATCTTCTCCATCGATACATGGGCAGGTCGCCCACCATCCCGAGCTATCCCGCGTGGTGTCCCTTTCTCTCCCTCGACCGTATCTGGGTCCGACCCAGGGGATCCCTGCTGCGGATCAGGGCCCACGGCACCTCGATTTCGAGGATCGCGTCCGATCACCTGCCGGTGGTGGCCGAGGTAGGGATCGCATAGCGCAAAGAGCATAGCGCACCACGCGAAACGGGGACATCAAGTATTCGCTCCGAACTTTGCGTATGCGCCATGCATCTTCATGCCCTTTGCGCGCTGCCCTATGCTCCCTCTTCGACCACTTCCTCCCATTCACTCAGGTCCCGCGGTCCTGAGACGTCCTGCAGCATGTCCCACTCCTCCCATCCCGTCCTCTGGGCGTAGACGTCGGCGGCCGCGGCCGCAGCCGTATCATAGCTTCCGAGCGTGATCCGGTCGATCCCCAGGACGGCGCCCTCCATCTCTTCGGCCCTCCGGGTGATCCAGAAGGTTCCCACCGTTGTCCTGAATTCGTATCTCATGCCAAGAGCAAAGCGCAGGGAAGGCGGAGAACCAATCCGGCCTTCCCTGTATATGCGTATCGGGACGACCGGATCCTCACGGGAGCATTACTCACCGGCCTCTGTCGAAATACGGGTTCCACCCTAATGACTTTGAGCTCCCGTCGCGTCAACATGGTGTCCTGGCTTGCAGGCCGTACGTACAAGGGTGCCAGCAGGGAGCCGGTGGGAGTCGGGTTGGAGCAGTAACTGGTCCTGGGTTTCGAGGGAGGGCCGTCCGGGCGATGTCGAACAGGTGGATCCACGGGTGCGGAGATTGTGGGCGAGGACCGGAGGAGGAGAAGAGATGCTCAAGGACTGGGTTTGGTGGCAAATCGAAGCGAGCCTGGAACACCTCGCAGATGACAGTACCATCCCCCTTTCCGATCTGACCGTCTGTTTCTGGCTGGCCCTCGCGGTGAAGGGGTGCACCGCCCTCCAGGAATCGGAAAGCGACAGGCGACATGGGGGGCAGATCCTGTGCGAACCCGGCGGAGTCACCTACCCCTGCCGCGTTCCCGCGAAGTGTTTCGATGCATGAGGCAGAACTATCGAGGTCGTTTCATGAGCCTACTCTTAGAGAAAGGTAACCCTTTGGTTCTGTGAAAGAAGGAGCTCAATCCCTGCGCCGCTTCTCATAGAGCTAAGGTGTTACGAGAAAGGAAAGAAGATGGAAATCAGAGAGCTGGGACCGCAGAGCCTTTATCACGCTTGTGATCCGAATGGGTTCTCCTTCGATTCGACGGCGGAGATCACGGACCTGAAAAGGATCATCGGCCAACCTCGGGCTGTGGAGGCACTCCGTTTCGGGGTGGAGATCGCCCAGGAGGGTTACAATGTATTCGCCGTCGGGCAGCCGGGGACGGGCAAGCACACCCTGATCTGCGATTTCCTGAAGAAGAGAGCGGAGGCGGTGCCGGTGCCGTCGGACGTGTGCTATGTGAACAACTTCGCCGATCCCCATCGACCCAAGTTCCTGAGCGTGCCGTCCGGAAGGGGCAAGGAACTTGAGCAGGATATGGAGAGGATCATCGAAGACAGCCGTAACGCGCTGAAGTCGGCTTTCGAGAACGAAGAGTACCAGAACAGGGCCCGCGGCATCACGCAGGAGTTTCAGGAGCGGCAGCAGCAGGCCATGGAGGAACTGCAGAAGAGGACCCAGGAGAAGGGATTGACCCTTTTCAGGACCCCCATGGGGCTCGCCTTTGCGCCGGTGAAAGAGGGCAACGTCGTTCCCCCCGATGAGTTCAGCAAGCTTCCGGAGGATGAGCGGCAAAGGCTCGAGGCCGATGTGCAGAGCCTCCAGGAAGGGGCCCAGAAGCTCTTTCAGAAGATCCCGACATGGGAGAGGGAGCTTCGGGACAAGATGAAGTCGCTCAACAAGGAGGTTTCGACCCTTGCCGTGGGCCCGCTCCTGCAGGAGCTGCGGGATAAATTCAGGGAGGTCCCCGAGGTCGTGGAGTATCTTCATGAAGTCGAAAAGGACATCATCGAGAACCTGCAGGACCTGCTCTCCCGGGAGGCGACCCCCCAGCAGCCCGGAGCTCCTCCTCCCGGGATGCAGGAGTCGGCACAGACACGCAAGTATCGCGTGAACGTTCTGGTGGACCACAGCAAGTCCAAAGGAGGGCCGGTCGTCTACGAGGACAACCCCACCTACCAGAATCTCATGGGACGCATCGAGCATCTTCCCCACATGGGGACGCTCCTCACCGATTTCAACATGATCCGGGCCGGCGCCTTTCATCGGGCGAACGGCGGGTTCCTGGTGCTCGATGCCCTCAAGGTCCTGATGCAGCCCCTTTCCTGGGAAGGGCTGAAACGCACCCTTCGGGCAAGGAAGGCGAAGATCGAATCGCTGGGTGAGGTCTACGGTCTGATCAGCACGGTCTCGCTGGAACCCGAGCCCGTGCCTCTCAACCTCAAGGTCGTCCTCGCAGGGCCTCCCATGGTCTACTATCTGCTTCAGCTCCATGACCCGGAGTTCAGCGAGCTCTTCAAGGTGACCGCAGACTTCGACATCCAGATGGACAGGACCCCCGAGACGCAGGAGGAGTACGGCAGGCTCGTCGGCACCCTGGCCAGACACGAGGGGTTGCGTCCCCTGGACCGGAGCGGTGTGGCCCGGGTCATCGAACGCAGCGCACGCATGGTGGGCGATGGGGAAAAACTGTCGATCCATATGCAGAGCATCACGGATCTCCTTCGGGAGTCCGATTTCTGGGCCAGCAAGAACGGCAACGGGAAGATCACGGCAAGCGACGTGGACCGCGCGGTGGAGGCATGGATCTACCGCTCGGACCGCATACGCGACCGGATGCAGGAACAGATTGAGCGGGGGACGATCTTCATCGACACCACGGGACAGAAGATCGGTCAGATCAACGGCCTCTCGGTCATGCAGCTGGGGGGCTTTGCCTTCGGCCGCCCCAACCGCATCACGGCAAGGGTGCGCCTCGGCAAGGGAGAGGTGGTCGACATCGAGCGCGAGGTGGAGATGGGTGGCCCCATTCACTCCAAGGGTGTCCTGATCCTGTCGAGCTATCTCGGCGCACGGTATGCGAAGGATCATCCTTTCTCCCTGTCCGCCAGCCTGGTGTTCGAGCAGTCCTACGGCGGCATCGAAGGAGACAGCGCGTCCTCTGCAGAGCTCTATGCACTGCTTTCGGCAATCGGCGAGATACCGGTGAAGCAGTCGTTTGCCGTGACCGGATCGGTCAACCAGCACGGAGAGGTCCAGCCGATCGGCGGGGTGAATGAGAAGATCGAGGGCTTCTTCGACACATGCAGGAGGAAGGGGTTGACCGGGGAACAGGGGGTGCTCATCCCCCATTCCAACGTCAAGCATCTGATGCTTCGAGGCGATGTGGTCGAGGCGGTTCGCGAAGGCCGGTTCCACGTCTTTCCGGTGGAGACCATCGACCAGGGGATCGAGATCCTGACCGGGATCCCTGCCGGCCAGCCGGATGGGGAAGGGAAATACCCCATGGAGAGCGTGAATGGGAAGGTCCAGGCCAGGCTCTCTGATCTGGCCGAGAAGGCTCGGAAAGCCAGCGCGCAAGCTGGGGAAGGGAGCAAACCGTGAACGCCAAGGAAGACGCAGTGAGGATTCGACGCATCCTTCTCGCCATGGATTCCTCCTACCGGAGCATGGGTGGTCTGGAGACCGCAGTCGAGCTCGCGGGCAGCCTGGGTGCGGAGTTGAACGCGATCTTCGTGGAGGACGTGCATTTTTTTCACCTTGCTGCGCTCCCACTGGCAAGCGAGGTCGGGAGCCTTTCCTGCTGCCTGCGTCCGATGAGGATGGAGGATCTCGAGAGGCAGATGCGGGGCCAGGCGAACGAGATGCGCAAGGCCCTGGAGACCGCCGCAGGACAGGCCCAGGTCCGATGGTCCTTCCGGGTGACCCGCGGCGCCGTTGCATCCGAGATCCTTCTGGCCAGCATGGAGGCGGACCTGGTCATCCTGGGCAAGAGGGGCTGGAACCTCAATCGACGGCTGGGGTCGACGGTACAGCTCATGATCTCCCAGGGACGGGGGATGACCTTGGTGCTCCAACAGGGGGAAAGGCTGAAGGTCCCGGTGGTCGCGATCTACAGCCGGTCCGAAAACGCGTCCAAGGTCATGGATATCGCAGGGACCCTGGCGCGGATGAAGAAGGGCAGAGTGCTGGTCCTGGTGGTGGCGCGGGAGGCGGATTCGGCCCAAGACCTGGCCGCCCGGGCTGAAGAGCACATGCTGGACCGCGGCATCGACGGGAGGATCACGGTTCTGCACAACCCCAGCATCCGGCTGCTCGCGCAGGTCGTGCGCGGGATGGGTCCTGTGGTCCTCCCATGCGAACGCAACTTTTTTCTCGACGAGGATATCTGCGAGCTCGTGAACGTGGCCGAGAACCCGGTCCTGCTGGTGCGGTGAACGCCGGGGTTTGTCTGAGAGGGAACGGATGTCACCGGATGTCCATGGACCCGCCTGAATTACTTTTCCCCCCTCCCGGAAATACAGTGGCGCCCCCATTGCCGAGTTCCTCCGTCTTGGATAATCTCAACGTATTAGACGTAGTTATCGAGAAGGCCAGAGACTGGAATCGGATCACTGGGATTCAGCAAATCCGCTGACTGGGATGCAGTAAATCCGCGCTCCTCTAAGGAGGGAGGCCTATGGAACCAAGAGAACTGGTGGAGGAACTGGCAAAGGCTTTGGTGGAAAGACCGGAGGAGGTTGCTGTCAGTGAGTTGAAAGGCGAGCAGGTCACGGTCATCGAGCTGAAGGTTGCCAAAGAGGATATAGGAAAGGTCATCGGCAGGGGAGGGAGGATTGCGATGGCTTTGAGGACCATCCTGGGCGCCGTCTCGTCGAAGACGAAGAAGAATGTGCTCCTGGAAATCATTGATTGAGCCGCTTCCACCCGAAGGGGAGTGACCCTCGCGCAGAGCCGGGGCGAGTGCTCTCTGTGTGCCAGGGCGCGCCCCGACGGGGAAGGAAAAGACCGAGCGGACCGATAGGATGAAAGAAGCGCCGGAAGAAGAAAGGTTTCGAGACCTGCTCCTGAACGAGCGGGGGAGGATCCTGGGTTTCCGGGAGGAGACCCGGGAATCGTGGCGGGTGCTCCAACAACCCGAACGGTGGCTGCAGGAGACTGCACAGAAAGAGAACCTTTCGAGGTCCATCGACCAGTTGGATAGAATCGAGAAGGATCGCGTCGAGGCGATCGATCGCGCATTGCGGAAGATCGAGACCGGAAGCTATGGCTTTTGTGAAAAATGCGGGGACAGGATCGATGATGCGCGGTTGGAGGCGGTCCCGTGGGCTCCTTTGTGCATCAGCTGCGCCGCAGGCGGGGGAGAGCCGGAGGGGTTTCGCGCCGTGGAGACCAGGGGGCGGGACCTGTCTCCGGATCTGGAGTCCATGTCCTGCGAGGAGCGGGTGACGGCCATCACGGAAGAGCTCAGGGAAGACGGTCGGATCGATTCGCAGGAGCTCGACTTGGCGTGCGAAGGGGAAAAGGTGTTCCTCCGCGGCTTTCTCCCGAGCGAAGAGGAGCACCAGGTCCTGCTCCACATTCTCGAGGACAGGCTGGGGCTGCGGCATATCGTGGACGAGATCGCGATCAACCGGCAGCTCTGGGAGAGAGAGGACCGTACGGTCGGCATGACCGAGGATCGGAAGGCCCGTGAAGACGAGACCCTGCTCCAAGGGGAAAGGGAGAACGATGAAGTCCACGAAGCCATCCAGGAAGGGACCCCCACCCTTGCCCCCGATGAGTTGATCCCCGAGAAACCGGAGTGAAGAGGGTGAGACACAAACCGCTTGCGGGGGCGTAAAGGCAAAACGGCGAAAAACAGATCTCACGCAAGACGCAGGGTTGTGGTATGGTATACCGTTCCCTGCGTCTGCGTGTTTCTGGGGGAGGGGAGCGAGCGGCCGGGGTGACCTGAGGCCCTTGGTGGAGTCACTTCAGCCAAGTTCGAGAAGGGGAGTGTAGCCATGCTTGAGGACATCAAGAAATTTGTCATGACCGGCCTGGGCGGGGTCGTCCTGACCAGGGACAAGCTTGAGGAGTGGAAAAACCGGTTGGTCAAGGAAAACAAGATGAGCGAAGGCGAAGCAAAGCGTTGGATCGATGAGTTGAGAGAGGCAGGGGAAGGGCAGTGGAAGGAGATGGAGGGCTCCTTTCGCGAGATGTTGCGGAAGCGGCTCGACAAGATGAATGTCGCCGACCAGCGTGAGCTGGAGAAGCTGAGGGCCAGGGTGGACGAGCTGGAGCTCAGGCTTTCGGCCCTTGAGAGGGAGAGGGGCCGATCGGAAAAGCTTCCCTAGCGGTCCCGGCCCCTGCACCATCTTTCAAAGAGCCAGAGCGCTACCGCAAAGGAAAGAGAGTTGACCGAACTCTCCACATCGGCCGCCAAGGACGATCAGCTTCGGTCGATCGGCGGCGGAAGGTGCCGTCTCTGCGGCCTCCCGGTCGGCCGATCCGAAGCCCGCCTGGAAGAGGACGGGCAGGTCCATGGGTTCTGCTGCGCGGGCTGCCTCTACGTCTACCAGATCCTCTCCAACCGTCCGGAAGGGCCCCCGTCCGACTTTCTCGACACCGATCTCTACAGCGCCGCCGTTCAAGCGGGTGTGGTCGCGGGGCCGGCCGGCGGCCGGGCCGGGCCCGGAGAGAAGCCGGCCTTCCCCGAAGAGATCCTTCAGGAGACCTATTTCAAGATCGAAGGGATGTGGTGCACCGCCTGCGCCTTCCTCGTCGAGGAAGTGCTCCGGAAGCAGGAGGGCATCGTGGAGGCGGAGGTCCTGTTCTCCAGCGACCTGGCTCGGATCCGGTTTCTCCCGCATCGCGTCGGTGTCCAAGAGGCGATGGACGAGGTCTCGAAACTCGGCTACAAACCCCTCCTCTTCGAGGAAGACACCGCAAGATCGGCCGAGAAGAGGGACATGCTCGTCAGGCTCGGCGTTTCGTCCATCCTCACCATGAACATCATGGGGCTTTCGTTGGTCGTCTACGTCGGGCTCTTCCAGGATCTCGGTCAGGAGACCGTCGTCTACCTTTCGTATCCGCTGTGGATCATGTGCACCGCCGTGCTTTCTTATGGAGGCAGGCCCATCTTCGGCGGGGCCGCTGTCGCCCTGCGACATCGGACCGGCTCCATGGATACCCTGATCGCGACCGGGTCCCTGGCTGCCTACCTGTACAGCGTTTACCGGATGAGCCAGGGCAGCATCCATCTGTACTTCGATACGGCGGCCATGCTGATCACGCTGGTGCTCCTCGGCAGATACGTAGAGGGACATGCCCGGGACCGCGTGACGAGGGGGATCCACGAGATCTACCGGCTGGCTCGCCAGAAGGTGCGCCTCCTGGTGAACGAAAGGGAAAAATGGAGTTTGCCGGAGGCCGTCCGCAAGGGGGACCTGTTCGAGGTCAGGAAGGGAGAAAGGGCGGCGGTGGACGGCCGGATGCGGTCGGAACGGACCACGGTGGATGAGTCGTTCCTCACCGGCGAGAGCCGCCCCATCAGGCGGAGCAGGGGCGAAGCGGTGACTGCGGGCAGCCTGATCCTGGGAGAAGATGCGCGACTGGAAGCCATCTCCGAGGGAGGCGCGAGCACCCTCAGTGAAATGGTGAAGCTCCTGCAGGAATCGCTCGCCCTCAAGAACCCCACCGAACTCCTGGCCGACCGAATCACGCGTACGGCAGTACCCGCGCTGCTGCTCCTGGCGGGATCCACGGCCTTGTGCCTGCCCGCTCTCGGCATCTCGTGGTCCGATGCGCTGCTGCGCGCCATCGCCGTGCTGGTGATCACGTGTCCCTGCGCCCTCGGCATCGCGACCCCCCTGGCCAGGGTGGCCTCCCTCGGCGCAGCACGCAGGGAAGGGATCCTCATCGGAGATCCCGATGCCCTTGAAAAAGCCAGGTGGCTGGATGCCGTGGTCCTGGACAAGACCGGGACCGTTACGGAGGGCCGGTTCGATCTTCGCTGCACGGTGATGGAAGAGGGGACGACCCTCGAAGAAGGACTGGTCAAGGCGGCTGCAGTGGAATCGCATTCGGACCACTTCATCGCAAGGGAGATCCTGAGGAAGGCGGGTATGCTCTCCATCGAGTTCGGGCCGTGCAGCCGGTTCGAGTCCTTCGAAGGGATGGGCGTAGGCGGGGTCGTTCACGACGTTGAGGTGCTCGTAGGGAACCCATCGCTGATGCGGAGCAGGGGGTGGAGCATCCCTTCTTCCATGGAAGAAAAGGCGGGGGAACTGGAGCGGAGCGGTCAGACCGTCGTGTTCATGGCATGGGCAGGTGCGGCCCGGGGGTTGCTCTCCTTTGGGGACGCTGCCCGGGAGGATGCGTTCGGCACGGTCGCCCGGCTTCAGGCCAGGGGCATGGAGGTCTGGCTGGCCTCAGGCGACTCTGCGGAGACCACCGCGGCTTTTGCGCGGACGTTGAAGGTCGACCGGCATGTGGGCCGGGCCCTTCCGCCGGACAAGGTGGAGATCGTCAAGAGCTTACAGCGCAGGGGGAAGCGCGTCGGCATGGTCGGTGACGGAATCAACGATGCAGCGGCGCTGGCGCAGGCCGACGTGGGATTTGCCCTGGGCGCGGGGGACAACATCCTGCAGAAGGCCGGTGGAGTCACCATCCTCGCCAGGGACCTGCAGAGGGTGATCGACACGATAGATCTCTCGGCCTTCACCATGAGGGTGGTCCGGCAGAACCTCTTTTTCTCGTTCCTGTACAACGGCCTGGGCATCCCCATGGCGATCGCCGGGTTCCTGAACCCGGTCCTTGCGGCCGCAGCCATGTTCGCCAGCAGTCTCACCGTGATCGGCAACACGATCCGGATCACTAGAAGAAGAGTCGGCCGTAAGCGGTAGGGAGTAAGGGAGCGAAGAAACGACAGCCATACTGCCTACTGCCTACTCCTTACTGCCTACTGCCACTTCTTACTATTCGGTGGGGAACGTCAGCTTCGCGCCGTACCAGCCGATGACGGTGGCGATGCCGAAGAGGCCGATCGTCAGGAGAAGATAGACGAGGCCCGCGCCGTCCATGGTGCTGAGCACATCCGGGTCCCGGAGGCGCCAGAGGAAGAGCACGATCTCGAGCGGCAGGAGGATGAACGAGAAGACCTGCTTGATGGTCACGGCGCGAATACGTTCGGCGAAATAATTCAGCCACCATGTGTAGAAGCCTGTGATCATCGTGATCGGTGTAAAAAAGATTGCCGCACCCAGGCAGTGGAACGCCGTAACCTCGAAAGAACGGATAGCCGTGATCAGGTAAAGGACGTGGAACGCGGGAACCGCAAAGGTGAACGCGATAGGAAAATGGATGGTCATCGGATGTGGATGCCTCCGGAGCATCGGCACTCGTGTCAAGAGCCGCTCCAGCAGGGGAGGCACTTTTCGCTCCGGTTTGGTCTCTCCCATGACCCCGACCTGGGGGTATCTCTCGAGGACCTCAGCTGTGTGAGGGGCGGCCTGGATGTCTGCGGTGAGATCGTTGCCGGCGTTGTGGCGGTTCATGTGGCGGCCGTTTTTCCACAGCCTGCTCCGGGTGACTTCGTAGACCTTACCCTGGTGAGCGATATAGGCGGGTTTGCCGTCCTTGCCGTTGAACCCTCCCAGTTCGTCCAGATCGATTTTCTTCACATTCCCCTCCAAGGGGCGACAGGTTCGGATATAGAGCTTACCACTAGTCTGAAGAATAGATATCAGAAAATACCGGTAATCGTGTATTTTTGTCCTCCTAGAGTTTGGATATGGTCGGGAGACGCCACGGTGATGGATTGATGAAGAGCCGCTACCGTGGTAGATTCCTATGCAAACTATCCTTGATGTTCCCGTGAAAAGTCCTGTTCACCCTTCGATATCCCAGGGTGAACGGATGAAGTGGGTGTAAGTGGCTGGCATTGCGTTCGTGGCGAGGTATCGGACCGTGAACGGAATGCCCGCGCCGGACTTCTTACGGGAACACCATCCCTGGACCGGAGAGATTGATTGGCTCAACCACGGACAGACAAGGCCTCTTTCGTCAGGAGGATGTTCGAGGAGATCGCTTTTTCGTACGATCTGCAGAACAGCGTCCTCTCTCTCAGGCGGGACATCTCCTGGAGGAGAGTCCTGGCCCGGATGATCCGAGAGGACCGGGGATGGATCCTGGATGCGGCGACGGGAACCTCCGAGGTGGCCATGGAGATCTGCCGCCGGAAGCCGGAGGCGCAGGTCGTGGGGGTGGACATCTCTCCCGGAATGCTGGCGGTCGGCATGAAGAAGGTGAAGGCCCGGCGGATGGGAGATCGGATCCATCTGGGCCTGGGCGACGGGCGGCGGCTCCCGTTCAGGGACGGGACCTTCGGAGCCGTATGCATCGCCTTCGGTCTGCGCAACATCGAAGAGCGAATGGTCGCCCTCCAGGAGTTCCGGCGGGTCCTCAAGCCGTCCGGACAGGTGCTGATCATGGAATTCGGGTACCCCGAGGATCCTCTGATGCGACTGGCCTATGAATTTTACTTCAATCATGTGCTGCCGCCCCTGGGAAACCGTCTTTCCAGAACGGATTACGCCTACACGTACCTGGTCGAATCGGTGCGGGCCTTTCCGAATCAGAAGGACTTCCTCCGGGAGATCGAAGACGCAGGCTTCACGGATCTGGGAGTGACCAAGCTCACTTTCGGCATAGCAAGAATCTACAGCGGGGTCAGGAGCGCGTGAAAGCCAACTGGCCGGAGAAAGTATGGGTGAACAGCCCCCTGAGGCTTCTGATCCAGGGCTGGGAGACCCGCTTCTTCCGCAAGCTCCATCCGATGGAACCTGGAGGGAGGTGCCTCGAGATCGGATGCGGCCGCGGCGCGGCAGTGCCGTTGATCGCGGAGCACTTCAGACCTCGGCGGCTGGATGCGCTGGACATCGACCACGAGATGGTGGGAATGGCGGGGGCACGGCGCAGGAAGGTGGATGCCGGGGGGCTGGTCATGGCCGGAGACGCGCAATGCCTGCCCTATCGGGACCATTGCCTCGATGCGGTTTTCAATTTCGGCATCCTTCATCACCTGGAGAATTGGAGGCTCGGGGTCCGGGAGATCGCACGGGTGCTCCGGCCCGACGGATGGTTTTACTTCGAGGAGATCTATCCTCCCCTTTATGCCAACCCCCTTTTCCGGCACCTGCTTGCACATCCCGCAGAAGATCGTTTTCATGGCCCGCAGTTCCGCTCGGCGCTTGAGGATGCGGGTCTGGCCCTCCTGGGGGGATACCGGGAAACGCGGTTTGCGATCCTGGGGGCGGCGGTGAAGAGATGAATCAACCTCCTTATGCGGAAACCATGCTGAAGGAGGAACCGGCCCGTCCGCGATGGCTGCTGTTCCTCGCCCTCTCGCGCACCCCGCACGCGCTGCTGGACATGGCTGCGCCGGGGCTGGCCGGGCTTCTGCTCCTGGACGCCTTCCCGCCGCTGCACATCATCCTTCTGGGCATGTTTACGGTGTTCTCGGGATACACGTCCGTGTATGCCCTGAACGATCTGATGGACTGCCGCTCCGATCGGGAGAGGATCAAGCTTGCCGGCTACGGCCGATCAGAGAGCTACCTGGACAGCGTGATCGTGCGTCACCCGGTGGCCCGGGGTTTTCTGGATTTCAGAGAAGGGTTTACGTGGGCTGCGGTGTGGGCGTGCCTTGCCCTTGCGGGGGCCTATGCGCTCAATCCCGTTTGCGCGCTGATCTTCCTGGGCGGGTGCCTGCTCGAGGCGATCTACTGTGCCATGTGGCGCGTCTCGCATCATCGCGCATTCATCAGCGGAGCGGTCAAGAGCTCGGGGCCGGTCGCGGCGGCCCTCGCCCTGAACCCGGCGCCCCCTGCGGTCTTCCTCGTCATCCTGTTCCTGTGGTTTTTCTGCTGGGAGATCGGGGGACAGAACATCCCGGCAGACTGGTCCGAGATCGACGATGACCGGCGGCTCCGGGCAAGGACGATCCCCGTCCGTCTGGGCCCGAAGCGCTCCGGCACGGTCATGCTCCTGTTCCTGACCGGGGCCGTTCTGCTGAGCGTTGTGCTGGTATGGATGTCGCCCATGAGGAACAGCATGGTGTGGGTCTTCCTCTTTCCGGCGACCGGGATCTTTCTCCTGCTGATTCCCGGCATCCGTCTCTTCAGGTCGGGGAACCCCGTGGATGCCATGGCGCTCTTCAACAAGTCCAGCCTGTATCCCTTCGTGCTTCTTCTCGCCGTAGGAGCCAGATTGCTGCTGGTGTAGTGCTACCGAAATCCCTTCGCCCCATTCCTAGGGCCGGCCGTGGGGCTCCCTTTTCAAAAACGAAAGCCTCGGTGGACGTTTGGCTTGCGGCAGTACTACGCCGCTGAAAGGTCGCCCTTTGCCACGTTTTTTGGGCACCCCTTGACAGATGCCAAGTCTGAATTATCTTTGCTTAGCAATATCAGAGCCTTTCTTGGATTGTGCCTCCAATTGAATTCAGCGGACAGGCTGGTGCGGGGGTTTTCCGTCCTTGAAGGAAATGGAGGAGAAGACGTTGATCGACGAAAAGGACCGCACCCCGAACCGGGAACCCATCTGCGAGCCGGTGATCCCCGATGCTGAGCGTGAAGAGGACGAGGGATACAGCCGCGCACCCGAAGATCTCTATTTTCAGGAAATGACACGCTTCTCCGTTCTCACCGCCGAAGAGGAAGTGGAGATATTCAAGCGCATTGAAGTGCAGGAGGCCAGGGTGATGTACCTCATGCTGAGGTACATGAAACTGCTCCGTGATTCGATCCCCGTCCTCGGCCAGGAGGATATGGATCGACGATTCGCCAGGCTCCTGCGCGGGGTTTCCTCTCCTGAGAGATGGCTGTTTGCAGGTCAGCCGGGGCGGCTGAGCGAGCGGAAAGACCGTCTGCTGCAGAACCTCCAGGAGCTGTTCCGGGAGCTCGGCATCACGGACAGGGACATCGATGGTTTCGTGGAGAAGCTTTCTCATTTCCTCAAGAGCCTCGAGTCCCAGGGGATCTCCCTGCATTGTGCGGGAGAACATCCCTGTGAGGACTTCAAGCGGCTGCTGGACGCCCAGTTCGAGCTGAAGGAGGCCAGGAGGAAGATGATCGAGGCCAATCTCCGGCTGGTGAGGAGCATCGCCGTAAAATACGCCCGTCACGGGATCCCCATCCTCGACGTCATCCAGGAGGGAAACCTCGGGCTCATCCGGGCAGTGGAAAAATTCGACTACCGCCGGGGATGCCGGTTCAGCACCTATGCGATCTGGTGGATTCGCCAGGCGGTCAGCAGGGCGGTTCAAAGCCACGGACAGCCCGTCCGGATTCCGGCCCACATCATGGAAGAGGTGCAGAGGGCGAAAAGGACTTCCAAGCAGGCCACCCGCGAGATGGGCAGGACTCCCACCAAGGAGGAGATGGCATGGATGATGGAAATCTCGGTCCAGGACCTGGAAGGGGTCCTGGAGGCGATGCGAAACAGGGCCATCTCCCTGGACATGCCGGTGGGCGACAGCGAGACGGAAATGAAACACTTCATGGCGGATACGGACTCCCTCACCCCGGAGGAGTCCTTTATCCGGACCAACATGGATGCCCAGACACGGAAGCTCTTGCGCGTCCTGAGCCCCCGTGAGCAGACGATCCTCCGAAAGCGATTCGGGATCGACGGCGGCAAGGAACAGACGCTTCAGGAGCTTTCCCAGGAGTTCGGCGTCACCAGGGAGCGGATCCGCCAGATCGAGAGAAAGGCCCTCTCCAAGCTCCGACGGTTCAGGAGGATCCTCGACCCCGATCGTTTCGACGAGGAGCTGAACATCTTGCAGGGTTGATGGAACGGCCCCGGCCCGGCTGCTGAGCGCCCCTCGGGAAATGTCTTTCCGGAGGGGCGCTAGTTATCCGACAGAAAAGGTTCGTGGAACGGGGACTCGAACCACAGACGGTCCGGGCCGGGTTCGGATTCGATCAGCGTCTCCGTCATGAACAGAAGGACCAGGATCAGGGTCCCCTCATCCACCTCAAAATGGTCCCAGCCCCTGGCCTGCATTTCCAGGTTCATCTCGTCCAGGCTCATGGAAACCTCTCCGGCAATAATCGAGCCCAGATCCCTGATGCATGCCGGGATCCGATCGAGTGGGATCCCCTTGCTCGCGAGTTGCTCGACCAGATTTCTGACGTTGCTGTTCATGAGGCCCTCCTCTTTCCGGTCTCGTTGTTCGGGAGTCCTGGAGCTACCCTGTCTCGGGGTTCACCTCCCTGAAGATCTTTTCCCGGATATCGGGATACTCACTAGCAAATGAGGGGTTTGCTTGCTCCAGAAACCTGCGGAGAGAGGCGATCTCAAGCTTGATCTCGTCGATCTCGGCCTTCATCTCGATAAAGCGGGAATCCGCCAGTTCGCCGGAGAGGCTCACTTCCTTGGACACGCGCTCGATCTCTTTTTGCAGGGCCACCAGATTCATCCGTTTTCCCCTTTTCATTTCGGAGCTGTTTCATCTCCATATGTCCTCAAAGGGGGGGCGATACAATGGGGTGCTTTATGTATTTGACCTGGAACGATTTTCGCCTTGCGTCTACCGGGCCGACCATTCGGGCCGAAAGGGAAGCGGACCAAAGTACGAGGCCGGCCGGCTCAGAATACAGGATGGGCCTATTTGTTTAGGAAGAGGAAGGGATGTAGAGTTGGTTAGTCATCCTTCGTGCAAGGGGTTTACCATGTTTGGAAGGCGTTTCAATCTGTTCAAGCTGATGGGTTTCCAGGTGCGGATCGATCTGAGCTGGATCTTTATCGCCGTCCTGATCGCCTGGTCGCTCTCTACCGGGTTCTTCCCCTTCTACTACGAAGGGTTGGAGACGGGGACCTACTGGGTGATGGGCATCGTAGGCGCCATGGGCCTGTTTCTCTCCATCATCGTCCATGAGTTTTCCCATTCCCTTGTGGCCAGAAGGTACGGGATGCCGATGAAGGGCATCACGCTTTTTATCTTCGGCGGCATGGCCGAGATGTCGGACGAGCCTCCGAGACCCAAGGCCGAGTTCATGATGGCGGCCGTGGGACCCGTCTCCAGCGTCGTCATTGCCGCAGTCTTCTATGTCGTCTACACCGCCGGCACCGGGGGGGCTATCCCGGAGCCGGTAAACGGGGTGATCGGGTATCTTGCATTCATCAACGCCGTCCTGGCCGCCTTCAACACGCTCCCGGCGTTTCCCCTCGACGGAGGAAGGGTGCTTCGCTCCATCTTGTGGGGGGTGAAAGGAGACCTCCGCTGGGCCACCCGCATCAGCTCTTTCATCGGCTCGGCATTCGGAGTCCTCCTGATCGTCCTGGGCATTTTCAGTTTCTTTACCGGGAATTTCATCGGCGGCATGTGGTGGTTTCTCATCGGCATGTTTCTGAACAGCGCTGCCAGGATGTCCTACCAGCAGCTCCTGACCCGGCAGGCGCTGCAAGGTGAATCGGTGAGCCGGTTCATGACCCGTGACCCGGTAGCGGTCTCTCCTTCGACCACCCTGGACAGTCTGGTGAACGACTATGTCTACCGGTACCAGTTCAAGATGTTCCCGGTCGTGAGCGACTCGGACAGGATCGAAGGCTGCATAACGACGAAGGAGCTCAAGGATGTCCCCAGGGAGGAATGGAAGATCAAGCGTGTGGGCGATGTCCTGAAACCCTGTCCTCTCGACAACACCGTCTCGGCCGAGAGCGACGCCATGGACGCCCTCTCCATCATGAACCGGACCGGGTCAAGCAGGCTGCTGGTGCTGGAGGGGGACCGGCTGGCCGGTGTGGTCGCCATGAAAGACATGCTGAAGTTCCTGTCGCTCAAGGTGGAGCTGAACTCCTGATTGGAGGCGTTGCGGGCCGCACGCCACCAAGACGCGCCTTTCTCGGTGTCTTGGCGGCCTTTGCGGAAAATTTTTAACCTGACACCTGAAACCTGACACCTGAAACCTCCATCTTCCCATTTCCAGTTGGACTAGCTGAGAAAGATCGTTCCCTGGGGTTTGTCCAGCGCGAGCAGAAGCAGGAGGTATTTCTTCAGCTTCCGGGTGATCAGGAACTCGTCCCGTACCCGCCGCTTGCCGTTTTCGCCGAGCCTTCTTGCCACGCCGGGCTGGTTGAGGAGGGATCGAATCGCCAGGCTCGCCCCTTCCACCGTATGGACGAGCAGCCCCGTGTGTCCGTCGATGATCTGTGCCGGTATGCCGCCCACCGCCCCCCCGATGACGGGACGTCCTTTCCACAACGCCTCGGAAACGGTGAGCGCGAACCCTTCCCTCAGGGACTTCTGGAGGACGATCCGGGACCCGCGCTGAAAGGCATTGATCTCCAGCGGAACCGACGGGCTGAAAAGAAGGATATGGATGTCGGGGTCATTCCCCGCCTCCTCCCGGACTCTAGCCAGGATCTTGTCGGATTCGGGGTCGTCTGCCGCCTTGTCACCGACCAGAAGAAGACGGCATTCGACATACTTCCTCGCCATCTTGAAGGCTTGGACCACCCCTACCGGATCCTTCCAGGGATCGTACCTCGAGATCTGGGTCACGATGGGTTTATCCCTCGGGATGCCGTATTTCTCGAAGACCTGCTCCACATAGGCCTCTTCCAGGTCCCGGTTCTTGTCGTCGAGCGGATCGATGGCGGGGTAGAACTGGTACTGGGCGATCGAGAGCTCGGGCGAAAAGAGCGGGGAGGTGAATATGGCGGCGTCGTATTTCTCGATGACCGGTTTGAGAAAGCTCCACAACTGCGCATTGGGCCGGGACAGATCGATATGGCAGCGCCAGACCCATCGATTCCTGAGATTCCCTTTCCACCGGATCATGGCCGCAGGCTGCGGGTCGTGAATGACGATCAGGTCTTCGTCGAACAGGATACTCTCGAAGTTCGCCCTGTTCACGGCCAGATACTTCTCGAACTGCGACTCGGTGAAGACCTCGTCCTTACCCTGCAGCGCATTGTGGAACGCCTTGGTGATCTCGTAGAATGGCTCGTCGCCCTTGATCACCTCCCAGGAGACTCGAACGCCGAGTTCATTCAGCAGCGGTACCACGCGCCGCAGCATCTCCGCCACACCCCCGCCGATCGCCGTGGAGTTCACCATCTTGATGGAACGCTCCCCCACATGGGAGGCGAGGATGGTCAACTCCTCGATGACATCGGGTCCCACCACTTCCCTGTAATCGAAAATACTGGCTCCGCTCATCGCACGCCCCCGCTGATAATGCAAACCCACACCCAAAACCCGCCACAAAGACACGAAGGCACTAAGGTTTAGGCACATGCCATTCTTCGTGTCTTTGTCTCTTCGTGGCATTCATGGTCTTCTTGCGCCTTCGTACTCCTCGATCACCTGCATGATCCGGGAGCGCAGACCGTCCAGGGTATGGACGTGGATATCGATCCTTCTGATCCTCCCGGCGAGTTCCGCCAGCCCCAAAGCCTTGTCGATCCAGGTGGAGAAGTCGTCCGCCTCCAGTTTCGTCTCCAGCCGCGATTCGATAAAATGATAGTAGAGAGAGTCGCGGCTGATCGTGGGGAGGATCTCCCGGAAGGAATCGAGGTCATAGGCGAACTTGTCCGTAAGGTAGATGAACCTCTGGACGTCATGGAGGTAAAAGGGGTCGTCCGGCCTCTTGTCGAAGGCCGACGGCTTCACCCCCTGGTACTCCTCGATGATCTGCACCAACCGGTTTCTCAGGCTCTCCACCGTGAAGTACTCCCTGAAATCCACGGCCATGATCTTTTCCGCCAGTGCGTTCTCCCCGAGGCTCGTGTAGGCCCAAAGTGCGAAATCGCTGTTGTAAGGGGCACGGGCTTCCCTGAGCTTCTGAAACGCGGAAAAGGTATGGTAGAAGACGGAGGATTCGGAGCAGGTCCGGATCAGCTCCAGCAGCTCCGGAAGGGTATGCGCCTTCTTACCGGTAAGCACCTCCAGGGAAGCGCTGGAACGAAACTGCAGCACCTGGTTTATCGCGTTGCCTGCCATCCGGCTACTCCCTTTTCAAATAGAGCACTCCCAGCGGCGGGAGGGTGAGGTTGAGGGAAAAAGGGTGCCCATGGAAAGGGACGGGTGAGGCCTCAACACCTCCCATGTTCCCCTGGCCGCTGCCGCCGTAGTTGGTGGAGTCGCTGTTCAGCAGCTCCCTCCAGAAACCCGGCTCGGGCGCCCCTACCTTGTAGTTCCGCCGGGGCACGGGCGTGAAGTTGCAGACGACGATGATCGCATGGTCATGTTCGTCCATCCTCATCAGGCTGAGCGTGCTCTGCTGCGAGTCGTTGCAGTCGATCCACCGGAAACCCGACGGATCGAAGTCGATCCGGTGGAGGGCGCTTTCGCTGCGGTAGACCCTGTTCAGATCGGCGACCCATCCCTGCAGCCCGTGGTGAAAGGGATACTCCAGGAGAGACCAGGTCAGACTGGTTTCGTGGTACCATTCATCCCACTGGCCGAATTCTCCTCCCATGAAGAGGAGCTTCTTCCCCGGCTGTGCGTACATGTATCCGAAGAGGAGGCGGAGACCCGCGAACTTCTGCCAGTCGTCCCCAGGCATCTTCCGGAGGAGGGACCCCTTGCCGTAGACCACCTCGTCATGCGACAGGGGCAGCACGAAGTTCTCATGAAAGGCATAGAGCATACGGAAGGTGAGCTTGTCGTGGTGGAACTGGCGGTGGACGGGGTCCTTGCTCATGTACTCCAGGGTGTCATGCATCCACCCCATGTCCCACTTCATCCCGAAGCCCAATCCTCCCACGTAGGTCGGTCGCGACACCATGGGCCATGACGTCGACTCCTCTGCAATCGTCTGCACGTCCGGAAACGACCTGTACACCTCCTCATTGAAGCGCCTCAGGAACTCTATGGCCTCGATGTTCTCCTTCCCGCCGTACTGGTTCGGGATCCACTGGCCTTCCGCGCGCCCGTAATCGAGGTAAAGCATGGAGGCCACCGCATCCACCCGGAGCCCGTCCGCATGGTACTTCCTGAGCCAGAAGAGGCCGCTGCTCAGGAGGAACCCCCTGACCTCATTGCGCGAGTAATTGAAGATGAAGCTGTCCCAGTCCGGGTGGATGCCCTGCCTGGGATCTTCATGCTCGAACAGGTGGGTGCCGTCGAAGAACCCCAGGCCGTGTTCGTCGGTTGGAAAATGGGAGGGGACCCAGTCGAGGATCACACCGATCCCGGACCGGTGAAGACGGTCGATGAGAAACATGAAGTCCTGGGGGGTCCCATACCGGCTCGTGGGGGAGAAGTACCCCAGTGACTGGTACCCCCAGGAGCCGTAGAAGGGGTGTTCCATGATGGGAAGGAACTCCACGTGGGTGAATCCCATGTGTTTGACATACTCGGGAAGGTAGCCGGCCATTTCCCGGTAGGTGAGAGAGCGGTTCCCTTCCTCCGGAACCCTTCTCCAGGAGCCCAGGTGAATTTCGTAGATCGAGATGGGCGCCTGGGCGCGGTTCTTCTCCCTCCTGTGCTCCATCCAGTCTGCATCTTCCCAGGAATAGTCGAGATCCCACACCAGGGATCCCGTTCGGGGCGGGGTCTCGTTGCAGACGGCAAACGGATCGGCCTTGTCCGCACGGTAGCCCCTGTACCGGGACGCGACATGATACTTGTACCTGGTCCCTGCAACCACCCCCGGGATGAATCCCTCCCAGATCCCCGAGTGGCCCCTGGGTCTCAAGGGGTGGCTGGATTTATTCCATTCGTTGAAATCTCCCACCACGGTCACGGCCTCGCCGTTCGGCGCCCATACGGCGAAGAAGGTGCCGTCCACGCCCTGGTGCCGCGCGAGATGACTGCCGAGCTTGTCGTAGAGCTGGAGGTGGCTTCCCTCGTTGAAGAGGTAGAGATCATCCTCGGTCAGAAGCGTGAAGTCATAGCGCACAGATTCACTCACAATTCCCCCTTTTGATCAGGTTTGAGTGTTCAGGTCTCAGGAAATTGATGGACCGCCGGGCTGAACACCCGAAACCTGACACCGTGTAAAGTTTCCTGTTCGATCACACTGGCCTGGCCAGCGGACGGGCTGAGCTCTGCCCTCCTGTCTTTCCATTCGAGGTTCGATGTTCACCACCTCTGTTCCCCCTCCTCCCTCGCTCCCTCTTTCTTTCCGACATCATGCCCTCCCCGACATCAGCGCCAACAGCCCCTTGAATGGGATCTTCAGCCATTCGGGCCGGTTGTTCAGCTCATACCCCATCTCATAGACCGCCTTTTCCAGGAGAAAGGTATCCAGAAGCAGCTGCAGCTCCTCCCTGGTGGCAGGCAGAAAACCGCCGGCCTTTCCGGCATCCAGGTACGCCTTCAGGAAGACGCGGCAGGTCCACTGGAACCAGAGATTCACGCAATGATCGAAGTAGTCGAGATCGTCGGGCTTGACCGCCCCGTGCGCCTGCTGGGCAAAGAGGGCGGAGTAGGCGGCATACTGAAAGGAGCGGAGCATCCCTGCCACATCCCTCAGGGGAGAACGCTTGATGCGCCTCTCCGACAGGGGTCTTGCCGGCTCCCCTTCGAAATCGATGATGAAGAAGTCCTTGCCCGTGTACAGGACCTGGCCCAGGTGGTAGTCGCCGTGACACCGGACCCTGCGGGCGGTGACGCTCATCCTTGTAACGGCCCGCAACCGCTCCAGGATGGCGCCCTCCAGGGCAAGGACCTCTTCCGCTTCGGGCCTCAACGGCTCGGGCAGCTGCCTGGAGCGCCTCCGGAGGGTGGCAAAGACACGGCCGTTCAGGTTCCGCATGGATTGATAGAGCGAACGCAGGTAGAGGGTCGAGAACCCCTCGGGCGTGAAGGCGGGATCTTCCCGCTCCGAAGCGAGGATCGTGTGCAGTTCGCCGGTCCGGGAGCCCAGACGATAGGCGTGCTCGATAAAGTGCCCCAACACCTCATATACCACGGGGGGCATCACCTCTTCTTCGGACCACGCCGGCGGCTTTTCAGGCATTGGAACCGCCTCCATCCTGCTCCTTTTCGCCGAGGCCATCTCGAGGTATCTTCCCAGCACGTCCTGGACGAAGGCCCATGCGTCCCCCTGGTTGGGGACGAACTCCACCACGGTCGCCATGGTCATCATCCCCTTGGCCCCCCGGTCGTATTCCAGGGACCCGACCACGGCAGGGACAAAGTCGCATCCCTTGCCGGTGAGAAAGCGCCCGATCTCCAGGTCGGGATTGATCCCGCTCTCCAGCACCCGCACGAGTTTGAGGATGAACCGCCTTCCATAGGCGATGCTGGTGTTGGTCTGTTCGGCCCTCATCAGAGAGGGCTCCAGCGTTTCCGCCTGCCTGAGCGCGCGAGAGAGGGGTTTCTCCGCCTGGGCCAGCACTCTCCCCTGCGCAGCCTTGACGTGCCGCGCCCTGGCGATGAACTCCAGCAGGGCCCCGGCCGCATCACGATCGACGGACGCATCGTAGAGAATCCCTTCCCGGCCCTCTCCGTTTTTCATCTTCGCGATCACGGCCTGGGGATACTCGGACAGGACCTTGTCCGCCGCTTCTCCGTCCGCCTTCATCAGGGGGAGAAGGTAGGTTTCCCCCTCGCCCTCGCCGTACTCCACCTGGATCAGTCCGATCGCAAGGGTCCTTTGGGCATGTTCCAGGGGCAGCATCTCGCGGAAGGCGGCGGTGCGTATGGATCGAGCCTTGCTCCTGAACCAGCGGCTCCGCTGCAGGAAATCGGGAAGCTCCCGTGCCAGGGACTCCATGTCCGGCTTTCGGAACGGCAGATCCTCCCGCCCCCTGATGGTGATGGACGGGTATTCCCGCTGCCCGGTGGAATCGGTCCCATGCGTCTCCTTCGGCGGCTCCAGCGAGAACCAGTAGAAGCCATGGGGTCCCAGGGAAAGGGGGAGGACGCCCTCCCTGATCGCCGGGAACTTGCTCCGGCCGAACAGTTCCACAGGGACTCTCCCGGAATAGGCGGAGAGATCCAGCTCCGCGTATTGGACGAAGCGGGACAGATTGGCCACCACCAGCACGTGCTGATCTTCGAAGGAGCGTACAAACGCGAGGATCTTGTAGTTGTCCGGGTCCAGGAAGTGAATGGTTCCCCTGCTGAACGCCCTGTATCGCTTTCGGAGAAGGAAGAGACGTTTCATCCACCAGAGCAGGGACTGGGGGTTCGCCTGCAGCGCCTCCACGTTGATGGTCTCGAAGTGGTACTCGGGATCGGTCACGAGGGGGAGATACAGCTTCTGCGGGTTTGCCCTGGAAAAACCTGCATTCCTGTCCGCGCTCCACTGCATGGGTGTGCGGACGCCGTTTCGGTCGCCCAGGTAGAAATTGTCTCCCATCCCGATCTCATCCCCATAGTAGAGGATCGGTGTCCCCGGCATGGAACAGAGCAGGCTGCTCATGAGCTCGATCCTTCTGCGGTTGTTGCCGAGAAGCGGCGCAAGGCGTCTCCTGATTCCGAGATTCACCCTCATCTGCGGGTCCTGGGCATAGGTCCGGTACATGTAGTCCCGCTCCTCATCCGTGACCATCTCCAGCGTGAGTTCGTCATGGTTTCTCAGGAAGATGGCCCATTGGCAGCAGTCCGCCACCGTGGGCGTCTGCGCCAGGATGTCCGTAATGGGGAACCGATCCTCCATGCGGATGGCCATGAACATCCGCGGCATCAGCGGGAAATGGAAAGCCATGTGGGCCTCGTCGCCTCTCCCGAAGTATGCAGCGGCATCCTCCGGCCACTGATTGGCCTCTGCCAGAAGGACGCGGTTGGAGAACTTCGCATCCACGTGCGCCCGCATGCGCTTGAGGAACTCATGGGTCTGGGGGAGATTCTCGCAATTGGTCCCCTCCCGTTCAAAAAGGTACGGCACGGCATCCAGCCTGAGCCCGTCCACACCCATCCCGAACCAGTGGTCCAGGACGCTCAGAACGGCGCGCTGCACATGCGGGTTGTCGTAGTTCAGATCGGGCTGGTGGGAGTAGAAGCGGTGCCAGTAATAGGCCCTTGCCACCGGATCCCATGACCAGTTTGAAGATTCGAAATCCTGGAAGATGATGCGTGTTTCCTTGTATCGATCGGGCGTGTCGCTCCAGACGTAGAAATCGCGCCACTTGCTCCCGGGCCTGGAGCGCCGCGCCCTCTGAAACCAGGGGTGCTGATCGGACGTGTGGTTGACCACCAGCTCGGTGATCACGTGCAGATCCCGCCTGTGGGCCTCTCGAAGGAAGTTTCTGAAATCCCGAAGGGTGCCGTACTGCGGGTGGACACCCCGGTAATCCGAGATGTCATAGCCGTCGTCCTTGAGCGGGGAAGGTGAAAAGGGAAGGAGCCACAGGGCGGTCACGCCGAGGTCCTGCACATAATCCAGCGCCTCGGTCAATCCCCTGAAATCGCCGACTCCGTCGCCGTCGCTGTCGCGAAACGCCTTGACGTGAAGCTGGTAGATGATGG
>JAGVAP010000072.1 GCA_020060215.1 Deltaproteobacteria bacterium | reverse complement strand
TTATTGGCCTGCACGCCGCCGCCGCCCCCGCAGCAGCGGGCCTGCAGCCGGTTCCGGGCCATCTCCACATAGTCGACCCCTGGGATGGCCTTCAAGAGGTTTCGTGGCTCCTCGAAGATCTGGAAGGCGCGGCCGATGTCGCAGGGATCGTGGTAGGTGACCTTCTGCGCATCCATCCCCTTCAGTTGGAGCCTTCCTTCCCTGACCAGCTTCTCGAAATACTGGATGGAGTGATAGACCTCCATGCCCAGGTCGGCCACCTTGGGGTAGATCTTCTTGAAGGTCTTGAAGCAGCCCGCGCAGGGGGTCACCAGCTCCTTGGCCCCGGCGGCCTTGATCCTCTCCATCGTCTTCCGGGCATGGTCCTCGAAGTCGGATGCGCCCATCAGGAAGAGCGGGAACCCGCAGCATCCCTCTTCCGTGGACAGGGTCGTGTAGTCCACGCCGGCCGCATCCAGGGGTTTGAGGAGGCTCGGGACCATCTTCATGTCCAGGTAGCTCGGCACGCACCCCATGAAGAGCAGGGTCCGGGCCTTGGGCTTGAGTTCGCCTTTCCGGGCCTTCTCCTTGAGGGCGGGCGGGTAGATGGAGATCCGCTCCGCCCTGGCGCTCGCAAAGACGTTCCCGGTCTTGAGGATGTTGTCCCGGACCCCGAGGACCGCTTCGGGCACGAAACCGGCCTTGTACATCTTCTTGCGGACCCCTTCGACGATCTCGTCGACCTTGATGCGGGCAGGGCAGAAATAGGTGCAGGCCTGGCAGGTGGTGCAGCTGTAGAAGGATTCGGAGAGTTCCCTGGAGGGTTCGATGGTCCCGTTCAGCAGGCCGAAGGCCAGCGCGTTCCTGCCGCGCGCATTTCTCGACTCCCTCTGGGTGACACTGAAGGTGGGGCACCCCAACCTGCAGAACCCGCAGTGGATGCAGGCCAGGACCTCGTTGTCCACATCCGTTCCGAAGGAGTCGACCCCTTCGGGATGGTCGACGAGGGTCTGGAATGCGAAATAGTCGTAGAGGTCGGTCTTCCCCTTCTCGAGGCCCATCTTCCCGGGGTTCAGGATCCCGTCCGGATCCAGGGCCTGTTTGACCTTCCTCATCACCTCCATGGCCGGGCCGAGCTGGAGTTCGATGTGGGGAGAGCGGGTCAGCCCCGTCCCATGCTCGGCGCTCAGGGTCCCCTTCATCTCGATGGCCGTCTTGACCAGCTCCTCGGCCGCCGGTTTCAGCCGGTTCCAGTCGTCCCGGCTCCTCACATCGCAGACAAAGGTGGTGTGGACGTTTCCATCCCCCACGTGGCCGAAGGTGGCGATGATGATGTCGTACTTCCGGGAGATCTCCTGGGCCCGGCGGATGGTCTCCGGGATCTTGGTGGAGGGCACGCCCAGGTCCTCTGCGATGGCCACGAGCCGGTTCCCCGGTTTGATGCGCGAGAGCGTGGGGACCAGACCGCCCCTGGCCCGCATCATCTCCTCCCTTCGGGCGGGCACATCGGTCCATTCGTACTCCTGCACGTTGTACTTCCTGCAGATCTCGCCGATCCGGTTCATGTCGCGGACCACGACTTCCTTGTTTCCGTCCGCCTCCATGATCAGGAGGGCCTCGATCTTGCTCACGTCCTTGCCCAGGGCCTTTTCCACGACCTTGAGGCTGAACTTGTCCATGATCTCGCAGCCGGCCAGCTTGATCCCCGAGGTGGTCACCTCGGTGACGGCATCGCCCGCTGCATTGACGTCCCCGAAGATGGCCAGCGCAAGGGCGCCGTACTCCGGCTTGGGCTCCAGCTTGCAGATGATCTCCGTGACGATCCCCAGGGTCCCTTCGGCGGCGCAGAAGAGCCGGGTGAGGTCGTAGCCGAGGGAGGTCTTGGGGGTGATGCCTCCGGTCTCGATGACGGTCCCGTCCGCGAGAACGACCTTGAGCCCCTTGATGTAGTCCTTGGTGGTGCCGTACTTGACCGCCCTGTGGCCACTGGCATTGGTGGAGACCATGCCGCCGATCGTCGCGATGATCTCACTCCCCGGGTTCGGGGGGAACATGAGCCCTTCCTTCCCGAGGGTCGTGTTGAGCTGCATGCAGATGACCCCCGGCTCGACCCGGGCATAGAAGTCCTTCTTGTTGATCTCCAGGATCTTGTTCATCAGGTGGAGGTCCAGCAGGATCCCGCCCCTCACCGGAAGAACGGCGCCGGTGGTGCTGGTGCCCGATCCTCGTGGAGTCACCGGCACCTTGTCTCTGCTCGCCAGTTTCATGACGGCCGAAACCTGTTCGGTCGTCCTGGCGAATACCACGGCCTCCGGGATACCCTGATGGACGGACATGTCCCTCGAATTGCAGAGGCACTCGATCCGTTCGGTAAAGATGTTTTCGGGACCGACGATTCCGGCGATTTCATCGAAGATGGTCATGGACTGCCCTCCCAAGAATGGTAAAGTTGGGGAGAAAATGTACGAGTGGCTACTATTTAGCTATAAAATGACTATAATGGACGTTCTCTCGGCCTGTCAAGAGGAAAGATGGAACACGCCACGAAGACACGAAGACACGAAGAAGTATGGACGGGGGAGTGGTCATGAGTGTCTTTTTCCTCGGAAATAGCATGATCCACCCCCCTCCACGAGGAGGGAGTCCTCATTCCGCTTTTCGCCTTCCCCCTTTCTTCACCGGTTTCTCGAGAAGATGGAGCGGATTTCCAGGTTTTCGAGCCATCGGAACGAACCCCTGATCTGACTCATCCAACCTGCCGTATAGACGTAGTTCACCATGATCCCGCAGGAGTCCCGCAGTCCCCTCGGCGACGGATTGCCCAGGAAATTGACGTTCGATCTGGAGAGGGTGGCGCCGTTTTCGATGTGAAAGTTGGCGACTGCATTCAAGGGTTTGTTGTCGCGGTTTTTCTCCCTGGAGAGATAGAAGTAGGCGATCCTGGTCAAAGGCTGAGCGAGAATCCTCCTCCAGTCGTCGCTCCCGGCCCACTCCTCTTTCGAGAGGAGCGAACGGAGGGCCAGGTTGAAGTCGTGCTCCGCCCCCTTTTCCGATGGGAAGGCGTCCAGGATTCTCCTCGCGTGCCTCCCCGGGAAAAACCCCCGGATCTCTGCCGGCTTCAGGAGAAAGGGTTGTCCTTTGCCCTGGAGGATGGGCTCCAGATATCCCTTCCAGAACCCGGTCAGAGGGCTCAGGGTCGCAAAGGTCTTGATGCTGTCCATATCCCTCTTCAGGTAGTCCACCACGCGGTAGATGAGCATCTTCCCGAGCCTCAAGCCGGCGAGTCCTTGCTGCGTGTTGTTGATGGAGTAGAAGATGGCCGTGTCGGCGTCGCCCTGTTCCGGGCGGCTTTGGGCGGCGATGATCTCCGAGATGTGCCTCACGATTCCCTTGGTCAGGGCCACCTCGATGAAGACGACCGGCTCGTAAGGCATGAGACGGTGGTAGAGGGCAAAACACCTGCGGTCTTTGCCGAGGCGGAAACCCATCTCCTCGAAACTCGCCATGGGGTGGACAAGATCGCTGTTCTTGATCAGCTCGATCTGCCTGAACGAAGAGTCGAAGGTGATCTCCTCGAGGTAGAGGAACCCATCCTGGAACCATAGTTCGAACAGGAGGGCCATGTCCATATCCAGCGGCCTGAGGTCGGCGGCGGAGAAACGCTGCATCGAAAGGAGGTCGCCCCTGAAATCGAGCAGGAACTTGAGCCCCCCCGGCTGGTGGGAGATCTTCCTGAGGATGTTCAGCCGCGGAGAGAGGATGCGGTTCCGCAGTTCGGAGATCCACTTCGGCCAGTCCGGTTCACCGCGATCGGAGCCCAGCAGCCGCTCCAGCAGCTCCCGGAACCGCTCTTTGGGAACCTCGATCCGGTGGATGATATCGGTGAAGAGGGTCTCTTTCTCTTTGTCGGTGAGGGTAGGATAGAGGGAACGGATCTCCTGAAAGACGGTTCCCTCGTTGGCCCCCTCGCCTTCGAGCTGACGGAATGCCTCAAGCAGGCGAACGGCCTTTCCGGCTGCGGCTCTGGATCCCTTTTCGGGCAGGGACATGATGCGCTCCGCCATAATGGACCCCGTTGTTCAAACTCCTTCTATCCCCTTCTGGAAAGGGGGACGGCCCGCAACCGCTCCTTCGTGGACAGGGGCAAGCCGTGACCGCGTTTCACCCTCAGGGCCACTGTCACTTGTCGAGCGGTTTGGCCTCGTCGATGAGCATGATGGGTATATCGTCTCTGATCTCGTAGAGGAGCCTGCACTTGTTACAGACCAGCCCGTCTCCGTTCTCCGTAAGATAGATGTCGCCCTTGCATTTCGGGCAGGCCAGGATGTCCAGCAACTCCTTGCTGATGGCCATGAGGTTCTCCTTTCTTCCAGGAAGCGGTACCCGCGTGACTAGGATTCTAGAAATACGGTACCCCGATGTCAAGGCCGCCGGACGGGGCCGTCCGATGGGCCCAGGGGGCGCAGCTTGACGGGCGAGAGATGCCACTCCCCGAGGGCAGCCGATGGTGTTCTCCCCTATGAGGCTTGACGGGCTCGGGAGGCCGGTGGACCGCCTGAAGCCGCATCGCGAGCGAGCCGCTCCACCAGGGTCTGAAAGACCCGGCCGACCGAGATGGACTTCATGCAGGTCCGGTGGGAACACTTCTTTTTGAAGCAGGGGCTGCATCCCAGTTCCTCGCGGACGACTTGGTGTGCGCTTCCGTAAGGGCCTGTCCGCCAGGGGGCGGTGGGGCCGAAAAGGGCGATGACCGGGCAGTCCATGGCTGCGGCAATATGCATGGGGCCCGTATCCGTGGTGATCAGGGCCGCACACCGGGTGTAGAGAAAGGCGAGCTCCTTGAGTCCGATTTCACCCGCGAGATTGATCGCTCCGCCTTTGCTCATCCGGTGGCGGATCTCTTCGATGATCGGGCGGTCACTCTTGCTGCCCGTGAAAAGGACACTCATGTGCAATTCATCATGGATCCGGTCGGCCAGGGCGGCGAATTTCTCCGGCTCCCAGAGCTTGGTATCCCATCGGGCCATGGGGTTGACCGCCGCCAGCCTGTTCCCGTTCACGCCCTTTTCCTGCAGGAGCATGTCTACACGATGTTCGTGAGAGCTCTGCAAGGGGATGCGGCCCTTCCAGGAATTGACCTTACACCCCAGGATCCGGGCGGTTTCGAGGTATCTCTCGATGGCATGCTGGCGATACTGGTCCTCGAAATAGGGCGGCTCCGTCAGGAACAGGGTGCTCCCTTCCCGGGCCCAGGTGAAGCCGATCTTCCTCTCCCCTCTGGAGAGACCGGTGAGCAGCCCGCTCTTGAAGAGCCCCTGCATATCGATCACGAGATCATAGCGCTCGGAGCGGAGCTCCCTGAGCAGCTCCAACACCTCCCTGATGGTCCCGGACCTCTTCCCACGGACCATGAAATCCTTTTGCCAGATCTTTCTTCGGGACACGATCACCCGATCCAGCGCGGCGTGACCGGCAATGATCTCGGAGGCCTCCTGTTCGACCACCCAGTCGATCCTGGCCTCCGGAAGGTTCTTTCGGAGGACCTCGAGCAGGGGGAGGGTATGGACCACATCGCCGATGGCGCTCAGTTTGATCATGAGAATGGACCGGAGATCAGCGAGCGAAACCGGGCTTCTCTCTTTCCAGAATCCACCAAACCGCATCATAAAGGTCTTCGGCAATGTAAACGGGTTTTTCCTCACGGGAGGGAAGCAGGTGCTCCAGCTCCCCCCGACCATATCCGGTTTTGACGAGCACGCCCTTCAGGCCGCAGCGATGGGCAAGCTCGATGTCGAGACACCTGTCTCCTACCACATAGGAGCGTGCCATGTCGACGTCAAATTCCCCGCGGGCCTTCTCGATCAGCCCTGTTCGCGGCTTTCGGCAATCACACTCCATCCTGAGTTCGGGGAGCTGCGCCCTCGGATGATGGGGGCAGTAGAAGATCGCGTCGACGTAGGCGTTGCGTTCCCTGAGCGATGCGTTCATGAGACCATGCACCGTTTCGATCAGCGGAAGGGGGAAGTAGCCTCTGGCCGCCCCCGCCTGGTTCGAGACGATGATGGCCAGAAATTCATTGCGGTTCAGGAGTCGAATCGCCTCGGCCGCGCGCGGCAGCATGACGAACCGGCTCGGATGGTTGACATACCCCATCTGCTCGTTGATGGTCCCGTCGCGATCCAGGAATACGGCGGGTCGAGAAGTCCATCTGTTCAAATCCTGTCGAGGCATGCAGCCAGTTCCTCCCATACCTCTTCGGCGGCAATGGACTGGAGGCAGCGGCAACCGTCCGCGCAGTCGGGCTTGAGACAAGGCGAGCAGTCCAGAGGATGCCTTACCACCCTGGCCTTTGCGCTCCTTGGTCCTGTGGCCACGGGGTCGGTGGAGCCGAAAATGGCGACCGTGGGGACATCCAGGGCCGCCGCCAAATGCATGAGCCCGGAGTCGTTGGTCACGAAGGCACGGCACTGCCGGAGGACGGCTGCCGCCTCGTCCAGACCGGTTCGACCGCAGAGGTTCAGGGCCGGCGCTTTCATTGCAGCGGCCACCTCATCGCCGATGTCCCGCTCGCCGGCGCTGCCCAGGACCACCACCTTTGCACCCCATCTTTCCGCAGCCATGTCGGCGACCGCGGCGAATCGCTCGGGGGGCCACCGCTTGGCCGGGCCATAGGTTGCGCCCGGGCCGAGGCCGAGGAGGAAATCCCCTTCCCTCACACCGAGGGAGAGGAGAAGCGAGCGGGCACGGGCAGCCTTGTGGCCACCGATCTGGAGACGGGGGTCCCTGGAATCGGCCTTCCAGTTCACCCCCTGAAGGATGCGCAGATAGTACTCGACCTGATGCCCGGCCTTATCCTTCTGTCGGGGGACCGCGTGCGACAGCAAGAGCCCCCGTCCGTCGGTATTGTACCCCACCCGGGTGGGTATGGAGGTGAGCCATGCGAGCAACGCCGCCTCAAAGGCGTTCTGGAGCAGGACGGCCAGGTCGAACCTGAAGCGCTTCAGCTCCGACGCAGCGCTCAGGACCTGCAGCAGGGCCCTAGGGTAGGATGCGTCTTTTCGGTAGGGAAGGACGGCGTCCACGGCCGGGTGGTCTTCAAAGACGGGAAGGACCCAGGGTTTTGCCAGCACATAGATGGCGCTCGCCGGTAGATTTTCCTTCAGCGCCTCGAGGGCGGGGAGCGCCATGACCGCGTCTCCTACCCAGTTGGGGGCGCGGACAAGGACGCGGCGGATTTTGGATGGATCAATGATCATGCAGGCAACTCAACCTTGTTCGTGGGACACGACACTAGTTCATCCTCCAGGCCGATTCAAGCCAAAAACCTCCTGAGAACTTCGTCGAGTTAGAGGTTTCAGGTTTCAGTGTTCAGGTGTCGGGAAATGGGTGGAGGACGGGGCCGGCACCCGCAACCCGACACCCGGCACCCTGCAAAGTTTCCTGTTCGATCAGAGTGGCCTCGGCCAGCGCCTGGGCCGGCCGACATCCCGAATCCTGCTACAGTCTCAGTATCCGCATCCTGCGTAAAGGAGCAGACACTACTAAAAGTCTCCCAAAACAACGGCAAAGAGCCGCGGCGGACAACAGCATCCTGCTCCGCGTCTCCAGATCGACGGGTCTTGCGCCACTCCTTTTTCGCTCACGATTCGATGCTAAGACGTTTTCGTCCTCCCCTTTCGTAAAGGGGAGACAGAGGGGACTGGGCCTTCCAGATGACAGTAGTTCCGCGTCTTCCACCTCCGGTGAAACCAGAACCAGTGATCGGGGTATCTTCGGATATAGGCCTCGATCACCTTCGTGAAGAGGATGGTATTCTCTTCCACCTGCGTGGTCTTGTCTCCAGTGGTGACCAGGGGAATCTCCCGGTCGAAGATGACGCGGTGACGGCCGTCTTCCTGCCTCACCGCAAACGCGGGCAGGACGGGGGCGCCGGTCTTCAGGGCCAGTTGGGCCAGCCCCTTGTTCGTGCATGCCCAGCTCCCCAGGAAGGGCGTGAAGACCCCCTCATGCCAATCCACATTCTGGTCCAGCAGGATCCCGATCATCTTCTTTTCGCGGACCGCTGCGATCACCCTCCTCATCCCCCTCTGCTTGGGGATGATCTCCGTCCCGAAGCGGGTTCGAAGCCGGCTGATCACTCGGTCCAGCGGCGCAAAGTCGACCGGCCTGACCACAATGGCCGTATGGGAACCGAAATGGAGGCTGACGGCGGCCGACATGAGTTCCCAGTTTCCGAAATGGGCCGTCAGGATGAACACCCCCTTTCCCCTGGCCAGGGCATTCCGGAGGTTCTCTTCGTTTTCGAAGGTCACATATCGATGGAGATTGTGATGACTCAGCCTGACGATGTGAGGCACTTCGAAAACCATGCGGCCGAAGTGGATATAGATCTTCTTCAGGACCTCCCTGCACTCGCCCTCATCTTTCTGCCCCTCGAAAGCACGGAGGATATTGTCGAGGGCCACCTGCCGCCTCCCGATCGGGATCAGGGAAAAAAACCTCCCCAACATGCTCCCCGCAAATCCCGCGACCGGATACGGGATTCGCGACAGGATGAGAACGAAGAGGTGCAAGAGTCCATCCATCATGGTCGAAGACGTCTTCTTTCCAGAAAGTTCTCTTTCAAGAGTTCGAAGAACCGCTCCTCGCGGTCGAGGATCTTCATGGTGACGGTCAGGCGGGCGAGATCGGGGCAGGCGGTGCTGAATCGCTCCAGGCGGACCCAGTCCTTTTCGGTCGTGATCAGGAGATCCGCACCCGAAGACGCTCTCAGTGAGACGAGGCCCCGGACCTCGGATTCACTGAACGGGTGGTGATCCCTGAAGATCCTGAAGCCGACCGGGTCCGCGCCGGCATCGATCAATGTCCTGCGGAATGAAGAAGGGTTCGCAATCCCCGCAAACGCGAAGACCCGCTTGCCCTTCAGGAAGGCGCTCTCGTGGCACTCGCCTCGGATCACCACCTTTTCCGGAACATGAGCCGCCCTGAAGACGGGTTTTCCCGGAAAACGGCGGGTCACGTACTCCAGCCAATTCCTCTCACGCCTCGTGTCGTTGGAGCGGGTGAGGACGAAACCGGATGCCCGGCCTAACCCTCCGATCGGTTCCCTCAGCGGCCCCCAGGGGAGAAGGCGGCCGTTTCCGAACGGGCTCCCGGCATCGAGGAGGACCAGGTCCAGATCCCTTGCAAGCCTGAGATGCTGAAATCCGTCGTCCAAAAGGAAGAAGTCGCTGTTGAACCTCTCAGACGCGTACTGCCCCGCAAGGTGCCGTTTGCGCGAAACGACGATCGGCACGCCCGGGAGGCTTTCGGCCATGAGGATGGGCTCATCTCCGGCCTCTGCAGGACCGGCCTTCACCTCTTTCCCGTCCGAGACCTCCAGGACCTCCCGGGGATAACGGCCCCCATAGCCTCTCGACAGCACCACCGGACGAAAACCCTGTTCCACCGCCCATTTTGCCACCATGAGGACGGCCGGCGTCTTTCCGGTGCCCCCTGCCGTGATGTTCCCGATGCTGAGGGTGAAACCGGGAAGCCTGTACTTCCCCCTTTTCTCATAAGACCCGGCCCTCAGCCGGACGCCCAAGCCGTAGAGAACGGAGAGAAACGCCAGCGGAAGAGAGATCGGCCTGACCCCCCTTTCCTGATGAATCTTTGACCAGTCCATTGCACACCGCGCGGCAGTCGTGCTCGAGAGGTCGAGGACCCCCCCCCGTGATGCAGTCACCAAAACGCGAGCTCTCGGGTACCCGAGCCCCCGTGTCACCGGATTCGACAGCCGAGCCGATGACACGCAGCCCCCATTACTAAGCGATCCGGGGGCCCGATGCAATATGGTTTGATTCAGGATCCGATTTAGAGGGCAGGATGAGTATCCTGTACGACATCCCGATCTTTTCCTTGATCTGCATTCCCCATCCATACCTGGGGTCCTGAAAACGGTCTTTCCTGCCGAGATCGAAGGCCGCGCCTTTGAGATAAGGCACGGACGGATCTGCGTTCATGAGCTTGACCGGCGCCTTCCCGTGGCGGCATTCGGGGATTTCGTCGTCGGCGAACATGATCAGCACGCCTCTCCCGGGCAGATTCTTGTCGCATCCGATGGGCTGTCGGTTCTCGATCAGATAGTACTTCGTTGGGGAAAGGGGGATACCTCCTTCACATAGTCGTTCAGCAGCCGGCCGAACCTCTTTTCGACCAATCTTCGGTCGACACGGTTGGTCACATCCGGGAAGGTGATCAGCAGGATGATCCCTTTCTCGACCCTGGCCCCGGTCCCTTGCTCTGCGGCAGGGCCTGTTGCGCAGGCCGACCACAGAAGCAGCAGGAGGGCGAAGAGGGCGACCGGGAAGAACGTGGAAAAGCGTGGCAGAATGCTCCGATACGGTTCCATACGCGATCCTCCCCTTGAACGATACGGTCCGCTGGGTATCGCCGGTTACCCTCTGTAATCGGCTCTCACTTGATAATGCACCGCCTTTCTCTCTCCGGTTCAAATGGTCGCCAGGTGGAAGAACTCGGCGGCGCTCTTCTGCAGCAGCGTCTCCAGATCGGGCCTGCGCAGTCGCGCTCCTCTGATCCAGCGAAGCTCCCTGTCCCAGGCATAGGGGATATTCGGGAAATCGGATCCATACATCACTCGATCCATCCTGAAGCCATTGAGGTCGATTTTCTCCTCCAAAGGGAAGTAGTCGGCCAGCATCATGGTCGTGTCGAGCCAGAGGTTGTCGTATCGCTCGACGAGCTCCCTGTAAGCGGCTGTCTCGTCGAAACCGAGGTGTGGCACACAGACCTTCAGGCGAGGGAAATCCAGCAGGACCCTCTCCAACTTCGCCGCGCTGCAGATCTCATAGGGATCGCAGCGGTAGGCCTCGCTCTTGGGCTCCCTGCCGACATGCATGATCACAGGCTTTCGCTCGGATTCGCACAGGCTGTAGATCGGCTCCATCTCCCGTCCATTCATGTCGAAGCACTGCACATGGGCATGCAGCTTCACTCCCTGGAGCCCCTCCTCGAAGGCTTCCGTGAGGATTTCGGCCGCATTCTCCTCTCCGGGAAAGACCGCCGCCATCCCGGTCACCCTTCCCGGGAAGGCTCTGCAGGTCTCGGCCATGAACCGGTTCAACATCCGGGAGATGCCGGGCTTGTGTGCGTACTGGAGTGCGATCACATGGCCGACCCCGCGGGAGAGAAGGTAGCCCAGCACCTTTGAGGCGGAGAGCCGGTAGCGGATCGGCCAGGCGTACTGATCGAACCACGCCCAGATTGCGGAGAAGATATCGGAAGGGAAGAGGTGTACATGGGCGTCGACGACCGCAGGAAGTCCTTCGGGGATGGCGTCTCCTTCCTGGTCGTCCATGGCGGGCAGATTCGGTCTCAACATGATCGGCACACCTTTGAACTCGATTCACGATGGCGCTTCGGCTCAGGATCTCGCCTCGCCGTCTTCGGAGAAGACCGCCATCACGGGCGCGTGGTCGCTCGTACCGACCTCGCTCAGGACCTTGCAGGAGACCACGCGGTTGAACATGGACTGGCTTGCCAGGACGTAGTCCAGACGCCACCCGATGTTGCGCTGCCGCAGGTTCCGCCAGGGCGCCCACCAGGTGAAGAGGCGGTCGTTTTCCGGGTCCAGCGCCCTGCTCACATCGACGAGGCCCTTGGAGATGATCCGCTCCAGGAGGGCCCTTTCCTCAGGCAGCTGCCCAATGGCCTTGGGCCTTCGCTCTTTCGGATGGACGTCGATCTCCGCCCTCGCCACGTTCAGATCCCCGCACAAGACGAGCTCCTGGCCCTTTGCATGAATCCCCGCAGCGTATTGTTCGAGCGACTCGAGGAAGCGCATCTTGGCGGGAAAATCCTTCCCGCCGTTTGGGACGTAGACCGAGGCGATCGTGATCCGGCCGATTTGGAAGGTTGCGATGCGGTTCTCGAAGTCGAAGGCGGGGTGTGAGCAGAGCGGTCGTGCGGGGCAGAGATCCTTCCTGATATGGAGGCCCACACCGGAATAGGCCTTTACCCCGTGCCAGTAACACCAGTACTCCTCCAGTTCGACTCCCGTGGCGGGTATCTGATCTGGTGAAGCCTTGATCTCCTGGAGACAGATGACATCCGGGCGATCGCGGGCGATCCATTCGCACAGTTGCAGATAGCGAGCCCGGACGCCGTTCACGTTCCATGTTGCGATCTTCATCCTCGATCCGCCTTCCGGCCAAGAGCCCCGGGGGATGGGGCAAAAGGATTGCATTTAGGCAAAAAGTCTAATAGTTTTCACACCATTGTCAATGGAAACCACGTCAGCCTCAAACGGGCCGGTTCCGGCCTTGGAACCTTAACGAGAGACGAAACGGGCGGAGTCATGGAATCGAGCCGGAGTCCCCGATTCTTTTATGGGTATGTCGTCGTCTTTGCCTGCTTCCTGATCCAGGGCATAGGAATCGGGACCTATATCGCCTTCGGCGTCTTCTTCAAACCTCTCCTTGCCGAATTCGGGTGGTCCAGGGCCACCGTCTCGGGCGCCTCGAGCATTGCCTATTTGCTCATGGGGATCCTGGGGGTCTTTGCCGGCATGGTGAACGACCGATTCGGCCCTCGTGTCCTCGTGGCGGTCACCGCCCTTTTCTACGGCTCCGGCTATGTCCTCCTCTCCCAGGCGCACGAGGTGTGGCAGCTTTATCTCTTCTACGCAGTGATCCTGGGGATCGGTCTCAGTCCCGTCGACGTCATCCCCATGACCGTGGTCACCCGTTGGTTTGTGCGGCGCAGGGGAACCATGACCGGATTGGTGAAGGTGGGGACCGGCGTCGGGCAGATGGGCATGCCGCTTGTCGCCGGTTTGTTCGTCCTGTACTACGGCTGGCGCCATGCCGGCGTTCTCATAGGCCTCATTGCCGCGGTTTTCCTTGCCGGCGCGGGCCTGCTGCTGCGCCGGGACCCGGCCCAGATAGGACAGATGCCCGACGGCGGCAATCAGCCGGTTCAGGCCAGGGCCCAAGGGCCGGAGTTCGGACTGAGCCTCCGGCAGGCGGCGCGGACCGCGCCGTTCTGGCAGCTCTGCGCCATGAACCTGCTGGTCTTCAGCTGCCTGATGACGGTCGTGGTGCATCTCGCCCCTCACGGCAGCGACATGGGCCTGGATCCCCTCAAGGCCGCAGGCCTCCTGTCCACCATCGGTGGCATGAGCATAGGGGGGAGGCTTCTGACCGGAATCGCCGTCGACCGGATCGGCACCCGCAAGACCATGATGCTCTGCTTCCTCCTGCTGATCTCGAGTTTCCTCTGGCTCCAAATGGCAGGGACCATGTGGATGCTGTACCTCTTCGCAGGGGCATACGGAATGGCCCATGGGGCGTACTACACCGTGATCTCGCCCGTGGCCGCCGAACTCTTCGGCATCGCCTCTCATGGAGCGATCCTGGGGGTGGCCTTCCTGAGCGGCAATATCGGCGGCGCCCTGGGGCCGGTGGCCGGCGGGATGGTCTTTGACGCGGTGCGCAGCTACCGACCGGTGTTCCTGGTCATGGTAGGCCTGTCGGTCGTAGGGCTGGTCCTGTCGATCATGCTGAAACCGGCCGTCGGAAAGACCGATGCCGGCAGGTGATGTTCTTGCAGTCGAGGCCTTTCCTCCAGGGAACGCAAGCAGAGCCTGCTCCTACAGGGGCTTCGGGGCCAGGGATTCGACGAGCATTCTGTACTTCTCGTGGATCATCCTGCGATCGAACTCCCGGAACTCCTGCAGCATGGCCTGGTCCTCCCCCTCCGTGAAGTAGAGCCTCGATGCCGGGAAGAAGACCTTGTCCTCTTTCACGATGTGGCCGGGGTAAAACTCCGTCAGGGTCCGTAGCCCGGCGGCAATGTCCGCCAATGCGGCCCGGTCGCCTTCCCGATAACGCGTGTTTGCGTCGACGACGGCCTTGGTCGTACGCCGTCCGAATACGTGTTCTTCGATCAGCTCGTTCATGACCCTCTGGTCCTCCTCGGACAGATGTCTCCGGCTCAGTTCCCTGAAAAGGATGTCCTCTTCCTTGCCGTGGTGTGTCCGATCCGCGTACATGCGGATGAAGTCGACCACGGAATCGACGAAGACAGGGTCAATCTTCCTTGTGGACTCGATCCTGGCGAGTCCCTCCTGGATGATCGAGATCATCCTCTCGATCAAACGATGCTCGATCATGAGTGGACCGCGGGCCTGCATGTTCTTGCCTCCTTTTCTTCGTTTAAGGGAGCGGCCTCTCACCCCGGTACCATGCCCGGATGTCGGGGGCCGATCCTTTCACGCTCTCTTTCCCTGGATCCGGATGGCGGATGATCGTCCCATCGTAAGGCCGCTCACCGGGAGCCCTCAATACAAGATTCACCGTATTTACTCCACCCTCACCTCGGAAGATGCTTTGATGGCAGGAAGAAGACCATCCGTAAACCGGAAAACAGGTCGGGGGAAGGATGCTCGTATTCAAGAGGGCGAAGACATTGAACAAGCTGATGGATCTCTCGGACCTGGTGAGGCAGTCCGCGGTCACCTTGAGGGATATCACCCTGGACTGGAAACGGGTGAGAGAGGGGGCCGCCAGGATGGAAGAACTGGAGCAGGAGGCGGATGAAAAGGTCCATCAGATCTCCGACGACATCGACCGGTTTTTCATCCTGCCCCTCGACAAGGAGGACCTCAGCCGGCTGACGGACTCCCTGGACGACGTGGTGGACAAGATCGAACAGGTGAGCAACCGCCTCAAGATCTACAATATCCCTGAGACCAATTCCGATCTCCAGGCCTTTTCGCATCTGATCGTGCAGGCAACCGAACAGATCCGGCTGGGAGTGCGTCTGATCGCCGAACGCAAAATGCAGTCGTTCGAATTCGGCTCCTGTTTCGAAAAGATCGAGTCCCTGGAGAGCGCGGCCGATCACCTCCACCGGACCCTGCTGGAGAGACTGATGAGGCCGGACGGGCCGGCGATTCAGGGGGACCTCCTGAGCGTCATCAAGTGGAAGGAGATCTTTCAGACCCTGGAGGATACCCTCGACCGATGTGAAGACATTGCAGTGATCTTCTCCCGTCTCAAGACCAAATACAAGTAGAGCCATGGAGCCGAGCCTTCTCTTCCTCCTGGCCGCCGTGCTGCTGAGCTATGGTTATGCCTTCCTGGGAGGGTTCACCGATGCCGCGAACGCCATTGCCACATCGGTGGGTTCCCGCGCCCTGAGCCCCGGGGCCGCCGTGCTGATGGCCGCCCTGCTGGAGATCGGGGGCGCCCTGACCGGCACGGCGGTCGCCCTCACGATCGGAAAGGGCATTGTCGCCCTGGACCTGATCTCCATCCCCACCGTCATGGCCGCGCTTCTGGGCACCATGGCCTGGAGCCTTCTGACCTACTACTTCGGCATTCCCGTCAGCGAGACCCATGGTTTGATCGGGGGCATCATCGGTGCGGCGATCGCCGAGGCGGGTTTGGAGGTGGTGTACTGGAACAGCGTATCGCAGGTGCTGCTGGCCATTATCGTATCACCGGTGCTGGGCTTGTTCGGAGGCTGGGTCCTGATGATGATCATCCACTCGCTGTTCGGGTCCGCCCCTGCCTACCGGCTGTCGATGATCTTCAGGAATCTTCAGCGTCTCTCCGCCGCCTTCATGGCCTTCAGCCACGGCCGCAACGACGCCCAGAAGCCCATGGGCATCCTGGTGATGATCCTGGCGCTCCATTATGGGTGGAAAGACCCGGAGGTCCCCCTCTGGGTGATTCTCAGCGTGGGAGCGGTGGCAGGACTCGGGGTCGCCCTGGGCGGGTGGCGGATCATCCGGACCCTGGGGATGAAGATCGCGCCCCTGGCCACGGAGCAGGGTTTCGCAGCGGAGAGCTCAGCAGCCGGGGTCTTGCAGCTGGCCTCGACCCTCGGCATTCCGGTATCTACGACACACACCATCACCTCCGCCATCGTGGGGGCCGGCGCGGCCCGCCGCATCTCGAGTGTAAGGTGGGGGGTGGCGGTCGATATCGCCCTCTCGTGGATCCTCACCCTGCCGGCCACCATCGGTCTGGGATGGCTGTTCGATCGGCTCTTCCGGGTCCTTTTCCCCCACTAGCGGATCAACGCCGACCTCGCCATCCGCTTCATCAGGCGGATCACTCTTCTTTCGGAGCTTTCCAGGGGAACGACTTCAAGCTCTCCCCAGAGTCCTGCCGTTCATGTTCACGGTCTCTTCATCCATCCGGGGCCGAGCACCGTGCACGGAGTCCCGGGGACTACTCGAAATCATCCGGGGAATAGGAGGCGGTGTCGTTCCAGCGGGCATGAAGTGCAGAGACCGTTCGCTCGATCTCGGCCCTCTCCTCATCCCAACCGACCGGACACTCCCTTTCCAGCCTTTCCAATGTCCGTTCGATCCGTTCGATCATGCCTTTCATGTCATCAATGGACGATTTCATCTTTTCGCCCGGACCCTCCGACATCCCTTCCGTCCTGCGGATGATGTCCTGGGTCTTCGCCCTCCAACCGCTCATTTCATCCCTCAAGGAGGAACAAAAAGCATTTACCTCCACGGCTCCCTCCTTTTTCGTGAAAAGGGACTGTGCGCCGCTATGACACCCCAGTACCCGTTTCAGGTCTTTACCTTTAGTTGAAGTTAGTCCTCTTCCCGGGAATGTCAAAAAGAGTTCCCTGATGATTGTCTGCGGCCATTGTGCTAATACATTCCAATGCGCAAGAAGCTGTTGTTCATCGTTGCCGTCCTCCTCTTCCTGGTCCTGATCGCGGCCGGTGGAGCGTATGTCTACTTCATCCGACTCCCCCTGCCCGTCAAGGAGGGGGAGCTCCGGCTCCGGGGACTGCGTGATTCCGTCACCGTCTACAGGGACCGCTGGGGGGTCCCACACATCTTTGCCGAGAACGAGCATGATCTGTTCATGGCCCAGGGGTTTGTCCAGGCCCAGGACAGGCTTTGGCAGATGGAGACCAACCGCCGAATAGCAGCGGGAAGGCTCAGCGAGATCTTTGGGCCGGAGGCGGTCGAAGTCGACAGGGTGCTGAGGTCGTTCGGGTTCATGCGTGCTGCCCGTGCCGAGCTCTCGACCTATGATGCGGCTACCCTGGAGATCCTCCACGCCTTCTCACGAGGGGTCAACGCCTTCATAGAAGGGCAGGGGGGGCGCCTCCCCTTTGAGTTCAAGGCCCTGTCCATCCATCCGGAACCCTGGAAGCCCGAGGACTCCGTAGGCTGGGGCAAGTTCATGGGCCACACGGGGGGAAAGAACTGGCAGGAGGAGCTTGTACGCGCGCTCCTGAGAAAGGAACTCGGCGAGGAGAAAACCGATGACCTGCTGAGGAGGATCCAGCCCCCCGCGCCGGCCCCCATCCCGGCAGACCTTCAACCCGACTCCGTCGAATCCCCCCTCCCCCTTTCGAAGGCCGGGACCCTCCCGGCGTTCGGCGGCGGCAGCAACAACTGGGTCGTACACGGCTCAAGGAGCACCACGGGGCTCCCGCTCCTGGCCAACGATATGCATCTCGCCTTGACCGTCCCTTCCGTCTTCTACGAGATGCACCTTGCCGGCGGAGGACTGGATGTCATCGGTCTCTCGCTGCCGGGGGTCCCGCTGATCATCGCGGGGCACAACCGGAATGTGGCCTGGGGGATCACCTTCGCCTACACGGACGGCCAGGATCTCTTCCTGGAACGGTTCGATCGGGAAAAGGGGGGAAGGTACCTCTTCCGCGGCGAATGGCTGGAACCGCGTCTTCTGCGGGAGGAGATCAAGGTCAGGGGACAGAAGGAGCCTGTCCTCCACGAAATCCGGGTGACGAACCACGGACCGGTCATCTCTCCCCTGATCGAGCAGGCCGAAGGGATGGAGCATGCATTTGCCCTCAGGTGGAGCGGTCATGATCCAGGGACGACTACAAGCGTTCTCTACAGGATGAACCGTGCCGGGAACTGGGATGAATTCAGGGCCGCGGCCGCAGAGTGGTGCGAGCCTCCCGTGAACCTGGTCTACGCGGACACCCTCGGGAATATCGGGTATGTCCTGGGGAGCCGTATACCCATACGATCCCAGGGCCACGGGATGGGGCCTTTCCCAGGCTGGACCGGGGACTCCGAGTGGACCGGCTATGTCGGTCCCGAGGAGAAGCCGTTTGTCTTGAACCCCGAGGACGGGTACTTTGCAACGGCCAACAACGACGTGGTGGGTAAGGACTTCCCGTTCTACCTGGCAGGGGATTACGCCTCGGACAACCGGGTCAACAGGATCGTGCAGGTCCTCTCGGGAAAGAACCCGATCTCAAAAGAGGAGTTCGGCGAACTCCAGGGCGATTTGAGGAGCCTCTCTGCAGCCCCCTTTGTGGACGCGGTGAGGCGGGCCGACATCCGGGACCCGGAAGCCACGGAGCTCCAGGAGATACTCATCGCGTGGGACCAGACCCTGAGCCCGGAGAGCGCAGGGGGGGCCGTATATTCCGTGTCGCTCCAGAGGCTCCTTGAAAACACCTTCAAGGACGAGCTCGGACCGCTCACCGGCGTGTTCCTGGGGATCGGGCTGATCGCGACCGACCCTCTCAACCGCTTTGCCGAACACAGCCGCACGATCCTCCAGGGTCTCATGTCTGAGCCGGACTCGCCCTGGTTCGACGACATCGATACGCCGGAGAGGGAAGAGCTGTCCGAGACCGTGGAAAAGAGCCTGGTGGAAACCGCCGCATTCCTGAAGGGGAGGCTGGGGCCGGACCCCTCAACATGGCGCTGGGGGCAATTGCATACGGTGGAGATGAAGCATCTCCTCGGCCGGGAGCCGCTGGACACTCTCCTGAACGCGGGACCCTATGAGGTCGGGGGGGACTTCAGCACGGTGTGGCAGTCGAGCATCGTGCCGGGGATGGATTTCAGGCTGCAGGGATGGAGCGCCGCCAACCGGCATATCTATAACCTGAAAGACTGGGACGGGAGTCTGGGCGCCATCGTTCCAGGACAGTCGGGTGTCCCCCGGAGCCCGCACTACGACGACCAGGTGGACCTCTGGTTGAAGGCAGCCCACCACCCCCTCTACTTTACCCGGTCGAAGGTGGAGTCCGAGGCAGCGGCAAGACTGGTCCTGAGACCGGCAGGGGGGAGATGGAGAGAATAGGGGGACGAGGGACGATCCAAGGCAGGCCGCTTCGCCAGGACGAGGGGCGAGTGGCGCCGGAGGCCAGCGGGGCCGCTTGCCGTTGCGGCGGCAGGATGGATCGATGAGGAAACATTCAGGTGTCAGGTTTCGGGTGTCAGCCCGGTAGTCCATCAATTTCCCGGGACCTGAACACTGAAACCTCTGACTTGGCAAAGTTCCAATAAGGGGCAGGCCGCCTTGCCAGGTTCAGAAAAGTTCCCGGAACACCTGCAGTTTCCTACTCCTCGAGCGGTATGATCTCCGCCGACACCTTCTGACCGTCCCCGATAGAGAGGTACGCCATGGTGATCGGCAGCCTGAACCTTCTCGGTCCCACGCTGCCCGGATTGAGGTACAAGACCCCGTTCCGCTCCAGGAGGCGGGACCGGTGTGAGTGGCCGTGAATGACCACCCTGATCCCCGCGGCAGCAGGATCCAGATCCATCTCCTCGATGTCATGGACGAGGTAACAGGTCGTGCCTGCCACTTCGACGTGCTCCCGCACCTTCAGACGCCGGGTCCAGGAACCGCTGTCCACATTCCCCCTGACCGCTATGAGGGGCGCGATTTTCCGCAATTCGTACAGCACCGCCTTCGACCCGATGTCCCCTGCATGGAGGATCATCGAGACACCCTCGAGTGCCCCCATGACCGAGGGCCGAAGCAGCCCGTGAGTATCGGAAATGACGCCTATCCGGTTCATCTTGCAGCCTTTTTCTCTTTTATGCTTGAGATACTACGACTTTTTACGGAAAATACATCATCATTCCTATTTTTTTCTCCTAACCCCGCTGTTTAAATGACCCATTCGCCATTCCATCGCAAGGAGCGCCGCCATGCCCAAGACCGTAGTCGACATCCCCTTCTGCAACGTGGAACACCTGTCCATCCTGGACGAGAAAGGCAACCTCGACAAGGAACTCGAGCCCGATCTCCCCGAAGACTTCCTGGTCAAACTCTACAGGGCCATGCTCCTGGGCCGGAGGTTCGATGAACGTCTGCTGAACCTCCAGAGGCAGGGCCGCATCGGGACCTTTGCGCCTATCACGGGGCAGGAGGCATCCCAGATCGGTGCCGTATCGGTGCTCAAGCCCTCGGACTGGTTCGTCCCCTCCTTTCGGGAAGGAGCGGCGGAGATCTGGAGAGGGGTCCCGATGGAGGCCATCATCCTGCATCACGGGGGGTTCAGGGAGCCGCCGGGAGAAGAGTTCCCGAAAACGACCGAGGAGCGGGCCAACAACATTCCCGTGGCCGTGCCTGTCGGGTCGCAGATCATTCACGCGGCAGGCATCGCCTGGTCCATAAAGTATCGAAAGCAGAAGGACGTGGTGATGACCTTTTTCGGCGACGGGGCCACGTCCGAAGGGGATTTTCACGAGGGGCTGAATTTCGCCGGCGTCTACCAGGCGCCGGTGGTCTTCGTATGCCAGAACAACCACTGGGCCATCTCCGTGCCCCTGGAGAAGCAGTCCCACTCCAAGACCCTCGCCCAGAAGGCCGTTGCCTACGGGATGCCCGGCCTTCAGGTGGATGGGAACGACGTGCTGGCTTCTTACGTGGCCGCGAAAGAAGCGGTGGACCGGGCGCGCTCCGGCGGCGGCCCCACCATGATCGAATGCGTGACCTACCGGATGATGATGCACACCACCGCGGACGACCCCACCCGTTATCGCAAGCAGGCGGAGGTGGATTTGTGGAAGCAGCGGGATCCCCTGATCCGGTTCCGGAGATACCTGACGGAAAAGGGAGTCTCCGAGGAGAAGCTTGAAGGGTTGGACGGTGAGGTCAAAGAGCAGGTTCAGGGGGCGATCGACAGGGCTGAAGAGGCCATGAAAAAGCTCGCGGGCGAACCCATACGCATGTTCGACCACATCTTTGCGGAACCGCCGCCCACGCTGAAAAGACAGAGAGAGGAGCTTGCCCGGGAGCTGTCCGAGAGGAAGGAGGAGAACCATGCCTAGGATGACAATGGTTCAGGCGCTGAACATGGCGTTCCGACAGGAGCTGGAGAAAGATGACCGGGTCGTGATTTTCGGCGAGGACGTAGGCCTGAACGGGGGCGTGTTCCGGGTCACCGAAGGCCTCCAGGCACGGTTCGGGGAAGAGAGGGTCTTCGACACGCCGCTGGCCGAGGCCGGCATCGTGGGATTCGCCGTGGGCATGGCCCTGTACGGACTCAGACCGGTATGCGAGATCCAGTTCTCGGGGTTCGCCTATATCGCCCTTCATCACATAGAATCTCATGCCTCGCGTTTGCGGTGGCGAACCCAGGGACGGATGCATGTGCCGATGGTCCTTCGGGCGCCCTATGGCGGGGGGGTGCGCGCCCTGGAACATCACTCCGAGAGCAGGGAGGCCTTTTGGGCCCATATGCCGGGGCTTAAGATGGTGATCCCATCGGGCCCCCGAAATGCCCGTGCCCTGATGATCAGCGCCATACGCGATCCGGATCCCGTGATCTTCTATGAACCCAAGGCGGTGTACCGGGCGTACCGCGAGGAGGTCCCTGAAGAGGAGGAGACGCTTCCGATCGGCAGGTCCCAGCTGGTACAGGAAGGGAAGGATCTGACCGTCATCTCCTACGGGGCCATGATGAGGCCGGCCCTCGAAGCGGCGGCCCAACTGAAGGAGAGGCATGGGATCGAACCGGAGGTGATCGATCTCCTGACCGTATCGCCGCTCGATGATGAGCTGTTCGTACGATCGGTGCGCAAGACGGGCAGGGCGCTCGTGGTCCATGAAGCGGCCAGGAGCTTCGGCCCGGGCGCGGAGGTGGTTGCCCGACTCGTAGAGCAGGCCTTTTACCACCTGGAGGCCCCGATTGCCCGTGTAACCGGTTTCGATATCCACATGCCCCTGTTCGGGTGGGAGACGAGCTACATCCCCCATGCCAATCGGATCGTCAAGGCAGCCCAAGAGACCCTGAGTGCGTAAAGGAGGCGAAGATGGCAAAGGCATTCAAGCTCCCCGACCTGGGGGAAGGGATCCATGAGGGCGAGGTGCTCCAGGTCCTCGTTTCGGAAGGAGACGACGTCCAGGAGGGAAACCCCATCCTGGAAGTGGAGACGGACAAGGCCGCGGTGGAGATCCCTTCTCCGTACACCGGCAAGGTGAAGAAGATCCTGGTCAGGCCCGGCGACACGGTCAAGGTCGGCCAGGAGCTCATCTTCTTCGACGTGGCCGAAAAGGAGGGCTTGCCCCAGGAAGAGATGCCGAAGGCGGAACCCAGCAAGGTCGAAAAACCGCAGGTGGAGAAAAGGGAGCGGGCGGCTCCTTCTGAAAAGCCGCCACGTCCTCGGGCGGAAGAAGGACCTGTTGCCGCGGCACCTTCCACCCGGCGTCTTGCGCGGGAGCTGAAGGTGGATATCAGGCAGGTGGACGGCAGCGGTCCCGGAGGCCGGGTGACCGACGAGGACGTCAGGTCGTTTGCGGAAGGGAAAAAGGTCGAGAAGAAGGAGAAACCGCCGGAGGAGAGGGAAAAACCCGGACGGCCGCTGGAGGTCGAGGTCCCGGAATTGCCCGACTTCTCGAAATGGGGCCCGGTAGAGAAGGTTCCCCTGCGCTCCATCCGAAGGGCGACCGCAAAGCAGATGGCGAGGGCGTGGTCGCAGATTCCCCACGTGAACAGCATGGGAGAGGTGGACGTGACGCTGCTGGACGGCTTCATCAAGAAACACAGGGCGGAGATCGAGGCCGAGGGGGGAAGACTGACCTTCACGGTGTTCGCGCTCAAGGCCGCCGCCGCAGCGTTGAGGTCGTCTCCCCGGTTCAACGCCTCCCTGGACACCGAGGCCGGCGAATACATCGTGAAGCACTACTATCACATCGGCGTGGCGGTCAACACGGAAGACGGCCTGATCGTTCCTGTGCTCCGGGATGTGGACCGGAAGAGCATCACCGAGATCGCGGTCGAGCTGAAGGACCTGGTCGAGCGGACCCGCAGCCGCAAGGCCACCCTCGATGAGATGAGAGGGGGGACCTTCACGATCACGAATGTCGGGCCCATGGGCGGGGGATACTTCGCGCCCATCATCAACTACCCCGAGGTCGCCATCCTCGGGATGGGCTCCGCGCGATGGCAGCCGGCCGTCAGGGAGAAAGGGGGCAGGCAGGAGATCGTGCCGCGGCTGATCATGCCCGTGGTCCTCGGCATCGACCACCGGATCCTGGACGGGGCCGACGCCTTGGAGTTCCTCGCCATCTTCTCGGAGGCCATGGGCGACCCGGAGAAGATGCTGATGGTGATGTGAGGCAGGTCCAGGAGAAGAGGTCTCACGCAAAGGCGCAAAGACGCCAGGGTGAAAAGAAGAAAAATTTGGCGCAAAGGAAGGGTTTCCGCTTTGATGAGTGCAGAAGACTTAAACATTCTTTGCGGCGGAAGTTTTTCTGTTCTCAAAGCCATTGCGTCTTTGCGCCTTTGCGTGAGATCGGAGGAGCATTCCTATGGTCATGGGTGAGTTGACGGAGCAGACCGAGATCCTCGTCATCGGCGGGGGACCCGGCGGTTATGCCGCCGCCTTTCGAGCCGCGGATCTGGGGATGGAAGTCGCCATGGTGGACATGGAGTCGAGGCCCGGCGGGGAATGTCTTTTCCGCGGGTGCATACCTTCCAAGACCCTGCTGCACATCTCCGATCTCATTCAGAAGGCGCGAAGGTCCGAATCCATGGGGATTGCCTTTGACCCGCCCAGGATCGATCTTGACCGGTTACGTTCCTGGAAGGACGAGGTCATCAACGATATGGCCGACGGCTTGGTGACCCTCTGCAAAAAAAGGGGCGTTCAGCTCGTGAAGGGGAGAGCGGCCTTCGAGGGATCGGACCGGGTGAGGCTCGAACACTCGGACATACGGCGCATCCAGTTCAAGCACGCCGTCATCGCGACCGGATCCAGGAGCCAGTCCCTTCCCGGAATCACCTTCCGGAAAGGGGGGCGCATCATGGATTCGGACGGCGCACTGGATCTGGCGGACATCCCCGAAAGGCTGCTGGTGGTGGGGGGCGGTTATGTGGCTCTCGAGATGGGCACAGTCTATGCCTCCCTCGGTTCACGGGTCTCACTGGCGGTTCGAAGCGATGTCCTTCTGAGAGGCGCGGACCCCGACCTGGTGGTGCCGCTCTCCCGCAGGCTGAAAGAGCTGTTCGAGGACATCCACTTCAATACCAGGACCAGGTCCATGAAGGAGACGGACAGCAAGGTGGAGGTGACGCTGGAAGGGGAGATCCGGGAGCCGAACCAGGTCTTCGACAGGGTCCTGGTCGCCGTCGGCCGAACGCCGAACTCCGCGGAACTGGGGCTGGACAAGACCCGAGTGAAGGTGGATGAGAAAGGGTACATCGCCGTGGACGAGCAGCGTCGCACCTCGGACGAGCGGATCTATGCGATCGGCGACGTGGCCGGCGGACCTCTGCTTGCACACAAGGCCTTCCGGGAAGGGAAGGTGGCTGCCGAGGCGATCAAAGGGGAGCCTTCGGCCTACGATGTACAGGCCATGCCTGCGGTGGTCTATACGGAGCCCCAGATCGCCTGGTGCGGCCTGACCGAGAGCCAGGCCCGGCAGCGGAAACGCAAGGTCGCGGTCGAGCGTTTCCCATGGAAGTTCTCGGGCAGGGCCACCAGCATGGGTGAGCAGGATGGGCTGACCAAGCTGATGATCGATCAGGAGACAGGCAGACTCCTCGGCGTGGGGATCGTCGGACACGATACCGAAGGGTTGATCGCGGAAGGGGTGCTGGCCGTGGAGATGGGCGCGCTGGCGAGCGATGTCGCCTTGAGCGTCCACCCTCACCCGACGCTCACGGAGACGCTCCAGGAGGCGGCCGACCGCTTTCTGGGGAGCTCCACCCACATCCTGCCACGGAGCAAGGGCGAATAGTTGACCCCCTACCCGGACAGGTGGAGGTATACCCCATGAGAGTCGTGACTCGTCAGGCAGGGCCCGAAGATGCCGGCTTCATCGCCTGGGTCATGCTGGCCGCCGGACGGGCCCATGTGCGGAAAGGGATATGGGAGGTGATCCTGGCTGAACCGGAAGAGAGATGCCTCGCCTTTTTCGAGCGTCTCGCCAAGACCGTGAACCGGCATCTCTTTCACTATTGCTGCTTCCGCGTGGCCGAGGTGGGGGGCTGCCCGGCCGCGGGCATCGGGGGGTACGATCCTGTCGGCCTCGGGTATCCCGCGCTTTCCCTGGCCCTTCCGGAGGCATTCAGGGCGAGCGGAATCCAGCGCCAGGAAAAGACCCGTGAGACCGGTCAGCCGAGGATCGTCGACTGTGTTCCGCCAACGCTGGAGGGAGCCTGGGTGATCGAGAGTGTGGCGACGCTTCCCGAGTTTCGTCGGAGAGGGATCGTGGACAGGCTGCTGGAGGAGATGATCGAGGCAGGCCGCGAACTGGGTTTTCGCCGGGCCCAGATAAACATCTACATCGGGAACGAGCCCGCCCTCCGTGCCTATCAAAAGCACGGGTTCCGGATTCTGGATGAGAGGCGCGATCCCTATTTTGAATCACAGATCGGGTGCCCGGGGATGGCGAGGCTCGTCAGGGAGCTCTGAAGACCTGCCCCAAAGAGACAAAGACACGAAGCAAGATGCCTCTCCAATGCCTTCGTGTCTTCGTGGCCGACTTCGGTGTGCCCTTTGGCGCAGTCGCAACCTCTCAGCTTCTCAACTTCTCATCCTCTCTCTTATAGAGCTGGATGAGCTCCTCGTAGTCCTGTACCCCGCCGTCCACCCACCACAGCTGGTCCTCGGAGGGAGGCCCTGCGATCTTTCCCGGGATGCCGACGACGAATGACCTGTCGGGGACCTTCATGCCCTGCCTTACGAGGGCGCATGCTGCGACGATGCAGTAGTTCCCGATTTCGGCATCGTGCAGAAGGGTCGCGTTCATGCCGATCAGCACGTGATCTCCGATGCTGCGGCAATTCATGACTGCGCCATGACCGATCAGCACCCTGTTGCCGATCGTGACGTCTTTGGACGGCCCGTGCGGCGATCCCGAATGGATCACGCAATTGTCTTCGACGGAGACGTATGAACCGATGGTGATGCTCCCCATATCGCCGCGGATGACCGCACCGGGCATGACGTTGGAGTTTTCTCCGATCACCACATCTCCGATCACATAGGCCGCTTCACTCACGAATGCGGATGTTGCTATTCTTGGACTCTTCCCATTGAGGCTTCTGATCATTCATTACCCCCGTTCTCATGCTGGTTGAAGATGCTTATACAATGGGAGTAGTATCTGGTAAACCATATTCAGGAGGTCCCGGTATCTTGAAAACGGAAGTGAAGAGGGGGAATGAGTCGCGCGAGATGAGAACGCCGGAGGGTTGCCTGATCCTCGAGGTGGCCAATGACCCAGGAGATGAGGCGGTTTCCATCGCCCGGGCCCGGGTCGAACCAGGGGTCACGACGAGGTGGCACCGGGTGAAGGGGACCTCGGAGCGCTACGTCATCGTATCCGGCACGGGCTTGGTGGAAGTCCAGGGGATCGAACCCACCAGGGTCACGGAGGGAGATGTCGTTCGAATCCCGCCTGACGCCCTGCAGCGCATCAGGAACACCGGCCGTGAAGACCTCATCTTCTACTGCGTCTGTTCCCCGAGATTTCGTCTGGAGAACTACGTGGACGAGACGGAGGGTTGAGGGGTTCCAAGAGGGCCCAACCCTGGCGGTAGGTCTGCTGGGGATCTGGCTGATCGTTTACCTGATCACAGGAGCTTAATCACCAAACCCTCACCTCTGGTGGAGTCCCCGAACGTCCGGGGTGTCACCCGAGGTCACCCACTCTCGGGGTGGGGGTTCACTCAAGAGATATACTCCAGCAGACGTTTCAGGGCTCCCCGGTTCCTCTCTGCGAATCTCCTTGCGTTTTCTCCCATGGCCTCCGCCTTGACTGGATCGGAGAGAAGCTCCCTCATGGCCTGGAGCAACTCCTCCTCGTCTTCCACCTGCCTGCCGCCCTCCGCTTCAACGAGCAACTCGGACATGGCGACGAAGCTTTCCGTGTGAGGCCCGAACAGGACGGGACGGCCCAGGCTTGCAGGCTCGAGGAGATTGTGCCCCCCTTCCGGGACCAGGCTCCCCCCCACGAAGGCGACCCGGCAGATGCCGTAGACCTTCCCCAGTTCACCGATGGTGTCGAGCACCAGCAGGTCGAAATCTCCCCTGGCATCCAGGCAAGTCCTGAGCACCCCCTTGAGACCCTTGGCCGGCGGCGACCTGAGGATCTCCCCGGACTCTTCGATCCTCCTGGGGGCTATGATCAGGCGGAGGTTTGGAAAATCAAGGCGGAGCTTCAGAAACACCCTCAGGACGATCTCTTCCTCTCCCCTGTGGGTGCTGCCGGCCACCCAGATCTCCTCGTCCGGACGAAGGCCGATGGATTTTGCAAGACGGTCGCGCTCTTCGGACCCCATGGCCGCCCATTCGCGGTCGAACTTGATGTTCCCGACGGTCACGACCTTCTCCGGAGGAATTCCAACGTCCACCAGCCGCCTGCGATCGAGTTCCGACTGCATGAGACAGAGGTCCACGTTGTCAAAGAGCATCCGCTTGACCAGGAAAGGGAACCTCCTGTAGCCGTCGAATGTGCCGGGGGAGATGCGGCCGTTCACAAGCAGGACCGGGACCCCTCTGCTCTTCAACATGCGGAGAAACCCGGGCCATAGATCGGTCTCGACCAGGATGAACCGGCCCGGATCGATGAACCGGATCAGCCGCCGCATGGGCGACCAGAAGTCCATGGGCATCCTGAGGACCCAGTCGGCCACGGATTCCAGTTCGGCGCGTGCGATCTCCAGCCCCTGGCGAGTGGCTGCCGTGAATACGATGCACCTGGCCGGGTATTGTTCCCTGAGGGCCTTGACGAGGGGGACTGCGGAGTTCACCTCCCCGACCGACAGGGCATGCACCCAGAGCGAGCCGGGCCCCAGCCTGCGAGGGGGAATTCCTGCGGCCAGCCTCTCCGAAAGGGTGTGCGATTTCCGGGCGAAGAGCTTGAGCGGGACTGCGGCGAGGCTCCATAGGCCGTGATAGAGCAGGAAGAGGAGCCGATCGATCATCACACCGCCTGAGGTTTGGCAGGGAGCTCGATGATGAACCGAGTCCCCTTGGGGTGATTGTCGTGCACGCTGATCGAACCATGGTGATCGCTGATGATGGTGTTCACAATGGCCAGACCCAGGCCGGTGCCGTGCTTCTTGGTGGAGAAATAGGGTTCAAAGAGGCGCATCTTGTGCTCAGGGGGGATCCCGTTCCCGTTGTCGGTGACCTCGATTCTCGCCTTCTCATCCTCCTGGTCATAATGCAGGTGTACGTGGATCTCCCCGCCTCCCTCGACCGCATCCAGCGCATTGTCCAGGAGGTTGATCATGGCCCTTTTCATCTGTTCCCGGTCGAGATTCAAGACAGGCAACTCCTTGGATTCGCGAAGGACGATGTTCACGTGTTTGTGGGATTCCCGGTAGAGGCTGACGGACTCCTGGACGATCTGGTTCAGGTCGTTGGGGGCCGGACTGGAAGAAGGCATTCGGGCGTAACTGGAAAACTCATTCACGAGCCGCTTCAGCTCCTCCACCTGATCGACGATCATGTTCGTGCACTCATGAAAGACCTTCGCATCGCCTTTTCCGAGCTTGTGACCGTATCTCCTTTTCAATCGCTGCGCAGAGAGCTGGATCGGGGTGAGGGGATTCTTGACCTCATGAGCGATCCGCCTGGCCACCTCTCGCCACGCGGCCATGCGATGGGCCTTCTCCACCTCGGTGAGGTCCTCAAACACCGCGACCAGTCCCAGGTATCTGCCTCGGTCGTCCCGGAGCACATTGAGAAAGACCAGGAGGGAAAGGATCCGATCCCCTACCCTAAACCGGATCTGCCGCTGGAGGAACCCTCTTTTCAGCAGGTTTCGGTCCTGAAAAAACTCCCCCGCGGTCTTGAGACTTTCCTGCCCGATGATCTCGGAATAGTGTCTCCCGATGACTTCCCTCCCCTCCAGCTCGAATATCCTCTCCGCGGACTTGTTGATGGTCAGGATCCTTCCTTCTCCGTCGAAGGAGATCACCCCGGCGGCGACGTTCGCGAGCACAATCTCCATGTACCGCCGCCTCTGGTCGAGCTCGACGTTGCGCTTCCTGAGCTCTTCATTGGCCTCTTCCAGCTGCTTCTTGCTGTTCTTGAGGTCCAGGGTCATCCTGTTGAACGAATTCACCAGGACCCCAATCTCATCCCGGGCCTCGAGGTCGATGAAGAAATCGTAGTCACCGGAGGCGATCCGATTCGTCCCCTCAGCGAGTTCCTGGATGGGTACAGTGATTCCCTTGGAGAGGAAAAACCCGAACCAGACGGAAGAGAAGACGATCAGGAGGGTGACGATGGAGAAGGTGATCATGTGGCTGATCTTGATCGGGGTCTTCAGCATCTTGAGCTGCTTGTATTCCTCGAGTCCGCTGGATATCGCATTCAGCCGATTGACGACCGCACTCGGGACGACCTTCTCGAGGACGATGACTCCGATCACCCCCCGGGAGTCCTGGGCCGAGAAGACAGGCACGATGCCGCTGACCAGATCGCCGTAGGGAGAGGACTGGATCTCATGGCCCTCCGAGCCTTGCTCGATGCTCCTCCTCATCACGTCCGCATCCGGGTTTCGAAAGCTGCTCAGGTCGATCTTCTGATCCAGAGAGACCGCCTGCAGCTCCATGTTCCTTGAAAAGGCCCTGATGGAGTCGATGCGATGCTGCACCCTCCGCTCGTCGATGAGCTTGTTCAGATCCTCCCTGCGGCTAGGGGCCAGATACCCGCCGTGTGAAACGATGCCGCTCAGGGTGTTCCCGCAGGCCAGGATCTCCTCTGTGGTCCGGCTGTAAAATCCCTGGCCGATCTCCAGGGATGTCCGGAGGGATCGCTCGATGGGCAGATTGAACCAGTACTCGATCGACGTGGAGATGAACTGAACGGAAACGAAGAAGAGGACCACCGTGGGCAGCAAGGAAAGGCTGACGAAGGCCGCGACCAGCTTCGTGCGCAGCCTGGCCCCCATCAGGTTCTTTCTCCTCTCGAAGAGGAGCTTGACGACGTTCCTCACGGTGAGGAAAAGGAGAAGAAGCAGGAGGATGACGTTCAGATTGATGAGGGCAAAGACCAGGATCGTGTCCGTGGTAGGCAGCTCTACCCCCAGATCGAAGACGTTCATTCCAAGATAGGTGGTCAGCACGACGACCACCACCAGGAGAAGTCCGATGATATACCGCTCCCTGCGGCGTCTTCTTCGATCCTGGTTCTCGGCTTCTAGGTAATCCGGCATCCCTTCAATACCTGAAATCCACGGCCGCCCAATCGGTCTCAAAATCCCAGAGAGACAAAAAGAACAGCACGTAATGAAGGTAGAGGGGCAGCTTGATCCGGTCGAGTTCGGCCATCATCCTGACCTGGTAGCTGCCCCCCTTCCGCAGATTCTGGAGGGGAACCAGCTTCAGTCCAGCCACCTCCGCCATCAGTTTCTTGGCATCTTCGAAGCTCTTGACCACGACGGGCTTGTCGCTGTTCTCCGAGAGTCTCACCTCGTAGACGTTCTTGAGGTGATCGTATTTGATGCTGTGGCTGATCTCCGTGCTCGCGATCACCCTGTCCCATAGCAGGGGTCTCTTTTCAGAGACCTTCACAAAAAAGACAAAAGTCATGTTGAGCCCGCTCTCGATGGCTGCGTTCATCTGCGGTGTAAAACAGTCGTTCACGGTGAAATAGAGGAGAAGATGGTCCCTCGTATTGGTGACCACGATGTCCGTCAGGTAGGCCTTTCTGCCGTAAGCAGTGGCCGCGGCGAAGAAAAGAAGGATGGACAACGGCAGAATGAGGGAGACGAACTTACGCATGCCCGACCCGGAACCGAGGTGAATGGAGGTAAAAAAATCAGGAAAATTGACGAGATAAGATCATACCCGAGAGGAATATCAATGTCCAATGTAGAATGCGGAATGACCAATTTCCAAGGAAAGAAGAGAGGTTCGAGAGGAGAAGATCGGACATCGAACGCCGACCGTCGGACCGCACATAGGGGAGCGGCCACCAAGACACAAACACACAAAGAAACGAACGCTTCTTCGTGAGACTTGGTGTCTTCGTGGCGGAGTTTACGCCATGACGGTTTCCAGGGACCCGAACACGGGGATCTTCACTTCGTCCTGGCAGGCCTCCTGGGGGCTGTTGAATGTGATCTCCTGCCAGCACTCCTTGTGGGCCATCAGCTTTTTCAACACGGCCTGATTCAGGGAATGTCCGGATTTCCGGACGACGAAATGTCCGATGATCGGTACGCCGAGGATGGCCAGATCGCCTATGAAATCCAGTATCTTGTGCCTTACGAATTCGTCCTTGTACCTCAGGCCGTCCTCATTGAGCACCCTGAAGTCGTCAATGACGATGGCGTTGTCCAGGGACCCTCCCATGGCGAGACCGTTGCTCCTGAGGACCTGGATGTCCTTGAGGAATCCGAAGGTCCTTGCGCGGCTGATCTCCTGCACGAAGTCCCTACCCGAAAAATGCAGCTCATAGCGCTGATTTCTGAGAAGCGGATGGGAGAAGTCGATGGTGTAGGTGATCTTCAGCTCCTTCGACGGGCGGAGGGAGACCGACTTGCCCTCCTCACGAACCTCAAAGGGCTTCTGGATGACGATGAATCGCTTGGGCGCCTTCTGTTCGACGACCCCGGCATTTTTCAGCAGGAACACAAAGGGGGCCGCACTCCCATCCATGATCGGGACTTCTGGTCCGCTCAATTCCACAATGGCGTTGTCGATGCCCAGACCGAAAAAAGCGGCCATCAGATGCTCGATGGTGGAGACCTTGTAGCCGTTAAAGCCTATGCTGGTGGACAGGTTCGTGTCGACGACATTTTGGAAGCAGGCCCGAACCGTTGAAGGGATCCGCGCATCTCTTCTGACGAACCTTATCCCATGGTTGATCGGAGCAGGCTTGATGGACAGTTCAACTTTCTTGCCGGAGTGAAGTCCAATTCCCGTGCAGCTTGCTTCGTTACGTATGGTGCGTTGTCGATAATCCAAAATCCGCGTCCTCCCCGGATGGACTGAATGCCGTTTCAGAAAAGCGCCAATAAGGATAGCAATTTACGTGCCATGAAGGAGTATCGAGGTGGTGAGAATCTAAGCCTCTCATTTTCCTCGAAACCCTGGTCAACCCCATGGAACCCCAGAAGCCTGTCCGCATGAGGCTGTTGCAAAAAGAACACACTTAAGGGCTTTTTGATGTTCTCGTTTCCTCTCTGCCGTGGTACTGTCCCGTCACCGAGGGGATCTCATATCATGAATCAGGACCATAGAAAAACAGGAAAAGCTCATGGAAGAGCATTTTGGATCGTCCCGATCCTGGTCTTCATCCTCTTTGGCTCCGGATGTCGACCGGCCCTCCAGAAAGAGCCCGTCAGGCCTGAGGAGGCCCTGTCCCGCATCCGCTTCTTCTTGCCCGACTTGAGGGATGATTTGGGGCTTGCATCCCTGGAAAGCGCAGTCGGTCACAGCCTTGCCTATCTTCGCCGGATCGACCCGGACCACGTTTTCGATTATGGCGGAGACAAATACACCTGCAGGACCGTCATCGAAAGCCAGGAAGCACTCCTCGCCTTGACTCGGAACAGCAGGAGTTCGGAAGAAGTCAACAGGGCGGTGAGAAAGGATTTCTACGTCTACAAGGCGAAAGGCCGCTCCGAAGACGGCAAGGTTCTTTTTACCGGCTACTATGAGCCCACCTACGAGGCCAGTCTTGTCCCGGACGCAACCTTCAGGCATCCGATCTACAAGAGACCTGATGACCTTATAAATATCGATCTCACCCCTTTCAAGGAGGAACTCAAGGGGAAGAGCATCGTGGCGCGGATTGCAGGGAAGAAGGTGGTCCCATACTATACGAGAAAGGAGATAGAAGAAGACCGGGCGCTGGCCGGCAGAAAACTGGAGCTCGCATGGCTGAAAGACCCTTTGGACGTCGCCTTCCTTCAGATCCAGGGCTCCGGCCGACTGAGGCTGCCGGACGAGACCATAGCACGGGTGGGCTACGAGGCATCCAACGGTCGCCCCTACCAGAGCATCGGGAGATACATGCTGGACCGGGGCCTGCTCTCGAGGGACGAGATGTCCATGCAGAGCATCCGCCGGTACCTGACCGATCATCCGCAGGTCCGGCAGGAGGTGCTGAACCAAAACCCCTCCTATGTCTTTTTCAAGTCCTCAAAGGGAGGTCCTTTCGGGAACATCAACGTGCCCCTTACACCCGGAAGATCGGTTGCACTGGACGCCAGGCTGTTCCCGAAGGGTGCCCTGTGCTTTGTAAAGACCAGAAGGCCTGTGCTGGACCGGGAAAACAGGATTGTGGGTTGGAAGGAATTCTCCCGTTTCATGATGAATCAGGATACAGGGGGGGCCATCAAGGGTCCGGGAAGGGCCGATCTGTTCTGGGGAGACGATCTCTATGCGGAGATTGCGGCAGGGCACATGAAAGAGCCGGGCGAGCTGTATGTGCTCATCAAGAAGCCGAACTGAAGACCCAGGATCTTAAGATGCAGGATAACAGGATGCAGCCCGCAACCCTCTGCGTCTCAGCGTCCGTGCGCGAGAACCCTTACGCTTTGTCTCACACCGCAAACTTTGAAAAGTCCGCTATGCTCGACAGCAGCCCGGAGAGCACGTGGAGCATGGCGACCCTGTTGTTCCTGACCGCAGGATCGCTCTTGGTCAGGATCTCCACGGCTTCGAAGAAATCGTCTACGGGCTTCCGCAACCCCGCCATCCGGTTCAGCGCACCCAGGTAGTCCCCCTTCTCGACCATCTGACGGACCTCGTCCCTGGCACCCGAACAGGCCTCCCAGAGCGAGGACTCGCTCGGGTCGCGAAACAGGGCCGGATTCACGTCGGTCGACCTCTCCTGGTTCTTCAGGATGTTCGATACCCTTTTCGAGGCCAGGACCAGGGACGTGGATTCATCGGACTCCTTCATGAACCTCGACAGGTGATCGATCCTGGGCCGCAGATCGTCGATCCGGTCGAACCCGACGGACAGGACCGCCTCGACCAGATCGGGGCCGAACTCGGACCTCAGCATCATCTGCCGGTATCTCTCCTTGAAGAAGTCTGTGATCTTCTTTTCGACCCCGTCCCGGTCGAAGGAAAGGGTCTCCCCCAGGATGGAGAGCGCACTGCGGATCAGGTCCTGGAGAGAGATCGGCCACCCCCGATCCTCGACGATCCTGACGATGGCCAGCGCGTGCCTTCGAAGGGCATAGGGATCAGCGGCGCCGGTCGGCTCGAGCTGGATCGCGAAGAAGCCGGCGATCGTGTCCATCCTGTCCGCTACTCCCACGACGGCGCCCACCACCGAGGACGGCAAAGGACCTCCCGCACGCTCGGGGAGGTAGTGCTCGCGGATGGCCACACAGACCTCCTCCGGGTGTCCGTCGATGCGCGCGTACTCAGTGCCCATGACGCCCTGGAGTGTGGGGAATTCCATGACCATGCTGGTGACCAGATCGCACTTGCACAGCGCGGAAGCGAGTCGGATCTCGCTGATCTTCTCCGGCGCAATCCGCTCGGAGAGGTACTCCGCGACCCTGGTGAAACGCCGCACCTTGTCGTAGGAGGTCCCCAGCTGCGCCTGATAGACGACCCCTCTGAGGTCTTTCAGCCTGTCCAGGAGCGGCCTCTTCCGGTCTTCCTTGAAGAAGAAATCCGCATCCGAGAGCCTCGCTCGCAAGACCCTCTCGTGCCCCCTCCTCACGACCGACTCGTCCCTTGCCCGGGTGTTGTTCATGGCCACGAAACAGGGCATCAGCTTTTCCTGCCTGTCCCGCACCGCGAAGTACTTCTGGTGTTTCTTCATAGCCGTGATGAGCACTGGATCCGGGATCCGAAGAAATCCCGGATCGAATGTGCCGGAGACGGCGGTCGGCAGCTCCACCATATTGGTGACCGTGGAAACAAGTTCGGGATCCATGACGGGATCGCCGGAGACCGCGTCCGCCGCGCGGAGGACCTCTTTTTCCACCATGGCCATCCGCTCTTTCCGATCGAGGACCACGTACAGCGATCTCAGCCTTTTCAGGTAATCGTCCACTCCGGAGACCTCGACCTCGCCGGGCGAGAGGAACCGGTGCCCGCGGGTCCTGTTGCCGCTCTTGATCCCCGCGAGCTCAAAGGGAATGACCTTGCCGTCGTAAAGGGCCACCATCCAATGCACAGGGCGAACAAAGGAGAGGGACTCCTTCCCCCAGCGCATGGACTTGGGCCACGGGATATCGGAGACGAGCCGGGGAATCAGCTCCGAGAGCATCTCGAAGGTCTCCCGCCCCTGAATCTTCCGCCTCACGAACAGGTATTCACCCTTGGGGGTCTCTATCGTCTGAAGTTCCTCTACCTGGACGGACTGCTTCTGCGCGAACCCGATGGCGGCCTTCGTAGGTCTCCCCTGCTGGTCATACGCGGCCTTCCTGGGGGGCCCCATCACTTGCTGCACGGCGTCCTGCTGCCTCGTCGCGAGCCCCGTTCCGATCAGGACAAGCCTTCTCGGGGTGCCATGCGTGGAGACCGAACCCGAAACCGTGATCCGATTGCCCTCCAAAAGAGATTCCGCTATGCGCTTCATCTCGGCAAGACCGTTGTCCAGGTAATCCGATGGGATCTCCTCTGTTCCGATTTCAAACAACAGCTCTCCCGCCATCTTGTCCATTTCTCCTGATCCCGTATTCCAGGGAACTGAACCGCCAAGAGGCCGAGTACGCGCCTTCCGCCTTCGTGACGCACCGAAGCGCCACTCCGGCGCGACGGCGGTCGCGGTTCTATCCGTTCCCCAACTTGGTTCCTCCATCCGACACTGCGCTACTACTGCCCGGTTTCATGCCCGCAGAAGAGGAAACCCCATCTCCTCCCTCTGGGCGAGGTAGTTCCTGGCCGAAAGCCTTGCCAGGTTCCGGATGCGGTCGATATAGGAGGTTCGCTCCGCCACGCTGATGGCACCCCTTGCATCCAGCAGGTTGAAGATGTGGGAGCACTTCAGGCAGCAGTCATAGGCCGGGAGGACAATCCCCTTTTCGCTCACCCGGATGGACTCCCGTTCGTACATCTCGAACATCTTGCGCAGCATGTCGACATCCGCGAGCTCGAAGCTATAGGTGGAAAGCTCCCATTCGCTTCTCTTGTGGACATCTCCGTAGGTGATGCGGTCGTTCCAGGCCAGGTCGTAGACGCTCTCCTTCCCCTGGAGATACATGGCGATCCGCTCGAGTCCATAGGTGATCTCCACGGATATGGGATCGAGCCTGATGCTGCCGGCGAGCTGAAAATAGGTGAACTGCGTGATCTCCATCCCGTCGAGCCATACCTCCCAGCCTAGTCCGGAAGCGCCCAGCGTGGGAGATTCCCAATCGTCCTCGACGAATCGGATGTCATGGTCGAGCGGGTCGACCCCCAAGGCCCTCAGACTGTCCAGGTACATCTCCTGGATCTCCAGAGGAGAGGGCTTGATGATGACCTGATACTGGTAATAGTGACCGAGGCGATTGGGGTTCTCCCCGTATCGTCCATCGGTGGGCCTCCTGGACGGCTCGACATAGGCGGCGGACCACGGCTCGGGTCCGAGTGCACGCAGGAGCGTGGCGGGATGAAAGGTGCCTGCACCGACCTCGAGATCGTACGGCTGGTGGATGACGCATCCCCGGTCGGCCCAGAACCTCTCCAGGGTCAAGATCAATTGTTGAAAGGTCATAAGCTCCTCCAGCCTCTCTACAACAGTGCTTGTTGCCAAATTTGATCAAATAGCACCAGGCGGGGGTGATGTCAATACGCACCCCCCGCCCTTGACCTTTTGCCTTTTTCGGCTATCCTCTCTTCAGATTCGAATCGATGTGCGGGAGACCCTCCCCGGCTATCCCTGGCAGCGAAGAGGCGAGATGGGCGTTATCGAAGTGGATCTCTTTTCAGAAGACGTGGACGACGAAGATCATCCGGATGCCGCGCGCTTCCGGGAGATCCTGGAGGAGGTGGCGGAGGAATACCGGTGCCGTCTCGTATCCTTCGAGGTGGAGCGCGGGATGGTGTCGTTCTCCTTCGACGACGATGCGCTCACCGCCGAGGTATTGAAGATCCTGCAGCTCGAAGAGAAGGGATGAACGTCGAACAGGGGATGAACCTCGAACGTCCAACATCGAATGAAATAGACGTCCGTTACTGCGTGGTAACACCTTACCCCAGCATTGCAGAAATACGGATTCCCTCGTAGCCTCGTACGATGCGTGGAACGGAGTGCAGCCCATCATGAGCGGCGGCGAGAACCGAGGGGTTTGGCCGAATCGATGGGTTTCGCTGCGCCGCATCCATCCTACGATTCCTGTCCGCGATTGAGAGAGGGGAGTATCTTCTTGTAGGATGGGTGGACCCCGGCAGGCCTTAAGCCGGGGGAAACCCGTCAATTCGGCGATTGAACATGCCTACTGCCTCAAAACCGATGGGTTTCGCTCCACTCCACCCATCCTACAGGAATTCAGCAGTGAGATCGAGAGGGGTATTCAAGACCAGCCATTGCCTTAGGTGTGTTTTCGATCCGACGTTCAATGTTGTTCCCGTAAATCGTCATTTCGAGCCCTTCGGCTCCCTCAGGATAAACTCCTTTCCCCCTTCGGTCGAAATGACAGGTGGGCTCAACCGGACTCTTTACGAGACCGTCAATGTTCGATGTTCGACGTTCACTCCTTCAGGTATTTTATCGTCTTGAGTCGCCTCTCCAGACGGTATTCCCGATGCAGGTCGATAACGGGCCGGATCTCCTCCGTCGCTCCCTCCCAGATGCATGCAGGCTCCGCGATCGCCCCCTGCTGCATCTCCTCCAGCACACTCACGCTCTCGGGTTTCAGGGGGGGCGTCTCGATGGACTGATGCTGACACCGGAGGCATGCAATCCCCCCGCTTTCCCGCTTGAAAACGGCCGTGCCCGTGCGCGTGTAGCTCCTTCCGCAGACGCAGCATCTTTCGGTTCGGATCGCATATCCCCCGAGCGCAAGTGCCCGCGCCTCGAAAAAGAGGAGTGTCTGATCCGATGGGTTGCCCGAGGCCAGCCAGCTCAGGGACTGACGAAGCAGATCGAACATCCCCCTGTCCGCCACCTCAGACGGAAAAAGGGTTTCCGTGAGCTCGATCATGAAGCTTGCCTTGGATAGGGTGTTGAAATCGTCCCGGAGGCCCGGGAAACCCTCAAGCAGCCTCCCTGTACGTATGAAGCAGAGTCCGCCCTCCTTTCGGATACCGTATTCCAGTTCCACCAGGGAGAAGGTCTCGAGGCAGTTGGCAAACCGTCTCCGGCTCTTCCGTGCAGCCTTGGCGACCCCTTTCAGCTGCCCCTGGTCAGGGGTAAAAAACGAGACCAGCAGATCCGATTCCCCCAGATCCCTGATCCTCATGATAATGGAAGGTGACGTGAAGTACTTCATGGCTCCAAAAAGACCGCCCTTTGCCATGAAAGGATAGCAAAGGGCGGTCCAGGCGTCCAGCGCGTCTAAGGGTCAGCTCACCCTTCGATACCCTTCGATTCCTCAGGGCAGGGTACGGGCGAAAGGCGTTGGAACCTGCTTGTAAAATGGTGATTCCGTATCGGACCCCTATGGGAACTTGGCCTGAACCGGGACCACCTTGGTCACTCCGTCCGCGACGAAGGTGAACGAGGCGTTCTTCACGGTGACGGGGCAAGTCCCGTTGGGGACATCCTGCCACCACCTCTCCAGTGTGCTGAATGCCTCCCACCCTTTGTTCTTCAGGAGCGGAGCATTGGCCAGCAACAGCGCGGTGAGGGCGGAGCGGACGGTGATCAATGTGTTCAAACGGACCTGATCCGTCTTTCCGGCCGGGATCCAGTAGGAGTCGTTGTTGTTCGTGGTGATGAGCTCGAAGTCGTTGTCAAAGGCCACCGTGTAGGTGACTCCCTCGAGAACGACAGGATAGGGATTCGGGTTTTCGACAGTGAAGAGAAAACTCATGGGCAGCGGCGCTCCCCGGTCATCCTCTTTTCCCTTGGTCGGCTTCACGGCCTTGGCATAGTACCAGTAGCCGTCGTACTGGGGCACTTCGAAAGATGTGAGTTTCACGGCCGGGGCCTTGAAGTTACCCTCTGTGGCTTTGGTCTGCACCCCCGCACAGGAGGTAAACACCAGCCCTGTGGTGCAAAGAAGTATAATGATCCATGCCAGCCTCTTGCTCATTTTGACCTCCCTTTTTGAGAACGAATCCATTGTTGTCTACAACCGCAGCCTTCTCAGGCAAGCCACCGCTTCCTGCGCTTGTAGTGTTTCACGTCTCGAAAGCTCTTCTTCCCGCCCTTGTCGGTCAGGCCGAGATAAAAGTCCTTGATATCCTCGTTCTGCATCAGCTTTTCCGAGCTGTCATCCATGACGATGCGGCCGGTCTCCATGACGTAGGCATGGGGGGCCACACTCAGCGCCAGCTTGGCATTCTGCTCCACCAGGAGGATGGAGATGCGCTCCTCCTTGTTGAGCTGGGTGATGATCCTGAAGATCTCATGGATCAGCTTGGGTGCGAGTCCCATGGAGGGTTCATCCAGGAGCACCAGTTTCGGCTCGGTCATCAGCGCCCTTCCCACGACCGTCATCTGCTGCTCCCCTCCGCTCACGAATCCCGCAACCTCGTTGCGCTTCTCCCGAAGCCTTGGGAAATAGTGGTAGACCAGCTCGAGCTTTTCCTTTACCGAGCCGGTCTTCCGGAGGTGTGCGCCTACCTTGAGGTTTTCTTCGACGGTGAGGTGTTCGAAGACCCTCCTGCCCTCGATCACCTGCACGATCCCGAGTCTGGCGATATAAGCGGCGCGCTCGTGGTGAATACGACGGCCCTCATACTCGATGGCCCCGTCCGTCACCTCGCCGTCCTCCGTCCCCAGCAGGCCGGAGATCGCCTTCAGGGTGGTGCTCTTGCCGGCACCGTTGGCCCCGAGAAGGGCCACAATGCCCCCTCTGGGCACCTCGATGGAAACCCCCTTCAGCACAAGGATGACCTCGTGGTACTTCACCTCAATATTGTTGATCTTGAGTATGGGTTCTGCGGCTGCCAAGGATTGAACCTCCATGAAATCGCTTCCCGATCAGAGATGCGGTTCACGCAATGGGAGAACGGCTACCAGCCCAGCCATGCCTTTTCCCATTTTTCCGGCCATCGCTTCTTCAGGTCCACCCGGTCGACCTCCTGGAACTTCCCGCCTTTCCACTCCTGTACCAGGCAGCTCGTCGTCGGCCGGTGATCGGTGGAGGTGTATGTGACGGGTGAGGCCCCCAGTCCGATCTCGAAGTTGTTCAGGCTCTCAAAACCCTTCTGCATGATACCGGGACCGGTCAGGGCGCCTGCCTTGTCGGCCCTCTTCATGGCCTCCCAGAGGACCAGGGCGTCCCCCCAGGCCTGAACGGTCCGGATCAGTCTCTTCTCCTGGGGCGTTGCAGGGCTGTATTTCTTGGCGGAGGCGACGACGATCTCCATGTTCTTCACATTCTGGTTGAAGAACGCGCAGGGCGTGGCGCCCATCGCCCCTTCGGCCGCCTCTCCTGCCAGCCTGGGAAGGTTCTCGTCGATGCCCCAGTTGTTGATGATGTGATCCGCCTTGAGTCCAAGGGCAAAGGCATCCCTCATGGTCGCGGATACGGACATGGTCGTATTGCCGTGCCAGATTACGTCGGGCTCGAATTTCTTCAAGGCCATCACCTGACTTTTCGTATCGAGCGCAAAGAGGGAGACGTCCTGATCGTCCCCGATCTCGAAGCCCAGGAGGGCTGCATGATCCTTGATCGCCTTGATGGGGGCGCTGGAGTAGGGAGATGCGAACATGTAGGCGCATGCGAGCCTCGGTTTCCTTTTTCCAAACCCCTCCTTCTTGGGCCACTTCTTGTCAAACCAGGCGGTGAGGCACGCCCTTGCGTTGGTGGAGTAGTCCGAGGAGAAAAAGAGGTTGTAAGGCGTTTTCTTGGGGTCGGTCAGATGGGCCGAATAGGAGGCGGAGACATAGGGGATCTTGTCCTTGTTCACCGTGGGCGAGAGGGCCTCGGTATCGCCTGTTCCCCATCCCATGATCGCGACCACCCCGAGTCTCTTCAGGAGGTTGTACTTCGTAATCGCCTCGGGAATGCGGTACCCGTAGTCGAACCAGGTGTACTTGATCTTCTTGCCGTTCACGCCGCCCTGCTCATTGATGTACTTGAACGCCTCCTCCATCCCGATCGCGTAGTCCTTCCCTACGTCCGACGTCGCCCCGGTAGTATCCATGATGCCGCCGATCTTGATCTCCTGGGCTGCCGCCACGGTGAGGAATCCGGCCGACAAAAGCAATGCCAGAGCCGGCAAAAACACCCTTGCAAAACCTGATTTTTTCATTTTTTTCCCCCTTTGAAATTCGAGAAGATGTTGAACCGCTGGGACAAGGTCAATAGCGACGGCATCTCACCTCCTTTCGGATTTATGGGTCGACAGGTCCTCAGGTCCCCGGTCCCTGCGGCTCCGCCGGTCTGCGTGACCTTTCTTCTCGACCCTGGACCCTGGACCCTGAACCTTGAAACCTCCTTAATACGAAAAAGGCCACAGGTTGAAGTAATTCTTGATCTGCCACCACCGATAGGCAATCCCGTTGGGCTCGTAGATCAGAAAGGCGCAAATGGCCAGGCCGAAGGCCGCATCTTTGATGAAGGCAAAATCGATGAGAAGCTTGGGATAATATTCGGAGAGCGGAATAACCGCCCACTGAAGCCCTTCCATGACCAGGACCATGAACATGGAGCCGAAGATCGCGCCGTGAATGGAGCCTGCGCCCCCGATCAGGATGACCCCGACCAGCCAGAGGGACCAGAACCAGGGAAAATGCTCGGGGCTGAGGGCGGCCGTGTTGCTGACCCAAAAGGCGCCGGTAATGCCCGCGAATGCCCCGGCCACGAAGAAGGCGAGGAGCTTGTACTTGATGATATTGATCCCCAGTGCCTCTGCGGCGATATCGTTGTCCCGGATCGCGACCCATGCGCGGCCGGCCCTGGAACGAAGGAGGTTGGACATGGCGGCCACGATCAGGGTAATCAGGGTCGCCATCAGATAATAGATCTTGACTTCCGAATCAATGTCCCAGGGGCCGATCTTGATCGTGCCCGGCGGAAGGGAGAAGGCCTGACCCCTGCCGCCGATCTGGCTGACATACTGGGTGAGGATGAAATCGACGGTGATGAACTGGGCGGCCATGGTGGTGAGGATGAGATAAAAACCCTTCACCTTGGCGGAAGGAAGGCCGAACAGGACACACCAGATCCCGGCCACGACGGCTGCGAAGACGATGCTGATCGGGTAGGCCAGGCCGAATCTCAGGATGAAGTCGGGCCAGGGCACCTGAAGGACCATCAGGGTGCTGGTATAGGCGCCGACGGCGATGAATGCCGCATGTCCGAGGGTGACGAGCCCCGTATATCCTATGAGAAGCTGTACGCCCAGCGCACCCATGGCGGTGTAGCCCACCATGGTGGCCACGCTTATCCAGTAGTTAGGCAGGAGAACGGGGATCCCCACGAAGAGGATCAGGAGGAGAAGGATCATCTTCCCCTGGATAAAGGAAGTCTGCCACCACCTCTGATCCTCGGCGTAGCTCTGATGGTAGTCCCCACAAGGCAACCAGACGCTGGACATAAGAACTCCTTAATAGCTCGGGAATTAGAACTTCGCCCATTGGAATCATGGAATGGTGGAATGTCGGAAAGATGAGTCTCCAAGGGCGGGTCAATCTTGGACCCGACGCTCCATCATTCCATTATTCCCTTATTCCATCTGCCGTCACACCCGTTCGATCCGCTCCCACCCCCACAGGCCGTACGGCTTGAAGAGCAGGAACACCGCCATGAACGCAAAAGGAACGATCTCCTTGACCCCGCCGGGGAAATACTGGTCCAGATAGGTGCCCGAGAGGTTCTGGAGCACCCCGATGATAATGCCCCCGACAATCGCCCCCGGCACGGAGTTGAGGCCACCAAGGACTACGGCCGGTAAGACGAGAAGGCCGAGGTAGCCGATGGAGATGTTCATCCCGTTGATGTTTCCCAGAAGCGCACCGCCCACGCCTGCGCTCATGAAGGCGATCGCCCACGCGGCGGCGTATACGAACCGCGCGCTCACGCCCAGGGACAGGGCGGCGGTTTCGTCGTCAGCCGTGGCCTGCATGGAAAGACCCCAGCGGGTGTATTTGAAAAAGCAGACAAAGATGATCAGGAGAACGATGGAGAGGATGAACGACCAGAGATAAACAGGGGATACCTTGAGGTAGCCGATGGCGATGGGCTGGATGGAGAAAACAGGGGGATCGAACACCCTCGTATCCGTCCCCCAGACAAATTCCACGAGGCCTTTGAAGAAGAACGAAAGGCCCACGGTCACCATGATGACGGAAAGGATCGGCTCGCCGATCAGCTTGTCGAGGAAGATCCTCTCTGTGAGGTATCCGAGGACGATCCCGACCGCCAGCGTGCAAACGACGCTCAGGATGAACGGTATGCCCATCTGATAGAAGGTCAGGGCCACATATGCGCCGATCAGGGTGAGCTCCCCCATGGCCAGGTTGAGCACGCCGGAGCACTTGTAAATGAGGACCCAGCCGAGGGCTACCAGGGCATAGATCCCCCCTACCAGGATCCCGGTGATGACCGTCATCAAGAAGAGTTCCATCTATTCGTCTCCCCCCATCAGCTTCGCACAACCTTGCCGGCGACCGCCCGCCGAGGGCGGGCATCCGGGACCGGTTCCGGTTGAATACCCACTCGGATATCCATGATACGCAGATCGGTCTTGATCCGCTGCTCCCGGCCGTCTTCGTACGTGATGGTCGTGTCCATGTGGACCGCCTCGGCATCCGAGTAGAGGGCGTCCACGATCGCCTTGTAACGATTCTCCACGAAAGCCCTCTTCAGTTTGCTCGTCCGGGTCAATTCCTCGTCGTCTGCGTCGAAGACCTTGTAGAGGTTTACGAAACGGTGAATCTTGGCTGGACCGGGAAGGTCCTTGTTCGCCTCCTGGATCTGCTTCTGGACCAGTTCATAGATCTCGGGCTTCTGAGAGAGCTCCTGGTAGCTGGTGTAGTTGACCTTCCTCTCATCGGCCCATTTCCCGGCCACCGAGTAGTCGATGCACATGACCGCCGTGACAAAGGGCTTCTTGTCGCCGATGACCCAGGCTTCCTGGATGAAGGGGCTGAATTTGAGCCGGGTCTCCAGGTACTGCGGTGAGAAAGGTCTCCCGTCGCTCAGGGTCATGACATCCTTGGAGCGGTCGAAGACGACCAGGTGCCCGTCTTCGTCGATGAACCCTTTGTCCCCCGAATAGAGCCATCCGTCCACCAGGGTCTTCCGGGTCGCTTCGTCGTTCTTGTAGTATCCCAGAAAGACGGAGGGGCTCCTGGAGAGGATTTCTCCGTCTTCCGTGATCTTCACCTCGGTCTCCGGGATCGGTGTGCCGACGGTGTCGAACTTCACATCCCCGTCCCTGTGGACGATGGAGATGCCCGCGATCTCCGTCTGGCCGTAGATCTGCTTCAGGTTGACGCCGAGGGCGTGGAAAAAGCGGAAATGGTCGGGACCCATGGCGGCCCCTCCGGTATAGGCATGGCGAAGGCGGGACATGCCGAGGTGGTCCTTGAGCTTCTTCTGCATGCCGATGTAGGCAACCCAGTTGAGGAACCTCCAGGTGATCGGGACGGGCTTTTTCTCGAAGCGGAGATTGGCGACCTTGTACCCCACCTTGGTCGAGAATTCATAGATCTTTCGTTTGATCCAGGTGGAATCGATGTACTTGACCTGGACCTGCCGGGTCATGCCCTCATAGAGCCGGGGAGGGGCGAACATGACGTGGGGTCCGATCTGGCGGATGTCCTCTCTCGCGGTGGTCGGCTCTTCGGGGAAGTTCAAGGTGTACCCCACCTGCAGCCCGCAGGAGATGGACATCATCTGTTCGCCGATCCATGCGAAAGGGAGATAGGAGACAAAGTCATCCGTGTCGTAGCAGGGGTCCACGGACATGAGATTCCTGCCCATGGTCAGCATGTTCCAGTGGCTCAGCAGGGCGCCCTTGGGCAGGGCCGTTGTTCCGGAGGTGTAAAAAAGGAGGCAGATGTCGTCTCCGTGCCCTTCATCGATCAGTCTCTCGAAGAGGCCGGGGTCTTTCCTGTCCAGTTCCTTCCCCAGCTGCTGCAGTTCCTTCAGGCTGATGAGGATCTCCTGCTTGTAGTTCCTCATCCCCTTGGGGTCGTCCCAGACGATCCTCTCCAGGTTGGGGCACTGATCTTTTATGGCGAGGGCCTTGTCCACCTCTTCCTGGGTTTCCCCGACGAAGAACTTGGCATCCGAGTGATCGATGATGTATCTCACCTCTTCCATCATGCAGTCCTGGAAGAGCCAGACCCCCACGCCTCCTGCGCAGAGCGCGGCCATCTCGGCCCAGAGACCCTCGGGACGGTTGTCCCCGATCATGGCCACCTTGTCGCCCTTCTTCAGTCCCAGACTCACCATCCCGAGACAAATGGACTTCACATTTTCATAGTAGTCCTGCCAGGTGAAGGGACGCCAGATCCCGAACTCCTTCTCCCTCATGGCCACTTTCCTCTCCCCGTACTTCCTGCACTGGCTGAGGAAGAGCTTTGGAATCGTGAGGTCTTTGGTAATCTCAATCACTCCCTACCTCCTTGTGGCATAGAGGTCCTCTTCACCCAGATAGGCCTTGATCACCTCGGGGTTGGTCTGGACTTCGCCGGGCGTGCCGTCCACGATCTTGTTCCCGAAGTTGAGGACGAATACGCGGTGGGAGATGTCCATGACCACGCCCATGTCGTGCTCCACCAGGATGCATGTCACCTTCCACCGCTCTTCTTCATTGATGTCGAGGATGAATCGCGCCATGTCCTCGACTTCTTCCAGGTTCAAACCGGCCAGCGGCTCGTCGAGGAGCAGCAGTTCCGGCTCGAGGGCCAGGGCCCTGCCGAGTTCCACACGTTTCTGCAAACCGTAGGGCAGCATATGGACGGTCTGGTTCCTTATGCTTTCGATCTCCAGGAGATCGATGATCTCCTCTTCGATGAACTTCCTGGATTGCAGTTCCTCCCGCTTGGTCTTTCCGATGTAGATGGACCCGCTCAGGATGCCCGAGTTCAGATGGATGTGTCTCCCCAGCCGGATGTTGTCCAGGACGGTCATGCCGCCGAAAAGCTCGATCTTCTGAAAAGTCCTCGAGATCCCGAGCTCGGCGCGCTGGTGAGGCCTGAGGTCCGTGATATCCTTGCCTTTGAAATAGATGTGACCCTTCTGGGGCCGATAGAGCCCGTTGATGCAGTTCATCATGACCGTCTTGCCTGCGCCGTTCGGGCCGATGATCGAATGGATCTCTCCCTTCCTCACGTCGAGATCCACGCCGGCCAAAGCGGCAACCCTGCCAAAGAACATGTGGATATTCTCTAGCCTTAGAATAGTTTCGCCCTTCTGGGGCGCAGGGACGTGAACCATATGGGCTGGTGCCTCCAGTGAATTCCTTTGTGCGTGTGGGAATGAGAGAGAAATCGATCGGCAGGAAAGTGCACTAACAGGTTGTCTTTACTTTTTTGGTCTCTTCTTGTCAACGAAAAATTAGGGAAATCAGCCACCAAGTCACCAACGGACGGAGAATCCCTCGCCGTTCTTCGGAGACTGTCGCGCGTGGGTGCCGGATCAGATCAGAAGATGGAGGTGTTCATCTGGGGGATGAGATGCTCGTGGCACTGGGAGAGGAAGAACTCGTCGGTCATGCCGGCAATGAAGTCTCTCACCACGCCTGCCGGCGCGGTTTTCGCCCGGTATCCCGGAGACATGTCCGCGAGGAACTCGCGGTAGATCTCCGACTCCTCGTTCCCTTCCACCAGGTCGGTCAGAAACTTCTCGAAAAGGAGCCTGAACATCAGCCTGATCTTGGGACTCTGCCGCTTGACCATCGGGTGGGTATAGATATTCCGGTAATTGAACTCCTTCAGCCTTTTCAATGCCTCGGAGATATCCGGTGTAAAGGAGACGAAGGGCTTCTCCAGACTGGCGGAGACGAGATCCTCTACCAGGGTGTAGACAATGGTGCCGTTGGTGTCTCCGAGAAGCGTCCTGCACTCAGGGGGCAGATCGCTCCTGGTGATCAGCCCGAGACGGATGGCGTCCTCGATGTCCCTTCCGACATAGCTGATCGTGTCGGCCATCCTGACCACGCAACCCTCCATGGTCATGGGCTTTCCGTCCGCAGGGGGATCCGCTCCCCTCTCTCTCATCTCCTCTTCCAGGGCGGCAAAATCCTTCCCGGGGCAGGGATGCAGGGCCTGGGCGTGCACTTCTCCGTCATGACACAGGATCCCGTCCAGGACCTGGAGGGACAGATTCCAGCCCCTGCCCTTTCTCTCGATCATGTCCAGGAACCGGACCCCCTGGATGTTGTGGGAAAAACCGCCGAGTCCATGGGCCCTGGAGATCTCGGAAAGGAACGTCTCCCCGTCATGTCCAAAGGGCGTGTGGCCGATGTCGTGGCCCAGGGCGATCGCCTCGATGAGGTCCTCGTTCAGCCGAAGCAGCCTCCCCACGGTCCTCGCGATCTTCGAGACGAGTTGGACATGGAGGACCCTGTGGGTGATGTGATCGTTTCGGATAAGATAGAAGACCTGGGTCTTGTCGATGTAGCGGCTGTATGCAAGGGAATGGAGGATCCGGTCTCCGTCCAGGGAAAAGTTCTGCCTGTGGCCGGAAGCCACCTTTTCCTCCGGCATCCTCCGGAGCGCCCGCCTGCTCGGACACGCCCAGGGGGACATGTGCTCCGACTCGGCCCTGTCCAGCCTTTCCCTGATCCGTCTCAAGAGGTCCTGCTTCTGCACGTCCAAACCTCGCCCCTTGTCCGTTTGAAATCTCCCCCTCTGGTCCCTCTGGTGGAGGACCCCTCCGGGATGGAAGATCATGGCTTGAAATCCGGAACCCCCTGGGGGCCGGCCCGGGGCTCCCGCAAAGCGGGGCTCCGCGGCCGGGGGGCTCACTCCTTTTCGGACCTGAAACCCTTCCAGATGTTTTTTCCCCTCCGGAGGAGGATCTCGTGGACCTGATTCGTGATCGCCTTGCTGCGGTCCTTCAGCTGATCGTCCGCCGGCGGAGTCTTGCCCTGCCTCTTGTATCGCCACCGGAGAAGGCTCTCGGTCAGCCGGACTTCCACATTCTGCGCGATTTCGGCAATCGAATCGGTTCCCTTGTCTTCTTCCTTCTTGTCGTTCATCATGTCCCCGGGGGTCGTAGGTTCCGAGACGCTCACGTCCAGGACAATATAGCGAAAATGGAGTTTGAGGACAACGGGGGTTATGAAGGCATGGCGGGAGGAAGCTGTCGGGGATAGTGGCTCGCGGTGGATTGCCCGTCCGGAGGAGAGCCATAAGCTGCAGGACACGAACCACGGGCCCTGTACCTTTTTTGTCTGAGATTTTTGGAGGATGCTGAAGCGCGCTCATCCCGGGCAGCAGGGGTCGGCGGGGAGGGCGAAGCGAACCCATCAATTTTCTTGAAAAACGAAGTCTCAGGGGTTATAAATGAAAATTTGATTTCATTGACTTGGGTTGAGCCACCTGGTGGCCTTAACAGCTTTAAACCACAAATCCGCACGCCCGGACAAGACCCCGGTGCCATAAAAAATCTATGGAACACGCCGGGCGGAGGAGAAACCGAGGGCCGAAGGCGCCTGCTCCCGGACGGCTTCATTGCGGTCTGCGGAGGGCGGCTTCAGGCCTCCAGAACAAAGGAGGAATGAATGCCAGTATCGATCACGATGAAGGAGTTGCTCGAGGCCGGAGTCCATTTCGGGCACCAGACCAGGCGTTGGAACCCCAAGATGAAGCCCTACATCTTCGGGTCCCGCAATGGAATCCATATTGTCGATCTTCAGAAGACCGTGAGCCTGTTCGCGGTGGCCTACGATTTCGTGGTGCGTACGGTGGCCGACGGCTACTCCGTGCTCTTTATCGGGACCAAGAAGCAGGCCCATGATTCCATCGTCGAGGAGAGCGAGCGCTGCGGCATGTTTTACGTCGTCAACCGATGGCTGGGCGGCACGCTCACCAACTTCCAGACCATCCGAAAGAGCATCGGCCGGCTCAAGGATCTGGAGGCGATGAAGGCGGACGGCACCATCAACCGCTACACCAAGAAAGAAGCCCTGATGATGGAGAAGGAGCTCGTGAAGCTGGAGCGGAACCTTGGTGGAATCAAGGACATGGACGAGCTTCCGGGGGCTGTTTTCATCGTGGATCCCAAGAAGGAGACGATCGCGGTCAGCGAGGCGAGGAAACTGGAGATCCCGATCGTGGCCATCGGGGACACCAACTGCGACCCCGACGAGATCGACTATATCATTCCCGGGAACGATGACGCGATCAGGGCGATCCGGCTCATCTGCTCCAAGATCGCCAATGCCTGCATCGAGGGCCACAACCTCGCCGAAGAGAGGCTGAGGGCGACTGCGGAGGCCAAGCCGGAGCCGGAGACTGAGAAGCCGGAGCCGGGACGTCCCCAGGAAGGTGAGACCAAGGGGCCGGAGATCATCATCGTACCCAAGAGGGACGAAGCAGCTCTAGAAGAAAACAGATCGGAGGAGTAGTACATTGGAAATCAGCGCAGCGTTGGTAAAGGAATTGAGGGAGAAGACGGGCGTCGGGATGATGGACTGCAAGAAGGCCCTTATGGAATCCAAGGGACAGATGGAGCAGGCCATCGAGTATCTCCGCAAGAAGGGGATCGCCACGGCCCAGAAGAGGGGCGGAAGAGCCACATCCGAGGGGCAGGTTCAGGCCTACATCCATGGGGGCGGAAAGATCGGTGTGCTGGTCGAGGTGAACTCGGAGACGGACTTCACCGGAAAGACCCCTGATTTTACCGAATTCGTCAGGAATATCGCGATGCAGATCGCGGCGACCAGCCCCCTTTCCGTGGACAGGGAAGGGGTTCCCCCTGCTGTCGTGGAAAAGGAGAAGGAGATCTACCTGACGCAGGCAAGGGAGTCCGGGAAACCGGAAAAGGTCCTCGAGAAGATCGTCGAGGGGAAGATGAAGAAGTTCTACTCCGATGTCTGCCTGCTCGAACAGCCCTTTGTCAAGAACCCCGACATCACGGTGCAGGACCTGGTCAATGAGATGATGGCCAAGACCGGCGAGAACATCGTTGTCAGGAGATTTGTTCGCTACCAGCTGGGAGAGCCGGATGGCCAATAGCCAGGTCCGTTACCGGAGGGTCCTGCTCAAGCTGAGCGGCGAGGCCCTGGTGGGAGAAGAGGGGTTCGGCATCGACCCGGCCGTCCTCAAGAGGGTGGCCTCCGAACTCCTTGAAGTCCATAGACTGGGTGTTGAAACGGGCGTTGTGATCGGTGGCGGAAACATCTTCAGGGGGCTGCGTGCCACGGAATACGGCCTCACGAGGGTTCCTGCGGATCAGATGGGAATGCTCGCCACGGTCATCAACGCCATCGCCCTCGGGGAGGTCCTGAACAGCCTGGGGGGCGAGGCCCGGGTCATGTCCGCCATCGACATGACCAAGATCAGCGAGCCCTATGTCCGGGGCAAGGCCCTCAATCACCTGAAGGAAAAAAGGATCGTCATCTTCGGGGCAGGCACAGGGAGCCCTTACTTCAGCACGGATACCGCCGCCGCCCTGAGGGCCATGGAAATGGGGGCGGAGGTGCTCCTGAAGGCCACCAAGGTGGACGGCGTGTACGCGGAGGATCCGGAGAAGACGGGTTCGTCCGTGCCCGAGCCCTTTCAAAGACTCACTTACCAGGAGATGCTGAAACGAGAGTTGCGGGTCATGGACATGACGGCCGTGGCCCTTGCCATGGGGCAAAACCTGCCCATTATCGTATTCAACCTCAAGAAGACGGGAAGCATACGGAAGGTGGTTCTTGGAGAGAGTGTCGGTACTCTTATTTCAGGGGAATAGGGGATGAAAGACGAGATCCTGGCGGAATGCCGCGAAAAGATGGGAAAGACGATCCAGGCGCTCAGGAAGGACTTCATGAGGATAAGGACGGGAAGGGCTTCGACGGCCTTGCTGGATGGGATCAAGGTCCATTGCTACGACACCCAGATGCCGATCGATCAGGTGGCATCCCTCTCCACACCGGAGAGCCGGCTGATCACGGTCAAACCATGGGATCAGTCCATCATCGGGGAGATCGAAAAGAGCATTTTGAAGTCGGAGCTGGGTCTTACTCCGATGAACGACGGGAAGATCATCCGGATCCCCATCCCGCCGCTCACAGAAGAGCGGAGGAAGGAGCTCGCAAAGCTCGCGAAAAAAATGGGTGAGGAGAGCAAGATTGCCATTCGAAACCAGCGGCGCGAGGCGAACGAGCTGTTCAAGGAGCTGAAGAACGAGAAGGAGATCTCTGAAGACGAGTTCTTCAAGTGCCAGGAAGAGGTCCAGAAGATCACGGACGAGTTCATCAAGAAGGTGGATGAAGTAAGCGCCGAGAAGGAGAAGGAGATATTGGAGTTCTAAGGTCGCAAGGTCCAGGTTCCAGGGTCAAATCAAAGACCCTGGACCTTTGGACGCCGGACCTCGGGACCTCTACCCAGGTATGGATCCCTTGAAATTACCCACACACGTGGCCATCATCATGGATGGGAATGGCCGCTGGGCGAAAAAGAAGGCCATGAACCGCATTCGGGGCCACGAGGAAGGGGCCGAATCGGTTCGAGAGATCGTTCGTACCACCAGGGAGCTGGGGATTCCCTGGCTTACCCTGTATGCCTTCTCCGAAGAGAACTGGAAAAGGCCCCGATACGAGATCGAAGCCCTCATGAGACTCCTGAAGCGCTTTCTCAAGGGCGAGCTTCCGGAGATGGTGGAGAACGGGATCAGCCTTCGCGCGATGGGCAGGATCCACAAGCTTCCCCAGGATGTAAGGGAGGTTCTGCAGGACACCATCGATCGCACCGCCGGCGGAAAGGATCTGTTTCTGACGCTGGCCCTCAGCTACGGCGGCCGGCAGGAATTGACCGACGCCTTGAGAAGGATCGGCAAGAGGATAGAGGCGGGGGAAATCGGATCGTCCGATCTCGACGAGCAACTAATCTCCGACGCTCTCTACGTGCCGCGCATGCCCGATCCGGACCTGCTTATCCGAACGAGCGGGGAGAACCGGGTCAGCAATTTCCTCCTCTGGCAGATCGCATACACCGAGTTCTACGTGACCGAGACCCAGTGGCCCGATTTCAGAAAGGGAGAGTATCTGAAAGCCCTGGAAGACTACCAGAGAAGGGAAAGAAGATACGGAGCCACGGGGGAGCAGCTCGCCGCCGGGACATAGGTTCCGGGTCTAAGGGTCCGGAGGCCGAGTTCAGGATCCCATGGCCCGGGGGGCCTCTGGGGCCTGACCGTGATCGACCGACCACAAGAAGCATCCAGGCGCTCAATGATGATGTTCCGGTAAAGAGTCGTGTTCACCCTTCGATACCCCTTCGATCCGTCAGGGCAGCTACCGGTGAACGGATGGAAAAGCCGGACCTGTAGACCCCGGACCTGTGGACCTGAGAACCCATGCATCTCAAGAGGTGGCTGACCGGCATCATCGCAACTCCCCTTCTGATCTATGTGATCGGATTCGGCCCAAGACGTCTCTTCCATATACTCCTGTTCCTGATCGCACTGCAGGGACTGGTCGAGTTCTTTCGTATCTGTGCCCGGGAATCGACCCGGTCCCTCCGCTGGTCGGCGTACGGTACCACCTTTCTCCTGTTCTTGTGCATATCGGCGGGGGAGCTCTTTCTCCTCCCCGTGGTCGTTTTTCTCTGGGCGGCTGTTCCGATGACCTATCTCATGTGCACCTATCGCAGTGAGGGACGGCGGTCCACGGATCTCCTTGCCAAAGCCGCACTGGGCCCGCTCTATGTCGCGCTCCCCTTGGCGATGCTCATGATCATCGACCGCTTCCCCCGGGGGAAGATGTGGATATTCCTCCTCCTGGTCGTCGTCTTTGCAAGCGACACGGGTGCATTCTATGCGGGGCGGACGCTGGGAAGGCACAAGCTTCATCCGACGGTGAGCCCGGGAAAGACCTGGGAAGGGGCCGTCGGGGGATTCCTGGCAAGCATCCTGGCGGCCTTGGTCTGGAGCCGGTTCTCCACCATTCATCCCTTCGACCTGGGGATGGCATTGCTCGCCGGCGCGCTGTCGGTGTCCGGCCAGCTCGGGGACCTGGCCGAATCGATGTTCAAACGCAACCATGGAGTGAAGGACTCGGGGGGCTTGCTGCCCGGACACGGCGGGGTACTGGACAGGATCGACGCACACCTCTTTGCCATACCCGTGCTGTTCATCTATTTGACCTGGGCGCTGCCCTGAAGGGAAAGGAGGAGGTCGATGGCGGTAAACCTCAGTTCGAGAGCGAGGGTGCTGGTCACGGGCGGAGCCGGTTTTCTGGGATCCCACCTTTGCGAGAGGCTGCTGAGGGAAGGACATGAAGTGGTCTGCCTGGACAACTACTTCACGGGCCAGAAGAAGAACATCTATCACCTTCTCGATCATCATCGCCTGGAGGTCATCCGGCACGATATCGTGAACCCGATCTTCCTGGAGGTCGATCAGATCTACAATCTCGCGTGCCCCGCTTCACCCATCCATTACCAGTACAACCCCGTGAAGACGACCAAGACCAACGTCATGGGGGCGATCAACATGCTCGGGCTTGCGAAGAGGGTGAAGGCCAGGATCCTGCAGGCCTCCACGAGCGAGGTATACGGGGATCCGAAGGTCCACCCCCAGGACGAGACCTATTGGGGCCATGTGAACCCGATCGGTCTGAGGGCCTGCTACGACGAAGGCAAACGCTGCGCCGAGACGCTCTTCTTCGACTACCATCGACAGAACGGGGTCAACATCCGGGTGGTTCGGATCTTCAATACCTACGGACCCCGGATGCATCCAAATGACGGCCGCGTGGTCAGCAACTTCGTCCTGCGCTGCATCCGGAACGAGCCTATTCCCATTTACGGGAGCGGCCACCAGACCCGATCCTTCTGCTTCGTAGACGACATGATCGAAGGGTTCCTCAAGATGATGAACGGTCCGGACGACCTGATCGGACCGGTCAACCTCGGCAATCCCGTTGAAAACTCCATCCTCGAACTGGCCGAGTTGACGATCCGGCTTACGGGGTCCAAGTCCAAGCTTCAGTTCCTCCCCTCGGTCACGGATGATCCAAAGAGGCGAAAGCCGGACATCGGCCTTGCCAAGGAGAAGCTGGGCTGGGGGCCCACCATCGGCTTGGAGGAGGGGTTGGAGAGGACCATCCGGTATTTCAAGGAGGATCTCTCGTGAGATGAAAAAGATCCTGGTTCTGGGCTCGACAGGTTCCATCGGCCTGAATGTGCTCAAGGTCATTGCGTCGCGGCCCGAGGAGTACATGGCGGTGGGGCTGGCTGCCGGGAAGAACATAGACCTCCTGCTGGGTCAGGTCATGCGGTTTCGACCGAAAGCGGTGGCCCTCCTGGACAGGGAGGGCGCCGATGCCTTTTCGCGTCAACTCAGCGGCGATCATAAGCCCGAAGTCCACGTCGGTCTTGAAGGATACAGGAGGTTGGCCCAATGGGACGAACCGGACACCGTCGTTTCGGCCATGGCGGGTTCCGCGGGGTTCGTTCCGACCTACGCAGCGGTCGAGGCGGGGAAGCGGATTGCCCTCGCCAACAAGGAAACCCTGGTCATGGCAGGGTCCCTGGTCATGGAGCGGGCAAGGGCGAAGGGGGTTACCATCCTGCCGGTCGACAGCGAGCACAACGCAATCTTCCAGTCCCTTCTCGGTCACCCGAGGGAGGATCTCAGGCGCGTCATCATCACCGCATCGGGCGGCCCGTTCAGAGAAGTGTCCCTGGAGGAGATGGCCACGGCGACCCCTGAATCGGCGCTGAAGCATCCCAACTGGCAGATGGGAAGGAAGATCACCATCGACTCGGCCACCCTCATGAACAAGGGGCTGGAGGCGATCGAGGCCAGGTGGCTCTTCGATCTCAGGATCGATCAGATCAGCATCCTCATCCATCCCCAGTCGGTCGTACACTCCATGGTGGAGTACAAAGACGGATCCATTATCGCCCAGATGGGCGTTCCCGATATGCTGACGCCAATTGCCTACGCCCTTTCCTTCCCGCGACATCTCGAGACCCCCCTTGCACCCTTGCGGCTGGAGGAGATCGGCACGCTCTCCTTCAGCAGACCGGATCTCTCCAGATTCCGGTGCCTCGATCTCGCCTTCCGGGCCGCGAAGATCGGCGGCAGCATGCCGGCCGTGCTGAACGGGGCCAATGAGACAGCGGTGGATCTCTTCCTCAACCGCCGCATAGGATTCTTGCAGATCCCGGTCCTGGTCGAGAAGGTGATGGAGGCCCATTCCGTCCACCCGATCGACAGCATGGACGCCGTCATGGAGGCGGACGGTTGGGCAAAGAGAACAGCGCTGGCCGCGGGTGAGAAAATGGGGCGGCAGGGGTGAGGCTTCCAGGGGCCGCAAGGTCCAGGGTCTTAATCTGCCCTTCCCCTTCATCTCGGTTGTATTTGTTTTGCAAAGGATTATCTTTCTTTAAATTCATTGAGAGGTAGAGGATGACTTTTTTTCTTTACTACATCTTGCCTTTTCTCATTGTCCTGGGGGTCCTGATCTTTTTCCATGAGCTGGGACATTTCCTCGTAGCCAAGTACTTCGGGGTGAAGGTGGAGAAATTCTCCCTCGGCTTCGGCTACAAGCTGGTCGGGAGGAAGATCGGGGAGACGGAGTACCTGATCTCCACCATCCCTCTCGGCGGGTATGTAAAGCTGCTGGGAGAAGATCCGGAGGAGGCGGAGCCCGTTTCCCAGGCCGATGCGGATCGGGCGTTCAACAAGCAGCATGTCCTGAAGCGCATCGCCATCGTGGCCGCAGGACCGGCCTTCAACCTGATCCTGGCCTGGGTGCTGTTCTGCGGTATTTTCCTTTTCTCGGGCAACTACGTCATGACCCCCGAGATAGGGCAGGTACGCCCCGACTCCCCTGCAGAAGAGGCGGGCCTCATGAAAGGGGACAGGATCGTGTCCGTCCAGGGACATCCGATCGAGAGCTGGCCCGAGATCAAGGGCATCGTGCAGCAGTATGAGGGCCGGCCGGTCACCCTGAACATCAGGCGCGGAGACCGGACGCTGGACGTGGTCCTGACGCCGGAGACGGCGACGGAGAAGAACATCTTCGGGGAGGATGTGCGGTCGGCCCTCATCGGGATCGTGGCCTCAGGAGATTACCGGAAGGTCGAACTGGGCCTGGTGAGTTCCTTCGTTGAAGGCACCGTCAGGACCTGGGACGTGATCAAGCTGACCTTCATGACCATCGTAAAACTCCTGCAGGGGATTGTATCGATCAAGACCCTGGGGGGACCCATCATGATCGGCCAGCTCACCGGTCAGGTCGCACAGGAGAGCTTCAGCTACCTGGTCCCGCTCCTTGCCATCATCAGCATCAACCTCGGGATCCTGAACCTGCTGCCGATTCCGATCCTGGACGGCGGTCTCATTCTGTTCCTGCTCATCGAGCTGGTTGCGCGCAGGCCGATCAGCCTTAAGAAGAGGGACCTCGCCCAGAAGGTGGGGCTCTTCCTGCTGGCAGTGCTCATCGTCGTCGTCACCATCAACGATCTCTCGAGGATCGAGGCGGTGTCGAAGCTCTTCGAGAGGCTGTTTCAGTGGGGGTCCGGGTGATCCTGGCGATCAACACCTCTTCTCTCCGGTTCAGCATCGCCCTGGTGAAGGAGAGCGGGGCACTGATCGGCGAATACTCCCTGGTTGCAGGGCCGAGGGGTTCGCGCCCGCTGTTCCCCGCCATGGACTGGCTGCTCTCTCAGAGCGGGTCGGATTTGAGAAAGGCAAAGGCGGTTGCAGTGGCGGGCGGTCCGGGGAGCTTCACGGGCCTGCGGGTAGGCGTCTCCATGGCCAAAGGGTTGTGTCAGGCGCTTGAGGTCCCGCTGATCTCGGTATCGAGCCTGGAGGCATTGGCTTCCCAGCTCTGCCACACGGCCTTCCCGGTCTGCCCCCTCATCGGTGCACGAAAGGGGGAGGTGTTCACGGCCCTATTTCAGAGCCGCCGGGAGGGAGGGATGGCCAGGATGGCGGGAGATTCCTGTCTCAAGGTGGCTGAACTGCCGGCGTTCACCAGGGGAAAGGCTGTCTTCGTCGGCGACGACTACGATTCCCAGGCACCGGCCGTCGTGAAATCGATGGGGAAGGATGCGTTGCCGGCGCCGATCTCCTTCTGGTCACCCAAGGCAGGGCCCGTCGGTGAGATAGGCCTCAGGCGGTTCAGGGATGGGGAATGGGAGGACCTGGACAGCTACGTGCCCAGCTACTTCAGGCCGCCGGAGATCGGTCCGAATCCGTAGCCGGATGCTCGATCCCGGATGCTCGATGCCGGCGACGCAGTTCTGTCATTTCAAACGGGGTGAGAAATGCAGCGATGAGGTCAGCTCCGAGGACGCGACACTCGAGTGTTAGGTACCCGGCCCTCCCCCCCCCCCACGCTTAAACATCCCTTGACTCACATACCGTGGCGAGCATCGAGCATCGAGGATCGAGCGTCCTTTTCCTGTTTCGATTGACAAAATTATTCAGTCCATTATCATTTCAACAATTTTGGACTATCATATACTTGCCGCCGGGGAGGGAACGGCGGACTTTTTGCATAGGTATTCTGATCGATGAGGAGTAGTTCTGAAAAAGCGAGGAAGAGGGTCCATAACCGCCTGAAGATCGCACGCGAGGGTCTGCCCTTCATCGGGATCGGGGCCGGCATCACGATCCTTTTCGCCCTGCTCGATTTCGACATACCGGCAGCGGTCATGGGCGGCCTCACCCTGTTCACCATCTATTTTTTCAGGGACCCGGAGCGCGGGGGCCTCTTTCCGGAGAACGTGCTCGTGGCCCCGGCCGACGGGAAAGTCCTGAGCATTCAAGAATTGAGGGGAGGTGAGAACCCCCTCGGAGGGGCCGGCACCAAGCTCAGTATCTTCATGTCCGTATTCAATGTGCATGTCAACCGGATCCCGGCAAGCGGAAGGATCTCGGAGGTCGTCTATAACCCGGGCCGGTTCTTTTCCGCCAATCTGGACAAGGCCTCTGCATTGAATGAGAACAACAGGATCGCCATGCAGACCAGAGGCAGACGCATCGTGTTCGTCCAGATCGCGGGACTGATCGCCAGGCGTATCGCGTGCTGGGTCGCGGAAGGCGATGAGGTGAAGACAGGACAGCGTTTCGGGCTGATCCGTTTCGGATCCAGGCTGGATGTCTATCTCCCCCCTGATGTCCAGGTCGTGGTCGGAAAGGGTCAGAAGGTGAAGGCAGGAGAAACCATTTTGGGGTATTTGCCATGAGGACGAGACGTAAGAAGAAACTCAAACAACCGCGGGAGAGGAAAGGGATCTACATCCTGCCGAACCTCTTCACCTCTGCAAGTCTCTTCGGCGGATTCTTCGCCATCATCGCAGCCACCCAGGGCCGGTATGAGGCCGCCGCCGTTTCGATACTGGTATCCGCCGTACTGGATGGACTGGACGGCAGGGTGGCGAGGTTTACACGCACGACCAGCCACTTCGGGGTCGAATACGATTCCCTCTCCGACGTCATCGCCTTCGGCGTTGCGCCCGGTCTCCTGGTGTTCCTGTGGGCCATGAAACCCTTCGGCCGCTTCGGGTGGCTCGCGGCGTTCCTTTTCGTCGTGTGCGGTGCATTGCGGCTGGCCCGGTTCAATGTGCAGAAGAGCACCACGGACTCGAGTTTCTTCAGGGGTCTTCCCATCCCCGCCGCCGCCTGTTTCATAGCGTCCCTCGTGCTTTTTATCGACGAGCTGGGCGCGATGCCGGGAGAAGCGCCGCTTCTGATCGCCGTGACGATCTATGTCCTTTCCTTCCTCATGGTGAGCACCATAGGCTACACGAGCTTCAAGAAAATGGATCTCCGGAATCAAAAACCGTTCAATTTTCTGGTCTCCCTGATCCTGATGCTCATCGTCGTGGCCTACAAACCCAAGATCATGATCTTCCTGATCATGCTCTTGTATGTGGCGTCCGGGCCTGTGGCGGCCGTCTACAGGCTCCACTCCAGGCGTCGACACCGGGCGGAGGTAGAGACCGGCCCGCCGGTTGCGGAGTTGTCATTGCCCTCCGCAGATCCGCATAAGGAGCGCTCCGGTCCGGTGTGATGAGGATCACCGGAGGGGAGCTGAGGGGCAGGAGGCTGGCCTCATTCAAGGGTACGCTGATCCGGCCGACTTCCGACAAGGTCAGAGAGGCGATCTTCAACCTCATCGGCCAGGAGGCCCGAGGCTACCGGGTCGTGGACCTCTTTGCGGGAACGGGCGCCCTGGGGATCGAGGCGCTCAGCAGGGGGGCGAGGGAGTGTCTTTTCGTGGACAACTCGCTCCAGGCCCTGAAGCTTATCAGAAGGAACCTCGCCTTGTGCGGATATGAAGCAAGGGCCACAATCTTGAAGAAGGACCTCGCCGGAGGGCTGCCGGCCGGAATGGGTCAACCGGTGGGGAGAGGCGGGGTCGACCTGGTCTTTGCCGATCCCCCTTACAGAAAAGGCTATCTCGCCCCTCTCCTGAGAGACCTCTCCGCATCCTCCTTCCTTTCCCCGGATGCCACGGTGGTGGTGGAGGCGGGAAAAGAGGAGCGGCTGCCGGACGGCCTCGGGAATCTCTCGGCGGTAAAGACCCGCGTTTACGGCGATACCGTGATCTGCATCTACTCCTACCACCCTTCCACAGACGGATATGTCCCATGAGCAGAAGAATCGCAGTCTACCCCGGCACCTTCGACCCCATCACCAATGGCCATGTCAGCATCATTTCCAGGGCGCTCAAGATCTTCGATCACCTGATCGTGGCCATATTGAACAACCCCAACAAGGTCCCCCTCTTCAGCATGGAGGAGAGACTTGACATGATCAAACAGGTCCTCAAAGGGACCCAGAACGTAGAGTTCGATTCGTACTACGGGCTGCTGGTCGATTATGTGGTCAGCAAGAAGGCACACATCGTGGTGCGCGGACTGAGGGCCCTGTCCGATTTCGAGTACGAGTTCCAGATGGCGCTGATGAACCGCAAACTCAACAGGGATGTCCAGTCCGTGTTCCTGATGACCGATTACAAGTGGTTCTATATCAGTTCCACCATCATCAAGGAGGCAGCGAGTCTGGGCGGGGACGTGAGCGGGCTTGTCCCCCCGATCGTCTGCGCCCGTCTGAAGGAGAAGTTCCGCTACAAGTAGGAGATTCAGAAGTTACGAGTCCGCGGGCTGGATCGCCATACCGTCCCGAAGACGTCTACAAGGAGCAAGCTCCCGCTTGCGACCGTGCGACGGATCCTTGAAAGGGGGTGGGCATCTCGAGCAGGAGCTTGCTCCTGCAGGTTCCCTTTTCGGAGCTGGGTGGCTCACAACCTCAGCACGAACGCGTCCCTGAACCCCATCTCCTCCAGTTTCTTCTCGGCCGTCCTGGCCTCGTCGAGCGTCCTGGAGATGGAGACGTGGACCCGGTGCAGGGTTCGGTTCTTTCCATCCAGGTGAACGCTTACGTTCACGTCTTTGTACAGGACCTTCAATCGATCCATCAGCCGCAAGGCATTCTCCCGGTTCTCGAAGGCCCCGACCTGAACCGTGAACTCCCCTGTCTGGAAGTCCTTGGACTCCACCAGGGCCACGGTCCCCTCTTTTCCCTGCACCCTGGCGACTTCCTTCCCAAGCGCCTCCACCGTGACTTCGGTCACCCCCGGGCCGATCATGTCGATCTCCCGTGCCGCGGCATAAGAGAGGTCGATGATCCGCCCTTTGACAAAGGGACCTCTGTCGTTCACGGGGAGGATGATGTGTTTGCCGTTGGAGAGGTTGGTCACCTTTACGATCGTATGCAGGGGCAAGGTCTTGTGAGCGGCGGTGATCCGGTACATGTCGAACACCTCGCCGCTGGAAGTGCGCCTGCCGTGGAACTGGGAGCCGTACCAGGAGGCCTTTCCCGATTCGGTGAATCCATCGGCATGGGGGAGGGGATAGTAGCGTTCGCCGTTCACCTCATACGGCTTGGGCAGCGGCACGGTGGGGGTGCCGGGCAGTGCGACGACCCTTGCCGATGGAGGGACCTCCGTCTTCACACGGACCGTTTCCCCGGCGCATCCTGCGAAGAGTGCGATCGGGACCAGAGCGGTGACCAGGTACCTTCGGGCGGTGTCCATCATGGCCGGGCAGGCGAGGGCTCTTTCCAGGATTTTTGGGGCGGGATAGTAGCAGAACCACGGAATTATTCAAGGGGTCACGAAGGGGTGAGGCCAGGATTGAGGACGCAGGGATGCAGGATACCAGAGGCGGGGATAAACCTCTCTTCGGGTAAATTGCGGCCTTCACTCCTGAATCCCGGTAGGGGGAGAGATTTCGCTTGACATGGGATGGGGCTTCTTCTAAAAATACCCAATAACTATATTATAACTATAATGTAATCATCTCATCCAAGTCTCAAATCCTCAATATGAAGGAAAAATCGATCATGAAACTCAAGGACAAGGTTGCGTTAGTCACAGGGAGCAGTCGCGGTGTAGGCCGGTCGATCGCCTTGGGATATGCGAAGGAAGGCGCCAAGGTCGTGGTGAACTACACGTCCAACGAGAAGGCCGCCATGGAGGTGGTGGACGGGATCCAGGGTCTCGGCAGCGATGCGATTGCGGTGAAGGCGGATGTGGCCCAGAAGGGCGATGTGGACCTGCTGGTCAAGGCATCCCTGGACGCGTTCGGAAAGATCGACATCCTGGTGAACAACGCCGGGTTCACCCGGCCCAACATGATGCTGAAGATGACCGAAAACGAATGGGACCAGGTGGTGGACATCCACCTGAAAGGCGCGTTTCTCTGTGCCCAGGGCGTGGCCAACCACATGAAGAGCCACAACAGCGGCAAGATCATCAACGTCACCTCCGTCGCCGGAATCGTGGGGACGGTGGGACAGATCAACTACAGCGCGGCAAAGGGCGGCGTCATCAGCATGACCAAGTCCATGGCGCGGGAGCTGGCGCGGTACAATATCTGCGTAAACGTGATCAGCCTGGGGATCGTGGCCACGGACATGACCGAGAAGATCCGGACCGATGAAAAGCTGCGCGAGATCTACATGAACCGGATCCTCCTCAAGCGTTTTGCGGAGGCGGAGGATATCGCCCCCGCTTTCGTGTTCCTGGGCTCGGATGAAGCCGGTTACATCACGGGGCAGCTGTTGTGCGTGGATGGGGGGTATGGAATGATCTAGGACTCCATGGGGTCCTTTTCGATTGAAGAGCACATGGGCTCAGAACCGGAATCACTTGAAAGATTCATGAACATAGAAAAAGGAGGTCTAAAGATGGGAGTGCCGGATAGGATCATGACATGGCAGATGGTTGAACCTGCTTCGTTCAACAAGGAGACGAAGGAGACAAAGCCCGGCAAACTGGAGAAAAAGGAGATTCCCGTCCCCGCGCTGCAGCCGGGGGAGGTGCTTGTAGAGGTGTCGGGATGCGGGGTGTGCCACACGGATCTCGGGTATTTCTATGACGGCGTGCCCACGGTCTCCAAGCCCCCTCTGACGCTGGGTCACGAGATTTCCGGGACCGTGGTGGCCGGCGAGCAGGCCTGGATGGGCAGGGAAGTCATCGTCCCCGCGGTCATGCCGTGCCGCAAGTGCATCCTCTGCAAGACGGGCAGGGGGAATCGCTGCCTGGAGCAGAAGATGCCCGGAAACAGCCTCGGCCTGTACGGCGGGTTCTCCAGCCATATTCCGGTGCCCTCGGTCGATCTGTGCGAGGTCCGGAACCGCGGCAGCATCCCGCTCTCCCACCTGGCCGTGGTGGCGGATGCGGCCACGACGCCTTACCAGGCGGCCAAGCGGGCCGACCTGCAGCCCGGGGACAACGTGGTCGTGATCGGGATCACGGGCGGTGTCGGACAGTACATGGGCCAGATGGCCAAGGCCCTCGGCGCCAAGACCGTGGTCGGGATCGCGAGGAGTCAGGAGAAGCTGGAGAGGTCGCTCAAGTACGGCGCAGACTACGTGATCAACTCGACCAACAAGGATGCCAATGCCGTATCCAAGGAATTCAGGGGCCTGTGCAAGGAGAAAGGTCTCCCGGGAACCGGCTGGAAGATCTTTGAGGTGAGCGGGTCCAAGCCCGGACAGGAGATCGGCCTCACGCTGCTGAGTTTTACTGGAAAGCTGATCGTGGTCGGTTTCACACTGGCCAAAACCGAGTACGCCATCGGTCGTCTGATGGCATTCGATGCGGAAGTCATAGGCACCTGGGGCTGTCTCCCCGAATACTATCCAATTGTGCTGGATATGGTTCTGAGCGGGAAGATCAACATAGAGGATTTCGTCGAGACCAGGCCCATGAGCAGCATCAAGGAGACTTTCGCAGAGGCTCACAAGACCCCGCCCATGAAGAGGATCGTGCTCACGCCCGATTTCTGATGCGGGGACCCCTGACGGTAAAAAAGAGAAGAATGAAAAGGAGGAAAAGTTTATGGGTTTGAAAGGCGCACTGGAATGGATGCCGAGAGAAGACGGCAAGAAGGATCACTCGCTGCATACGGATGTGCACTGGGGGACAGAGGCCCCCTGCACCGTATACGAGAAGAGACCCCTCAAGGACCCCAAGACCGGGAAAGAGGTCGAGGGCCTCAATGTTGCATGGATCCGGTTGAACAACCCCAAGCAGTACAACTCCTACACCACGGAGATGGTGAAGGGCGTGATCGCCGGGTTTGAGAACGCCTCGCTCGACAGGAGCGTGGTGGCCGCGGTTTTCACCGGCACCGGTCCTTACGCCTTCTGCACCGGCGGCAACACCAAGGAGTACAGCGAGTACTACAGCATGAGGGCCGACGAGTACGGCCAGTACATGGAGCTGTTCAACCATATGGTGGACTCCATCCTGGCGTGCAAGAAGCCCGTCATCTGCCGCGTGAACGGCATGAGGGTGGCGGGGGGCCAGGAGATTGGAATGGCCTGCGACATCGCCATCGCGTCGGACCTGGCCATCTTCGGTCAGGCGGGACCGAAGCACGGATCGGCCCCGGTGGGCGGCGCCTCGGACTTCCTGCCCTGGTACCTGAGCATCGAGGACGCCATGTGGAACTGCGTCTCCTGCGAGATGTGGTCGGCCTACAAGATGAAGGCCAAGAACCTCATCAGCAAGGCGGTCCCCGTCCTGAAGATCGACGGCAAGTGGGTGCGCAACCCCACCATCGTCACCGATCAGTGGGTGAAGGACGGAGAGATCGTCTACGGCGAGTACAAGACCGGAAAGGATCTCGAAGAGGGGCGGGCCCTTCTGAAGCAGTATCAGGAGAAGGCCGACTTCGAGCTGGTGGACAAGGAAGTGGACAAGATCATCTGGACCTTCGCCAACCTGTTTCCGGGCTGCCTGATTGAGTCCATCGACAGCATCCGCCAGAAGAAGAAGTTTTTCTGGGACACCATGAAGAATGCCCACAGGCACTGGCTGGCCGCCAACATGACCGGCGAGGCCTTCCTGGGCTTCGGGGCCTTCAACACCAAGAAGATCACCGGCAAGGACACCATCGACTTCCTCAAGTTCCGGCAGAACATCGCCGCCGGCAAGGTCTGGGATTACGACATGTACGCCGAGGTTCTCGGGAAGCCCCAGAAGTAGATCGCTTTCCGAAGGCGTTTTGGGGATCGGCAGGCGGGCACGGCAGATGCGTCCCGCCTGCTCTCTTTTTGAGAGTATTTGACAGGATAACAGGATCAATAGGATTTTATTGGAGAAGCCGTAAGTGTGCGATTGTTCCGTTCGTGGTGGGGTATCGAACCATGAACGGAATGCCCGCGCCAGGCTTTTCACGGGAACATCAATGTTGAACAAAGACATGAACCCATCCTGTAAATCCTGTTCATCCTGTCTGAAAACTGATTTTCTCTTGCGGAGGTGAGATCATGGCCTATCAGCATATCGAAGTCGATTTCAAGGACGGGCTCGGCACCATCACCCTGAACAGGCCGCCCGTGAATGTGCTCAACATCGCGATGATGGAGGAGATCAACGGGGTCTTGAAGTCGTGGGCGGGGAAGAAGGACCTCAAGGTGGTGCTCTTCAATGCCAAGGGCAAGTGCTTCTCGGCGGGCGTGGACGTGGGAGAGCACATGGGGGACCTGGCGCCGAAGATGATCGGGGCCTTCCATCGCATATTCCGCCTCATGAACGGGCTCGGAGTCCTCACGGCGGCCTCGGTCTACAGCTCCTGCCTGGGGGGAGGGTGCGAGCTCGCCATCTTCTGCGATCTCGTGATCTCAGCCGAGAGCGGCAAGTACGGGCAGCCCGAGATCCAGGTAGGGGTGTTCCCGCCCATTGCCGCGCAGATCTTTCCGAGGATGATCGGCCGGAAGGCGGCCATGGACCTGATCCTCTCGGGCCGCATCATCGGTGCGGAGGAGGCGCTCCGGATCGGGTTGATCAACAAGGTCGTGAAGAACGAAGATCTGGAGAAGGAGACGGCCGACTTCCTGAAGCCCTATCTGGGCCTGAGCGCCGAAGTCCTGCGCCTCACCAGGAAGGCGATCACCAAGGGCTTGATGGACGACCTGGAGCCCTCGCTCCAGACGATTGAGAGCATCTACCTCGACGAACTGATGAAGACCCACGACGCCATGGAAGGGTTGAAGGCATTCCTGGAGAAGAGAAAACCCACCTGGAAGAACGAGTGAGCTGAAAGCAAGTCGATGCGGAACAGAGCGCGGGGCAACCCGCCCTCTGTTTTGTTGTGAGGTTTCAGGTTTCGGTGTTCAGGTGTCAGAAAATGGATGGAGTATCGGGCTGACACCCAAACAGTTCCTTTCCATGCTGGCCGCGTTATTTCTCCCCAGGGAGGGACATGGGTATGACGGTCATCTTCTGTAAAGGCTAAAGCGCGACGTTTAGCGAAGAAGCTAGTCCGGAAATGACCTCCAACCGCGTCAACCGGACTCCGCTTCGCTCCGCCGGTTACGGCGGTCCGTCTAGGCGGTGACCCAATCTATTCACACCCGTACAAGGAGATTTCTGCATTGGATATTCCACGGATCTTCAACATCACCGAAAGTGCTCACCGCATCCATAACCCGTTCACACCCGAAAAGCTCGCCACTCTCGGCGCGG
>JAGVAP010000132.1 GCA_020060215.1 Deltaproteobacteria bacterium | reverse complement strand
ATTGCGGCATTGAGTGCGGCCGTCAATCGAGGCGACTGGTCTTCCGGCTGGGCGCTCCTGAAAGAGTCCACGGGGGGAGATATCGCGTGGAGGGATCTGCCCGCGCGGTCCGTTCTCAGATCGGCGCTGAAGGAGAGGGTGCTGGGTGGGTTCAGGACGATCTTTGAGTCCCTCGACCCCGGCAGGCTGATGGAGGGGATGGATCGGTTCCGGATCCTATGTGGACTGAGAGAAGGTCCTTTCGGGGCGGCTGCGCTCAACCTGCTGGTGGAGGAGGTCCTGAGGGGGGAGGGGCTCATCCGGCGGGAAGGCAAGTGGTACCCCGGCCGACCCGTCCTGATCACGAGGAACGACTATGATCTGAACCTCTTCAACGGGGATACGGGTATGGCCCTGCCGGACCTCGGGGAAGAGGCTTCTGCGCTGCGGGTTTACTTCCCCACATCGAACGGCGGGATCAGGAAGGTCCATCCCCTGAGACTGCCCGAACACGAGACATGCTACGCCATGACGGTACACAAGAGCCAGGGTTCGGAGTTCGACAATGTGGTGCTGCTCCTCCCGGACAGGGACGCTCCGGTCATCACCCGGGAACTGGTTTACACCGGAGTGACCAGGGCAAGGCATTCGGTCGAGATCTGGGGAAGGCAGGAGGTCTTCCGGGCGGCCCTTGAAAAATGCACGGAGAGGCGTTCCGGGCTGCGGGATGCGCTGTGGGGAGGAAAGTAGGAGGGAGTAAGCGGCGGCAACCCGCATTTCCTTCTTCGAACCCTGCTCTGCGGTTCTTTTCACGCTTGTGCTCCTTGAAGCCTGCTGTTTACCGCCTACTGCCTACTCCCTACTCTCTTTACCGGCTACTTGCTGCCACAATGCGTGATTCAGCGCATTGATCGAGATCCCCTTCTTCTCAAAGATGGAGTGGCGCAACCTGCCTGTAACCTGATTCGGGGTCGCCCTTATACATGGAAGAATACCTCTCGTGGTCGGAACGCTTCTACCGGTTCTTGTTTGAATATCTGGGATATACACATCCCGTCCACCCTACTCAGATCAACATGCCGATCGGGCTGGTGACCGGCGGCCTGGTCCTCGCGATCCTGGCTCTCCTCTCCAGGAGGACCGCCCTGCGGGCTTCCGCTCGACATTGCATGGTACTGGCCCTTCTGTTCATGGTTCCAACCGTCCTGACCGGGGTCATGGACTGGCAGCACTACCTCGGGGGGGTCTGGATACCACCGATCAAAGCGAAGATCGCGCTTGGGGTCATCCTCCTCCTGCTCCTCGTCTGGGGGATCCTGATCGGAAGGAGGGATGAGAGGAGCGGCGGCCTGGTCCTGGTCTCTCTCCTGGCCTTTGCCGCGTCGGCGGGGCTGGGGTATTTCGGGGGAGAGATCGTCTTCGGGGGCAGGGCACCGCAGTCCACTCAGGGCAATCAGGCCGGAGAGATCGTCTTCCGAAACAGCTGCAGTATGTGCCACCCTTATGGCGCGAATATCCTCATGCCCGAAAGGCCGCTCATCCGGTCTCCCCTCCTGGGGTCTTTTCAGACTTTTCTGCCATGGCTGAGAAACCCGAGCCCGCCCATGCCTCCTTTCCCGCCGGGCGATATCCCTGACGAGCAGGCGCAGGAGCTTTACCGTTATCTCGCGGAAATGTGGTCAGGGCATGCCCATGAAGGAGAGGGGCGGGAGGAGCCGCTGACCCCCGCCGAACCTTTTTCCGACCCTGCCGTTGACGGCGTCCTGCTCAACCCTCGATCCCAGGTCCATATCTAGGCGCCATGCCTTTTCATAGATCCTGTATCCTGGATCCGTCGCTTCGGCGAAGTCTCTCTTGAATGACCGGCAAGCGGCCGGAGGCGAGCCTCGTACAAGACGTCATTCCCATGTAGGAGCAAGCTCCTGCTTGCGGTTCGTTCAAGGCCGAATGTCAAGCAGGGCCTTGCTCTCACACAAAAGAAAAGCGCAAGGAGTATCCTACAGGACACCTGGGTGGACGATCTGACAATCGCCCAAAGTGTGACTATATTCTTCCATTGCAGCCGACAGAGCGATTGGAGGAATACGGGATGCAAAAGGAACAGTATGATGTCGTGATACTCGGTGCAGGGCCGGCAGGGCTCCAGGCCGCTATCCATGCGGCCAGGAGAAAGGTGTCCGTCCTGGTCCTCGGAAGGGTCGGGAAAAGCAGCGCCTTCAACGCACACATCGAAAACTACTGCTGCGTGGACGGGAACTCCGGGGCCGAGCTTCTGAAACAGGCACGGCTGAAGGCCGAGGAGTCAGGGGCGGAGCTGGTCGAGGAAGATGCCACCGAGCTGAAGATGGGAGACGGGGACTTCAGGGTCCATGTGGAAGGAGGAAAGGAGCTGAAGGCCAGCTCCCTCATCCTTGCCATGGGAATATCGCGCAACCGGCTCAACGTCAAAGGGGAAAAGGATCTTCAGGGCAAGGGGATCAGTTACTGCGTGGACTGCGACGCGGGTTTTTACAGGGGAGAATCCATTGCCATGGTGGGGTGCGGCAGCGCGGCCGTGACCGGCGCGCTCACGATGCTCTTCTACGCCAAGGAGGTGCATCTGGTCTGCGAAAACCTCGAGGTGGCCCCGTACCTCGTCGATAAGCTCAGGCAGAGCGCCATCCAGATCCACGAGGGTCGTAAGGTCGTGGAGATTGCAGGCGACGGGGCGGTCTCGGGTATCATGCTTGACGACGGGAGCGCTTTGAAGGTGGGCGGGGTCTTCATCGAACTCGGGGCAAAGGGCGCCACGGCATTGGCGGGCAGCCTGGGGGTAGCCCTCGATCCCGAGACCATGCGCTATATCGCCACGAACAAGAACCAGGAGACCAACATCCCAGGCATCTATGCGGCGGGAGACATATGCGGCCCCCCATGGCAGATTGCCAAGTCCATCGGCGAGGGGTGCGTGGCTGGCCTGGAGGCGGCAGCGTATGCCAAAAAGGCCTCGCGAGAAAAGTCCTCGTCGAGGCCTTGACGCTCAGCCTGGAGGAGAGCTACTTTTTCTCGCTCTCCTGCGTGTGGCAGCCGAAGCATTTCCTGTAAGGGCCGGTCCCAAGCTTCGCGTGACAATCTCGGCAGGTCTTGTGGTAGGCCTTCTGCAGGTTCACCACCTTATCCTTGCTTTTCACGGGATCGTGGCATTCGCTGCACTGCTGGGTCTGCTCCCACGGAGACCAGACGTTCTTGCCGCCTTTGAACTCATGATGGCAGTCCCAGCAGGAAACACCGTACTCCTTCGCATGCTTTCGGTGTGTGAATGGCACCGGTCCCTTTCTTTCGGATTTGTACCCCTTGTTCTCTATGGTAAAGGCGTCCAGCGCACTCGTTTCAGCCTCTTCGCCGCCGGCGGCATTGTAGACCGCGCCCGTAATCGCCAGAAAAAAGACAATGCACCCTGCCGCGACCGCGGCCAACCTTCTTTTCATCTGTGAAGACACCTCCTCCATCGATCAGTAGCCGTACGGTTTCCTAATTCTTACCAGTGGCAGAGGTGTACACCAAATATCGGCGGTGGTCAAGGAGGTCTCTCAGGATCAGCGTATAAGGGACGGGGCGGAAAAAAGGGCAGAGCCTCTCAGCCCTGCCCCGATGAACTGCTATCTTCGAAAAGGTTTCAACGAAAAGCATCTAAGGGGTTACGCTTTTGGTTTACTTTCCTCCTCGTCTGACCCGGATCCTACATTTTTTATCTGCCGGATCAGGGGCCAATACAACTGTGATATACAATTGATCGCAATTATATACCAATCAATTCCATTTGTCAAACATTTTTTTGAATTATTTTGAATTAAATATAAAAAGGGACCGGACATGCGTCCGATCCCTTTTGGGTTGATTCTTCAAGGGTGCTGACTTACATCATTCCGCCCATTCCTCCCATGCCGCCCATGCCGCCCATGCCGCCGCCGCCGGGCATCGGAGGCATATCCTCCTTCTCCTTCGGCCTTTCCGCGATCATGGCCTCGGTGGTGAGCAGCAGTCCGGAAACCGAAGCTGCGTTCTGCAGCGCGAATCGGGCCACTTTCGTGGGATCGATGATCCCTGCCTTCATCATGTCCTCGTAGGTCCCGGTCTCCGCATTGAAACCGACGCTGCCCTTTTCGCCCTTGATCCTCTCCACCACCACTGAACCCTCGGACCCTGCATTGTTTGCAATCTGCCGGAGAGGTTCTTCCAGTGCCCTCCTGACGATACTCAGGCCGTGCTGCTCCTCGCCGTCGAACTGGGTGCCGGAGAGGGCCTTCAACACCCTCAAAAAGGCTACGCCGCCCCCGGGCACGATGCCCTCTTCTACCGCGGCCCGGGTCGCATTGAGTGCATCCTCGACCCTGGCCTTCTTCTCCTTCATCTCGGTCTCCGTGGCAGCGCCCACGTTGATCACGGCTACCCCTCCGATGAGCTTCGCCAGGCGCTCCTGGAGTTTTTCACGATCGTAATCAGAGGTGGTCTCCTCGATCTGCGCCCTGATCTGTTTAACGCGGCCCTCCAAATCCTTTCGGCTTCCCCCACCGTCGATGATCGTGGTGTTGTCCTTGTCGATGTTCACGGTCTTTGCGGTGCCGAGGTCCTTCAGGGAGACATTCTCCAGTTTGAAACCGAGATCCTCGGAGATCACCTTGCCTCCGGTCAGGATGGCGATGTCTTCCAGCATGGCCTTCCTGCGATCGCCGAATCCGGGGGCCTTTACGGCCGCACACTGCAGGGTGCCTCTCAGCTTGTTGACCACCAGCGTGGCGAGCGCTTCACCTTCTACATCCTCGGATATGATCAGAAGAGGCCTGCCCATCCTCGCGATCTGCTCGAGGAGGGGGATAATGTCCTTCATGTTGCTGATCTTCTTTTCGTTCAGAAGGATATAAGGCTCGCTCAGGCTGACGAGCATCTTTTCGGGATCGGTTACGAAATAGGGGGAGAGGTATCCGCGGTCGAACTGCATGCCTTCCACCACCTCCAGGGTAGTGTCCATGCTTTTCGCCTCCTCCACCGTAATAACGCCTTCTTTGCCGACCTTGTTCATGGCCTCGGCAATAATGTTGCCGATGGTCGGGTCGTTGTTGGCGGAGATGGTGCCTACCTGCGCGATCTCTTCCTGGTCCTTGGTGGGCTTGGAAAGCTTCTTCAACTCGCCGATCGCCACCTCCACGGCCTTGTCGATCCCCCTCTTGAGGGCCATCGGGTTTACGCCGGCGGCTACAAGCTTGGCCCCTTCACGATAGATGATCTGGGCCAAGACGGTGGCCGTCGTGGTCCCGTCCCCGGCCACGTCCGATGTCTTTGACGCGACCTCTTTGACCATCTGGGCGCCCATGTTCTCGAATTTATCCTCGAGCTCGATCTCCTTGGCCACGGTGACACCGTCCTTGGTGATGGTCGGCGAGCCGAACGATTTATCCAGGACGACATTACGGCCCTTCGGGCCCAACGTAACCTTTACCGCATCGGCAAGGATGTCCACCCCTCTTGCGATGGATTCCCTTGCTTTTTGACTGTACCTCAGTTCCTTTGCCATTTGAAACTCCTCCTTTTGGGCTGCGTATGTATGATATTGCGGCTCGGCACGGCCTTGACCGCAGGATCGTTATTCCACGATGGCGACGATGTCGTCCTCTTTCATGATCAGGAGTTCTTCTCCGTCGATCTTGATCTCCGTCCCGGCATATCTCCCGAAGAGAACGCGATCCCCTTTCTTTACCTGCAACGGAACCTTCTTGCCGCTTTCCATGATCTTGCCGCTTCCGACGGCAACCACTTTACCTTCAACCGGTTTTTCCTTTGCCGTGTCCGGGATGATGATCCCGCCTTTGGTCTTCTCCTCCTCCTGAACCCTCTTCACGATGACCCTGTCCTGCAACGGTTTTGCGTTCATGCGATCCTCCTCAAAAGAGATGTGTTTTGGGCCGTCAGATCCGGCCGTAGCGCCCCTGGATATATTTCCGGGAAGGAATATTCCGAGGTGTCGCCCGCGGACAGCTTACGGGTAAGCAGAATGGCCGCGAATCTCAGAATATCGTGATAGGATAACAACAAGTCTGGATTTGTCAAGAGTCGTTGCTCGGTTATATGCCGTCGGCAGGGGGACGCCGACCCTGTTCGGCCCACCACCGGAGGGTCATCCGAATCCCTGCTGGCACATCCGTTCGCGCGATCCATCCGAGTTCGTTCCTCGCGCGCTCGACGACAAGGCAACTACGTTTTATATCCCCGGGCCGGGCATGCTGCCTGAGCGGCAGACCCAGGGACACACCCGTTTCAGGCCTCACCTCGCAGACGGCCTCATGGATCATCCGGTACAGGTCGAGGGTCTTCGTTTCCCGGCCGGTACCGATATTGAACAAGCCGCCGTTCCCGTGATGGAGGCCCCTGAGGTTCGCCTGGACGATGTCCCCCACATAACAGTAGTCCCGGACCATCCCATGGTCGTCTTCCGGGAAATGATTCAGGGTGGACGGTCTGCCGTTCAGGAGGTTCTCCATGAAGATGCTGACCACCCCGGCCTCTGCGTGGGGGACCTGTCGCGGTCCGTAGACATTGGCATAACGCAGGATGGTGTACTCCAGGCCATAGGCGTGCTTGTACCAGGAGACATATCGCTCGGAAACGAATTTGGATATGGCATAAGGGGAGAGAGGAAGGGGGGGGCAGGATTCCGACGTGGGGTATTCATGCGCCTCACCGTAGATCGCTCCCCCCGAGGAGATGAAGATCACCTTCTTCACCTTGGTCCTGACGGCGCTCTGGAGGAGATTCAACAGTCCTTTGATGTTGATATCCGCATCCTGGACCGGTTCGGCCACAGAAAAAGGGACGCTGACCTGGGCCGCATGGTGGTTGAGGATTTCCGGCTTCTCCCGGGCCATGATCTCCTCGATCTCGCCGGACCGGATGTCCGAGACATAAAGCCTGGCCGCCGGGTTCACGTTTTCTCGCTTGCCCGTGGACAAATCGTCCACCACCACGACGTCGTGACCTTCCCGGATGTATCCGTCGACGACATTGGATCCGATGAATCCCGCGCCTCCGGTGACCAGGATTCTCATAATGGCCTCCGTTTGAACTGAGTAGTGGTTCAGTTTTCCCGGGTTCAGAGTTCAGTTGTGGATCAGGTGGTCCTGCAACCCGCAGTCCAGTCCACTGGGATGGGTGGACCCCGGCAGAGCCCATCGGTTTTGATGTTTGCCCCAGGGGATGATGGGTTTCGCTTCGCTCCACCCATCCTGCAATCCCACAAGCTGAATGACCGGACACTACCAGGCCGGAGTCTAGGGGCAATGGGAAGGAGATGTCAAGGATCATGGACTTGGGAGTTGCAAACCACAGGTGGATGGTATAGATTTTGTGTCTTGATGTGCTCCTGCCGGCCGGAGCCCACTCGTAATCCTTCCTGAATGAGAGCACCATGAACAAGAAGTACGGAAACATACTGGATCTCATCGGTTCAACCCCTCTTGTCTCTGTGAACCGTCTGTGTACGAACCCGGGGGTCGAGATCCTGGCCAAGTTGGAATCATGCAACCCGGGCGGCTCGGTGAAAGACCGGCCCGCCCTCTACATGATCGAGGAGGCGGAAAAGAGGGGTGAGCTGTCCCGGGAGAAGATCATCCTGGAGGCGACCAGCGGAAACACGGGCATCGGGCTGTCCCTGGTGGCGGCGGTGAAGGGGTATCGCATCCTGCTGGTGATGTCGGAGGCGGTCAGCGAGGAGAGAAAGAAGATCCTGCGGGCGATGGGCGCGGACCTCAAGTTCACGCCGGCGCACCTGAGTACGGATGGGGCCATCGAATTCTGCTATGACCTGATACGCAGGGAGCCTGAAAGGTACTGGCTGGCGGACCAATTCAACAACGAGGCCAACTGGCTCGCCCATTACCATGGAACAGCCCCCGAGATCTGGGAGCAGACCGGCGGGGACCTCTCCATGGTGGTGGCCACCATGGGAACGACCGGGACGTTGATGGGGCTCGCAAGACGTTTCAGAGAGCTGAACCCGGATGTCGCGGTCGTGGGGGTGGAGCCTTACCTGGGACACAAGATCCAGGGGCTCAAGAACATGAAGGAATCTTACATGCCCGGGATCTTCGAGAAGAAGCGGGTCCACCGCGTCATCCACGTCGAAGACGAGGAGGCCTTTGAAACCGCCAGGCTCCTCGCCAGGAAGGAAGGGATCTTTGCCGGGATGAGCTCGGGCGCGGCCATGGCGGGCGCTTTGAAGCTTGCGAGGGAGATGGAGAAGGGGAGAATCGTCGTCGTCCTGCCTGACGGAGGCGAGAGATACCTGAGCACACCGCTCTTCCTGGACAAGAAGCGATCCGGGCTCTTCCTGTTCAACACCCTGAGCCGCAAACGGGAGGAGTTCACGCCCCTGAAGGAAAACCACGTGACCATGTATACCTGCGGGCCGACCCTCTGCCAGCTGATCCATGTCGGCCACGTCCGACGGTTCATCTTCGCCGACCTCGTGAGGCGGTACCTGGAGTACAGGGGCTACACGGTCAGACACGTCGTCAATGTGACCGATCTGGACGACCGGACCATCCGGGGCGCCGAGAAGGAAGGGATGACACTCCGGGACTTCACCGAGAAGTACTACCAGGAGTTCATGAAGGACCTCGACACGCTCCAGATCAAGAGGGCCAGCCACTTTCCGCGGGCGAGCGAACACGTGGAAGAGATGATCTCCCTCACCCGGCGTCTCCTGGACAAGGGGTATGGGTACGAGAAGCTGCGCTCCGTCTATTTCGACATCTCGCGGTTCAAGGATTATGGAAAGCTCTCACGGGTGGATCTGGACAAGATCCACCTGGGAAAAACGGTGGACCTCGATCAGTACGAGAAGGAGAATCCACGCGATTTCACGCTTCTCAAGAGGTCCACGCTGAATGAGTTGAAAAGGGGGATCTTCTATCAGACCCAGTGGGGCAATATCCGGCCGAGCTGGCATCTGGAATGCCCCGCCATGGCCATCAAGTACCTGGGGGAGACCTACGATATCCACACCAGCGGGGTGGAGCTGATCTTCCCTCACCACGAGAACGCCATCGCCATCAGCCGGGCTGTGACCGGTAAGCCTCCCTGCAATTACTGGTTGCACCATGAGCTGGTCACCATGAACGGGAAGAAGCCGTCCAAGAGCGAGGAAGACCCCGACATCACTCTGAGGAGCATCCTGGGCAGAGGCTACACCGGCCGGGAGGTGCGGTTCTGGGTGATCTGCCACTCGTATCGGAGGCCCATCCGGTTCTCCTTCAAGAATCTGGATACCGCAAAGACCACCATCTCTCACCTCGATGAGTTCACCCGCAAGCTCCAGCTCTGCCGTACCGGGGAGAAGTCGCCTGACGTGGACCAGGCGGTGTATGATCTCAGGAAGCGTTTCACCGAAGCCATGGACGACGATCTGGGGGTGCCCAGGGCGATGGCCGCCCTTTTCGAATTCAGCCGGAAGTTGAACAGGATCATGGACACCAAGGGGCTTGCCCCTTCCGACGGGCAGAAGGTTGCGGAGGTCCTCTCGGGGATCAATTCCGTCCTGGGGATCATGGATCTCGAGCCGTGCCACAAAGACTCGGCCGTGGAGGAGCTCCTCTGCAGACGGGATGCCGCCCGCAAGGCAAAGAACTGGGCCGCAGCCGATGCCATACGAGAAGAGCTGCAGTCCATGGGAGTCGAAATTGCCGATACGCCGGGTGGAACCGTGTGGAAGAAGAAAGGGACGAACGTCGAACATTGAACATCGAATGGAAAAGCAGGGGACGAACATCGAGTGGAAGCCAGGATTAAGGGGACGAAGCGGAATTCCCCCGTTTTCGTGGACACTCAAGAGGGTTAACGCCAAAGCTTGAATATCGAATGAAGATGTCATAGACACACTTTACCCTGGCGTTGCACAAATTCGGGTACCTTTGCAGGATGGGTGGAGCGCAGCGAAACCCATCCATTCGAGCGATTGAACATGCCGCAAACCTCAAAACCGATGGTTTCGCTACGCTCCACCCATCCTGCAGGAATTCGAGAGGGGCAATGGCCGGTATTCATGACTGACCATATTCCTCCACAATTCACGTAGTCTCCCCATTTGGGAAGAGCAGTTCACTCTCCTCCATCAATGAAAGGCGGTGGGTAAGCCTTAGCCGTCTTAGAGTCTCCCGGAGTTCCTTTAAGGAGACGCTCGTTTCTTCCCCTTCGATTCGACGTTGGACGTTCGATGTTCATCCTCTCTTCGTTCACCCCTTCTTCTTAGCCATCTCCTCCTCCTTCAGCACCCTCCGCAGGACCTTGCCCACCATCGTGGTGGGGAGCTCGTCCCGGAATTCGATGGCGGAGGGGATCTTGTATTCGGTCATCCTGGTCTTGGCCCATTCCACGATGTCCTCGGGTTTCATCCGATCCTTCTTGGCAGGATCCACCACGAGAAAGGCCTTCACGATCTCGCCGACCTTGGGGTGGGGAACCCCGATGACGGCCGCACCGCGCACGTCCGGATGCCTGTGGAGGAGATCCTCCACCTCTGCCGGGAAGATGGCGTAGCCCTTGAACTTGATCATATCCTTCACCCGGTCGCGGATGATCGTGTAGCCGTCCGCATCGATGCAGGCGATGTCCCCGGTATAGAGCCAGCCGTCCCTGAGGGTCGCGGCGGTTTCATCGGGACGGTTGAGATAGCCGCGCATGATCTGAGGGCCTTTGATCACCAGTTCGCCCGTGTACTCCTGGGCCTGTTCGGACTGCTCCCTGGTCATGCCCCCGGTCTCCCCCACTGCAAAGGGCAGGGGCGGCATCTCCCGGGTCCCGGTCTCCTTGTCCATGATCTTGATATCGGTATCCGGGTAGGGCAGGCCGATCGTGCCGAGCTTCCGTTTCCCGTGTATCGGGTTGGCATGGGTCACAGGGGTGGCTTCGCTCAGCCCATACCCCTCCACGATGATGGAGCCGGTGATCTCCTCGAACCTGTTCTGCACCTCGAGGGGAAGGGGCCCTGCACCCGAAACCGCCATCTTGAGCCCTGTCAAGTTGAACTCCCTCACCTTTGGATGGGTGTTGATCTTGTTGAACAGGACCGCCACCCCGGGCATGATGAGGCCACCTTCCTTGGAATACTTCTGGATCGCGGCACACAGCTCCGCCATGTCTACAGGCGGCCTCGGGAAGAGCAGCTGGAATCCGCCGATGAGGATGGAGGTATTCATCACGGTCGTCATGGCGAAGGAATGGAATAGGGGCAACACGCCCACGATGCCGCCCACCCCTTCCTTCTTCCACAACCACGCATCGCACATCACGGCGTTGGAGACCACATTGCGATGGGTGAGCATGGCCCCTTTCGGGAGCCCTGTGGTCCCGCCCGTGTACTGGAGCACGGCGATGTCTTCAGGATCGATCTGGACGGGAGGAAGCTTCGGTTCGGTTTTCAGAAGATCGCTCAGTTTGAGCGCGTCCGGAGGAAGTTCGCCGGTCGGGATCTTCTTCAGCCATTTGCCCAGGAGCACCTTGAACCCGGGGAAGCCGCAGAGGTCCACGATGTTGGTCCCTATGACCCGCTCCACGCGGGTACCCTCGATCCCCTCCTTGGCTTCCTGGAACACCGCGTCCAGCACAACGAGGATCTTTGCGCCCGAGTCCTTGAGCTGGTGCTGAATCTCCAGGGCCTTGTAGGTGGGATTGATGGCCGTTACCGTGACCCCGAGGAGTTGACAGGCATAATAGGAGACCACGAACTGAATGGAGTTGGGAAGCATGAGGGCGCAGACGTCGCCTTTTTTCAGCCCCAGCCTGGAGAGCGATGTCGCAAACCGCTGGACCATTTCCCAGAGATGGGAATAGGTCACCTTGGCATCCAGGAAGTAGAGAGCCGGCTTCGGCCCATGCTTGGCTGCGGACTCGCGAAGAAACTCGGCAAGGGTGCAGTTCGGGTAGTCGAGGCATCTCGGTACTTGCGCAGGCCAGTATTTGTACCAGATCCTCTCCCCAAGCGATTCTCGTGCCATATGATCCTCCTTTCGAATTTCAGCTTCGTGTTCTTCGTGTGCTTCGTGGCTGTTTTTCCCTTACCACGGAGGACGCGAAGGACACGAGGAGCGATGAACACGAGAATACGCGAGCCGGCGGCGATGCGGAGTATATGGGAAAAGGCGATCGGGTGTCAAGCTTATGCCCCTCTGGAACTACCAAGGGTTATAGAGACTTGAAGTGACGTTGGGCCTTTTGAAGAGAGGCATGATCATCAATCCCCATGACCTCGTTCTCATCCTCGGCGAGCACGGCTGAAACCTCGAGACCGTCCTGATCCATCCATTCGACCAGGTCGGTGATAAAGAACTCCTGGATCTCCCGCATGGCCCCTCCACGCTCCTTCAGTACCACGTGGGGTCGGGCTGAAAGGACGGGCAGCCAGCGGATCAGTTCCCGGATGCGAAAGGCGTAGATGCCGGAGTTGCAGATTGGGAGCGTGCTCTGTCTCTCCACGGGGTAGTCCTTCCAGTACGTCCATTCGGTGATCCTCTTCACCCGACCCTGTTCCACTTCCAGGACGCCGTACTGCCTTTTGTCCCCGGGTCTGAATGCAAGGAGGGCCATGTGGCTGTGGTCCAGGGCGTCTGCCAGCTGAAGGTAGGTGCTCTTCCTTACAAAAGGCACGTCACCCATCGTGACGATCAGCCGCTCGCGTCCATTCGTCTGGATGAAGTCGCGGGCGGCGAGCAGGGCCCCGCCCGTCCCATTGAGCACAGGCTGCACACAATAGTCGAGACCCAACCCGGCCGTGGCCTCGATCACCTCTTCCTTCTTGTGATGGACCACCACCGCCTTGGGCCCCTGCGGCAGGGACTCCAGGATATTCAGAAGAATGGGCCGGTCGCCCTGAAAGGGGGGTATCGTCGGGGCGAGGGGGAGAAGGGTCTTGTTCCCCTCAAATCCCTGCATCCGGCTCCCCTTGCCGGCGGCCAGGATGAGGGATGTGATCTCTTGGCTTTTCATTGCAGCACCGCCGTCCTTTTTGAGTTGACTCCTGTCGATTCAAGATGGTAATAGTCGACCATTGCCTGAGAGGAACGGTTTTTTCCTGCTCCCCGGAAGGGCTGTCAACCTTTGATCACCCCCAGCGGTCTCAAGCGGGCGACCTTTTTTGCAAGGCCCGCACCATGCACAACCTCGACAACCTGGGAAACGTCCTTGTATGCCTCGGGGATTTCTTCCTTCAGGGTCTTGAGCCCTTTGGAATGCACGAAGATCCCTTTGTCTTCGAGTTCTCTGTGGACGGCCCGTCCCTTTGCCGTCCTGATTGCCTGTGAGCGGCTTAGCAGGCGACCGGCCCCGTGACAGCTCGAACCGAAGCTCTGTTCCATGGACCCCGGGGCCCCGGCGAGGACAAAGGAGCAGGTCCCCATATCACCCGGGATCAGGACAGGTTGCCCGGCCCGTTTGTAGCGCTCCGGCAGACCCTGATGGAACGGAGGAAGGGCCCGTGTAGCGCCCTTTCGATGCACGCAGAGTTCCGTTTCCTCTCCACTGACCCGGTGTGTTTCCTTTTTTGCAACATTGTGGCAGACATCATAGAGGAGCCTCATGTTCAGCTCCCTCGGGCCGATCCCGAGGTGTGACATGAAGGTTTCGCGGACCAGGTGCATCAGGATCTGGCGATTCGCCCAGGCGTAATTGGCTGCGCAGGCCATGGCGGCCAGGTACTGCGCACCCATCTCCGAGCGCAGGGGGGCGCAGACGAGCTGCCTGTCCGGAAGATCGAGCTGCCGGGCCGAGGGGGAGTCCCCCATCTTCTTGATGAAGTCGTCGCAGATCTGATGCCCGAAGCCCCTGGACCCTGAGTGGAGGAGAACGGTCAGCTGACCCTCGAAGAGCCGAAAGTGTTCCGCAAGCTCTTGGTCATATACGTGCTCCACAACCTGGACCTCAAGAAAATGATTGCCGGATCCCAGGGTGCCTAACTGGTCGAGGCCCCTTTTCACGGCCCTTTCGCTGAGGACGGCCGGGTCGGCCCCTTCCATGGTTCCGCGGTCCTCGGTCATCTCCAGGTCCTCAGGGATGCCGTAGCCGTTCTTCACGGCCCAGGCGGCACCCTCCGCGGCAATCCTGGACTCCTCCTTCTCGGTCAGGCGAAGGGGACCCTTCGAGCCGACGCCGGCAGGGACATTCTGGAAAAGGGCGGTGACCAGGCCCTGGACCAAGGATTGAACGTCGCCCGCTGCAAGGGACGTGGTCATCAGGCGGCAGCCGCAGTTGATGTCGTAGCCGACTCCCCCGGGGGAGACGATGCCTTCTTCCATCGCAAACGCCGCCACACCGCCGATGGGGAACCCGTACCCCCAGTGGATGTCGGGCATTGCCAGGGAGTATCGGACAATCCCGGGCAGGGTGGCCACGTTCGCCACCTGCAAGAGGCTCTGATCCCTTTGGGTGTCCCTGAAGAGGAGATCGTTGGAGAAGATCATGCCGGGAACCCGCATTTTTCCTGTTTTGGGGATCCGCCAGCGGTTTTCGTCTATTCGCTCGAGTCGGATGTCCATCGCCTCATCCAGGGTATTTGAACTGGTACTCCTGCTATACGTCGAGGATGACGACGGCCGTCCATTCCCCGGACGGCTGTTCGACCACCTCGGCCTTGTGATAGGTGACGCCCTTTACCTCGGTGTGGATCTCGTGTCCTCGCGGATCGAGGGGAACGCTGCTGACCGTGGCTTCAAGTTTCTCCGGTCCAACATGCCGGATCGTGACCCCGGTCACCACGCGTTCATCACCGGCAAAGAGGTAAAGGATCTCTCCGAGCCATCGGACCATCAGATCGGTCAGGTCCTGCCCTGAAACGGAGATGCCGGTGGAAAGAGGCTCTGATGAAGAATCGCCGCTTACGAGAATGCGCATGAGAGCCATGGCGGCATTCCGGAAGAGGTCTTCGACACTGGAACCCTCAACCCGTATCGCAAGATCGGCCGTGTGGTCGAGCAGGATGCAATGGGTCATGGAAAGCATTGTAATGGTGCGGGATTGGTTTGTCAAAACCGTGGAACGCCCATTAGCCCGCCCGGAAACGCATTCGAATTGGAAGCGAGGAGATAACCATGAATTGTGCTTTTTGCCGCGGTGTTCTGGAGATCGAGGGGCCGATCGATCGACGGGACACCTGCCCGAACTGTAAAAGGGATCTGCGCTGCTGCAAGCAATGCAAGTCTTATGATCCCGGTGCCTACAACGAGTGCAGAGAGGTCTCGGCCCAGCGAATCGTCGACAAGGAAAGGGCCAACCTTTGTGATCACTTCATGCTCCGCGGGTCCAAGGGGCCGAGCGGCCAGGCAAACCGGGCCAAGCAGGCCAGAGCGGCCCTGGAAGCGCTCTTCAAGAAGAAGTAAGGCCCCCCCTTTTCAGTCCGGCCACTCTTGAGCCGTCCCGAATCGTGGTTACCTTGACTCCCATCCGCCGTCGGTATGGACCCACCCTTCGGCTCTCATGCTGACTCAGGCGGGTGTCAGGATCGATTTTCCGTGCGGAGGCTCAGGGATGCTGGAAAGGCATGAGGTGCAGAAGGCCCGTGAGGTCATCAATGACATCGACTGGGACATGACGCCTGAAGAGGCGGTCACGCGTTATCTGGAATGGGGCAACAACTGGAGCCATGGCAAGAACCTGGTCCGTTCCAAAGACGATGTCTCCCACTACTTCGTCGTGAATACGTGGGAGGAAAAACCCAAGATCTATCTCATCCGCCGAAACTCGGACGGTTCCTCGGAACTGGCCTCGCTCGATCTGCCCGAGGACCTGGGACGTCGCTTCCTGGACCATGTGGGACACAGGAAAGGCGTATACGCCATTACCGGAGAAATCAGGGCCTGGCTGGAGGAGCTGCTTTCCGGCAGCTGACCGGGTGAGGGCTCCTTCTTGCGGGACTCGACACTAGCGCTCCCTGCCAAGAAAGGCCGCAACCGCCTCGTTGAACTTCCCGCTCTGCTCAAGATTGGACAGATGAGAGGCTGATTTGAGCACGACGAGCTCGGAGCCTTCTATCCTCTCTTGTATGGCCTGGGCGGCGGAGAGGGGGGTTCCAGGATCCTCTTCACCCACGATGACCAGGGTCGGCAGGCTGATCTCATGGAGCCGATCCGTCAGGTTCAGGCCCCGTATGGCCTGGGAACAGCCGACGTATCCCCGCGGGTCCGTATCCCTGATCATGGCGCTGACCTTCTCCATCACCCCAGGGTGGCTCTTCCGGTAGGCCTCCGTGAACCAGCGCTCCAGCGTCGGTGCGACAAGGGGTTCCATCCCTTCGGTTTCGGCTATCCGGATCCGGTCATCCCAGATCGGCCATGCCTCCTCCGGGACCCGGCTGGATGTATCGCAAAGGACAAGGCTCGTTATCCTCTCCGGGGATTCCAGGGCCAGCCGCTGGCCGATCATGCCTCCCATGGATATCCCCATGAAACGGGTTTTTTTGATCTCGAGTCCCTGCAGGAGGGCCCGGACATCCGCGGCGAGCAACTCCAGGGAATACGGACCGGGGGGGACTTCGGTCTGCCCGTGCCCCCTGGTGTCGTACCTGAGTACACGGTATGATTGGAGCAGCATCTCCATCTGAGGTTCCCACATGGAGAGGTTCGTGGCCAGGGAATGGCTCAGGGTGATCACCGGCGCCGACGGGGGGCCTTCCAGTTCGTAGTGGATGCGGATTCCGTTCGCGTGGATATGCATGAGCACCTCCAGGGAGATAGATTTGAATTTCGCCACCAGGACACCACGTCACGAAGAACCTGATCTGGCCTCTTCGTGCCTTCGTGTCTTTGGGGCTGATCCCTCTCTTCTTTCATGACTATTCTTATCCTGCAGATCCTGTTATCCTGTCAAAAAAATTATGGACGAATGGTGCGATCAGAGAGACTGGGTTCCGGACGGGGACCGCATCTACCGCTGTTCCAGGTGCCGGAAGCGGCTGCATCCGCGGGAGATGTGGGAGGACGGCTATTTCAAGGGGTGGCAGCTCCCCCCCCACAAGAAGAAGGGGCACAAGATTCGGGCGGCAAAGCTCCGGCAAAAGAAGTTCCAGAAAGGAGGAGGCCAGCAGGCCGCACGACGAATCCCCGCCAAACGTCCTCGGTGACCGAGGGGTGTCCACCTGTGCCGGCGTCTTCGACCCTGAAGGGCCAACCGTGCGCTGTCTTCCGGCGACACTCTGAAGAGATTCTTCGGGGATGATCAATTTCTTGAAAACCAAGACTCAGCTAAGGTAATCTCTTTCGATTCTGAGCCGCCAAGGAACGATAACCATGAACGACACAGGTTTTGACTCCATCGACCACGTCTCCCGCAGACTGGCCGAAACAGGCTATATTGCCGACCGCGCCCTGGCCACCGTCCTTTTTCTGGCCTCGCGCCTCCAGAAGCCCGTGTTCCTGGAAGGGGAGCCGGGGGTGGGAAAAACGGAGGTGGGGGTCGTGATGGCCAGACTCTTCGACACGGAGCTGATCCGGCTGCAGTGTTACGAGGGGCTGGATGTCTCCACCGCACTCTACGAGTGGAACTACCCGAAGCAGCTTCTCCACATTCGGCTGGAAGAGCGTTCAGCGAAGGGAAAGGAGGAGATCGAAAAGATCATCTACAGTCCGGACTTCCTGATCGAGCGGCCGCTGCTTCAGGCCATCCAGGGGGCGGACAGCAGGGCGCCGGTCCTGCTCATCGACGAGATCGATCGCTCGGACGAGGAGTTCGAGGCCTTTCTGCTGGAGATCCTGGCCGATTTTCAGATCACCATCCCGGAGATCGGCACGATGAGGGCCGTGAAAAGACCGATGGTCGTGGTCACCTCGAATCGCACCAGGGATGTGCATGACGCGCTCAAGAGGCGCTGCCTCTACCACTGGATCGATTATCCCGCCTTTGAAAAGGAGTACGACATCATCCTGACGAAGGTCCCCGGGATCCAGAAGAATCTGGCGGCCCAGGTCGCCCGGTTCATGCAGGGGATACGCAGACTCGACTTCATGAAGAGACCCGGAGTCTCGGAGACCCTCGATTGGGCCAGGGCCCTCATGGCGCTCGAAAGAAATCGACTGGCCGACGATGTGGTGCGGGAGACCATCGGCTGCATCCTGAAGTACCAGGACGATATAAAGCAGTTCGAGGAGGAGCTGCAAAATCCCTCTTTCATTTCTTCTCTGGTTTCTCCCGGGGATGATCAGGGGACGGCTGCATCTCGATGACCCGGGCGTCACGGGCTTGGAGGGGCAGCGTCACGATAAAGGTGGAGCCCTTTCCGGGCGTGCTCGTGGCGGTGATCGTTCCTCCGTGGCGCTCCACGATCTTTCGGCAGATGGCGAGACCCATCCCTATGCCCCCGTACTCGTTCCTGCCGTGGAGGCGCTGGAAGGGCTGAAAGATCTTGTCGAGGTGTTTCTCATCGAACCCGATGCCGTTGTCCTCCACGAAGACGCGCCCGGTTTTGTTCTCCTCTCCGTAGATCTTGATCACAGGCCGGACCTCCGGCTTGTGGTACTTGACGGCATTGGCGATGAGGTTCTGAAACAACTGCCGCAGCTGGTTCGGGTCGCCCGTCACCGTCGGCAGCGGCCCGATCTCCATCTGGGCGCCGAGCTCCCGGAGGGCGATCTCCAGATCGCTGGCCGCATCCTCCACCACCTGGTTCAGGCTTATGGGTCTGAAGTCCTCCCCTCGGGTTCCTATGCGCGAGTACCGGAGGAGTGCATCCAGCAGTTCCTGCATACGGGCTGCAGCCCCTGTCATTCGCGACACATAATCCCTCTCCTGATCGTTCAGGCGATCAGCGCTCTTTGCCTTCAGGAGGGATCCGAAGGCCTGGATCTTCCGCAGCGGCTCGGCCAGATCGTGAGAAGCGACGAAGGCAAACTCCTGCAGCACTTCCTTCTGCTCCAGGAGTATCTTGTTCAGCCGGACCAGCTCTTCGGTCCGCTCTCGCACCCGAAGCTCCAGTTCATCATGGGCCTTCTGCAGCTCCTCCTCCATCCTTTTTCGTTCGGTGATGTCCTGTACCGCTCCGACCATCTCAAGAGGCCGGCCCCCATAGTCAAACCGGATCTCCGCGTGTTCCATCACGTTTCTCGTCGTACCGTCCGGACGGACGATCCGATGCTCGATGCGATAGGGCCGCTTACTCTCCAGGGCCTCTGCAACCGCCATCTCGACCTGCCTGCGGTCATCCGGGTGCACGTGGCCCCAGAACAGCTCGTTGGTCACCTCGACCGAGCCCGGCGAATACCCGAAGATCCGATACACCTCATCAGACCAGCGCAAAGGATTGTTGTTGATGTTCTCATGGTCCGTGAATTCGACCTCCCATGCCCCGAAGCTGGCCATCTCCCCTGCCTGGGACAACATGGCTTCCTTCCGTTTCAGGGCCTCCTCGGCCCGCTTCCGCTCGGTAATGTCCAGTTTGGTGCCGATCATGCGGGCGGGGGTGGCGTCCGGGAGGTAGCTGATTCGAGCCTTCACCGCCACCCATCGAACCTCGGCCGTGTCTTCACGGATCATACGGTGTTCGAACTCCACCCAGGACCGCTTTTCCCTCATCCATCGACGGAAAAGGGCCTCGACCTCACTACGGTCTCCCGGGTGAATCCGTTTCGCCCATCCCTCATAGTTGCCTTCGAACCCGCCGGGAGGGAGGCCGAAGAGCTCCTCCAGCTGTACGGTCCAGTAGAGTCTGCCCCTGATCAGATCCCAGTCAAAGACCCCCACGTGCCCGGCCTGCTGGGCCAATATGAGGCGATCCCGGCTTTCACGCAGATCCAGAGAGATCCTATCCAGGTCCCGGCCCTTCTCCTGTTCACGGCGAAAAAGCGCCACATACTCGGCGAGGAGGCCGAACATGATGATCATGTAACTGCTCGCGGTCAGTATCCGGGCGAGATACCACCAGAGGTCATATCGCTGGGCGCCGATGATGAGCATCAGGATCGCGCCGGCGCATACCGCCTGGGCCAGGGCAACGTAGGCAAGGACGGGGTTGGCCGAGGAGACGTATCGGGCGGTGGACAGGAGAATGCCTGCGGCGAACAGTGCGAGAGCAAACCAATGAAATCCCATGAAGGCCGTCGTGAAACCGCCATCCGGTCTTACCAGAGGGGGAAGGTCTGGGGCGAAAAAAAGGAACAGCAGGTGGATGGTCCCCGCAAGAAGCACCCACCCGGCCAGCGACAGGAGCAGCCGCCCGACATTCAACCGCGCATGAGGCCGGCGGGCCACGGCGGCAGCCAGCAGGAAGACGGACAGCAAGGTCTGGGCTATGATGGCCATCCATGCCGAGGTACTGGGCAGATGCCCCAGGATCGGCCGGCCGCCTGGTGTAAGGCCGGGCCAGGTGAGGTCGTAGAACACAAGTCCAACCACGAGCACGACAGACGCGACTCCCAGCCAATAGGACGTGGGGCATTGCACGACGTGGAAGCGGGAAAAGGCGAGGAAGGCTACGCTGAGGGCGGCTACCAGGAGGAAGGTATTGACCAGGGGTACGAACCAGGGGAGTTCCACCGTGATCGGACCTGAGCCCCTGTAGAAGAACATGGTTACGATGAGAAGGGAGATCAGGGTCGCCGTGCCAAGGACGGTAAGAAGCAAGGGGTCCTTTGCCCATCCGATATTTGGGGGTCGAGCTGTTCTCATACGCTATCTGGGAGATCCTTGCCCTGATAAGGACAGGACTGATCCAATATAAATCCGAAAAGAGTCAAGTCCTTGTTGAGAAGGCAAAAAAAGGATACCCCGAGAGGCAAACGCCCGGAGAGGAGCCCGTCGCACGATCAGGAGGAAGAGCCAAGCCGCGCCGCCGTATCCTTCAACATGTCCGCCGCCTGCCGGAGCTTCCCCAACTCTTCTTCATGCAGATCGCCCGCGAGGGTCCGCTCCACGCCCCTGCTGCCGATCCGGCCGGGAACGCTGAGGCAGACATCCTCGACGCCGTACTCGCCTTCCAGCAGGGTCGAGACGGTCAGGACGCTCTTCTCATTGCGCAGGATGGCGCCGACGATGCGCACCAGGGCAAGTCCGACCGCGTAGTACGTAGCCCCTTTGTAGTTGATGATGTGGTAGGCCGATTCCCGGACCTCGCGCTCGATGCGCTCGCGCGTCTCCGCCCAGTTGCCGCACTGCCTGCACAGAGCGCAGTACCGGTCGATCGGAACGCCGGCCAGATGCGTGAGGGACCATGCGGCGAACTGGTGGTCCCCGTGCTCCCCGAGGATATAGCCATGGATGTTCCGGGGGTCGATCTTACAGTGGCGGCCGAGAAGATAACGAAAACGGGCGGTATCGAGCACGGTCCCGGAGCCGATCACGGTGCCTTTGGGCCAGGCGGCCTGCTTCAGGGCTACATAGGTGAGGATATCGACGGGGTTGGTCACGACCACGACTACCGCCTCTGATCCCTCCCGGACGATATCGGCCATGACGGCCTGGATGATGACGGCGTTTCGCTGGACAAGGCTCAGCCTGGATTCCTTGGGCTTCTGCTTGGCCCCGGCCGTGATGACGATCACATCGGCATCCGCGTAGTCTGATACCTCCGCCACATGGATGTGGACCGCCGGCATGAACGGCAGGCCGTGCGCAAGGTCGAGCACCTGCCCCTCGGCCTGTTCGCGGCGCAGATCCATGAGGGCAATATCATCCGCAATCCCGGCCTGGGCCAGTGCGTAGGCAAACGTTGCCCCGACCTCTCCGGCCCCTACAACAACGACCTTCCGTGAGTCCCACGTTTTTCCTTTCACTCGCACCCTCCACCACTAGCCTATTCTTTAAGCATTCGAGAGACCACGTAAACCTTTCCCCTCTCTTTTTAGCCGCCCCGTCGTTGCTCCTCCGGCGCAGGCGAGGCGCCAGGTACCGGATTTGCTTTTGCTCCGAGGCGTGCTTATGGTTCGGGTGTTCTGGAGAGGACGTATGTCGGATGTGAAAAAAAACTTCCTGTTGGTCGCGGAGGATGATCCCGACGATCGGTTTCTGCTCGATCAGGGCATTCGGAACTCCGACTTCAAGTTCAAGCTCGCCTACCATTTTGTGACAACCGGTCCCGAGACGCTGGACTACCTTGAGAATGAAGGAAATCCGATCCCCGACCTCATCATCCTTGATCTGAACATGCCGATGAACGGCCGCAAGGTGCTTTCGGTTCTTTCCGAGAGCCCCCGCCTGAGAAAGATCCCGGTGGTCGTCTTTACCACCGCTGGGTCGGAAGAAGAAGTCGGGAAGGCGTATGCGCAGTGCGCCAACTCCTATGTTGTAAAGCCCTCGGGTTTCAGTGCCCTTGTGGAAAAGCTGAACCAGGTATTCTCCTACTGGTTCGAGACCGTAAGGATCCCCGGAGAGAAGTCCAAAGGACCATAGGTCTTCCATGTTCGCCGCCGACGTGAGGTGCCATGCGTCCTCCAGAGGGGTAAATTACGTGCTCTCCGCCCAAAAATACACTCTTCATTTGATTTGATCCGCAGCGATTCCTGTCCATCATTCCTGGGAACGCGCGAGAACCTCAACGAGAGGGCTCAAGTGATCTCAAGGAGGTCCGGACCAATGGCGGAAAAAATCTCCATCCTTGGCTTTGCCGGGAGCCTGAGGAAGGGCTCCTACAACAAGGCCATCTTGAGGGCTGCACTGGAAATGGTCCCTGAGGATGCACAGCTCGAGATCTTCGACCTCGAGGGCATCCCGCCCTTCAGCGAGGACCTGGAGCGGCAACCTCCCGAAAAGGTCACGAGCTTCAAGGAGAAGATCCGGGCCGCCGACGCCATTCTCATCGCCACCCCGGAATACAACTATTCCATGCCAGGGGTGCTGAAGAACGCCATCGACTGGGCGTCCCGGCCCTATGGGGACAATGCCTGGGAAGACAAACCGGCCGGGATCATGGGCGCGTCGATCGGCATGCTCGGCACGGCCAGGGCCCAGTACCACCTGCGGCAGAGCATGGTGTTCCTGAATATGCACCCTATGAACAGGCCTGAAGTGATGGTGCCCTATGCCCAGGACAAGGTCGATGAGAAAGGCCGGCTCCAGGACGAGGAGACGAGGAAACGGATCAGGAATCTGCTCGAATCCTTGGTCGCGCATGCGAGGAAGCTGAATGCGAAGTAGGTTTGGCCCCCCCACCGGTCCTCCGCCGTCGAAGGACCTGAAAAACCAGTGCGGAGGTTGAACGTATGCTCGGGGATATCTTTCTTTTCCTGGCCATCGTGGCGATGGTCATCGCCTTCTATCTCGCCATGGAAGAGATCATCGACGACATGATCAGATAAGATCCGAAACCAGACCATCTGCAATCGTGCTGCGGGGCCGTGATGGCCTCGTATTTTTGGGGGTGACTTCACCCCTTTTTTGTGGATACTGATGGACGAGAAGTGATCGCACCCGTGGCCCCGCATCTACGGGATTTTGCCGGTGGAGGAGCAAGCTCCTGCTTGCGATTGGTGCGATCGGGTGATCCCATGGGCGTGGGCATCGCAACCGAAGCCGCTCCTGCAGGGCCCTCGTGCATCCGGTGAGTAAGTTCCGTAAAGGGCATTCCAGACCATGTCATTCCAGTCTATCGCTCCAGTAGACGCGACGTACCCGACCCGGGACGGTCTTACCGCGCGTGTCGTCCAGTTCTCCAGATTCCTCAGGAGCAGGGGATACAAGGCCTTCTCCTCCAGCGTGGTCGACTGCCTGAGGGGGCTCGAGCATGTGGACCTCTCCGTGAAGGAGGACTTCTTTTTCGTCCTCAGGATGAATCTCGCGAGCACGGACATGGAGTGGCGGCTGTTTCCGGGACTATTCGACGCGTTCTGGAGATGCGAGAGGGGAGAGGAAGACAAAGTAAAGAGCGAACAAAAGAGGGGAGAAAACCCCTGTAGAGACCTTCTTGAAGAGGCCCCGCTACCGGGGGTGGAAGGCCATAAGCGCGCCCAGGTGGAAGAGGTGCAGGAGCGGGAATTCCTGGAAGGCGTCGCCTACAGCCCGGTCTCATCGCTGGAGAAGAAGGATCTGACCCGTTTTCAGACGGGCGACATCCCCGTCGCCCAGCTCCTTCTCAGGAGCCTGATGTCTCCCTTCCGGGTATCCATTTCACGCCGGTTCAGGAAGTGCAGGAAGGCCGGCCAGATCGACTTCCGAAGGGTGATGAAGAAGGGGATCAAGTCCGAGGGGATTCCCCTCACGCTGCTCTTCAAGAGGAAGAGGAAGAGGCTCAAGAGACTGGTCGTGGTTGCGGACGTGAGCGGCTCCATGGATCGCTACGCCCGATTCATCATGCCGTTCATCCTGGGCCTGAGGGGGATCGGGTCGAAGGCCGAGGTCTTCGTCTTTTCCACATCCCTCAGCCGCATCAGCCTCGTCATCCGGCGATCCAGCCTCGAGAGGGTGCTGCGGGAGATCGAAAAGAAGGTACCGGAATGGTCCGGAGGCACGAGGATCGGCTATTCCCTGCGCCAGCTCAATGAAGATCATGGAAAACGGTGCCTCACAAGGCGCACCGTGGCCGTGATCTTGAGCGACGGATGGGATCTCGGGGCAAAGAACCTGCTGAAGAAAGAAATGGAAACGCTCTCCAGTTCGGTCCATTCGGTGGTCTGGTTGAACCCTATGACCGGGGATCCGCAGTACGGCTTCCTTTCAAAGGCCATGGAAATGATCCTCCCCTATGTGGATCACCTGCTCCCGGCGGACAGCCTGCAGAGCCTGAAACGCGTGGGGAGGACGCTTTCAAAGGTAATGGGACAATGACGGAGCGTCCAGGGCCGGCGTTCCCACGCGGGAGCGTGGGAACGATAAGATCTCTTCCTTGGAGACTGGACATTCGCATCCTATTCGCTCTCGATGATCTTGGCCCCTTCCGGGATCGCGAACTCGAAGAAGTTCATCTCGAACGACTTCTTGGCGGTCGGCGGTCCCAGCGTGAACCGGGTGATGCCTCCTATCATGTTGTGGATCTCGATCACGGCAATGCGGTAGTCCTGCTGAAGCACCGTGACCACGATATGGCTCACCTCCGGCCACGGCTCTTTGGGCGTCAGCTCGATCCGGTACCTGCCTTCCCCCTGATCCGAGAGGACGGCCATGAAGCTTTCCTCCATGCCCCGCAGCCCCTGAAAGATGTCGCCCAGGAGCTTCAACTCCCGACCTAGATTCCCCGACCGGAATCGGTATACGGTTTCCTTCTTCGGCACATACCACCAGAGGGTCTGCCCGTTCGTGACCACCAGTTCCTGGCTGGGGGTTTCCTGTTCGATCCGCAGCATGTTCGGCGACTTGAAGTACAGTCTTCCCGTGGCAAGATCCGTTTTTTGCTGGTCGCCCATCATCTGCATGGTCTTGGAGGTGATCCCGCGCTCATAGGGGATGGCCAGACCCGGCTGACTCCCGTAATGTTTTCTGATGCCCTGCAGGATCGAATGAAGCGACTCATCGGCCCTCGCGGGCAGGGCGGGATAAAGGAGAGCACACACCAAAAGAACGCCCGTGATTTTCACTATACGCATGATATAAAAACCTCGATACGGCTTTCGATCATTCAGTCGTAAACCGTTCCTGCTAAAGTCTACTCCGAATGGAGAGCTTGCTCCAGGAGGAATCGCAAGCAGGAGCTTGCTCCTACAGAAGAGATAACCTCACAGTTGCATAAAACAAGGGCAATGTCCTCTTCGCAAATGGGGAGGCTACATGAATTGTGGAGGAATTGTCAGTCATGAATACCGAGCATTGCCCCTCTCGATCTCACTGCCAGTGAATTCCTGCCACCCGAATTTGTGCAACGCTAGAGATAACCAAAAGAATTCTCCTGCTGGATCGATTTGCCGAGGCAAGCGGCCACGCGGCAAGTGACCAAGGACAAATGACCAATGATCATTCCTGTCTCCTGCCGTAGACCTCCCTCGGCCTGATCCCGTCCGACGGGCCCACGACACCCGCCTTTTCCATCGCCTCGATCATCCGGGCCGCCCTGTTGTAGCCGACCCTGAGCTTGCGCTGGATCATGGAGATGGAGGCCTGGCCCGTCTGGATGACCATGTCCACGGCCTTTTCATACTTCTCGTCCAGCTCGATGTCGTCCTCTTCCCCGGCGTCCTCTTCCCGGGCCACGTCTTCCATCATAGCCGGATCGTAGTTCGGTTTCATCTGGTCCCGGAGAAAATCGGTGACCCTCCTCACCTCCTCCTCCGAGATGTAGGCGCCGTGGACCCTGGTGACCCGCGCCACGCCGGGCGGCAGAAAGAGCATATCCCCTTCCCCGAGCAGGTTTTCCGCACCGATCGAATCCAGGATGGTCCTCGAATCCACCCTGGAGGAGACCTGGAAGGAGATCCTCGCGGGGAAGTTGGCCTTGATGATGCCCGTGAGTACGTCGACCGAAGGCCTCTGGGTGGCGATGATCAGGTGAATACCGGCTGCGCGGGCCATCTGCGCGAGCCGTGTGATCGCCTCTTCCACCTCCCTGGACGAGGTCATCATGAGGTCGGCCAGTTCGTCGATGACCAGGATGACGTAAGGGAGGGTCGGCTCTCCCTTTTTTTCCTTGGTCACCTTCCGGTTATAGGCCTCGATGTTCCTGACGCCCTTGTCGGAAAGGGCTATGTAGCGCCTCTCCATCTCGCCCACGGCCCACCGAAGCGCCCTGGTGGCCCCCTTGGGCTGGGTGACCACGGGGTGGAGAAGGTGCGGGATATCCTTGTAGATCGAGAGCTCGATCCTCTTCGGATCGATCATCAGAAACTGGACCGCCTCCGGGGAGCACTTGAAGAGGATGCTGTTGATCATCGCGTTCAGGGAGACGCTCTTGCCGGTTCCCGTGGCGCCCGCCACCAGCAGGTGGGGCATCTTGCTGAGGTCGGTCACGAAGGGCAGCCCGGTGATATCCTTGCCCAGGGCGATCGTCAGCCGGTGAGGGGAATTCGCAAATGCAGGAGAGGAGAGGATCTCGTGCAGATGCACCACTTCACGCTTATTGTTTGGGATCTCGAGCCCGATGGCCGCCTTGCCGGGAATCGGGGCCACGATCCTCACGCTGGGCGCCCTCAGGGCAAGGGCAAGATCGTCCGAGAGCCCGGCCACCTTGCTGATCTTGATCCCGGGCGCGGGCTTGAATTCATACATGGTGACGACCGGACCCGGAAGGATCTCCACCACCTCGCCCTCCACCCCGAAATCGGCCATCTTCCTCTCCACGCGCCTGGCGTTCGCCTCCAGACTCTCCCTTTGTATCGCCACTTCTTCAGAGTTCTTCTGCGGGGGGGTGAGGAGATCGAGGGAGGGGAGGTTGAATTTCCCTGTCGCATGCATGAACGGAAAAGACTCCTGCTCCACCTTCTTGGGGGGAGGAGGCGGTGGCTCGACGATGGTCACCTTCTTCCTGGGCCTTGCCTTCTCCTTTTCAAAATAGTCCTCCCTCACCTTCTTCTTTCGCGCCCGCTCCTTCCTCTTCAGGAGGAGTTCCTTGCCTGCCGTGAAAAAGGCGGTGCCGACGGAGGCGGTTCCGAGAAGGATCCGGCCGAAGGAAAACTGCGTGCAGATCATCAGCGAGATGACAAAAATGCCGAAAAGGAGGACCGAAGCACCGAAGGTGTTCAGATTGAGGGCAATCGCCATGGAGAGGTAGTGTCCGACCACCCCTCCGCTCAGGACCATGCCTCCCCTGAAAGGCAGCTGCCCGGGGAACCGGAGGCTCATCAAAGCGGAGAAGGAGACAATCAGGAGCAGCACGGCAAGGATGTTCCCGGCGGTCGGAAGGAGCGGGGCGCCACGGAAGGAGAGATAAGAGAAGATGGAGAAGATCACAACCAGCCACAGGGAAGAGAACCCCAGCGCAAAGAAGATCCACCCGGAAAAGTGGCCGCCCACAGCCCCGAAGAGGTTCCGGGCCTTCCCGGAAAAGCCGGCCTTCAGGCCGAAGACGGGGTCATTCGGATGGAAGGACAAGAGGCTGACGGTGAGGAAGATCGCGATCAGCAGGAAGACGATTCCCGTGATCTCCCTGTGAACGGGCTTGGGTGCAGCCTCTTTCCCGTTCGAACCTTTCGCTTTCTTGTTCACGACCGTTCCCATGATTGTACCAAGCGCAGTTCAGAATTCCGCCACGAAGCGACCAAGAAAGATCATGGTCATCGCCTTCGTGTCTTGGCGGCGATGTTCCGTCCTCTACTACAACGGCAGGATGATGGGAAGCACAAGAGGCCTCCTCTCGATGATCTGATAGAAAAAGTGCTTCAGCCTCTTCTTGATCTCCGGCCCCACCACCCCCAGGTCGATGCGCGCCGGCCTCTCGAGCTCATCCAGGACTTCGAGCACGATGCACTTGGCATCCTCCAGGATGTAGAGTCCCTGCTGGTCCTGGAAGACGAATCCCCGGGAGATGAGGTCCGGTCCGTAGAGGATCTCACCGGTCTGCTCGTTTACGGCTAGGAGCACGATGACCATGCCTTCGCCGGAAAGCCTCATCCGGTCCCTCAGGACCACCTCGCCCACGTCGCCGACTCCCTTGCCGTCCACCAGCACCCTGCCGGTATGGACGCGTTCCCCCAGGGTCATTCCCCCGCTGTTGAAGCAGACCGTCATGCCGTTTTCGACGACCGCTGTCCTGTCCGGCTGAATTCCCGTGTCGGCGGCAAGCTGGCAATGTCGGACCAGGTGCCGGTACTCGCCGTGAATGGGGATGAAGTAGGCGGGTCGGACCAGGTTCAGCATCAGCTTCAACTCGTCACGATACCCGTGCCCCGAAGAATGGATGTCCGACACCTTCTCGTAAACGACCTCGGCGCCCATGCGGTAGAGGTTGTTGATGATGGCGCTGATCGCCCGTTCGTTGCCCGGGATGAAGCGGGACGAGAGGATGACCGTGTCCCCTTTTCTGATCTTGATCCCCTTGTGCTTGTCCTGTGCCATCCTGGTAAGCGCGGACATGGGCTCACCCTGGCTCCCGGTCGTGATCATGACCATTTCATGATCCTGGTAACGATCCATCAGCCCCTCGGTAATCTCCATGTCTGGGGGGATCCGGATCAGCCCCTCCTCTTTGGCGATCCGGACGTTCGTCTTCATGCTCTTCCCGCTGAAGAGCACCTTCCGGCGGAAAGAGGCGGCGAGATCGATGATCTGCTGGATTCGGGTAATGTTGGAGGCGAAGACCGCCACGATCAGCCGGCCCTTGGAAAGCCGGAACAGGACCTCGAGGGTCCGCTTCACTTCCATCTCGCTCAGCGTGAAGCCGTCCTTCTCCACGTTGGTCGAGTCGGAGAAGAGTGCGAGCACACCCCGGTTGCCGTAATGGGCGAAGCGTACAAGGTCGGTCACCTGGCCGTCCACAGGGGTCTGGTCGATCTTGAAATCGCCTGAATGTACGAGGGTCCCCTCGGGGGTCTCAATGGCCAGGCCCACCCCCCCCACGATGCTGTGATTGACCGCAATGAACTCGATCCTGAAAGGGCCGAATTCCTGGATCTCGCCGGGCGAGACCTTGTGAAGGGAGGCATTCTGGAGCAGATTGTGCTCTTTCAGTTTTTCCTTCAGGAGCTCTATCGTGAAACTCGTCCCGAAAACGGGCAGATTGAACTCCCTCAGCAGGAAGGGGACGGCCCCGATGTGATCTTCATGGCCGTGAGTGAGGACGATGCACTGCAGCTTGTCCTTGTTGTCCCTCAGACACTGGAAGTCGGGGATGACGACGTCCACGCCGGGCATGTACTCCTCCGGGAACATGAGCCCGGCATCCACGACAAGAGCGCGGCCTTCGTACTCCAGCATCATCATGTTGAGACCGATCTCGCCCAACCCCCCCAGGGGAATCACCTTAAGCATTCTGTACCCTTACCGGTTGGCGGAAGCGGTATCTCGATAGCCGATCCATTTCCCGGGTGAGAATTTGGTTTGCTTTGTAAGAACAGCACCTTATATCTTATATTCTGATCCGTCAACAAGGAAATGCAGCTGCCTCCCCAGTTGTGGCTGAACCCTCCGGCTCTGATCGATCGGCGGGGGAGCCCTTTGTTCAAAGAATCACTGCGGCCCGGGGCGCGAAATGGACGCTTGATCTGTCCAGAAAGATTGTGCTACTGTTCACCCCCGTCTACCCGGAAAGACCTGCACACCCGTCCAAAGGAGCAAAAACATGGCAAGCATCAACAAGGTCATTCTCATCGGCAATCTGGGTGGAGCCCCTGAGCTCAGGTACACGCCAAGCGGCAGAGCGGTTGCCAGCTTCAGGATCGCCACCACCGAACAGTGGACCGGCAAGGATGGGGAGAAGGAGGCGCGAACCGAGTGGCACAGGATCGTTGCATGGGGCCGGCTGGGCGAGATCTGCGGTGAGTACCTCAAAAAGGGGAGCCAAGTATACATCGAAGGAAAGCTCCAGACCAGGTCCTGGGACGATAAAGAGGGCAATAAGCGATACACCACGGAGATCGTTGCCTACACCATGCAGATGCTCGGTCCCGCAGGAAAGGCGGGTTCCGCCTCATCCGCGGACGAAAAATTCCCCACTGAGGAGCCGATTTCCATCCCCGAAGACGACATCCCCTTCTAGGGTGCGCCGGGCGAGGGATCCGAATACCCTCGATCTTCAACGCTCAGTAGCTTCCTTGTTCAACGATGGCGGGTCATTGATCTGAACGGCTGGCAGGGCGGTGAAAACGGCACCAACGGGCAGGACCGGTGAAGGCCTAAGCTTCCCCTTTCTCCTTCCGACTCTCCTCTTCGGAGGCTGCGATTTCTTCCTGTTTATCCTTGGTCGCGCTCTTGAAATTCTTGATTCCTTTTCCGATCCCACTGCCTATCTCCGGCAGCTTCCCCGCCCCGAAGATGATCAGGATGATGATCAGAACGACAATGAGCTCCGGCATGCCTATACCGAACATGTTTGCCTCCTCTCAAGGCTTTTCATTCAACTCTTCCAGCAGCAGCCTGAATTCCGCGGAACGCAGGAAACCCGCCATGGCCCTGCGGTAATCCAGCCACGCGGACCACATCTCCCTCCATTCCTTGTTGTGCCAGAAGAGATCGGGCTCCTTTTGGCCCTTCTGGATGGCGAGAAACTCTTCGAACTCCTCTCTGCAGCAGCTGCAGAGTCGCAAACCCGTGTGCCCGCCGGGGTGACAGCAGCCGGACTCCTGTTCCTGGATCTGCATCCCGCACATCGCGCACTTCAAGTTGCAGGAGGAGCACTGGAGGATCTTCTGAACAGTCTCTATCCTGCCTCGGTAAAGCTCCAGCTTTTCCTTGTGCTTCTTGTTCTCGATCCGTTCTTCCAGGCTGACGATCTTTTTCATTCGAACAGATCTCGAAGGATGTGGAACGTTTGCCCCATGCCTCAGGCCCTTGACCCAAAAGATGTTAGCATCGGCAAAGGCCCAAGTCAAGGAGGGCCTGGGGGTGCGCCATTTAAGTGTTTCCGGGTCCCATGACCTCCTCAACCGTTTCTCCGAGCTTCGCGATGTTGCGGACGACCGTGATGCCGGACGACTCCATGGCCTTGATCTTGTCATCGGCCCTCCCCTTGCCCCCGGCGATGATGGCCCCTGCATGACCCATCCTCTTGTCGGGCGGCGCCGTCAGACCCGCTACAAACGCAAAGACCGGTTTGGTGAAGGAGCTGCGCACGTATTCGGCCGCTTCCTCCTCCGCCGAGCCCCCGATCTCCCCGATGAGGACGACCCCACGGGTCTCGGGGTCTTCCTGGAATCTCCTGAGGTGATCGACGAAGCTGGTCCCTACAATGGCATCGCCCCCGATTCCAATGCAGGTCGACTGCCCCAGCCCGACCCGTGTGAGCTGATTCACCACCTCATAGGTGAGCGTACCGCTCCTCGATACGACGCCCATGGCGCCGGGCTGATGGATATAGCCCGGCATGATCCCCACCTTGGTCTTTCCCGGAGAGATGATTCCGGGACAGTTGGGGCCGATCAGCACGGTATTCCTGCCTTTCAGGAGGGCGGCCACCTTGATCATGTCGATGGCGGGAATGCCTTCGGTGATGCAGACGACCAGCTTCAGACCTTCCGAGACGGACTCCATAATGGCATCGGCAGCGAAGAGGGGAGGGACAAAGATGCAGGAGGCATTGACCCCCTCCTTTCGGACGGCTTCATGAACCGTATTGAAGACGGGTACACCCTCGACCCTCTGCCCTCCCTTTCCGGGGGACGTCCCGGCGGCGACCACGGTGCCATAGCCGAGCATCTGCCTGGTGTGAAAGGTCCCCTCGCGCCCCGTTATTCCCTGGACGACCACCCTCGTCTTTTCGTCAACCAGAATGCTCATGAGTCCCCCTCTTTGAAGCGTTCAAGGGTTCGGGCGTCCAGCAGGAGATCGGTTCGACCCGCTTCTGAACCCCGAAACTGACCCTTATTTTCCCGCTACCTGCTCCGTCACCAGGGCAGCGGCCTCTGCCATGTCCGCCGCAACCAGGAACTTCAGGCCGGATTCGCGGAGGATCCTTCTCCCTTCCTCCACGTTGGTGCCTTCCAGCCGGACGATCAGGGGGACGCGGATGGAGGTCCTTTGCGCCGCCGACACCACGCCCCTTGCGAGGACGTCGCAGCGCAGGATCCCCCCGAAGATGTTCAGGAGGATCGCCTTGACCTTTTCGTCCTCCAGGATGATCTCAAAGCCCCGCGTGATCATCTCCTGGCTCGCCCCGCCTCCGACATCCAGGAAATTGGCGGGCTCGGCCCCGGCCATCTTGATGAGATCCATCGTGGCCATGGCAAGTCCGGCGCCATTGACCATGGCCCCGATGTTGCCGTTGAGGCGGATGTAATTGAGGTTGTATTTCTGGGCCTTGGCATCGAGGGGATCTTTTTCGCGCGGATCGTCCATGGCCTCCAGATCCTTGTGCCGCATCAGCCCGTTGTCGTCGATGTTGATCTTCGCATCCAGAGCAAGGACGTCCCCTCGCCGGGTGATCACGAGCGGGTTGATTTCCGCCAGGGAACAGTCGAGCGCGATGAACAGCCCGTACAGCCGTTCCATGACATGCGTCAGGCCCCTCACGGTCTCGGGGGCGGGAAGGGGATCGATGCCGTAGGCCAGTGTCCTGCCCAGATAGGGCATCCACCCCGCCTGAGGATCGACCAGCCGCTTCCATACGAGTTCGGGCGATCGGGAGGCCACCTCTTCGATGTCCATTCCTCCGGACTGGCTGAAGATGACCACGGGTCCGGCCGCCGCGCGGTCGATCGTGACGGCCAGGTACAGCTCCCGTTCGATCTCCACCCCCTCTTCGACGAGGACCTGCAAGACCCGCTTTCCTTCCGGCCCTGTCTGCCGGGTGACCAGCGGTTCCGCCAGAATGGCTGCCGCCGCCTCCCGCACTTCCTCCAAGGTCCGGACGACCCTGATGCCTCCGCCTTTGCCCCGCCCGCCGGCGTGGACCTGTGCCTTTACCACCCAGGGGGGGCCCTTGATGGCGCCGGCAGCCGCGTATGCCCCCTCTGCAGAACCGGCCACCCGGCCTTCGGGCACAGGGATGGAGTGCTTCTTGAAGATCTCTTTGGCTTGGAACTCATGGAGTTTCATGGGAAGGCCCTTTCATCTGAATATTCAGGAGTCGGTAAAGATCGTTCCAGTTGGAGATCCTGGGCACCTCACCGTCCGGAACCCCGGCCTCTCTGGCCAGGACGCCGGGTGCAAAGGGCAGCCCATTGTCCATCACATAAGTGCTCCAGACGGGTTGAAGCCCGGCCCGCCAGGCACCGTGGATATCCGGCTGTGGGTCGTCGCCTACATAGAGGGTCCTGCCGCCGTCCACTCCGAGTTGTTCAACAAGCTCCCGGAAGACGAATGGCGACGGCTTTCGGTACCCCAATTCCCCTGAGATCAGGATCACGTCAAAATGGCCGGCGATCCCGACTTCCTCAATGATCCTCCGGGCCGCAGGGCCGTGCGTGAAGTTCGACAGAAGTCCGAGACGATACTTCGAGCCAAGATTCGAGAGCAATTCCCGGGTACCGGGGATCAGGTGCGTCGAGCCGTAGAAGATCGAGAAATAGACTTCGACGGCTGCGGCAATCCTGGGATCGAACGGATCGAGGTGATATCCGTGTCGGGTGAGCGCGGCATGGATCCAGAACCGGTTGTGGGTCTCCACCTCACTGAGGCGGGCCTCTGTGACGAAACGCATGGCCTCTTCCTGATAGGCCTCATGGAATTCCTTCTCCTGCAGCCGGAAACCGTTCTTGCGCAGGGCCTCCAGCAGCCGGAGGTCCGCGGACTTGAGGATCAGGGGATCCACGGTCACGAGGGTATTGAAGAGATCAAAGCCGATGGCCTTTATCCGTCGCATGGCAGATTCTTACCGCAACTGCAGGAGAAAAATCAAAAGGAATGTGCGCAAAAACAACTTCACATGCTCCCGGCCGGACCCGTTCATGCCGAGGTGTCGAGGCACGAACGGCCACGGCCGGCTTCGATACCCTCCGATTCCTCACGGCAGGCCGCGGGCAAACGAGGATCGACCCGATGGGCGATGTCATTCCGCGCAAGCCTTGAAGAAGGCGCGCGGCGCATCGACTACGGCGACGCTGTCCGGAGCCAAGCGGACCCTTGTCTCCTCGACCCCGACCCCGGGATCGGACGCCAGGAGAACGGCGGGAGACGAACAGGCCGGAAGCTGGATCTGCCTGGGGGAAGATGAGAGGTTGCATGCCACGGCGACCGGCCCTCTCATCAACAGCAGCCATCTCTCCTTTTCGTCGAAGAGGATCTCCACCTTTTCCAGGCATCCATCGGCCAGGGCGGGAATGCGCCGGCGGAGACGGATGAGCTCCCGGTGCCACTCCAGGATGGAGCGATGAGGCTCCTCATCCCTTTCCTCCCACCGGAGCCTTGAGCGTTCAAAGGTCTCTACGGCCTGGGGGTCGGGGATCTCCTCCGGATTCCATCCAAAGGCGGAAAACTCCTTCTGCCTTCCCTGGCTGATCGCCCGGCCCAGTTCCCTGTCCTGATGATCGGTGAAATACTGGAAAGGGGTGGATGCGCCCCATTCTTCGCCCTGAAAGAGCATGGGGATGAAAGGAGAGGTCAGTACCAGGGCCGCGGCGATCTTCAACCTCCCGGCTCCCATGAGGTGGCTGGAGCGCTCCCCCTTGGCCCGGTTCCCGATCTGGTCATGGTTCTGGAGATATCCCAAAAAGCTGTGGCCAGAGAGCATCCGTACAGGCCGGCCGTGGCAGCGATTCCTGTAGCGTGACATGCGGCCGTCATATACGAAGGCCTTCTTCAGCGCCTTGGCCAGATCGGCCAGGGCGCCGAAATCGGCATGGTAGCCGCCTCTTTCGCCGGTAAGCACTGCGTGCAGGGAATGCCTGAAATCGTCGCTCCACTGGGCATGGATGCCGTAGCCGCCGACCTCCTGCCTCTGGACGACGCGGGGATCGTTCAGATCGCTCTCGGCAATCAGGAAGAGGTGGCGGCCGATCCGGCTTTCAAGGTCGTGCACCTCCCCGGCGAGCTGCTCCAGGAAATGGATTGCGGACCGATCATAGATGGCATGGACCGCGTCCAGCCGGAGACCGTCGAAGTGGTAATCGCGGAGCCACATCAGGGCATTGTCGCAGAAGAACCTTCGAACCTCGTGGGATCCCGCGGCATCGAAGTTGATCGCCCGGCCCCAGGGCGTCTGATAACGATCGCTGTAATAGGGGCCGAACCAATCCAGGTAGTTGCCCGCCGGGCCCAGATGATTGTACACCACGTCCAGGATCACCCCCATGCCGCGGCCGTGGCAGGTATCGACGAGGTGTTTCAGCCCTTCGGGTCCCCCGTAAGGCTCGTAGGGAGCATACAGGTTGACGCCGTCATATCCCCATCCCCGCGAACCCGGAAACCCGTTTACCGGCATGAGCTCGATGTGGGTCACCCCCAGGTCCAGGAGGTGGTCCAGCCGCTCTTCGATACCGCCGAACGTCCCTTCGGGGCTGAACGTGCCGGTATGGATCTCGTAAATCAGCGAGGAGGAGAGGGGGCGTGTCTGCCACCCGGAGTCCGTCCAGGAGAAGAGGGCATGGTCGAGTATCCTAGACGGCCCTTCCGGCCCGAAGGGCTGCCAGGAGGAACGGGGGTCCGCAACGGGCTTTTTCCGGTCCAGGATGACGGCGTAATCGGTCCCGTGTCCCAGCGGGGTGCCGCCGAGCTCCCACCAGCCGTCGCCGATCGCGTGCATGGATCGGCGCTCTCCACCCGTCTCGACGAAGGCCTCTCCGGCCGCAGGCGCCCATATCCGAAGCGTGGTCATCTTGAAGCTCCATCCCCTGCGCTCTTGCTAACGTAACACTTTGGCTCGCGGGAGACCAGTGCCCAAACCGACTGCTCTCCTTTCCGTGCGTCATCGCTTCAGCATCCCGCTGCTTCGGGCCGGAGAGAATGGGGTTGGGCAGGTATTCCCCGGTTCATGTACGCGTATTCTCTTCTCTGTTTTGTTTTGAACTCACGGGGGTGCCGTGGTAGTATGCGGCCGCGTTCTGGGACCATGCGGCACCCACAGGACGCGAGACGGGAGTTTCTCTGACAATCCATTTCAACAGGGTCCTGATGCGCATGAAAAAGATCGAAGTCATAATCAAGCCGTTTAAACTGGATGAGGTGAAAGAGGCGATCCTGCAGCTCGGCATCGGAGGAATGACCATCACGGAGGTGAAGGGGTTCGGGAGGCAGAAAGGGCACAAAGAGATCTACCGGGGAGCGGAGTACGTCGTGGACTTTCTCCCCAAGATCAAGATCGAGGTGGTCGTCCCGAGCGATATGCTCTCCAGGGTGCTCGATGCGATCAAGGAGAACGCCTTCACCGGGCAGATCGGGGATGGAAAGATATTCGTGCTCCCGGTTGAAAAGGCTGTCCGGATCCGAACAGGGGAGCAGGACGAGGACGCCATTTAGTGTGGACAGACCTTCGACCTCTCGTGGAGGACCCGGATCAGGTCCGACCGATCCGGGGTGCGCCGGGTCGGTCGAAAATTCGAAGTTCGAATTTTTCCTCCCCTTGCGCCTGAACCCCCTTCGAAAAGTGATCCTCGCGGCCAACCCCCCGACCCGGTTTATAGAGAGCTGAAGTGTTCAGGAAAGCCGAATCATTCCAGCAGGCGGTCCAGCAGTTTCTCCACGCGCGGAATGAACTGGTCCAGCGTGACCTGACGAGGATCTCGGGCTTCCTGATGACCAGGAAGTATACCCTACTCATGGACCGGTTCCTCCGTGCGCTCTTCCTCAAGGCCGGGTTCGGCGCAGAGACCTCGGAGCATCCGGAGGACGGCGTCGCCGTGGTCGCCCTGGGCAGTTACGGTCGGCGTGAGCTGTGCCTCGGCTCCGACGTGGATTTCGTCTTCGTCCACCAATCCACCCTCTCCCCGGAGATGGGCGAGAGGATCAGCCGCGTCCTCTACTCACTCTGGGATGCCAGGCTCGACGTGGGTCACGGGGTCATGACCGTCCATGAGTGCATCCGGACGGCCATGGAAGACTTCCGCTATCTGACCTCCCTCATGAACATGCGGCTGCTCATCGGTTCCCCCCTTTTCTTTCGGCTATTCGCAGAGGCCTTCTGGTCCAGGGTCGACCGGGAAAAGGACTCTCTCCTCAGCCGCTTTCTGGTCAATCTGCAAAAGCGGGCCGAGAAATATGGAAATCAGGGGTATTTCGCGGAGCCGGACATCAAGGAGGGGCTGGGAGGCCTCAGGGACATCCATTTCATGGCATGGATGGCGAGGATCTACTTCAAGTCAGAGGATCTCCGGCAGATCAAACGGTTTCCGGTCTTCTCCCATTTTCCTCTGGAGAGACTGCATCAGTCCGAGAACTTCCTCCTGAAGGTCCGCAATCGGTTGCACCACTTTGCCGGGGGGCGAAGGGAAGACCGGCTGCTGATGCGCTTCCAGGGCCTGATCTCCGAAAGCCTGGGGTATCAGGACAACGGATCCTACACGGGACCGGAGCGATTTATGAAACACCTCTATCTTCACCTGAATCGGATCCGCTATGGCAGCGAGGAGTTTCAGACCAGGACACTGGATCTGATCGATCCCGGACCCATCGATCCGGAGCGGAATGATCTTCCGGCCGAGTTCCGGGTCATCAAGGGCAATGTCGTCCTGAGAGAGGGAAGGTCTCTCAAGTCGAGCGATCCTCTGACCCTGCTGCGGGCGTTTGAGCAGGCGAACCGGGGCGGGTTTTTCTTCGGCTCGGAGCTTATCTGGGAAGCAGGTCATCTGATCTCCACGAGCGGCAGAGCGCTGTTCAATCGTCCGGATGCTGCAAACCTGTTTATGCGGACCCTCCTGGCACCCATGAAACCCCAGCTGCTGCGGCTCGCCCTTGAGGCCGGCCTCGTCGAGTGCTTTATCCCCGAGTTCAGGAAGATCCGACACCTGGCTCAGTTCAGCCAGTACCACATTGAAACGGTCGATCTCCACTCCCTGAGCACCATGGAAGTCATCCATGAGATCTCACAAGGGGTGTATGATGAGCGGTGGCCGATCCTCGGCGAGGTCTTTCGTGAACTGGAGCACCCGGACTGGCTCTACCTCGCCGCCCTTCTCCATGACATCGGCAAGGGTTCCAGGGGCGATCATTCCCAAAGAGGCTCCGTCATGATACCGCGGATCCTGAAAAGGCTGGGGATGAAGGGGGAGGCGGAAAGGGTGATTTCATCCCTTGTCCTGCATCATCTCTTGCTGGTCAATGTGTCTCAGAAGAGGGACCTCAACGATGAGAAGACCTCTGTGCAGGCGGCCCAGACCATCGGGAGCACCGAGAAACTGAGGCTTCTCCTGCTGCTGACCATTGCGGACAGTCTGGCCACCGGGCCGATTGCCGGCAGCGACTGGAAGGTCATGCTCCTGATCGAGCTCTATGTGAAGGTGAGGCATATCCTCGAAAGAGGTATTCTCGCCACGCCCGATGCAACCAAACGAATCGAGCAGAACAAGTCCGGCCTCCTGAGGCTCTTGAGCCGCCGCTTTCCTCCCGGGGAAATCCATCAACTCATGGAGCAGGTCTCGACGTGGTACTTCCTGAGCACCAGGCTGGACGACATGGTGGAGCACTTCCTCCTGGCCCTCACGCTGGGAAAGAGGAGGCTCGCATGGACCCTCCAGAAGCTCAACAACGCCCCGGTGACCAGGGTCCTGCTGTGCACTTACGACAAGCCAGGCCTGTTCAGCAAGATGGTGGGGGTATTCACGCTCAACAACATGGACGTGCTCTCGGGGAACATCTTCACCCTCAAGAACGGGCTCGCGCTCGACATCTATGAGGTCACCAATCCTCTGGACCCCCTGAGGGAAAGGGAGATGTGGTCCAAGGTCTATCGTAACGCCGTCGAGGCGATTGGGGGCAAGCTCCCCCTGGACCTCCTGATCAGCAGGAAGGACAGGTCCGGGTCGGCTCCTCCCCTCGGCTTCTCCAGCTTTGAAAACAGGGTGTGGATCGACAACAATGCATCCGACTTCTTCACCATCGTCGAGGTCATCGGGGCCAGGAGGACAGGCCTTCTCTACGATCTTGCGAAGGAGATCTTCTCACAGGGACTGGATATCCGTTTCGCCCGGTTCAACCGGGACAAGGAAAGGACCACCGGGGTCTTCTACGTCAGGGATTCCAGCGGGCAGAAGGTCAGCGAGACGGCCGAGATGAAGAGGATCGAGGAGGGGATCCTCTCGGTCATCCGATGACGGGAAGAGGAGAAGACCCAGGTTGTCATCAAACCTTTCCCGTCTTGGTTTCGATGGTCTCCCTGATGTGCCGGATCATGGGGCCGTCTTTCGCCCACAGGGCGCATGAGTTGATCAGGGCGGGCAGTCCCGTGAACTCCTCCATGCTCTCCGGAATCGGTTGCGGATTCCTGGACTTCATGGTCCAGTATCCGTGGAGGGCCGCCGGCCCCATGGCCGTGATGAGGTAGGTCATGTGGGCGCAGCCGCGGATGCCGCCCAGCCGTTTGCGGACTTCGCTGCTGAACCCGGCCGTGATCTTCATCCCTATGATCTTCTGCACCGAACCCAGGGTCGTGGGGCAGAGTTCATGCGGTATCTTCGGCATCTCCGCCTCGGCATCCAGGATCTCCGGCGGCCACCCCCCCACCAGGATGCGGACACATATCCGGTGCACCGCCCCCGGAGGGCGGCTCTGCCCATCCCACCGGTAACCGGGAATGAGCTGGTCGTCTCTCAGCACCCCTTCCACCACGAGCCTTTCGTCAGCCAAGCGATAGGACCGGATCTTGACATGCCGCTCATGAACCGGTTTGTCCTGAATGAGCTCCTTCAGTCTTCGGGGCCTCTTCATAGGCGTTCTCCCCTGCCCGTTCTCCTACGGGACGATCAGGCGCAGCGCCGACCTCACTATCTCCGCAGTCGCCGGGAGCGATCCCGGCTGCTCTCCGTCCACATCGAGGAGGACCCGCTCCAGGGACCGCGCCTCGACCCTCTTTGCCGTCACTCCCCTGACCTTCCGGAGGAGAAGCAGCTTCCCGTTGTAGAGCTTCGGGAAGTGGAAAAAGATCTCGGGCAGGGAGAAGTCCCCGATGACGGTGACGTGAAAAAGGCCGTCGTCCACCCGTGCCTCGGGGGCGACCCACATCCCGCCTCCATGGTACTGGCCGTTTCCGATGACGACGTTCAGGACCGTGACAGGCTCCTCCTCGGATCCGTCGATGCTCAGGAGGACCCGTTTCCCCCGGTACCGGAGGACGGTCATGACGGTCGCCCAGAAGAAAGAGACAAAGCCTCCGAAGACCTTGGTCGTCCTGTTCACCCGCTCGTCGACCTCGCCTCCCAGACCGAAACTCGTCACATTGTGGAAATAGCGGACGGCGGGCCGGCCCAGATGGTCCCTGTAGGCGAGTCTCCCCAGGTCGAGGGGCCGGAAGCGCGCGGCGGCGATCACATCCAAGGCCTCTCCCGGATCCGAGGGGATGCGGACGGTCTTGATGAAATCACAACCTGTGCCGTTCGGCACGAGCCCGAGCATGGCACTCGGACGGAGGGGGATTTTCTCGTCCATCACCCCGGTGACGACTTCATTCAGCGTGCCGTCCCCACCGACACAGACGATGACCTCCGCGCCGTCCAGGAGGGCGCGCCGGGTGGAGAGAGCGGCCTCGCCGGGTCCCCCCGTGATGCTGAAACCGACATCACCGAAGCGCTGCCGGGCTCCTTCGAGGATATGGGGCCACTGCCGGCCGACCGATCCCCTGCCGGCATGGGGATTGACGATGAAGAAGAATCGGGAGGGGCGGCTCAGGTGGGGCGGCGTTATCAAGCTGCTATGGTTTCCCTTCTGTCCAATTCGCTCCGAACAGCCGTGCCGATCCTCTCAAGGGTGTAGGGCTTCCGGATGTACTGACCCGCGCCCAGCCTCTGGGCTTCTTTCACGCGCGCCGTCTCCGAGTATCCGCTCGCGAGGATCGCTTTCTGTGAAGGGAATATCTTAAGGATTTCCCTGTAGGTGTCAAGTCCGTCCATGCCGCAGCCCATGATCATGTCCAGGACGAGAAGGTCTGCAGGTTCTTCGTCCAACCGGCGGATCGCCTCCTCGCCGCTGGAGACCGCCGTGACCGTGTAACCCAATCTGGAAAGGAGTGTGGATGCGATTTCCCTCTGATCCTCCATGTCGTCGACGATCATGATCGTCTCGCCGTGTCCCCTGTAATGATCGAAGGTGGCCGCCGGCTCCCTCCTGGCAACCTCCCGTGTGGCGGGGAAGTAGAGCATGAAGGTGGTCCCCCTGCCCTGGGTGCTTTCCACGTCGATGTAACCCTTGTGGTCCTTGATCGTGCCCCACACGACCGCCATGCCCAGGCCGGTTCCGCTCCTCCCCATGGCCTTCTTGGTGTAGAAGGGCTCGAAGATCCTCTCCCGCTCCTCGGGGGATATCCCGATTCCCGTATCCGAGACCCTGAGCATGACGTACTCCCCCTCGTGCACATGATCGTAGCCGTTGAGGGATTTTTCTAGGTGTCGGTTCTCGGTGGCTATGCCGACCGTGCCGCCGCCGGGCATGGCCTCGAACGCGTTGAGCACCAGGTTCATGAGGGTCTTCTGGAGGTGAACCGGAGAGCCCATGATGTTTTGCAGGGTGTCGTCCAGCCTGGTCTCGATGCTGACCTGCGGATGGTTGGCTCGAAGTCTTTCGACCTCCGCGCTCTTCAGAAAATCGGCGATCACCCTGTTGAGGTCTACGGGTTCGGTCACGGCCAGCCCCCGCCTGGCCAGTGTGAGCAGATCCTGCACAACGGCGGCGGCCCTCTTCCCGGACTCCCGGATGGTGGTCACGGGTTTTCTCAGGGGACTGTCCGACGGAAGCTGCATCAGCAGCAGGTCGGGGTAGCTCACGATCCCTGACAGGATGTTGTTCAGGTCGTGGGCCACGCCGCCCGCAAGGGTCCCGATCGCCTCCATCTTCTGCGCCCGCTGAAGGCGGGCCTGCAGCCTTTCCTTCTCCTCCTCCGCCGCCTTCTGCCTGGAGATATCGTTCATGAAGGTCAGGAGGGCCGGCTCTCCCATCCATTTGACCACGAAAGAGTTGATCCTCACCCAGATGATGTTTCCGGCCTTGCCGATGAGCCTGAATTCATAGTCCGCCCTCCCGGGACCGCCCTTCATCTTGGATTGATAAAGGCTCATCGCATCTTCTCGATCGTCCGGGTGAATGAGCTGGGCGATGCTCAAGTTGGACAGCTCTTCGAGGGAGTAACCGGATTGTTCGACCGCCTGTTTGTTCGCAAATACGGTCTTGCCCCGCTGCGTGAGGATCATCCACTCGTTTGCGTTGTCCACAATGAACCGGTACTTCTCCTCGGACTCCCTCAACGCCCTCTGGGCGCGGTCCCGTTCGGTGATATCCCGCGTGATGGAGACGATCACCCGTTCTCCCCCGATGTTGAGGGATATGGCGGAGAGGAGCGCGGTGATGACCTCCCCGCTCTTCAGCCGGAACATGGCCTCGTGATTGTGGGCCCGGTCGGATCTGGATATGGATTCGATCAGCCGGTCGCGGTCCTGGGGGCGGCACCACATGTTCAGGTCACTGAACCTCTTCCCGATCACCTCCTCCCGTGTCCAGCCGGTCTCCGACACGAACTGATCGTTCACGTCCAGACAGATTCCGTCGCGTACGCGTACGATGTTGACCGGATCGGGAATCGTCTGGAAGATGAGTCGGAACTGTGCGTTGCTTTCCTGAAGACCCTCCTCCGCCCTCTTGCGCTCGGTGATGTCCTGCACGATCCCCTGGTAGTGGGTGATCCGGCCGTTGCGGTCTCTTCGGGCGTATGTCCGGTCTTCCACCCACTTGACCGCACCTTCCCTGGTCACGATCCTGTAAGGCTGGTGGGTGAATCTCTCCACCTCCCGGTCTCCCGAGAGATCCTTCACTTCCGATACGACCCGGGGGAGATCTTCGGCGAAGATGGTCGTGCTGTAGAGGATCTTCCCGGACATGAATTCCTCCGCTGAGTATCCGAAAAGATCCTGGACGTTCTCCGAGACAAACTCCACGGGCCATCCGGCATCGTTTCTCCAGAGGAAAGCGACGGCCTGGCTCTTGTTGATGATGTCGTAGGCCTCGCAAAGAGCCCTTTCGGCCTTCTTCCGGGTCCTGATCTGATCTCTCAGGATGTCGTTGGAGCGTTTGAGCCGGCCGCTGTGCTTTTCCACCATCTCCAGGGACTCTCTCAGCCGTGCAATGAACATGTGCGGCACGATGATCAGACCCAGGGTGACCATGCCGAATGCAACAATGGCCGTTCCCCAGGAAAGCAGAGAGAGGTTGTCCAGGGGGGCGGCGGCCATGGGGATCCATCCCAGAACCATGGCGCCGGCCACCACCACGGCCGTGAGCAGACTCAGTCCAAGCATCATCAATCCGGCCCTGTTCCCCAAGAAAGCGGCACTGAGCACGCAGGCGGCGGTCATGATCTGCAGGCTCACTCCGCCAAGCCCCGTCCTGCTGATGGATACGACCGAGATCGTGAACATCCCCGAGACCAGGAGCAGGGACCTGACGGTGAAGTGAACACGCTTCGCGAAGAGAGAGGCGGCAAGCACAAAGCCGTAGAGAGAGAGATAAAGGATCGAGGAAACCGGCCGGTCCTGAAGATAGGCATGGGTCGAGCCCAGAATGACCGCGACAGATCCAAGCCCCAGGATGACCCCCAGCATCTTGTCCATCAGCCCGAACCGGACCTCGATGATCTCCGGCCGTTCCTCCCCCCCTTCGAGTCCCAGATATCTCAACAAGTCCATCATCCCGCGTCCTCTTTGTCGGATCCTCTCCCTTGGATGGGGAGCGGGCACGGATTGCTAGATTATGCCGCAGTTTTGATAAGCAGGAACCGTGCCAGGGGTCGGGAGGGCGTAAATCCTTTGCATTTCATCGGCCTGAGGAGAAGGATCAAGGAGGGAGGTGACATGGTCTCCGTACGCCGACACGGGATTGTGCCGGATTTCTGACGCCTGGAAGAAAAAAGGAAGAGGAAAGGCGGAATTCGGAAGAGGCTCGTGTCTGATCAGATCAACCCCTGGTCCATCATCGCGTTCACCACCTGGACGAACCCGGCGATGTTGGCGCCGACCATGTAGTTGCCGGGCCTGCCGTACTCCTCGGCGGCATGGAGACAGGTCTGGTGGATGCTCTTCATGATCGTTCTGAGCCTGGCGTCCACCTCCTCTCTCGGCCAGCTCAAGCGCATGCTGTTTTGTGCCATCTCCAGCCCTGAAACGGCCACACCGCCGGCATTCGCGGCCTTGCCGGGCGCATACTGGATGCCGCTCGACTGGAACAGGTCGATCGCTTCCGGCGTGGACGGCATGTTTGCACCTTCTGCCACCAGCCTGACCCCGCTGGCGATGAGGTTCTGCGCATCCTTGCCGTTGATCTCGTTCTGGGTCGCGCTCGGAAAGGCGCAATCGGCCCTGTGATCCCAGATGGGATTATGGCCCAACCCGGGATCTGCGGGGGTGTAGACGGCGCGGGGATACGCTTCGGCATACTCCCTGATCCTTCCCCTCCGGATGTTCTTCATCCTCTTGACGAACTCCAGCTTGGCCTGGTCGAACCCTTCCTCGTCGTAGATGTACCCCGAGGAATCGGACAGGGTGACGACCTTGGCCTCGAACTGGATGAGCTTCTCGACCGTATGCTGGGCGACGTTGCCGGCGCCGGAGACGAGACAGACCTTGCCCTGGAGGGTTTCCATGCGGCTAGCCAGCATCTCCGCTGCAAAGTAGACGCAGCCATAGCCGGTCGCCTCCGGTCGGATCAGGCTTCCCCCCCACCCCAGGCCTTTGCCGGTAAATACACCGGAGAACCGGTTGCTGATCTTCCTGTACATGCCGAAGAGGAAACCGATCTCCCTGGCCCCCACCCCTATGTCGCCTGCAGGCACGTCCGTGTCCGCGCCGATATGCCTGTAGAGCTCCATCATGAAGCTCTGGCAGAAGCGCATCACCTCGTTGTCCGACTTCCCTTTGGGATCGAAATCGGATCCTCCCTTGCCCCCTCCCATCGCGAGCGTGGTGAGGGCATTTTTGAATACCTGCTCGAAGGCGAGAAACTTGAGGATGCTGAGGTTGACCGAGGGGTGAAATCGTATGCCGCCCTTATAGGGGCCGATGGCGCTGTTCATCTGGACCCGGAATCCCCGGTTCACGTGGCTGTTCCCCTGGTCATCGACCCAGGGCACACGGAAAATGATCACCCGCTCCGGTTCCGTGATTCTTTCGAGAATCGCCATCTGCCTGTATTCGGGATGGCGCTCGAGAACCGGCTTCACCGACTCCAGGACCTCGTACACCGCCTGGTGGAATTCCCTCTCTCCCGGGTCTCTCGACCTGATCGCTTCCAGGGTATCCATGTCTCATCTCCATCGTTGCAGTTAAATTCCACCACGCCGAATCCAGATCCCGCCGCCAAGACACGAAGACCAAGGAGGATAGGGTGTCTTTGTGTCTCAGACCCTTCGTGGCAGATCTTCTTCCCGTCTTTCGACTTCCGCATTCCGCATTCGTATAATCCCCTCCGAGGTCCTGCCGTCGATCTTGATCGCCATTCCGCTTTCGAGTCTGACATGGCGGAGGAACCTTGTCTCCTCCACGGCGGGAAGGGCGTCGACCCACTCCCACCGGAAGAAATCTCTCGACCCCTCGGTGACCGTGATGTAGGGGATGCCCAGGGAGGCGATATTCTGGAAAAAATGTGTCCCCTGGGAAGGGTCGGCCTTGATCTGTTCGTCACGGATTTCGATCATCGCCCCGACACCCGAGATATCCGGCCACTGTACGGGAATACCGAGCCAGGGATCCGCAGAGCCCCACCTCCCCGGTCCGACCAGGAGATACGGGCGGTCCTCCTTCACGAGGCCATGGTTCAAGAGCCCGATCTCCCGGGCGACCCGACTGGTCTCCTCGGGCCTGAATTCGGATCTTCTGACATATACGATATCGGCGATTCTGTTGTTCCTCCCGTTTCCGAGCGCCTGGGTAGAGTAGCAGATCGCTTCCTGGACTTCACGGGGCTCGATCTTCGTCTCAAGGGGGCCGCTGCTGGCCGCCATGGGTCTCATCTGGAGGAAGAAGAACTCCTTCTTGGGCTCTTCGGCCGTGCCTAAATTCAATGAAAACTCGATCTCCACGGGCGCACCCATCCCGGTGCGGCCTATCTCGAGAAGGTCGCTCAGAAGGGGAGCCAGGGGGAAGCGATCGTGCTTCAGGATGGGCGCGAAGGTCAGGATCTTTGCACCCGGCATGTGCCCTGTATCCCTGATCCGATGCTCCTCCGGGACATAGGTGCTGGCCAGGGTGGTCACCGGGAACTCGGAGGCGGCCTCATCCACTTCTCTTCTCACGAGGTCGGGTGGAAGGCCCTGCGGTGCATGGGAGTTCCTCATGTCCAGACCGTAGAAGAACCGCTGTGCATTGCGCAGGATGTCCTCCACCGAAGAGAACTGCGGCAGGTTCTCCGGGTATCTCGGAGAGAAGCGGAGGGCCTTTTCCCCTTCCATGACGGTCTTCCCAAGACCCAGCGCGATGTAGGCGACCCCCTCCTCCCGTTTCATCGGTGGAATGGGGTAGTAGTTGTGCGATTGGGCCACTCCCGAAACCGCCGGATAAAAGTAATCCCCGTACCGCTCGCCCGTCAGCTGCTGGACGATCACCGCCATTTTCTCCTCCTGGGGCTGCAGGGAAACGGACCTGGAGAAGGCCTTCGGCCCCTGGAAGTAGGTGGAGGCATAGACGAGTTTGACCGCCGCCGTCAGCTGCCCGAGCCTCACAGAAAAATCCGGGTGATTGTTCGGGAGCATGAAGGTCTGATAGAGGCCGGCATAGGGCTGAAACTGTGCATCTTCGAGCAGACTGGAGGATCGAACCGAAAGAGGGCAGGGGGTGAGGGACAGATAGGAAGCCAGTTCCCCGGTGACCCAATCCGGCATCTCGGAGCGGAGAAACGCTTCCGCGATGACACGGTCGGGGGAATCATCCGCCGCAAAGCCCTGCAGCTGATTCTTGGCGATGAAGGATTCGAAGCCGTCGGTGGTGATGACGAACGTCTTGGGGATCTCGATCCTGGTGCCCGGGTAGGTCTTGCAGATCTCCGCTTCATCCCTCAGCATCCCCGACATGAAGGCGAGGCTTCGCGCCTTCCCTCCGATGGAACCCCTGCCGGTCCTGACGAAATCGTTCACCTCGGCGTCATAGTTCCGGGGATTGAACTGGGCCACCACCCCTCTCTGGCGCCACTTGCGGGAGGCGCGGATGCTCGAGATGATATAGTTCCTCAATTCGTCCGCACTCGAGAACCAGGATGCCTGGACTTCCCGGAAGAGGGACGCCAGGGTGATCTCCGACCGGGCCATGATCCAGTTCGAGAAGTGGTTCCGCTTGGCATGGTACCAGAGGCTCTCGTCGGGAATGGCGGCAACCATATCCTGCAACTCCCTCAAGGTGGATGCCCTCCCCACTTCTCTTCCGTCGGGCATCCGGAACGCGAACTCCCCGAATCCCAGGTATCGCAGGAAGAAGTCCCGGATCTCCGCGTGCAGGTGTGCCGAATTCTTGTCCAGGAAGATGGCCGGAACGGCTTCAGCCTTCTTCCTGTTCTCCGGGTTTGCGCTCATGAGAAGAAGAGGCAGATCGGGGATTTCACGCCGGACGTGACGGAGGAACAGGACTCCCCCCTCTTCTTCCATGCGTCGGTTCCTGGGAAAGCGTGCATCGGAGATGATCCCGAAGAGGTACGGCCTGTACTTTTCATAGTACTCCATCGCCTCTTCGAAGTTTACCGCGAGGAGGATCTTTGGGCGTGCCCTCATCGTGAGCAGTCGGTGTTCCTCGTTCAGCCCCCCTTCGAGGACCGCCTGGGTCTGCCGGACGATCTCGCGGTAGACGAGAGGAAGGAGGAATGAGTAGTACGTCGGGGAATCCTCCACGAGGAGCAGGACGCGGACCTTGGCTGTCTGCGTGTCATGGTCGATGTTCATCCGATCTTCCGCACTCTTGATCAAGGCGAGGAGCAGGTCCGAGCTCCCGGACCACAGGAAGGCCCGGTCGATCCCGCTTCGATCCTCCTCCCCGGGAGGATATACGCCTCTCAGGCTGTGTGCGAGGAGGATGATCGGCATGTCCGGACGGATTTTCTTCATCTCCGCACCAAAGACGAAGGGATCCGCTTCCTCCAGGTGAGGCATGGTGATGGCCATGTCGAAGGGCCGCAGGGAGAGCATCTTGATCGCCTCCCGGGGGGAGGATACCCTCGTGACGCGAGGCGGCAGGCTCAGATTGAGGCCCCGATATTCGTTGATGATCCTGGAGGCAAGACTGACATCCTCTTCCAGGATGAAGGCATCGTAAGGGCTGGATACAAGCAGGATCTCCCGGACCTTCCGGCCCATCAGCTCCTGGTACGTACGAAAGGGCGTGAGGGCCTCGAAGCCGGAATCGCTTCTGGGTATGTTCTTCAGGGAAGGGGTGTCGGCATGGGTAGGCCTGTCCTCTTTCATGTAACTATCTTAGGCACATGCCGCCGGCTTGTCAAACCGCGCCGAACCGCTGCCGGAGCCCTGCCGCCGAGCAAGACACGGCCGACCTCGTCGGCGCGGCACGCCCGAACGAAGGGAGAAATCCCTGCATGTCCAGCCCGATGTCCTCCTTGACTTCGGGGACCCCTTCCGATAGCTTGATCATGCCGAAAAGGGCAATACGAATCAGGGATCTCCAACCATGACCGAAAGAGCTCGCGTAACTTCAGGTGTGAGCCAGCTGGACCGGCTCCTGGGCGGATTGTTTATCGGCGACAACGTCGTATGGCACGACGACGCGGGCAGTCTCGCCATGGTCTTCTGCATGAGTTTCATCCTCGCTTCTCAGGCCCAGTCCAAACCCATCGTCTATCTCAGCTTCGATCGTTCCCCGAAGAACCTGCTGGACCAGCTCGGCACACTGGCCGACAACCCCATGCTCACGATCATGGACTGCTTTACCTACGGGAAGGGGGGCGGGACTCCCGTTTTCCTGAAGTTTTACGAAGAACGGAAGGAGGCGCCCCCATGCAGGTTCATCACCGTTCAAAAGCCCCGGGAACCGGAGCAGGTGATTGAGGAGCTCTATTCGGTTCACTCATCGCTGCAGGGCGACGTCCGCTTCGTCTTCGAAAGCCTGACCGGGATGCAGGAGATCTGGGGCGGGGAGGAGCAGATCCTGAATTTCTACTCCCATTCCTGTCCCCGCTTGTACGAGCTGAGCACCGTTGCGTACTGGATCATGGAGAAGCGCGCGCACTCACAGCGGTTGCGGGCGCAGATCAACCAGATCGCGCAGGTGGCCGTCGACTTGTCTGTCCGAAGGGGGACGACTTCCCTCATGATCATCAAGGCCGAGAAGCGGGATCTCGACACCCTGAACAAACCTTACAGCTACTGGACCAAGGATCTGAACGTGACCTTTGATCATGACAGGAGGACCATCGGCCGACTGGACCTGGGACTCCGGCTGAAGGAGCTGCGGACCAAGAGGGGGATCTCCCAGACCGATCTGGCGAAACTCGTGGGGGTGACCCCGAGCACCATCTCGCAGATCGAGAGCAACATGATCTACCCGTCTCTTCCGGGGCTGATCAAGATAGCGGAGGTCCTCACGGTCGAGGTGAGCTCCCTCTTTCAGGAAAAGGGGGAAATCAGGAACCGGGTCATTTTCCCGGCGGCGGAGGCGGTAGAGGTAAAGCTCCATGGACTCCCGGAGGAAGCGGTCTCCGCCAAGTCGCTTACCCCGCTGGACTTCGAACAGAAGGCGGAGCCCCTCCTCCTGGAGGTCCAGCCCAAGAGAGAAATCCCCGCCCACTTCTTTCTCCACAAGGGAGAGGAGATGGGCTACCTGCTCAGCGGGGTGCTTCAGGTCAAGATGGAGAAGACCGTGTATACGGTTCGACCCGGGGACGTGATCTATCTTACCTCGGAGATGCCCAGCCAATGGAAGAATCCAGGGCCTTCCGTCGCCCGTCTGCTCTGGGTGAAGATTCGTTGACAGCGGACGTTAAGCCGGACGCTGCAGAAATCCGGATTTGTGAGGATGGGAGGGGCGGAGCGAAACCCATCCATTCGAACTGAAAAGGCCCGCTCCCTCCCGGGGAAGGAGCGGGCCTTTCATCGAATGGAGCACCTCACGAGTTCAGGATCTTCCTTGCGCTCTCGTCGTTCACGTCTGCAACGTGGGGGATGCCGGTTTCTTTGGCGGTCTCCCGGTTGCCGGACATGAGGTCGGTCCTGGCGATCTTCGTGACCGAGAACTTCCGGGCGCCGGCCAGGAGCTGCTGAAGACCGCAGGCGAGTTTGTCCGCAAGCGTGTAGAAGGCGATGGCGCCGTAAGGAATCTTCTTCATCTCATCCTTTCCCACCTTCTTCTCCACGTCGAAGTAGGAAGCGAAGATCTCCTTGGCGGAGCTCCCGACCTCTCTTACGGACTTGGGCAGTTCCGACCAGTGGCCGTTGACCGCCGCCTTCTGGTCGGGGTTGAGCGCCCCCTGGATATTGGAGCCCACGAAACCGGGGACCATGATGCCGCGGCCCATGCAGATGAGCTTCGTAAACGGCGCGCCCAGCGCGAGGCCCTTGAAGATGTGGTCTTCGAGGGCGAAGCCGCCGGCAAAGGACATGTCCACCACCTTCAGCCCCTTGGCCGCCAGGATGCCCGCATACTCGTAGGCCTTGGAATGGAGGATGATCGAGGGCACGCCCCAGCTCTGCATCATGTTCCAGGGGCTCATGCCTGTGCCGCCGCCCGAGCCGTCGATCGTGAGAAGATCCAGCTTGGCGTCGGTGGCAAACCTGATCGCCATGGCCAGTTCTTCCATGCCGTACGAGCCGGTCTTGAGGGTGACCCGTTTGAAACCGATGGATCTCAGATAGTCGACACCGGCCATGAAGTCCTGTCGGACCTGTGCGACGGTATCCAGGTTGGTGCCGCCCAGCCGGCTGTGCCTTGCAAAGGACTTGATGGAACCCTCTTCAAAGGCCTTCTTGACCTCCGGCTTGGTCGGATCCGGATCCACCACATAGCCCCTCTCCTTGAGGAAGATCGCGTAGTCGAGGCTGGTCACCTGGATCTCACCGCCGATGTCCTTGGCGCCCTGTCCCCATTTCAGCTCGATGATGCATTTGTCCCCGTACTTGTCGACCACGTATTCGGCGACACCGTTGCGCGTATCTTCCACATTGAGCTGGACGATGATGGCGCCGTAGCCGTCAAAGTAGCGCAGATAGGTCTGGATGCGCCGGTCGAGCTCGGGAGAGACCCTGATCTTTCCCTTCCTCTTTTCGCCCGGGACGATGGTGGATTCGCGGTCCACGCCCACGACGTTCTCGCCGATGACGACGGGAATGCCCACCAGTGCCCCGCCTACGGCAAAGGAATCCCAGTACTTGGCCGCTACGAACGTGGAGCCGAGGGCGCCGGTCATCAGCGGGATGCGCGCCTTCGTCTTCATCACATTCCCGAACTCGGTTTCGAGGCTCACGTTGGGGAAGATGCAGTCGTCCGCGTTGTTGGTCAGGCCCTGGGAAAGACCGTGGGCGCCATAGGCGTATCCCTGGACCCTCAAGGAGTTGTACGAAACCCCCACGTGCGTGGTGTTGTTGGCGCCGGCGGTCACGATCCCGTAGCTCCGGGGGTAGAGCAGTTTGCGCCCGACGAGGCTGGAGAGCCAGGTCTCGCACCTGCCCTGGCAGTCCGCCCTGCAGAGGGTGCAGAGACTCGATTCGGTCGGGTTCCCCCTGTTTACGGTTCCAAGGACGTCGTTACTCTTGTCAAAGCGCATCATGGTAATCCTCCTGAATGAAATCTTTTGAAGGGATGATTTCTGCTCCGGGGAGGAAAAAAAAAGCGCCTTCCCCCGACCGGAAAGACGCCTTCGTCTGCTGCTCAAAACACACGCCTTTGTGCGCTTTTTAGCTCTGCTAAATAACTAACCTATTTTATAGGAGAGGTTCTGTGGGGTGTCAAGGCCTTATTCTGAAAAACCCGGATAAAATTTAGTGTCACTGAAGGAGTGCGATGACTGCCTTGCACCCCGGGGTTTTCAGGCAAGATCAGAGGTCTTGTGAGATGATCAGGGCCTCGGCGATCTCGCGCATGGATTTCCGGTTGTCCATGCTCTTCTTCTGCATCCACCGGAAGGCCTTGTCGGCGGGGAGATTCTTCTTCACCATCAGGATCTCCTTGGCCCTTTCGATCAGCTTCCTCGTGGCGAGCTCTTCTTCGATTACCTTGGTCCTGACGATGAGGCGGGTATTCTCGATGGCGATCGCCGCCTGGTTGGCGACGGTCGTGATCAGGTTTACCTCCATCTCCGAGAAATCGTGGGGCTCCGCGGTGAAGCAGTTGAGAACTCCGATCACACGATCGTCCTTCACATGCATCGGGACGCTGACCATCGAGACGAGGCCCAGCTTCCGTGCCATTTCTTTCTCTTTAAATAGGGGTTCCTGCAGCACGTTCTTAAGGATCAGGGGCTTGTTGTTGGAGGCCACGTAACCGACGATTCCTTCGTTCATGTTGAGGGACCGGTCCTTGACGTATTCCTGGTCGATCGCCTGCGTGGCCTTGAGACGGATCTTTCTGGGCGTCTCGGTTTCGTCGATGAGCCACAAGGAGCAGATCTCCACGCCTGTGACCTTGGCCGTCACCATGACGATGAGCTTCAGGATATCCTCCAGGTACAGGTCGGAGGTGATCGCCTGGCTGATGTCCATGAGGGCCTTGATGTAGCGGTCGTAGATCTGTGGTTCTATCTTGTCCATAGGGAAAACCGGACCGGCAGCGAAGACGCTACAGCCGCAAAGAGGAGAAGCGCTGTGGCTGAACGACTACCTTACCGACTTCTGCCACTCCTTTGAAAAGATTTCGGCGATCCGGCCCACCTGGCCGGGATCGATCTTGAGGGCGCGGGCCACCTCTTCATAAAGCTGCCTTCGGGTCTGATTCTCTGAATCCACCAGGGCTTTCACGTCTCTCCTCTCCTTGAGACCCAGTCCGCCGGTATCACCGGGGAGCACATACCCGTCGTTGCCCTCGCGGAGGAGGCCCTCTTGGTAGTAGGGTTTCATCGCGGCGAAGTTGCTCCTGAGCCGGTCTTTCAATGCCCTGATGGTCGGGTTGGAGACGGTCGTCTCGGTCTGCGCCCATGCCTCGGAGGGCAGAAGGGCGAGGAGTACTCGTCCGAGAAGGGATCGTCTGTCGTCTCCGGGACGGGGGCTCTTCACTTCGCCCCCTTGCCCTCGCACATCCTGGACGATCTCGCCCGCTACCGATTCCACCTTTTCTGCGGGGAAGTAGATGTTGATGGTCACGCACGAAACCGCAAAGAGGAGCAGAGAGGCGAAGAGCGTAAGGCGGTTTTTTCGGAAGCGGTCAATCATAGGGGTCCTTCCCTTTCAGCGGATCACCGGTCCGTTCCCGGAGGAGCCGACTCTCCGGATTCTCTTGAGCATATCCTTGAAACTTATACGGTTATCAGGGTTTTGATTTACTACATTTACCCCGGAAAAGCTACCTCTTTTTACAAGGTATTCGACTCCGCCCTCCCTGATGGTGCCGTTGATCCTGAAGGTGTCGTTTTCGAGAGAAGCCCTGATCCCGATCTTGCTGTAGGCGAATTCCTTGAAAAACTTGGAGAAGACCCCTGCGGCACCCATGAATGGGCTCTGTCCAGCGCCGATACGGGCGATGTTGTCGACCGCATCGATACTGATCTTCTGCGGAACCCCTTTTTTTTCCACGGTCTCCAGAAAGAGATCGAATCGCTGGGGCTGGGAGTGGACGATCTCCAGGTCCTTGATATGACCCCTCATCACACCCTGGATCCGGCCGAAGGGGGTGTCCCTGGACATATCGAGAAGCGAGACGTCCTCCCATCGCACATCGAGGGAAAGGACGGGAGAGGAGGCGGAAAGACCTTTGAGGCCGATGTGCTCTATGACCGCTTCCCCGCCGAACATGCCGGCCCTGAGCTCTCCATGGCTGGAAACAATCCCGCCCTCGAAATGGACGGGATCCAGCCTGCCCGTCAACGTCGCTCCCGGGGGAGCGGGCCAGAGCTTCGAGAGGACCGGTCCCAGGTCCAGCGCCTCCACTGAGAGGCTGGTCCGGACCACGGGACGGGTATCGAGCCGGGTGAGGGATATGGATCCGACCCTCACCTCTCCGCCTTCCACCTGCAGGGTGATGGGGCCGTTCAGGGAAAGGCTGTTCGGCCCCCGGGCAATCTCGATATCGAGGGGTTGCCGGGGGAGGAAGGGGAGTTCCATGGCATCGATATACAAACCGCCCTTTGCAGCCCCATCGGTTTTTCCAGCCGGCTCTTTCCCGAGAAGAAGGGGCAGGTCGAGCCGCACGCCCCGAAGGCTCAGGCTCGGTTCTCTCGCGGAAAGATCCACTCTGTTCAGCCTGCAGCGGCCCTTCAGGAACCAGCCATCGCCGGTGCCGAGTTCCAGATCCGCCGAGAACAGGCCGGATACATCCATCCCGTTCAGGAGGGCGATCTCCTTCTTGAAGGGATCCGACACGAACTGGCGGAAAACAGGTTCAACCCGGCTTTCGGGGATATGGACGGCCAGTTTCAGGGCGGGATCCGTTCGGCTGAGATCCAGGACTCCCCGGGCCGAAAGAGAAAGGAGCCCGTCCAGGCCCGCGTCGATGCTCGTTCGAAGGAGCCTGGCCGCGGTTTCATACGTTGCACCCCCGGAGGCGTGAAAACCGGTCTTGCCCAGATCGACATAGGTCCGATCGAGCAGGACCTCCCCCTGATCCGTCTTGACGGAGTACTTGAGATCCAGATCCGAGCGGGCGGGGCCGGCCTTGGCTGTCCATTCGGCCCTCAGTCCGATCCCTTCCCCGATGTAACCGCCCCTGGGATCTTGGAAACCCATCCCCCGAATGCCGAGGCTACCGGAAAAAGACCACCCCTTCCGATCGACGACGGCCTCGAGCCGGAGGGCGTCTTCTCCGTGGAACCGCCATCCTGAAGGGATGAGATCAAGGTCCAGCAGGGTTCCCCAGAGGCCCGCCTTTTCGGACATGATCGTGGCGCGACCCTCCTTTGCGTTGAACTCAAGGCCGGCCCGCAGTTCCCTGAACACGGAGGAGTCGATGGTGAGCTCGGGAAAAGAGATCTCGTTCCGTGCCGGGTCGACCACACCCCTGGGTGCTCGGACCCGGATTCCCTCCATCCCGATCCGACGGCCTCCCAAAGAAAGGACCAACGACGATGCAGCGAGGTCAAGGGGCTCAAGGGCGAGGTCCATCCGGCCCGGATTCACGACGACATGGGCACGGCCCGACAGATCGGACGACGTTACACCCGGGAGGTTCAAGGTCCCCCTCTCGAAGGCCAGATCCCCGGACCATGGGAGGGAGGGAGAAAAGCCCCCCGACCCCTCGATCCGCAACTGCGGGAGATGGGCGACCATCCCTATGCCCGGGATACGCACCTCCGCACCGCAGGTGAGCTCGATCGGCCGGGATGCATGGAATTCAGCGCGGACCCGGTGAAGTCGGATGCTTCCCGCTTCAAATTCGGCCAGAACAAAGCCGTCTCCGATGCTGCCGCGCTCGATCCGGATGTCCCGAAAGAGAAGAAGGGCGATGAGACGGATGGCCGCCCTCATAGCGAGGGAGGGGGGCTTGGGATCGGGGGCTGGGCCGGACCATTCCGTGTCCCCGGAAAAGATGAGGGAGAATCCGGGCATGCGGAGTTCCTGGATGGCGAGCGTCCTGCGGCCCAGGGGACCCTGCAGTTCCATCCTCGCGCTGAGGGAGGGGATTCTCAGAACGGAGCCGGAGCCCCCCCCTTTGGGCCTGATCAGGATTTCACCTGCAGAGAAGCTCAGGGGGTCTGCGGAACAGGAGAGGCTCCCGATGCTGAGATCCGCTCCAATGGCCGCGGACAGGGACCGCTCCAGCATGGCTTGGATTTCCTCGGGGTGACGATGGAGGTAGAGGAAGACTCCCCCTGCCGCCGTCAGGCAGAGAAGGAAGAGCATGGAAAGGATGAGAATCAGCCTTTTCGTCTTCATGGCGATCGGGGACGCGAGCGCATCTTGTCCATCATTTCTCCCTCTTCAGAGGCAAGGGCCCGCAGTGAGGCCAGCATCTTCTCGACCGATCCCTCGGAGAGCAGGAACTCCTCGAAGAGCGGGAAACGGCGGTGGTAGAGGGCCAGGGCCATCAGGTAGGCGTTATTGATCTCCGACGAGCCGAAACGTGCAAAGCGCCGCATCTGCAGCTTTTGCTTCATCTCTCGGAAATCCGCAGCCGCCTCGGAGAAGACCGCCTCCCTCCGGGAGAGCTTCTCCCCGGTGCTGAGAGGGGAATTGTAGAGATCCTCCAGCCTGAGGAGGAGTGCATCCAGGAACAGGGAAAATCTGCGCTCTTCCTCGATGGCCCGCTTCGCCTCAACCGCCCAGGGGTGTTCGGGACCGTAGAGCTCTCTGAAGAAACGCTCGGCCCCGATCAACCCCACCAGCATGGCGAACCCCTCATTGAACTCGCCCTGTCCCTTCACATAGATCGTGGTATGGGTCATCTCGTGAAGGATGATCTCCGCCAGCTCAACGGGACCCGCATCCAGGAGGTTCAGGGTCACGGGGTCGTCGAACCATCCGAGTGTGCTGTACGCGCTGGCCTTGGAAACGATGACATCGAGGTCCTGCTCGACCAGCTCGGCCTTCTTCCTGTCTGCGCTCTCGCGGTCAAAAAAACCGATGTAAGGCATGGCCCCCACGAACGGAAACCACCAGGTGACCCTGGCCAGACGGTCCTTTTGGGAAGCGGAAACGGTGTACATCGGGTTCTGCCGCGACTTCAGGTAAACGGACTCATAGGAATCCGTGCCCTTCAGGCCGAGCTCTTCCTGTCCGAACCGCTTGACAAGCCCCACCATCTTCAGGCGCTCCCGCTCCTCCGCCGAGAGGGGTCCGTCCTGGAGGGCCTCCTCCAGGGGAACGGCGCCGAATACCAGCCTCATCTGGCCATAGGCAAGATGCATGTAGTAACCCATCCCGCAACCGGTAAGGGAGAGCAGGAGGAATGCGGCGGCCATGAGTCGAAGGATCGGTTTGATGATCGACCTCCTACCGTCCGTACCTTTCGTACCAGTACTGAAAGGCGATGAGATTCCAGATCTGCCATGAGGTGTCCCGGCGGCCGCTCATGTGGTCGTTAATCAGGGCGCTCACGGCCGGAAAATGGAAGAGGCCGGTCTTCCGGACGACTTCCTCCCGAAGGTACTCGTCCACCAGAAACCGAAGCTCCTTCCTCAACCACGCGGCAATGGGCATTTCAAACCCCGACTTGGGACGGTTGTGGATCAGCGGCGGCAGCAGATCCTTGAACGTCTCGACCAGGAGGGGCTTGCTTCCCTTTGCGTTCAGCTTTTTCCTCCCATGAAGAGAGAAGACGTATTCCACCACGGTATAGTCCAGGAAGGGAACCCTGACCTCCAGAGAATTCGCCATGCTCATGCGGTCCACCTTGGTAAGCATATCCCCCGGGAGCAGCCCTCTTACATCGAGATAGAGCATGAGATTGACTAGGTCGTCCTGGAAACGGACCCGGCCGGCCTCGACCGCGCCTCGTACCAAGGCCAGAAAGAGGTCATCCTCCGGAGGGTCTCTGAGGAGTTCCCTCCGATGGGAGAAGGGGAAGATCTCCCTCCAGCGGCTGAAACGATCCGGAAAGGAGAGGCTCACACCCCTTACGAACTTCTTTATCCTTCGGATCCTTTCCAGACCGGGGTTGTCTCTGGCATCCGGCAGCAGTTCGAAGAAAGGCGCAATGAGGCCGTTTCGGATCCACGCAGGGAGGATCCGGTAGGTGCGGGACCAGTACTCACCCCGATACATCCTGTACCCGGCAAAGAGCTCGTCGCCGCCGTCTCCGGAGAGGGCGACCGTCACCTGGGACCTGGTCTCCTTGGAGACGATGTAGGTCGGCACCGAGGAGGAATCCGCAAAAGGCTCGTCCAGTGTCTCCAGCACCCGAGGGAAGGCGTCAAGGATCTCCTGGTGGCCCAGCTTGAACTCATGGTGTTCCGTCTGATTGAACCGGGCCACCTCCCTCGCATACCGGGTCTCATCGAAGGAGGGCAGATCCTTGTACCCGATGGAGAAGGTCTTGACCGGGCGCGAGGAGTTCCTGGCCATGAGCGCAACAATGATGCTCGAATCCACCCCGCCGCTGAGAAACGCGCCGAGAGGCACATCCGCAATGAGTCTTCTTCTTACGGAGGAGTCAAGCAGAACCTTCAACCGCCGCCGCTTCTCCTCCTCGTCTTCTCCGGCCGCAGGCCCCTCCGGACCCTTGAGGTCCCAGTATCTCTCGATGGTGATTTTCCCGTTTTCGGCAACGAGGTAACTTCCCGGTTCCAGTTTTCGGATCTTCCGAAAGATGGTCCAGGGGGCAGGGATGTAGTTGAGGGTCAGGTACAGATCGAGGGCCTGCGGATCGATCTCCTTGCTCACGAGGGGGTCCTTGAGGATGGCCTTGATCTCGGAGGCAAAGACGAGTCGACCGCCGTCCCAGTAGTAGTAGAGAGGCTTGATCCCGAGCCGGTCCCTTGCGAGCCAGAGCCGTTGCCTCGCGGAATCCCAGAGACCGAACGCGAACATGCCGTTGAGGAAACGAAGGGACCCTAGCCCTTCCTCCTCATAGAGGTGGAGGACGGTCTCGGTATCGGTCCCGCTGTTCAGCCTGTGGCCGGCCCTCGCGAGTCCTTCGCGCAACTCCTGGTAGTCATAGATCTCCCCATTGTAGACGATCTGCAGACTCCCGTCTTCGTTGCCCATCGGCTGATGCCCTGCGGGGGAGAGATCGATGATGCTGAGCCGTCGATGCCCCAGGCCGATGGGAGGGGAGACGTAGCTCCCCTCGTCATCGGGTCCTCTGTGTGCAAAGGAGTTGCACATCTCCCGGAGGATTTCCCGGTTCAGTGCCTTTCCACGAAAATCCAGGATGCCGCAGATCCCGCACATGCCCGCGCCTCAAAAAAAGATATGGGGGAGTATGCAATCGGGTCCGCGGTAATGCAACGGCAAAATGGGAAGAGGCGTGTTGCTGGTGGCGGGTGGCGGGTCGAAGGGCTCGCGAGGGCGACTCGCCACGAGCCACCCCAGGACAAGGAGGAGAGGCTCTCTTTGTGTGTTGGTCTCTTCGTGGCATCATTCGGAGGGGGATTTTCCTGCAAATGACTGCCACCAAACATTTAAATTGACACCGGGACCTGGATCACGTAAGTTTCTATATTCTCCACGATCGCCAAGCGAAGTAGTTCATTCCATTTCTCGGTTCTCGGTCCTGCCCAGAAATGGAAGGAGGTGCAGGGTAGGACATGAAGGTCAAGTTTTGGGGCACCAGGGGTTCCATCGCAGTACCTGGCAAAAACACCACCGTATATGGTGGAAACACGACCTGCCTTGAACTTACCGTTGGAAGCGGCAAGACCGTGATCATTGACGCAGGGACCGGAATCAGGCCCCTTGGAGATAAGCTGGCGAGTACCGACGGGCCGTTAGACGTCCACCTCCTCATTACGCATATCCACTGGGATCACATCCTCGGATTCCCCTTCTTCGCCCCGATCTACCGGAAACAGTGCCGCCTCTCCATTGACGGCTATCCTACATGCATGAAAGGCCTTCGGTATACCTTCGACAACAAGATGGGAGACGGGTTCTTCCCGATCACCTTCGATGCGCTTAAGGCGGAGGTCTCCTTCCTGGACCGAATCAACAAGGGGGTCCTGGAGATTGAAGGCGCAAGGATCGACAGCATTCCCCTTCATCATCCCCAGGGAGGGTTCGGCTACCGGTTCCGGGAAGGGGGGAAGGTTCTGGTGTTCATTACGGACAACGAGCTGAGAAAAGATTCGTGGGAGGGTCGATCCCCCGAGGACTATGTAAGGTTCTGTGAGGGAGCAGATATCCTGATCCATGACGCGCAATACACGCCTCAGGAAATCCCTGAAAGACGCGATTGGGGCCATTCAGATTATGAATCCGCATTCGATCTCGCCTATCGAGCCGGCGTGAACCGGCTGGTTTTATTCCACCACGATCCCTCCCGAACCGATCCGGAAGTTGCGGCCATCAAGAAGCTCTGTGAAGATCTTGCAGAAATGAAGAATTCCCGTATCAGGATTGAAGCGGCCAAGGAAAACACCGAGTTCGAGCTCTAGCTTCTGTTTGATCTAGAATAGCACCCCTCCGAATTCCCATGCGAACGGCTTGCTCCGGGTTTCCGACGTGCTTCGAGAAGGCGGAGAAGGCCGGATTTCCGGAGGTGCGGCGGCTGACGACATGAACCAAGGGTGCCATCGGGCGGAAATCGTGACCATCGACGGACCGGCAGGGAGCGGGAAGAGCACCATCAGCAAACTGCTGGCCGAAAGGCTCGGATTCCTCTATCTGGATACCGGCGCGATGTACCGTGCAGTGGCGCTGCAGGCCAAGAAAACGGGGGCGATCAGGCATCCGGCCGAATTGGGAAAGCTCTGCGCGGGGTTGGATCTTCGCTTCGAAGCGACCGACCGGGGGAACCGGCTCCTCATCGGTGAGGAAGACGTCACATCGGCGATCAGGAGTCCGGAGATGGATCTCCTGTCCTCGGAGGTCTCGGCCGTCAAGGAGGTGCGGGATGCCATGACCGCGCTCCAGAGGAAGATCGGCCTCCGGGGCCGGCTGGTCGCCGAAGGGAGAGACATGGGGACCGTTGTGTTCCCCGAAGCAAGGCACAAATTCTTCCTGACCGCCAGCGTGGAAGTGCGGGCCGACAGAAGGTACCGCGAGAGGCTGGCCAGGGGTGAGCCGGTTCGCCGGGACGAGGTGGAGATCGAGCTCAGGAGACGCGACGACCAGGACAGCCGACGCGCGATTGCGCCGCTTATTCCCGCCCCGGATGCCATGGTCATCGATACTTCCAGGCTGGATCCGGATCAGGTCACTGCATTGTTGATGGAACGTATGGGACGAGGATAGCCCGAGATCTCGGGGCCGGGTTCCTCGGCCGTCGTCAAGGCAAAAAAGGGGACAAGCTCCCCCGAAAAGGGCGGGGGGAAGCGGGTTCTCCGCCCAGACGGTGAGAGGGCGATTCATTATTGAACTTTTTTGCCATATTTGTTAGTAAAATACTCTTTCGGGAGGAGTCCGAAGGGGGATAAACAAGAGGGGGTAAGGCGTCGATGGGACAACAAACAGATAAAACGCAGGGCGACATCATGGCAGGGGCCGAAAAGGGGGCCTTGGAAACCGAAGCGGCTTCGTGGAAGCCGAAAGCCGATGAAAAGGGCAAGACGGAACAGGACAAGAACTTCCTGGAGCTCTATGAAGAGAGCCTGAAGAGCATCGAAGAGGGGGGGCTTGTCCGCGGCGAGATCGTGCACGTGGACAAGGAGTTCGTCCTTGTAGACATCGGCTATAAGTCGGAAGGCCAGATCCCTATTGCCGAGTTCATCGACTCCAGTGGAAACATTACCGCACGGGTGGGGGACCCGGTCGATGTGATCCTGGAGCGAAGAGAAGACGATGAAGGCATCATCATCCTCTCCAAGGAGAAGGCCGCCAAGATCAAGATCTGGGACGAGATCAGAGACGTCTACGAGAAGGGCCTTACCATCAAGGGCAAGATCACGGCGCGGGTCAAGGGGGGCATGTCGGTCGATATCGGCCTTCCCGCCTTTCTTCCGGGTTCCCAGATCAGCCTAAAGCCCATCAAGGACTTCGACTCTCTCATCGGAACGGTCCATGAGTTCAAGATCCTGAAGTACAACAAGCGGAGATCGAATATCGTCCTTTCCAGGAGGGCCCTGCTCGAGGCGGAAAGGGCTCACCTGAGGGAGCAGACCCTCAAGAACATCGCGCCCGGAGCGGTTCTGAGCGGCGCCGTGAAGAACATCACGGAATACGGCCTGTTCATCGATCTGGGCGGCATCGACGGTCTCCTCCACATCACCGACATGTCCTGGGGCCGGGTGGGCCATCCCTCCGAGATGTACCAGATGGGGGATGAGATCACGGTGAAGGTACTCAACTATGACGAGAATACCGGACGGGTATCCCTCGGGTTGAAACAGCTCAAGGCCGACCCCTGGACCGATGCGGACAAAAAGTACCCGGCCGGAACCCGGATCAGGGGACGTGTGGTCAGCCTCGCCGACTACGGCGCTTTTGTAGAGGTGGAAGAGGGGATCGAAGGGCTGATCCATGTCTCCGAGATGTCGTGGACGAGGAAGATCAGACATCCTTCTCAGGTGGTCAAGGTCGGGGATCAGGTCGAGGCCATGGTCCTGAACATCGACTCCGGAAACAAGCGCATCTCCCTGGGTCTGAAACAGGCCGAGCCCAACCCGTGGGACCTGATCGGGGGCAAATATCCGGTCGGCACCACCATCGCCGGGAAGATCAAGAACATCACTGATTTCGGCATTTTTATCGGCATCGACGAGGGAATCGACGGGCTGGTGCACATCAGCGACATCTCCTGGACCAGGAGGATCAAGCATCCTTCCGAGCTGTACAAGAAGGGACAGGAGGTCCAGGCGGTGGTCCTCAACATCGACAAACAGAACGAGCGATTTTCCCTGGGCATCAAGCAGCTCTCCGTAGATCCATGGGATCAGGCGCCCGTGAAATACAGACCTGGAACCCGGGTGACCGGTACCGTGACCAATGTGACCGATTTCGGGGTCTTCGTCGAACTGGAAGAGGGCATCGAGGGTCTGATCCACGTGTCGGAGCTCTCCAAGGAGAAGGGCGGCAATCCCCTGAGCCGGTTCAACGTCGATGATGTGATCCAGGCGAAGGTGATCAATGTCGCGAGGGGAGAGAAGAAGATCGGGCTCTCCATCCGGAAGCTGGAGGAAAGCGAGGAGCGGGAGATCTACAAGAGCTATACGGACGGCCGGAACGGTGCAACCTCGAACCTGGGAGAACTTCTGCGCAAGGGGATGATGGATCTCCAGCAAAGGCAATCGGGGAGTGGGAGCGATGAAGAAGGAGGAGAGAAGTAGAGGGAAGGGTTCTTCCTGAACGTTTCCCGCGTGTATGGCACAAAAAAAACATCCCATACTGCTCGTGCTCGGCATCCTTTGTGCGGCCGTACTGGTCCTGGGCATCGTGATGTCGGTGATCCTCAGTCTGACAGGCCCTTCACGGGGCCTTTCTTTTGGCAACAGGATAGGCGTGATCACCGTCGAGGGCGTGGTCGCCAGTCCGGAGCCTGTGCTGCGACAGCTCGAGTCTTTCCGAAAAGACGACAGGATCAAGGCCATCATCCTGAGGGTGAACTCGCCCGGCGGTGCGGTCGGACCTTCCCAGGAGATCTACAAGGAGGTCCGGAGGACCGTTCAGACGAAGAGGGTGGTTGCCTCTTTGGGCACCCTGGCCGCTTCCGGCGGATACTATATCGCTGCAGGTGCGGACAAGATCGTCGCCAACCCGGGCACCCTATCGGGCAGTATCGGCGTCATTATGGAGTTCGTCCAGATCGAAGAGCTTCTCAGCCGGTGGGGAATCGGGCTGGAGGTGGTCAAGTCGGGCGAGTTCAAGGATATCGGCTCCCCACACAGGAGGATGTCCCCGCGGGACCGGGAGCTCGTCGAGGGGCTCACCCGGGAGATCCAATCCCAGTTCGTGGAGGCCGTGGCCGAGGGCAGAAAGCTCCCCGTGGAAGAGGTACGGGAGATCGCAGACGGCCGGATCCTGTCAGGGGCGCGCTGCAAAGCCCTGGGTCTGGTGGATTCCCTCGGGAACTTCCTGGATGCAGTCGATGTGGCCAAGCAGATGGCCGGCATCGAGGGAGAGGTGACGCTCGTCCATGCCAGAAAGGAAAGGTCGATCCTCTGGGAGCTGATCTTCGGAGACGGGGCGGAATCCATGGTCCGGAGGATCAGGGACCTGCTTCAGACCAGGGTCGAATACCGGTGGGACGGATCCTTGAAATGACCCGTGTCCAAGGAAAGGAAGGACCGAAGGCGAAGTGCAGGACCGAACACCGAATGTCGCATGACGAAGGAACAAGGAAGCCCGAAGAACCGAAGATCGTCCAGTCGACCTTCAGAGGCGACAGGCCGTTAAAGAAAGAGACTGACGTCCCCTTTGCCTTCCCGGATCACCTCGGGGATGTCGTTGACCAGCGAAATCACGCTGGAGGGCTCGGGAACGGTCGGGCCGCCGTCGATCACGACCTCGAGATAGGGTTTGAACTTCTTCTCAATCGCCTCGGGGTCGTCCAGGCCTGCGCTCGTGCTGATGATCGGTCTGCCCAGTTGTTCCACGAGGTCCAGGCAGATCCGGTTGTCGGGGATCCGAATGCCGATCGTTTTTCGCTTGGCGAGCATGATCTTGGGGACGAGCTGGGTCGCCTCCAGGATAAAGGTGTACGGCCCGGGGAGCACCCTCTTCATGGTCTTGTAGGCGTAGTCGGAGACCTTCGCGTACCGGCTGATCTCCTTGAGGCTGTCGCATACGATCGAGAGAGGCTGTTTGACCGCCCGGTTCTTCAGCTTGTGGATCTGCTGTATGCCTTTCTTGTTCAGGAGGTCGCACCCGATTCCGTAGAAGGTATCGGTAGGGTAGCCGATCAGTCCGCCCTGTTCCAAGGTCTCGCAGACACGTCTGATGAGGCGCTTCTGGGGGTTCTGGGAATTGATGGACAGGATCATAGGTAGCAAATATAGTTCTTCAACCGGTTTGTCAACCCGATGTCACAGCTGAGATGATTGAACCCGACACCCTTTTTTTGCTCTTCTCCCTCGTTTTCGGAATGGTCCTCGGGAGCTTCCTCAACGTCTGCATCCACCGGATCCCGCTTGGACGGTCCATTGTGCACCCTCCCTCGAGCTGCCCCGGGTGCGGCGCCCGGATCAGGTTCTACGACAACCTTCCCTTGGTAAGCTACATCCTGCTCTTGGGGAGGTGCCGATCCTGCAGGGCCGGGATCTCGATCCGCTACCCGGTCGTGGAACTCACCACCGGGCTGCTCAGCATGGCCCTGTTCATCAAGCACGGGTTCTCGCTGCACTATCTCGCCCTCCTGGCGTTCTGCGCGGCCCTGCTCGTCGTCGCCTTCATCGATATCGATTACAGGATCATCCCCGACGTGATCTCTCTGCCGGGCATTGTGGTCGGCTTCGGCCTTTCCGTGCTGCCCATGACCCCTCTTTCGGCCCTGGAGTCCGGAATAGGGATCCTGCTGGGGGGCGGTTCGCTCTACGCGGTAGGTCTGCTCTACCGCTGGATCCGGCGACAGGAGGGCATGGGAGGAGGCGACGTCAAGCTCCTTGCCATGATCGGGGCATGGATGGGATGGAAGTCGCTCCCCCTGATCATCCTCATCTCCTCGTTCACGGGGACCCTGATCGGCGGAGGATGCCTCCTGCTGTCCCGCCGAAACCTGCGGGAGGCCATACCCTTCGGCCCGTTCCTTGTACTCGGAGCGCTCCTCTGCCTCTTTTTCCAAAGGGAGATCTTCCTTCTCTGGCATGCATATCTTGGTCTGGCTTGAGGTCGGTCGGATTGCGGCTCCCCATCTACAGTCTGAGAACCGGCATCATGGCGCAACTGGTCTTCCTGATCCTGGCCGCCATGCTGCTGATCCACGTTGCCGAGTTGAAGTTCTCGGAGAGCAGTCTCACCCAGTCCAGGGTGCAGGCATGCCGCCTGGCGGCGGCGGCCCTGGAGGAAAACATTGCCGTCCTGCTGGCCGCAAGGGGGAACGGTTCCACCGGGGTGTTGAGGGATCCGGTCATTCATCGGAGTATGGCGGGCCTGCTTTCAAGGGGCGGTTTTGCCGAAGGCCTCCTGCTGGACCTCGACGGGGTGGCCTGGAGGAGCATGGATGCAGCCGGCGACGATCAGATCCTGGGCATGGCCAGGGAGGCCGTCAAGGCTTCGTCCTGGAACTCCCGCTTGGTGGGGACCACCTGGGGTGTGGTCTGGCTGGCGCCCAGGGACCTGCTCGTCTCCACCCCGATCTCCTTTCAGGGCAAGCGGATCGGTGCCGCCGCCTTCCGGTCTCCGCTCGCCCCGATCTACGAGACCCTCCGGGGAGTGCAGAAGATCGTCATCGGATACATCCTGCTGGACACCATCGTTCTGACCCTGGTGGGCATCCTTCTGCTGTCCAGGATTGTCGTCCGACCGATCAGGAACCTGCTGAAGCTCGCCTCCGAATACAGAGACGGCAGGATGGTCCCCCTGCCCATGGAAGGGTCCACCAATGAGATCGGGGAGCTCTCCCGCTCGCTCACGTCCATGCTCAAACGGCTGGAAGAGAACAAGACGGAGCTGAAGGATCACATCGCCTCCCTCGAAAAGGCGAACGCCGAACTGCAACAGGTCCAGAGCGACCTGATCAGGTCTGAAAAGCTGGCCTCGGTCGGGCGTCTGGCAGCGGGTGTGGCCCATGAGATTGGGAATCCGATCAGCATCAGCCTCGGGTACCTGGAACTGCTCAGGCACGGGGACGTGACCGAAGAAGAACGGAGGGACTTCCTGGACCGGCTGGAGATGGAGATCAGCCGCATCAACCGGATCATCCGCCAGCTCCTGGATTTCTCCAGGCCGTCCAGCCCAAAGCCCGAGGAGACCCACGTCCACGACGTCCTCCGGAAGACGCTGAACATCCTGGGCCCTCAGCCCATGCTGCAGGGGATCGACATCCGCTGCCGGCACGAGGCCGGGGACGACCTTCTGATCGCCGACCCGAGCCGGCTGCAGCAGGTATTCGTGAATATCGTCATGAATGCCGCGGACGCGCTCTGTGAGGAAGGCTGCACCGATGGAAAGAAAATCCTCCTGATCCGCACCTCCAGCACCGATGGGAATATTGATGTGGAATTCACGGACACGGGGCCGGGGATCCCGCAGGAGGATCTGACGCACATTTTCGACCCCTTTTACACCACCAAGGAACCCGGGAAGGGGACCGGTCTCGGGCTGTCGGTCTGCTACCGTATCGTGGAGAGCATGGGCGGACTCATCAGGGCGGAGAGTCCGGAAGGGCGGGGGGCGCGGTTCATCGTGACCTTGCCGCTGGCGGAGAGACAAGGGAGGAGCGGAAAAGATCTTGGATCGATCTCACAGAGCGCACGGAGAGCCTTGCCGGAGGACCCGGCGCAGGACCGGTAAGAAACAGGACCCGTTCGCGCTCTCTTTGAGCTCCGAGATCTCTAGCGAAGCGGGCGAGAGACGCTATTCAGTGACCTCGTGATCACGAACCAGGTCGATTCGGGGAGAGACCATGACCGGGAAATCCGTACTCATCATCGACGACGAAGAGAACATGCGCCACATGCTGAAGGTCATGTTGAGAAAGGCCGGATTCGCGGCGGAGGCCGCATCGAACGGGTTCGACGGACTGGAGATGCTGGAAAAGGACTCCTTTGATTACATCCTCTGCGACCTGAAGATGCCCAAGATGAGCGGGATGGCCTTTCTGAAGCGGGCCCGGGAGAGGTTTCCCGAGAAGACCTACATCATGATGTCCGCGTACGGGACCCTGGAGACGGCCGTGGAGGCGATGAAACTCGGGGCCTACGATTACATCTCCAAACCGTTCAAGCAGGACGAGGTCCTGCTGACCCTGAAAAAGGCGGAGGAGAGGGAGCGGCTCAAAGAGGAGAACCTGGAGCTGAAGAGCAGGATCGGCGAGATCGACCGCAAGTACTCGTTCAGCAATATCGTGGCGCGAAGCGAGGCCATGGCTCATGTCTTCGACCTGGTGAGGACGGTATCGGATCACAAGACCACGGTCCTGATCACGGGGGAGAGCGGAACGGGCAAGGAACTCATCGCAAGGGCCATCCATACGAGCAGTCCGAGGGGGTCCGGCCCGCTGGTTCCGATCAACTGCGGCGGCATTCCCGAGAACCTCCTGGAGAGCGAGCTCTTCGGGTACAAGAAAGGGGCCTTCACGGATGCGGTGAGGGACAAGCCGGGCCACTTCGAGGAGGCGGACGGAGGGACGCTGTTCCTGGATGAGATCGGCGACCTGCCCCTGCCGCTTCAGGTCAAGCTCCTGAGGGTGCTCCAGGAGGAGGAGATTACGGCCCTGGGAGGGGTGGGCCCGAAAAAGATCGATGTCCGGGTGATCGCCGCCACCTCCAAGGATCTGAAGAGGGAGGCGGAGGCCGGGAGGTTTCGGGAGGACCTTTTCTACCGGATCAATGTCATGCCCATCCACCTGCCCGCCTTGCGAGAGCGGCGCGGCGATATTCCCCTTCTCTTCGGCTACTTCATCGATCTGTTCAACCGGAAGCTGAAAAAGAACGTGGAGGGACTCTCCTCCAAGGCGCTGCCCATCCTCATGGCCTACCCCTGGCCGGGAAACGTGAGGGAACTGGAGAACGTGACGGAGAGGGCGGTATTGCTGGCCAAGGGGCGGTGGATCACGCCCGAGGACCTTCCCCCCTCCCTCTCGTCCGCCGAAGGGTTCCCACCGTCCATCGAGCCGATGGGCACCCTCTCCATCAAGAAGGCCAGCAGGAGCCTGGAGCGGGATCTGATCCGGAGGGCCCTCGCGCTGACCGGGGGCAACCGCTCGCAGGCCGCTCGCATCCTCGAGGTCAGCCGCCCCATGCTCCTCTCCAAGATCAAGGAGTTTGAGTTGGAAAAGAAGTAGGGCGCACCACGATTTCCCCTTCCTCTTTTCGTGCAGTCATCGCAAAATCGAAAAGGTCGTACTGGAGGCAGAGGGTCGGGTCTTCCCGGGGCAGGTAGGGCCTTTCCCCGCTCAGGAACTTCTGTGTCGAGGGATGGAAGAGGATCTCCTTCAGCGCCTGAACGGCGTCATAGGACCTGCCCGTCAGGAGATGCTCCAGGTAGTCTGCGCAGACCTCGTCTTCGGGAGACGGGGTCTTTCCCCTGGTCCCCATGGCCACGATGGTCACTACAGGCGGGGCCTTGTAACGGAGATAAGCGGAGACCCCCGCGGCTGTGGTGAAGCCGCACAGCAGCACCTCATCGGCATGATCCAGGGCGGAGGCGGCGCCGACCACACCCGCGGTGGTCCTGTGGATCACGGTCCTGCCCTGAAAGAATTCCTTGCCTTTGAGGATGATCTCCGACGGCGAGTTCCCCAGGTCTCCGTCCTCGATGGGGACTTCGTCCACCTCCCCGGCCAGGATGTACTCCGGGTGGTCTTTCTTCAGCTGGCGGGCCTTTTGCGGATCGGCCACAAGGATCAGTCTGCCCACACCGAAGTGGAAAAACAGGGGGGCGCAGGTAAAGGCCCTGAAGACATCGACGATGACCGCCACACCGGTGGCCTCCATGGCTCCCTGAGCGCAACTCTTTCGGATGATTTTCATGGGTTTGTCCCTTCCGACCTGGACATTCTACATTGGAGATCGGGCTTTTCTCGGTCACCTCTCCCCGAGATCCGCCCCCTGCCTCAGCAACTCCTCTTGTACCACCTCGGCCGGCACTTCCCTTGGCTTTTTCTCCATGTTGGCGGCCACTGCTGCGCACACGCCTGCGGCCTGCCCCGTGGCTACCGAGATGGGCATCACCCTGTAGGACGCCTGGGCCTCGTGGGTCCCCGAGATGCATCTGCCGGCCACCAGGATCCGGTCCATACCCCTGGGCAGGAGACAGCGCAGCGGGATGTCATAAGCATCCCCTGACCGGACCCGCCGGAGGACGGTCCCCTTCCCGGTCGGGTTGTGAATATCCACGGGATAGGCGCCTCGTGCAATCACGTCGCAAAACTTTCGCGCCTGCAGGATGTCGTCCGCCGTGAGCTCGTAGTCGCCCAAGATCCTGCGGGTCTCGCGGACACCGGTGTTCGCGCCGCTTTGAAGGACGCGGCCTTTCCCGAACCCGGGGGCATACTTTTTGAGAAACGCCGCGATGCGCCGCATCTGTCTCCGGCCCTCCCACTCCGCATAGGTGAGGTCCCACACATCCGTACCAAGGACCTTGGTAATGCGCGTACTGTTCACCAGCACCTCGTTCTCTTGGACCATGCCGAACATGAGGATATCCTCGCGGGGAAGGTCCAGCTCACCGGCGGCGTGTGCTTTCTGCACCAGATCCCGAAGCCCGTGGACACCCCACCATTGATCCGGGTGGGCGGTTGCATAGGCCTCGAACGCCTCCCTCTCGAACTCCCCCATTCGAAAAAGGAGCGACATGGGCTGCGTGAGCCCGTCCTGCTCCCTCCCGATCTCATACTCGGCCCCTGCTCTGGCGGCGATGTCTCCATCCCCCGTGCAGTCGACGACCACCTTCGCGCAGATCACCACCGGGCCCGATTTGGTCTCGAACACGACCCCTTCCATCCCACCGCTGCGAAAGAGGTCGCTGGCAAAGGCATGGAGCAGGAACCGCACCCCCGCCTCATCCAGCAGATCCATGCACACCGTCTTGAAGATCTCCGGGTCGAAGGGCACGGTGTAGCCTGTTTGCGGCACGGCCGGCAAAGCCCCGCCCTCCTCAACCAATCTATGGATCAACCTGAGGAGAACGCCGGCGATCACGGGCCTGCCCGGTCCGTGGTCGGCGGGGAAGAGGATGCGCGGCCTGGGCACGGTCTCCAGGACCTGCATGCTGTGAAAGGAGGAAAAGGGGATGGTGAGGGCGGCCGTGGCATTGCCGCCGAGAAAACCATATCGTTCGGCGAGGATCACATCCATACCGGCATCCGCAGCGCCGATGGCCGCCCCGATGCCGGCCGGGCCCCCGCCGACGACCAGGACGTCGCATTCGGCAATGACCTGAGAAGCGCGGGGGGGCAGAGTCACCGGTCTTCCGCTGTTGGGCCGTTTTAACGCGGGCATGGGGCGCCTTCCATTGAGCCCGTGAAGGGTTCGGGAGGATTGATATTCCTTTCCTGATTGTAGCCAAGGGAGGGCCTGAAGATCAATGGGCAGAAGGCGGTATTTGCCCTGTCCAACGGTTCCATATCGGGCCGGGTCCTGTTCAGCCGAGGGGAAAACGATTCAGCTCGACCGCGTCCAGGGAGGCGTGCACCAATACGTTCCGGAGCAGGGGCCCCCTGCCGAGCAGGATCTTGAAGACCTCCATGGCCTGAAGGGTGGCGACCAGGCCGGGCATGAGGGCGGGGACGCCCAGGACCGCCTCGGCCCCCGGCGGGCCTTTCCCGGCCCGATCCGCCGTTCCGTAGATCACCGAGAGTCCCGTATCTTCGGGGAAGACGGTCATGACCTGTCCGTCAAAACCTGCGAGCGCACCGTGCACCAGCGGGATTGCATGAGCTCTTGCGCCCGCTTCCAGGACCAGACGGTCCCGAACATTGTCGAGTGCGTCGACCACCAGATCGGATCCGGCCAGGATACCCGGCAGGCTGTTTTCATCGATGCGGACCACCCAGGGGGTTGCCTCCACCCCCGGGTTGATCGCCTGAACCTGCTCCGCGGCGACCCGGGCCTTCGGCGCCCCCACGGAGTCCGATGTGCAGAAGAGCTGGCGATTCAGGTTGGTCTCATCAAACACGTCGCAATCGACCACCACCAGGTGCCCGATCCCGACCCTCGCCAGGAGATGGACGACATGGCCTCCAAGCCCTCCTGCGCCTATGACAGCGACCTTGCTCGATGCGAGCTTCAGCTGATCCTGGATCGAAATGCAATCCCGGTTCCGGAGGTAACGATAGGGGCAGATACCGGACCGGAGGGATTCCCGATAGACGGTGCCCAGGGTCTGACCGAACCGGTCGGCGATCTCCAGCGCGTCCGCATCGGTGACCACCTTCACCTCCCGGCCGGCGGGGTCGACGACCCATCTCGATCCGGCCCGGACAGCCTCCTGCAGTTCTTGGATTCCTTCGGACATGGTCCCCCTCCCCGACTGGTCTCTTTTTCTCGTGGACAGGATAGCAGGATGGACGGGATCTGACACCTGGAACCTATCCAAACGAGGTCCAAGGGTGTACAATTCAGATCATGAGAATTGAGCTGAAACTCTACGCCTCTTTGAGCCGATACGCCCCCGGTGGGAGGACGGGGATGGAAGGGGCCATGGAGGTCCCTGAAGGAAGCACCATCCGCGGTCTCCTCCAATCTCTCCATGTCCCGATCGATTCCGTGAAGTTGATCTTCTTGAACGGGGTGCATGCAGGCGGGGACGAGGTGCTCAAGGAAGGGGACCGGGTGGGGGTGTTTCCGCCGGTGGCCGGCGGGTAGCGGCCGAAGGCTCCACCATCGCCTTCCCCCGTATTGTTGTCCTGTAGGGGCGACCTCCTGGTTGCGACGCCCACGACCGTTCAGGCATCCGTCGCACCATCGCGAGCAGGAGCCTGCTTCTGTTTTTCCAACCCCTTTTTCACCTCGCGAGGCGCTCAGCGACAGCATCCAATGCGCGCGCTCCACCAGCCTATGGATCCACCGTCACCTTCACAAACACCTCGGATTCCCCCCACTCCATGGAGCGAAGGGCCGCCGGTTCGAGACTGCGACCGTTCAGGGTGATTTGGAGGCATCCTGCCCGGAACGGGTCCTCCAGCCTTTGGAACAGGGAACGAAGCTCCGCTCCCATGATCCAGATCCCCCTCCCGAGGAGGAGCCGCGCCAGGTCCTCCAGTAGCAGGTTGAAGATCTTCACCTTCACCCTCCCCGCCCTGGAGGCGGCGTCTTGAGCCTGAGCAGCATGGGAGATCTCCTTCCGCATGGCCGCGTAGAAACTGCCCCTCCTCAACGTAGCGCCGAGCAGGCCCGGCATGGCCGCTGAAAGGGCGAGGGTGGAGCCGTCCCTGATGAATGCTGCATCCAGGTCGTCCACGGCCTTTCCATCCAGGAAGACGGTCTGGACCACGGTGTCCAGGTATGCCGGGGTCAGCCCGAGTTCCCCGCAAAGGAACTCCTTCACGCTGATCCCCGCCACCGTCTCAACACGAACACCCGCCTGCAGAAGGGGGTGGAAAACGGTCAGGAATCGGGCCTTGGCGACCACATGGAGACGAAGGGATTCCTCGGCTGGCTGCATACCGGCTCCAAGGTAGACTGCGGGTTGCTGATTGCTCGTGGTTGGTTGTTCGTTGCCTGTAGTTGGCGTCCATCCAGAAATGATACTTTCCGGATTCGCGCGATCAGGTTTTCGGGCGTCAGGTGTCAGGAAGAATTGCAGTTTCAATCCCTTAACCTGAACCTGAAACCTCCATCCTGAAATCCCCATCTCCGGATGGACGGCTATATGCCACAAACGACGAGCAACCTGCGACCCGCAACCCACCCCTAAGTTTACCAGGCGAATACCTTGTCCAGTTCCTCATCCTTGACCTGGAAGGTGATGTCATGGGGAGAGACGGGCTCCTTTTTGAAAAACCCGGGGAGCCGGTCCTGCTCCGGTCCCAGTCCGGCCGCGCGGTTGAAATCCCTTTCCTTCTGGAGGACGGACTTGCCCAGCGCATTCACGTCATCTCCGGTCAGCTTCAATCCATAGAACGCGTTGATGCTGTCGAGCAGGGCCTGAAAGGTCTCCGGCTGGTCCATGATCGCAAAGGCGATGAACAGGCACATGCCGGTGGAGTCGATGGCTGCCGTGGCAATCTGGAGATTCCGGGAAAGCTCCACCTGTCCTTCAGGCTTCAGGGGGTCCACCTTGCCTCCGACCCCGAGGATGTTGGTGGCCACGGCATACCCAGCGGTATGGTCGGCGCCCATCGTGCTGGTCGCGTAAGTGACCCCGATCCCCTGGACCGCGCGCGGGTCATAGGCCGGCATGGCCTGGCCCTTCACCACCGGCACCCTCTCCACCCCGAAGACCTTGCCGGTCACCGCTGCACCGCTCCCGAGGATACGGCCGAGGGGCGTTCCCTTGCCGACCTCCCTGACGAGCTCGATCGCGGCCTCGGCATCTCCGAACTTGGCAAGACCCGCTTCCATGGCCACACCGATGGTGGCGCCCATCTCGATGGTGTCCAGGCCGTAATCGTCGTCCAACCGGTCCAGCATAGCGATCGAGTCCAGATCGTCGATCCCGCAGTTCCCTCCATGGGCCCAGACCGTTTCATACTCGGGCTGCTTGGTCAGGTAGTGCCCGTCTTTGTCCATGTAGGTCCCCGAACACCGGATTACGCAGCCCCGGTGACAGCCGTGCGTGGCGGAGCCGCCGCGATCCACCTCGAGCTGGGCCTGGGTCTCTCCGCTGATCTTGGAGCTGCCCACGAATCTCCCCCACATGAAGTTATGCGTGGGATATCCGCCGGCCTCATTGATGACGTTGGTCAGCACGTTCGTTCCGTAGGCGGGGAGCCCCTGACCCGTGACCGGATGCTTCCGGAGCCCTTCCACCCATCGCTTGGTGGCGTCCTTGAAAGCCTCCGGATCCTTCGGCGATCTCGTCTTCACCCCCGTGTCGTCGATGACGATCGCCTTGACGCCCTTGCTCCCCATGACGGCGCCCACTCCGCCTCTCCCGGCGTGCCGCGTAGGCCTCAGCTCCATGTCCGTGCACGCAATGGAAGCCGCCGCAAGCTTCATCTCCCCCGCCTGTCCGATGGAGATGACCGAGACCTTTTCTCCGTACTCCTTCTTCAGCTTCTCCACCAGGTCATAGTTGCCCAGCATCTTGAGGCTGCCGTCCTCCATGATCTTGGCGCCGTCCTTGTTGACGAAGACCCGGTAGAGCTTCCCTTCTTTCGGTTTCCCCTCGAGTACGATCGCCGCAAATCCCAGCCTGGCCAGCATCTGGGAGGGTTGGCCCCCGGCGTTCGCCTCCTTGATGCCTCCCGTAAGGGGGCTCTTGCAGCCGATGGAGAGCCGCCCGGACATGGCGGCGGTGGTGCCGCTCAGCAGCCCCGGTGCAATCACGAGCTTGTTGTCTTCCCCCAGCGGATGAGAAAGGGGCGGAACCTCTTTGGAGACCATGGTCGAGGTCATCGCTCTGCCCCCGAGGCCGGCATACTCACCCACAGGGGTGATGCGGACCTTCGGACCGCCTTCTGCGCCCATGTCGATTCTTATTATCTTATCCATAAGATCCCTCCTTCCGCGTCTTGAGAAAGGTGAAGAGCATACAGTCGTTCCTGTCCTTAGCTTCAGGCGCTTGCCTTCCGAAAAGGGCGAGCGCCTGCGGACGACCCTGGATCAACCCTGTGCATCATCTAACGACGGAAGGGGGGGGGATGTCAATAAGGTAATGAAATGAGCATGTTATGTCAATGTAGACATAACGGCTAGAAGCCGAGGTTGCCGGGGGTCCTGGGGAAGGGGATCACGTCCCGGATATTGGCCATTCCCGTCACGAACTGCACCAGCCTCTCGAAGCCAAGGCCGAAACCCGCGTGGGGGGCCGAGCCGAACCGACGGAGGTCCAGGTACCACCAGTAACCATCCAGGCTGAGATTCGACTCCTCGATCCGTCGGCGGAGGGTCTCATAATCGTCCTCCCTCTGACTTCCGCCGATGATCTCACCGATCCTCGGCACCAGGACATCCATCGCCCGAACGGTCCTTCCATCCTCATTGAGCTTCATGTAAAAGGCTTTGATCTCTTTCGGGAAGTCGGTCAGGACCACCGGTTTTCGAAACACCTTCTCGCAGAGGTACCGCTCGTGCTCGGACTGGATGTCGGTTCCCCACCTTACAGGGAACTCGAACTCTTCCCCGGAACGGGTGAGGATGTCGATCGCCTCGGTGTAGCTGAGGTGCTCGAACTCCTGTTGGACCAGCTCCTCCAGGGTCTTGATGACGGTTGTGTCGATGAACTTGTTGAAGAACTCCATGTCCTCCCTGCAGTTCTCGAGGACATGTCGAAAGAGGTACTTCAAAAACGTCTTGGCCAGTTCGATGTCCCCCTCCAGATCGCAGAAGGCCATCTCCGGCTCCACCATCCAGAACTCGGCCAGGTGCCTGGAGGTGTTCGAGTTCTCGGCCCTGAAGGTGGGTCCGAACGTATAGACGTCTCCCATGCTCAAGGCGTAGATCTCGGCCTCGAGCTGCCCGCTGACGGTCAGGTTGGCGGGGGAACCGAAGAAATCCTTGCTGTAGTCGACCGCCCCGTCCGTCATGGGGATATTGGGGAGATCGAACGTGGTGACCCTGAACATCTCCCCGGCGCCCTCGCAGTCGCTGCCGGTAATGATGGGAGTGTGGAGGTATATGAATCCGCGCTCCTGGAAGAAGGTGTGTATGGCCCGGCTGAGGGCGTTTCGCACCCTCGCTACGGCACCGAACGTGTTGGTCCTGGGCCTCAGGTGGGCAATGGTCCTGAGAAACTCGAAGGAGTGCCTCTTTTTCTGCAGGGGATAGGACTCGGGGTCGGCCCATCCGAAGATTTGGATCTCGTCCGCCTTGAGCTCCACCCTCTGGCCTTTGCCGGGAGAGGCCGCCAGGGTGCCCGAGACCCGCAGCGAGCACCCGGTCTGGAGTTTCAGCACCTCGGACTCGTAGTTGGGGAGGGTGTTTTCCGCGATCACCTGCATGCTGCTCATGGCGGAGCCGTCGTTTACCTCGACGAAGGAAAACCCCCCTTTGGAGTCCCTCTTCGTGCGCACCCAGCCGCAGATCACGACCTTTTCCCCGATCGGACCCGACTTCAGCAAGTCAGCGATTCTGCTTCTCTGGAACATCAACCCGCCTTGGCCTCGAAATCCGACATGAACTGCACGAGTCCCTTGATCGCATCCATGCCCACGGCGTTGTAGATGGATGCCCTGCACCCCCCGACCGAGCGATGCCCCTTGAGACCGCCCAGTCCTTCCTTCTGCGCCTGGGCGATGAATCTCGCCTCCAACTCCTCGTTCTGAAGCCTGAAGGTGATATTCATCATCGACCGGCTTTCCTTCTCCGCAGTGCCTCGGTAGAAGCCCGTGCGATCGATGACCTCGTACACGAGCCTTGCCTTCTCCCGGTTGAGTCCATCCATGGCCTTCAGTCCGCCGATCGTCTCCTCCAGCCATCTCAAGACGAGCCCGATGGTGTAGATGGTAAAGCAGGACGGCGTGTTGTAAAGGGAATTCGAATCTGCATAGGACTTGTAGCTCAGCATGCTCGGGAGATTCGCGGGGATCCTCTCCATCATGTCGCGGCGGATGATGACGAGGGCGATCCCTGCAGGGCCGATGTTCTTCTGCGCTCCGGCATAGATCAGGCCGAAGGGCGAACCGTCGAAGGGCCGGCTCAGGAAATCCGAGGACATGTCGCTCACCAGCGGGACACTCCCTGCCTTGGGGAACTCCTTCCACTGGGTGCCCTTGATGGTGTTATTGGAGGTGAAGTGGAGATAGGCCGCATCCCTGCTCGGTTCATATCTCTTGGGGATGTAGGAGAAGTTCTTGTCCTCGGATGTGGCGATCACACGCACCTCCTTGCCGAGGATCTTGGCCTCCTTGATGGCCTTGGTGGACCATGTGCCCGTGTTGATGTAGTCCACACCTTTCCCGGCGCCGGCCAGGTTCATGGGGACCATGGTGAACTGGAGGCTCGCGCCTCCCTGGATGAAGAGGACCTGGAATTCATCGCCCAGGCTCAGGAGTCTCTTCACCCTCGCAACGGCATCATTTACGATCTCCTCGAACTGCTTGGAGCGGTGGCTGATCTCGGTGATGGACATCCCTGTCCCTCTGTAGTCGAGAAATTCCTCCCTGATCTGCTCCAAGACCGGGAGGGGAAGGGCCGCCGGGCCTGCGTTGAAATTGTGGATTCTCTTGCTCATGGTCACCTCTTTCTGAATGGGTAACAGGTATGGATCAGTCCGCCGACAGCTTCCGAATCATCTCCCTGGCGAGGTTCAACCCCTCGGGGGTCGTCTCAAAAGGAGGGCGGCCCTCGAGGTCCGCCTCGATGATCCTGTTCTCAAAGGGAATGAACCCCAGGAAATCGAAACCCGGCATGTGGGAGAGGAGGAATTGCCGATCCTGCTCGGAGCGGATCTTGTTGCCCACCAGGCTGAGCTTCCTGAGCCCGATGTCATCCGCCAGCCGCCGGATCTGTTCCGCGGTCTCTATACTGCGTCTTCCAGGCTCCACCACCACCACCAGGCTTCCGACGGCCATCGCCGTCCCGCGACCCAGGTGCTCCAATCCCGCTTCCATATCCAGGACGACCGCCTCATCCCTGGCCAGCACGATGTGCCTGACCAGGTTCTTGAGGAGCGTACTTTCGGGACAGATACAGCCCGCGCCCCCCTTTTTCACGCCTCCAAGCACCATGAGCCTTATGCCGTCCACCTTCATGGAGAGTCTCTCCGGAAGATCGTCGACCTTGGGGTTCAGCTTGAAAAAAGAGCCCATGGTTCCGACCTTGGCCTCGGTCCTCTCCTCGATCAGCTCCTTCATCTGCGAAATGGGGATGATTCCGGAAAGGTCCGTCACGCCTAAGGCCTGGGCCAGGTTGGCGTCCGGGTCCGCATCGATGGCAAGGACCTTCTTCCCTTCATCCGCAAGGGCGCGGATGAGAAAGGAGGCGAAGGTGGTCTTTCCCACCCCGCCTTTTCCGCTTACGGCGATTTTCATACGAGGGGGCACTCCTGGGGTTGATGAGATCTTTATAGATGATTTGGTGAATCCCCATCAAGTGGAAAATCAGAGAAAGAATCGTTCGGCAACCCTTAAGTTCCCGTGCATATGGCCGATGATACAGGTGAATGCGAGCTTCGGCTGAAAGAAGAACCCTGCGGTTTTGCCGGCTCGCGCCACTGCAATCAACCAGCGGGGGAAAAACGCATGCGATTCCACTTCACCTTGGGGAAGAAAATAGCGTCAGGAGTGGTCTTGATCCTTTTTCTCATGACGGCCATGGGGACGGCAGGGTACATCGGTCTCAACAGGGTCATGAACGTCACAGGGTTCTACCAGCACGTCAGCGAAATCCAGGGAGTCCTGGCTTCGGCCAAGGGACACATCGATCAGCTCCTCCTGGCCTATGCCATGGGCGAGGTGGAGCGAGGGCAGAACAGCCTGAAGGCCGCACACGGGGGGCTCGAGCAGGCGCTGACCTCCATCCGGAGAGTCAGGGATCATGTCGGGGACATCGAGGCCGGGAAAGGGCTCACAGAGGCGGAGGCGGAGGTGCATCAATACCGAAATGCGCTCAATGAATTCGTCCGCGTCGAGAAGGAAAAGATCGGAGTGGAGGAGGCGGTCCGCAATGGCATGGACCCCCTGATCGGTCTCATGGATCAGGGCGTCCTGTTCCACGAAGGCATGGTGACTTCGGGAAAAGTACTCAAGGGCGTAGCCGCAGGCTACCTGATGAGAAGCACCGAAGAGAACTGGAAAACAGTCGAAAAGGAGCTTTCCGTTCTGAACGCGTCGATCAAGGAGTGGGCGGAAAAGATCAGCGGAAGCCAGGAGCTCAGTTCCGTAAACGAAAAGATCGGCGTCCAGTTCAAGGCCATCACGGCCAAGCTGCAGGAGCACCGTGGAGAGGTCGTGGAGCAGTCGAAGATCGGGACCAAGATGGAAGGTCACAAGAAGAGGATCGACGGGATCTGCGCCGAACTCGGTCGGGCCGCTGTGGACAGGGTCGGCCTACAGACTCGGAGCTCGGTCGTCCTGATCTTCGGATTCATGATCTTCGCGCTGGTCCTGGGGATCGGATATGCCGTCATCTCGATCCGCAGCATCGTGAACAAGCTCAAGGCCGTCATCCGGGGGATCTCGGAGGGCGCCGCCGAGGTCTCCGCTGCGGCGGCCCAGGTATCCGCCTCGTCTCAATCCCTTGCGCAGGGCGCCTCCGAGCAGGCCTCCACCATCGAGGAGACCTCGTCGTCCCTCGAGGAGATGTCCTCCATGACCAAGCAGAACGCGGACCACGCCAGCGAGGCCGACAGCCTGATGCAGGCTTCAAAGCAGATGGTGGAGTCGGCAAACACCTCCATGGACGACCTGACCAAGTCCATGGAGCGCATATCGGAGGCAAGCGACCAGACCGGGAAGATCATCAAGGCCATCGATGAGATCGCCTTCCAGACGAATCTTCTGGCGTTGAACGCGGCCGTGGAGGCGGCAAGGGCCGGACAGGCCGGAGCCGGTTTTGCGGTCGTTGCCGACGAGGTCCGAAACCTGGCCATGAGGGCTGCCGATGCTGCCAGGAATACCGCGGGCATGATCGAGGAGACGATCAAGCGGGTGAAGAGTGGGAGGACGCTGGTGGACACGACCAACGAGACCTTCAAAAAGGTGGCGGAGAGCGCGACGACCGTTTCGAGCCTGGTGGCCGAGATCGCCGCTGCATCCAGGGAACAGGCCCAGGGAATCGAGCAGTTGAACAAGGCCGTAGCGGAGATGGACAAGGTGGTACAGCAGACCGCGGCCGGTGCCGAGGAATCGGCCAGCGCCTCGGAAGAGATGAATGCCCAGGCCGATCAGATGAAGAGGTTCGTACGGGAGCTCCATATCATGGTAAGAGGAGGATCCGAGCAAGGTTCGGGCTAGGCCTGCACCTGACTCCACCGACTCGCAGATGTTCACTGCACACGGCCGGGGGAGAATGGTCCCAGGCCGTGCGTCTCTTATCCTCTCATGAGCCACTTGGGGCAACGGTAGAAGTCGATTTCTCTCTGCTCCGATGGGTAGCGCCCGCAGTTGAAGTACCGCCAGTAAAAGGAATCGTAGCTCAGACAGTGCCCTTTTTCCTTGTCCTGAAAAGGACAGCGAATGGCCCGGCAGCAGATGCCGCAGTCACCGCAAGACTCGCCGTGGCGCCACTTGGGGTTGATCCGGACGAGCGAGAGATCCGGTCCGCTCATGGGCGGAGCGGTCCAGGAAAACGACGGGACCGATCGTCCCCGGAGATACAGGTAGGCGAGGTAATAGGAGTAGAGGATCATGGGCACGGCAAAATGGAGATACTTCCAGAAGCGAAAATTACCGAAAAACCAATAGCAGAACAGGGGTGAGAGGATAAAGCAGCCGACCACCGAGGTGACGGACAGACCCGAACAGAAGATAAAAAAGAACCTGGTTGCAGCCCATCCCAGTTTTCTGAGATGCGGGTACACCGTGGCTCTGAAACGGACCATATCCCTGACCTGAGATTCAACGGAGTTCATAGTTTTTCCTTTGCATTCCTGAATGGGATGGGAAGGTCGGAAACGGAGTCCGCCAGCGGCGGGTAGCTCCGCGCGCAAAAAAGCTCCCAGGGAGAACGGTGCTTGTCCACCGGCTGCATCCTGAGAGAAAGGCTCCTCAGCATCTGCTGAAGTAATATAAAGCTCCCATTTTATGCCTCGATTGAGTAGCGATTTCAAGTCAAATTTCTAAATCCGGGACACTTCGGCTAAATCCCCCCTCGCCGATTCGGATCGAAATTCCATCACGGTCATGGACCCGGCCTGCCGCATCTTCAGGAGATGAACCTGGTTTGATACAGACGCGCGAAGTATGGAGGGGAGAAAGGATTGTTCTATAGGGAAGCGCCCCCAACCAAATAAGTTGTGTTTCGAGAAGCGATATTTCAGAAACGATAGGGTTGCGTATTCGTTTGTCAAGGGGAAGCGTTCAGGCGCTCCATCTGACGGCGGATCGTCCTCTCCAGGTGCCATCCGCAGAGGAGTTCACGGCCCGCTGCGGTGTCGAGTCTCGTCTGCGGTTCCCCTTTCAGCTGATGCCTCAGGGCAGGGCAGAAGTAATTGATGCAGAACGAATGGCGCGCAAAAAGCCTGCAGCCTCTCGGTCCCGCAAAGAAACAGGCGTCCGGTATCTCGGACCGCTCGGGGAGGTCCCTTCCCAGGAGGAGGTTGACGGCGAGCAGGATGGAATCGTACCAATCCTCCACCCCGGGGAAGCAGCAGCCGCCCCTGCTGATCCGTTCGTCGCAGATCCCGCACGCCTGCGAAACCCGTTCCTGCGCCATCGTTCGCTGGGTGGCCTGAATCATTTCGCGATACTCGCGAAGAAGAACCCGGATCTCGGCGTCCTTTCGTAAGAAGGGGCCGAACGAACCCACCAGCTCCCGGGCCCTCGCGATCTCTCGTTCGATTGCGCCCAGGTTTACCTCCTCAGCCAGTTCAGCGTCTTCACGATCATCCCCTTCTTGAATCCAATGGCATCTTCGGGGCAGACTTCCTGGCAGCAGTAGCAGCGGATGCAGCGGTGGTGGTCGAAATGGATCCTCCTTCCGGAGCGCTCGATGGCATCGGCCGGACAGATCTGGTTGCATTGACCACAGCCGGTGCACCGTTCGCTGTGATGGTCGGGTCTCGAAATCAGAAATCGGCCCGCCACACGGCTCAAGACGGCGGGCATGACGCCGAGCGAATCCAGCGCCGGTATCTGGAAGGGCGTCGCCGTAAACGCCGGGAGGGGATCCCCCAGACAGCGGACGCGGGCGATGTCGGTCTCTCCCATACCCCTCGCGCGGGCCTCCCTGTAAAGGGGGAAGTCCTGGAGGGATGCCCCCAGCAGGTGGGCCACCCTCGTGTCCAGTGCTACCGCGTCTTCTGCAGCCGCCACCAGGCCGAGGTGCTTCGGGGTGCCGTTGCCCGGGCCGTATCCTTCCATGGCCCAGACCCCGTCCAGGATGGTAAGGGCCGGGTTGAGCGTCCGGTAGATGTCCAGGTGCAGGGAGGCGAAGGTCTGCCGGTTCATGCCCGTCATATAGTGCCACTCCGCCTTTCTCTGGGCCACCACGGTGCCGAACAGATTCTTCACGCCCAGCGTCAGGAGCATCTGGGTATGGGTCTTGAGCTTGGGGAGATTGATCAAGACATCCGCTTCGAGGGCATGGCGCGACAGCTCCAGTCGCTTGAACACCATCCCCTCTTCCACAGGGGCCGGGACGGAGTCGGAAAGCTCGATGAGCTCGATCCCGAGGCTTCGGGCGACATCGACCATGCCTGTCTTGGCCGCGACCCGGGCGAAGGAATCCAGGCCCGGGCTGTCACCGATGAAAGGGATGCCGCCCGCCTCCAGGACAAGACGGGCGACTGCGGTCACCATGGCCGGGTCCGTGGTGACCCTCCTTGCCGGTTCCCTGGCCGAGAGGAGATTCGGTTTGAGCAGGACCCTCTGACCCTTCCTCACGAAACGGGACATCCCGCCCAGGAGATCTACCGCCCTCCTGACGGCGGTCTCGAACTCCGGTGCGTCGTAGGAACCGCAGCGTACCAAAGCGATGTCAGACAATCGAATGACGCTCCTTCCCCTCCTCGTCGTGTCTTTGTGTCCTGGTGGCGTAAGACCTTCTGCCACGAAGACACGAAGACACAGAGGACCTCAAATTCTCAAATCAGGATGTCCTTCTCCTCGCCGATCCTGATCAGTTCGATCCGGTCCGGCCGGCAATTCCCCAACCCGTACCTCCGGTCTGCTGCGGCGATGTGCAGCGGCGGAGGGCTGATGGGTTTCTCCCGGCCGAAATGAAGGTTTCGCCTGGCCTGGATGATGGAGGCCCCTGTGGCGTCCGCGGCGACCGGGTCCGAGCTGACGAGGAGTCCACAGTAGTTCCACAGGAACTCCTTGGCAAAATGATGAGGTCCCGCCCCGTGAAACTGAGGCGTCAGCATCACCAGGACGTTCAGACGCGTCTTGCCCTTCACTTGGGGGAGGTGCCAGATGGAGCCCAGACCCTCGCATGCATGGGCATGGTAGTCCGCCGGATGGGCGGTGAACATGATGTAGTTCTTGATCAGGGTCCCCAGCCCTGACCAGTGATGGGTGCGCATGGGGCGGGTGTTGATCAGGGCCGTCGAATTCCTGAAGACCGGGCTTTTCAGGACCCCGCGATCGTCCACCGCGATCTTCTGCTCCTGGACGCCGGAGCGAATCACACGCTTTAGGATGGCCGACTCAAGCGCCGGAGGCGTCGGAAGGGCCCCCCACACGTTGCTCTTGATCCCGACCACGTCGGCCGGCCGGATCAGCCGCTCCCAGGCGGAGCCCGGGTCGGGGGTCTCCGTGAGCGCGGTCACGGCCTGGTCCAGCATCTCCTCCATCACGTCCGGGACGATGCTCCCCCTGCGGTCGATGACGTCGAAATTCCTGACAAGGGCTACCCTGCTCTTCTCCCGGGCCATTCCGGCGCGCGGAGCGAACAGCTCGATCCCCATGACGCCTCCTGCCGCAACACACGCCCCGGCCTTGATGAAATCGCGTCTGGTCAAAACCTTTTTATCCCCCGGCATGGGCCTCTCCTCTCCGGCAACGATAGCGTGGAGGGAAACCTGATCCGGTGGGCGGGGTCAGAGACCACTGGCTCACCCGGAAAAGGGTCCTCCTGGATATCCCCATATTCCACATCCGGTTTGTCGGCGCCATCCACCACACCCCTCCGGGGATCCGAGAGCCGCGTCGTCAGGGCACGGATCTCTACTCCCGAACCGCGGAAGCCAGGGTTTCGGAAACCAGGGCTCTGGAGAGGTCGGCTGTGTCCGCCTCCGGGACGAACGCCACGATTCTCCCTCGCAAGCCCACGGCGGACCACTTCCCGTTCTCGAGAAGGGCCGCATGGTCGACGGCATCCGGCAGGTAATGGCGCAGCACGCTCCGCAGCGCATCCCCCGCCTTCTCCGCGGAGGGATAGGAGACGACCAGGAGCATGGCCGCACCCCGGCCGTCCCTTCGGTACTCCGCAAGAGCAGCCTCCGCTCCGGGCTCGAGGCGGAGGATATTCTCATCCGAAAGATAGAAGTGGGTGTTCAGGATGACGGGATCGTGAAGGTACCGGATGGTCCCGGTCTGAAGTCCTGGAGCGGGGAGCCGAGAGACCAGGTCCGGTTTTGCCCCGGACTCCCGGATCATCTCGGAGACGATCCTGGCCAGGTCCGAGGCCGCTTCCCGGGAAGCGGGATCCTGGACCTCGTCCAGGATGGAGACAAAGTAGGATCCTTTCCAGAATCTCAGCCACCCTGCACGGTGGAGCCCTTCCTGCCCCACCTGGACGGGGTCCCCGTCCAGGTCGTGGGTAAATACGCCGTAGGCCTCGGCCGGGGAGCCCATGTCGAAGATGTCGAGGACGATCCCGGCTCCCTGGACACCCGCATAACGGCGGGCCAGACACCGTTTCATCCCATAGGCGCGGTAGACCTCGCCGGCTCCGTCGATATACTCAAAGATGGTCTTGGCATCGTAGAACCGGTCCTCCCCTTCTGCGGCCTTCCACTCCCCCAGACTCCGGGGGAGAGAAACGCGAAGCAGATCGAGAGAATCGCCGCAGGCCGTCTCCATGGATCCAAACCCCGCCATGACCAGTACAGTCAGAGCAAACACCCGGGCTCTGAAACGTCTTGCTTTTCGAAACATCCGGACTCCAATGGCCGCTCGGCACGGCTGCTCAGGGTCCCTGATCCGAGCCGTCGTTCATGCAGATCCTGAACGGAAGGGGTGAGGCTTCAGCGGCCGTCCTCCTGAGGGCTATCTCCTCCTGTTTCAGGATATCGAGGAGCATCAGGGCCTCGGAGGCCGTGAACTGCAGTTCCCGGCCCTCCGCACTGCATATCCGGACCCCCTCCTCGGTCACATGGATGGTGAATCTTTCCGTTCCTTGGATCATGACGCCCCCGGGCCGCAGGAACGGCCTTCTCCATTATGCGGAGATGGGACGACCGAGTCAAGAAGCGGAACCGGGGGTATGGCAGGAGGTGGAAGGATAGAGCGGTCGCGCCGGGCCTTGGATCTGTGGCGTACGATTCCGGTTGCCCATCCTGGGGCGGAGGAAGAGAAGATGGCGCCCAGGGGGGAATCCATGTATATTGTACAGGGAAGCTCCGGTTCGAGGAGAAGGCGATGGCGGATGATCCACTGAACCTTTGCGTGACCGATGACATGGCCTCGGAGATCATCAGGAGTATGTCCGACGGCCTGGTGGTCCTGGACCCGAAGGGGCTTGTCGTCTCCATCAACCCTGCCGCGCTCGAGATGCTCGGAATCACGTGGGAGGATGTCCGGGAGGAACCCTTTCCCGATCTCTTCCTGAAGGAGCCCGCGGACGCGGATTTTGCCGAGGCCGTGAAGGGGTGCCTCGAAGACCGGCGGCCGATCGCCAACAAGGAGGTGAGGCTCGCCCGCCCCGGCAGGGACCCCGCCGATCTTGCATTGAACAGCTCGCCGATGAAAGCATTCCGGCAGGACGGGACCGGCGGGGCCGTCGTGCTGGTCCTTCGAGATGTCACCGAGATCAAGTCCCTGGACCGCGCCAGGAAGAGAGTGCTCGATCACCTCTCCCACGAGCTGAAGACACCCCTTGCGGTCATCAAGGGATCGATCCGTCACGTGAAGACGGGTTCTCATCCCTCCGCCCTGGAGCGGGTCGAAAGAAACGTGAGAAGGCTCGAGGAGATCCAGTTGGAGGTCGATGACATCATCCGCCACGGCCATCTGCAGGAGAGCTATCCCTTCCGAAGGTGGCTGGAGCAGGTCCTGGACCTCGCGGACCTCCTCGCGGAGAACGTCCCTTCCTGCGGGGATTCCCTCCGCGACCTGAGAAGCACGATAGAAGGGCTGTTCGACCGCGAGGGTGTTCCCGAACAGGCCACGGCAAGGTTGGGAGAAACGGCGCGAAGCGTGTTCCACGCGGCCATCGAGCGCTCATCCCATCGAAGGATCGAATACGTCCTCCGGCTGGAGGAGGATCCGCTGGTCCGTGTCTCCCCCGAGGTCCTCGAGAAGGCGCTGATGGCCCCCCTGAAGAATGCCGTCGAGAACACCCCCGACGGCGGCAAGATCTCGATGACCGTGCAGACCTCGGGTGGAAAGGCGTGGTGGACGGTCGAGGACACCGGCGTGGGCATCACGCAGGAGAGCCAGAAACAGATCTTTTCAGGCTTCTACCATGCCAGGCAGACGGACTTCTATTCCACCAAGAGGCCCTTCGATTTCGGCGCAGGCGGGAAGGGTCTCGATCTCCTGCGGCTGCGAATCATGTCCGAGGCGTATGGTTTCGGGATCGAATGGCAAAGCAGACGGTGCCGCCATATCCCCGAAGAGCGGCAGCTCTGTCCCGGGCGGACGGCGTCCTGTGCCCATGTCGCGGACCCGGAGGCGTGCGCGGAATCGGGGGGGACTCTGGTGAGACTGACCTTTGACGTGGTTTCCTGACTAAGCCTGAACCCCCCGGCGAAAGACCGCCCAGAGCGAGGTGTACTTCTCCATCAGATCGAACGAGAAGTTGTTCAAGGCCCAGACATTCACCAGCCCCTGAATCATGCCGAAGAGCAGAAGGGACACATCCGGGAGGTGAATATCCGTTCGCACGAGCCCTGAGGCCGCCCCCTTTGAAAGCAGATCCTCGATGATGGCCAGATAGCGATCGATGTTGCCGGCCACCTGTTTGTTCAGTTTCTTGTCCCCGAAGCTGATGATCTCGGCGAGGACCAGAAAGGTCATCCCTTTCCGCTGTTCAATGGCGGAGAAGTGGTGCTTGAGCGTCTCATCGATCAGTTCCAGAGAAGAGCCGCTGTGCTCCTTGATCTTGTTCAGATCCTCCATCATGGCGTCGGTGATGTAGTCGGCGAGGAAGGAGAGGATGTCCCGTTTGCTCTTGAAATGCCTGTAAACGGCGGCCTCCGAGATCCCCACCTCCTTGGAAAGACCCCTGATGGTCACATGCTCGCTTCCTCGTTTGATGATCAGTTTTCGGGCGGCTTCGACGATCTGCCTTTTTCGAATTTCCGTTCTCTGGCGTTTTTGCGGCATGATCTGCACTCCTGCAAAAGCTTGGCCGAGGATCCGGCAAGGATGACATGAGCGAATCGGAACGATACGAGGGTGACATTTACAACAAAAGGCCGTGAAACGCAAACATTCGACCACACCGGCCGGTCGGGAGTGGGCTGCAACCGACGCGGTCGCCCCGCAAGGGACCGCTTACATCCCTTGCATCCGGGGTGCCGAATCCTTATCTTGACGGTCGTGTTTCGCTTGATTTTTGATAACGTCTCTGAAATAGTACAACAAATTGGAAGCTGAACAGGGCGGAAGTCATACCAAAACATCCAAGGAGTGCGCGAATGCTACGAAGAGTCTCTATCCTGATGATCGGCATGTTTTTTCTTTCCTTCGTGTTACACGGGCTCGCAGAGGCCAAACGAGTCGGCGGCGGCAGGTCCTTTGGAAGCAGGCCGAGTTACCAGAGAAACTATGATAAACCGGCGGCGCCCCAACGAGATGCGAGGCCGAGTCAGGCCCAGCCTCAGCAGGGCATGGCCGGGCGTCCCGGCGGGCTCTTCGGCGGATTTGGCGGCATGCTCGGAGGGCTGCTCATGGGCGGCCTGCTAGGCTCCCTCCTCTTCGGCGGCATGAGGGGTGCAGGACCCGGGCTCCTCGATATCCTGGTGATTGCCGGCGGGCTGTTCCTGCTCTTCAGGTTTCTCAAGGCGCGGAGGACGGCTGCTCAGAACGCAGGGCCGATGTATTACCAATCGGGGGCCCCCCAAACCGAGGAGCGCGGGAGTGCAGGCATGGGCTGGGGCGGGGCGATCTCCAAGGTGGAAGACACGACGGCTCCGCGAATTCCACCGGGTTTCAACGTCGACGAGTTCATGAAGGGGGCCAAGGCCGCCTATCACCGGTTGCAGGACTCCTGGAACAGGAGGGACCTGGAGGATATCCGGCAGTTCACCTCCCCTGAGGTGTGGGAGGAGATCCATCGCCAGGCCCAGGAGCAGCCCGTTGCGGAAAAGACCGAGATCGTCCTGGTGAATGGACAGCTGCTGGAGGTGAATACGGAGGGCGAGGATACGGTCGCTTCCGTCCATTTCGATGTCCTGATGCGCGAGACCCCTGAAGAGGAACGGCCCAAGCAGGTCCGGGAGGTCTGGCATTTCAGCCGAAAGGACAACGTCCCGGGCTCTTTCTGGAGGCTCGAGGGCATCCAGCAGATGGAGGGATGATCGGTCCGGCCGGTCAAGAGGGTCCAGGGTCAAAGCGGGTCGGAGAGGGCCCGACCACCCGGAAGGGGGTCGGGCCTTTATTGTGCGCCGACTGGTTCAGACTAAAACCCAGGAATAACGGCTGTAAGGAACCCGGACTTTGGACCCGGGACCTCCCGGACTCACTTCTCGGCCACTTCCTTCCTCTTTGCCCATTCCGAGCCCATGGGGCACGGCATGCCCGTGCGGGTGCCCCGGCCTGCGGTCTGGATCGAGGTCAGGCGCGACTTGCTGAAGGTGAGGACATGGACGTAGCCTCCGGGCCCGCAGTCATAATGCCATATCTCGTCACCGGTGGTGGCGAAGTCCGATCTTTTCCCCGGCACCATGGTCACCCTTTTGGTCTTCCTCTTTTTCTTGCCTGAGACCTTCTCTTCCAGGACACTGAACTCCCTGCGGTCGGGCGCGCCGCACTGGCTCATGACCTGGTAGGCGGTATCGCCGATGCCGACGATGCTGTCCCCGCACCTGAAGCTGGAATCGCCGGAAGTGGAAAGGGGGACCCAGATGAGCCAGGCTGCGACGGCCGTAAGGGTCAGGACAAAGGTGGGAACGGTTTTCATGGGTCGTCTCCTTGCCTTAGCGGTACGACAAGCATGCCCACCCGGGTACATCCCCGGGGTCGACACGGTGTGATCGGAAGAGGCACCCCAACGGGGAAGGAGATCAGCGGACCCGTCCAGGGGAAGAAGGAAGAGATCCCCCTGAAGAGACCAATGGACCGATCCGGGCGAAAAATGGACGGTATCCAGCTGCCAGGGTATGTAAAGGGGCACTTAAAGTCAAGTCGACCGCTTTTTTTTGGAGGAAACTCCTCAGGTCCGGACATCGATGCGCGACAGAACTTGCATGGGCGGAAAAAGACATTAAAATCTGATTTATTTTTTCCAGGATGGACTTCATGGGTTGGATCCTCTTCGTCGTCATCTTCTCCAGTCTCTACATCGGGCTTCACCTCTATGCGTTCTCGAAGGCGGCCCAGGCCGTCCCTTTCGGGAAAGGGCTCTGGGCGGCCTCGATCGTCTTCATCATCCTCATGGTATCGGTTCCGTTTGTGGTCCGGATCCTGGAAAGGTCCGGCCATGACGATCTGGCCAGGGGTTTGGCCCTTGCCGGATTCACCTGGATGGGTTTCCTTTTTCTCTTCGTGTGCGCGTCCCTTGCGGAGGATGCCTATCGGATCCTGATCAAAGGGGCGAGCCTGTTCTCGGAGGGCATGAATCCGAGGTGGGTATTGCCGCGGCCGTCGGCCGTGCTCATCATCCTCTTCGTCTCGGGGGGGATCACGATCTACGGCATCCTGGACGCCCTCAGGATCCGAACGGAACACGTGGTCGTGGAGACCGGGAAACTGCCGCCCGGTCTGGAGAGGTTCCGCATCGTGCAGATCTCCGACGTGCATCTCGGGCTCATCGTCCGGGGGGAGCGTTTCAGCCGAATCCTGGAAAAGGTCCGTGCCGCAGGGCCGGACCTCCTGGTCTCGACGGGGGATCTCGTGGACGGGTCGATGGACAACCGGGATGGGCTGGCGGCCATGCTGAGAGCACTGCCGGTGAAACACGGGAAGTATGCCATCACGGGCAATCATGAGTACTATGCCGGGATCCGCCGCTCCCTGGAGTTCATCGGCAACGCAGGATTTTCCATCCTGCGTGGGGAGTCTGCATCCCTTTTCCCATGGCTGACCGTGGCGGGAGTGGATGACCCGGCAGGGGGTGCTTCGAAGGAGCTTTCGGAACAGCAGATCCTGTCCGGCATACCGGAGGACCGGTTCACGCTTTTTCTCAAACATCGGCCCTACGTGGAGGAGACCAGCCTCGGGCTTTTCGATCTCCAGCTCTCCGGTCATACCCATAAGGGGCAGATCTTCCCTTTCACACTGATCATCAAGCTCCTCTACCCGATCGATGCCGGCAGATTGAACCTGGAAAAAGGCTCAACCCTCTATGTCAGCAGGGGTACCGGGACATGGGGCCCCCCCATTCGTTTTCTTTCCCCTCCCGAGGTGACGGTGATCGATCTGGTGCCGGTTGGAGAAGAGCTCCCCGTTCAGGGTTCCCCGTTGAAGGGTTGAAGCCAGCGTTCAAGTCCCTGGACCTTTGAACTCCTCAACCTCGATGCTCCCGCAGCAGCAGATGCTCCAGCAGCAGGACCAGCGAAATGCCGACGATCAGGCTGTTGGCGACGAGCACCTGAAGAGGGCCGGGGAGCTGATCCGAGATCGAAGAGGGGAGGAAGCCGACGGCCGTTCCCAGCAGAAGGGGTATGCCTACGACGAAGTAATCGCGGGGGGCGAGGGGCCTGGAGGCGACGGTGGAGATGCCGACCCCCATCTGGGCCCCGAGGGCAACGCACAAGGCCGCGCCCACGACCGGCTGCGGCACCATGGCCAGGAGGGCGGCAAGCTTTGGAAGGAAAGCGGAGAGGAGCAGGATCAGTCCGCAGTACGTGACGGCATAACGGCTTGCCACGCGAAGGACCACCACCACGCCCGGGCCGGTGCTGTAGCTTACGGTACCGATCACCCCGGTCAGACCGCAGGCGATGCCTGCAAGACCGTTGATCAGGATTCCTCTTCTGGTCGCACTCTCGAGCCGTCCCCCATCGGTCACCTTGGCCACTCCCTGGAGGCTGCCGAGGCTGTTCACCATGACCGCCAGGTAGGCGCATGCAAAGGCGAGCACTGCGGCCCACCTTACGGTTGGCCGCGAGGTGATCCACGGATGGATGAAGGAGATCCACCCGGGGTCCGAAAGCCTCCCGAAGTCCAGCCGGTCCATGGCCAGGAAGACGAGAGAACCCGCGATCATCCCGAGAAGAAGGGATACGGATTTCCAAAATCCCGGGAGCCGGTGGGAAAGGGTCGCCATGAAAAGGACGAGTCCGATGCTGACCAGGAAGACCAGGGAGTCCCCCTGGGATTTCGGCCCTTCCATGCCGGCCAGGAAGAAAAGGAGAGGCCGGAGGAGACCGAGCGCGATCAGCATCAGGACGACCCCGACCACGTTGGGGGTGAAGAATCGGATCAATCGGAACAGCTGCCCGGAGGCCACCGCGAGGATGACCAGAAGGGCTCCCGCCATCATTCCCCCCTGCACAGCCGGCAGACCCTCGGGCGCGAGAAGGATGAAGGACAGGACCAGGGCGGTCGACGGACCTTCCAGCAGCGGGTAACGATGGCCCCAGAGGGTCTGCACCCCGGTGAAGAGCCCCGAGGTCAGCAGGGTGAGCTGGAGGAAACGAACCTCTTCGGCGCCTGTGAGGCCCAGGGCTTTCACGCCGAGCGTGGCGGCGATGATGAGCCCGGGAAACATGATGAAGGTCCACTGGAGTCCGTAGACAAGCGCCAGATGGAAAGGCGGATGCTGGTCCAGGTCGTAGAGGTAGGTGTCGCTTGTTGCCATAGAAAACCCGCGGCGATGACGACAGGTGGCCAGTAGCCGGTTTTTCGTCGGTGGTCGTGAGAAGACACCGCCGAGCGATGCGGAGAACCCGCAACCAACGATCTGCAGCCCGTCGTCTAATGTAACACGACAGGTCCGTGAAAGACAAAGGTCGACCGTCGGCCGCGGGGGGACGTCAATTAACCCTTGGCAAGGCATCGAAAAGCATCCTATCATCGCTTGAGAACCGCAGAAGGACAAGGAGTCACGAGATGGAGAAGAACCTGTCCGCAGCAGCGTTGAGGAGTCTCATCCGGAGAGGGGAATGGCGGGGGCCCACCTCCGGCGCCGCGCCCGGGTATGTTCAGGCGAACCTGGTCATCCTCCCGAAAGAGGAGGCCTTCCCATTCCTGCTCTTCTGTGTCCGCAACCCCAGGCCGTGCCCGATCCTGGACGTGCTGGAACCGGGTCGGGTCGAACCGGGGATCGCACCGGGCGCCGATCTCCGGACGGACCTGCCGAAGTACAGGATCTACGAGAAGGGGATCCTCAAGGGGGAGGTGGAGGATGTCTCCTCCCTGTTCACGGGGGACATGGTCAGCTTTCTCCTGGGGTGCAGTTTCTCTTTCGAGAATGCGCTCCTCGCAGCCGGAGTGCCTGTGCGGAACATCGCGGAGGGAAAGAATGTCTCCATGTACATCACCGATCGCTCCTGCGTCCCTTCCGGCCCCTTTTCTTCCCCCCTGGTGGTGAGCATGAGGCCGATGACCCCGGCGCAGGCGATCCGTGCCGCGCAGGTGACCACGCGCTTCTACCTGACCCACGGGGCGCCCCTTCATTTCGGATCCGCGGACGACCTGGGGATCAAGGACATCGACCGGCCGGATTTCGGGGACCCCGTAACCATCGGTCCCGGGGAGATCCCCGTATTCTGGGCCTGCGGGGTCACGTCCCAGATGGCCTTGCTCTCCGCCCGCCTCCCTCTTGCGATCACCCACTCTCCAGGCCACATGTTTGTGTCCGATCTCAAGGACGAGGAGCTGACGATCCTTTGACAGAAGGAGGTTGCCCGGGAGTTGCCGAAGAGAGGGAGGGGCCTGCCCCCCTCCGGCCGTCATTTCGGCGCAAACCCGGGAATCCAGTCCCTCGGCAACCCATCCCGGAGCAACGGGAAACCTTGACACTACTGCTCTTTCTGACCTAACATGGCTTTCCGTTCCGGGGGGTTGTCGAATCGGTAGGGGCTCACCAGTCACTCAATTCAAGGGGCCGTAACGTGCAAAGGCCGGGATCAGCCAATCCCAACCACAGGAAGGAGGGAGTGAGATGAGGGGACGCAGGAAAGGAATGGTTCTTTTCATGTTGGCGGCTGCATTCGGGACCATTGCAGCCTCCGGGGCGTGGGCTGCCGATACGATCAAGATCGGTGCGCTCTACCCGCTGACGGGAGGTTCGGCCGCCGAGGGGCGCGAGCTCCGCGCAGGGGCCGAGCTGGCTCAAGAGATCGCCAACAAGGTCTTTGACAAGATCTCCATGAACATGGCGAGGAATGAGGGGATCAGGAGCCTCAAGGGGGCGAAGATCGAGCTGGTCTTCAAGGACCACGAAGGAAACCCGACCCTGGGCGCAGACCTCGCCAAGAAGCTCATCCTGGACGACAAGGTGGTCGGGATCGTGGGGTGTTATCACAGCTCCGTGACCAAGGCCGTGAGCGCGGTGTGCGAGCAGCACGGCATCCCCATGATCAACGACTCCTCCACATCCCCGGCCCTCACCAAGCAGGGCTTCAAGTGGTTCTGGAGGACCACGCCTCACGACGAGACTTTCACCAAGGACCTTTTCGAGTTCCTGAAGGGGCTGACCGAAGGGAAGGCCAAGGGGGTCAAGGCGGTGCCCAAGGCGGAAATCCAGGGGCTCGCCTCGGCGTGCGAGAAGACCGAGTGGGGCTCGAACGTCTCCGCGTTGATCGAGAGCTACGCCAAGAGCTACGGGTTCGAGGTCAAGAAGTCGATCCTCTACGCCGCCAAGTCGACGGACCTCTCGAGCGAGGTCCGCAGCCTCAAGGCGGTCAAGCCGGACGGCATGCTCTTCGCCTCCTATGCCTCGGATGCGATCCTGATGTTGAAGACCCTGAAGGCCCAGAAGGCGCAGCCTAAGCTCATCTGGGGCCAGAATGCGGGATTTGAAGCGCCCGAGTTCAAGGATAACCTGAGGGACGATATCGTCGGCGTCCTCACGCGAACCGTGTTCCTGCCCAAACTGGCCCAGGTCAAGAAGGTTGCGGGTGAGGTCAACGCCTTCTACAGGGAGAAAACCGGCCGGGACTTCAGCGGTGCATCCGCAAGGGCGTTCACGGGGGTCCAGACATGGGTCGAGGTCCTCGAAAAGGCCGGCTCCACAAAGCCCGCCGCCGTCCAGAAGGCGTGCAACGAGATCCAGATCCCGGGCAATCAGCTCATCGTGCCGTGGTCCGGGATCAAGTTCGCCACCAGCGGAGACGACATCGGACAGAACATCCTCGGAACCGGTATGATCGGCCAGTACCAGAAGGACAGGGACGGGAACATCATCCTGGAGATCGCCTACCCCTTCGACGTGGCTTCGTCCAATCTGATCTACCCGTTGAAGGGTTTCTAGTCCCCCGTGAGGTCCCCTCTCGGCGCCCGGTTGCGTCGAGAGGGCCCGCATCTTGCCCTGCGATGCTCGGAGTCTTGCAGCATGGATATCCTCTTTGGCGCCATCGTGTCGGGACTCCTCCTGGGGATGGTCGTGGCCCTGGTCGCCCTGGGGTTGACGATCATCTTCGGAATGATGGACATCGTGAACTTCGCCCATGGCGAGTTCCTGATGCTCGGCATGTATACGGGTCTTCTGACGGCGCAGGCGGCCGGCGTCGATCCCCTCTTCACCCTGCCTGTGGCCGCCCTGGTCGGGTTCCTGCTGGGCGTTCTCTGTTACGTCGGCTTCGTCAAGTACCTCCTGAGGGGCCCCATGGTGGCGCAGCTGCTGGGGACATTCGGCCTCATGCTGTTCCTCAGAAATCTCGCCCTACTCATATTCGGGTCCGAAGACAGGGCCCTGCACCATGGGATCCTCGTGGGCCAGAGCTTCGATGTGGGGTTAGGGATCATCATCCCGGCCACCAAGCTCGCGGCCGCGATCCTCTCGGTCCTCTCCTTTCTCGCGGTCTGGCTCCTCATGACCCGCACCAGGCTCGGTAAGGCGCTGACGGCAACCGCCCTGAACGGCCAGGGGGCCCGCTACATGGGGATCGCCACCGAAAGGATGAACACCCTTGCCTGGGGAATCGGCGGGGCGACCGTGACGGCCGCGGGGGCCTTGATCGTGAACTTCTGGGCCGTGAACCCCTTTGTCGGGCTTCTCTTCACCATGATCGCCTTCGCCGTGGTGGCGCTGGGCGGGTTTGGAAGCGTGTCCGGCGCCTTCTTCGCCGGTCTCGTGGTGGGACTCATCACGGAGATCCCCGGGATCTGGGACTTCTTCACCTACCTGACGGACTCGGAGTGGATGGCCCGGGTGCCCATGACCTCCTTCAAGTACATGTGGATCTATCTCGCCTACTTTGTCATCATGGTCGTGCGGCCGAGGGGGCTCTTCGGATGGAAGCATTAAGGAACGCGGTGGATTTCTCGGATTCCCCCCGTCTCGACCTCCTCATCGCAGGGGCGGTCGCCATCCTCTTTCTGGTGTTTCCGCTCTTTCCCCATTCCTCCTTCGCCATGTCCACCATGATCCAGTTCCTGATGTTCTCCATCTATGGCATGGGTTGGAACACCATCGGAGGGTACGGGGGCCAGGTGGATCTGGGGAAGGCGCAGTATGTGGGAATCGGCGCCTATACGACCGCCGTCATGCTTGTCCGCTGGGATATCCCGTTCTGGGTCTCCATGCCCATCGGGGCAGGCCTTTCGGTCCTCTGGTCCTTCATCATCGGCTACCCCCTTTTCCGGCTCAAGGGGCATTACTTCGCCATCGCCACGATCGCCACCTCCCTGGTCCTCAAGGACATCTTCGAGGTGTGGGATTTCGTGGGGGCGGCGCGCGGCATCGGGATCTCGCCCATCAAGTACCACCCTCCCGATTTCCTGAGGCTCATCTTCAGGCAGGATGTCTACTACTACTATGTCATCCTCGGGTTCTTCTTCCTCGGGATCCTCTACCTGAACTGGTTCCGCAAGTCGCGCCTGGGGTTCCAGCTCCGGTGCATCAAGGACAACGAGGATATTGCGCGCTCCCTCGGCATCAACGCCCACTGGGCCAAGATCAAGACCTACGCCATTGCCACGGCCTTTGTGAGCGTGGTGGGCTCGTTCCATGCATGCTATGTGAAGAACATCGAGCCTGAAGACACGATGAGCCTGGACATCTCGATCCTGATCGCCCTCATGGCCATGCTGGGGGGCGCAGGGTCTCTGTGGGGCCCTGTCATCGGGGCGGGGGTCCTCATCCCGCTCAAGAGCTACCTGAAGGAGTGGCTGGGTGCGGCCGCAGGGCTGGTCGGCATCGACCTGATCATCTACGGAATCATCATCATGGCCATTTCCGCCTTTGAGCCCAGGGGCATCTGGGGGGTCGTCGAGAGGGTCCGTCGAAGGAGGAAGGGGTAATGGCATTCCTCGAGCTGCAGACGGTCACCAAGGAGTTCGGAGGGCTGAGGGCAAACGACCGCGTCTCTTTTTCCATGGAAAGAGGAGAGCTGGTCGGCCTCATCGGGCCGAACGGGGCGGGCAAGACCACCCTCTTCAACTGCATCTCGGGCCTCCATCCGGTCACCTCCGGCCGGATCTTCTTCGACGGCGAAGAGATCACCGCCATGAAGGCATACGAGGTGGCGCGGAAGGGGATGGCGCGGACCTTCCAGGTATATGTCGCCTCCGGGGACCTGACGGTCGAGGAAAACGTCATGGTAGGGTGCTTCATGCACACCCGCTCCCGGACCAAGGCCCGGGCACAGGCCGGAGACATCCTGAGAGAGCTCAACCTCCACGGGCTCTCGGACAGCCGGGTCAAGGAGCTGCCGGTGGCGGCCCAGAAGCGGGTGACCATGGCCACGGCCCTGGGGACGAAACCCGGACTCCTCCTGCTGGACGAGGTCGCTGCCGGGTTGAATCCCGCCGAAATCGAAGAGATCATGGGAAGCATCCGCCATATCCACGATGACCTGGGTATCACGGTCTTGCTGATCGAGCATGTCATGGAGCTGGTCATGAAGGTGAGCGGACGGATCCTCGTGCTGGATTATGGGGAGCTGATCGCGGACGGTCCCCCGGATCGGGTCGCGAGAGACCCTCGCGTGGTCAAGGCGTATCTTGGGGAGCGTTTTGCGGCGGAGTTGAAGTGAATGGTTGCAGGAAGACCAGACCGATCCGACCGATCGGACGGATCCGGCGGATCTGGTGAAAGAGATGGATCCTTGCTGCAGGTGGAGAACATCCGGGTGGGGTATTCGGGGCTTCCCGTGCTCCGGTCCGTCTCCCTGAGGGTCCGAGAGGGCGAGACCGTCTGTGTGGTCGGGTCCAACGGCGCCGGGAAATCCACGCTGCTTCGCGCCATCATGGGCGCACAGCCGGCTCATGAGGGGCGCATTCTCTTCAGGGGTCGGGAGATCCAGGGATGGAAGACAGAGAAGATCGTCCGGCTCGGGATCATCTATGTCCCCGAGGAGAAGATGCTCTTCAGACCCCTTTCCGTGGAGGAAAACCTGCGCCTCGGCGGCTATATCCTGAACGATCAGCAGCGGATCGAGGAGAATCTCCGGTCTGTATACGACCTGTTCCCGAACATCGCCAGGCGCCGAGAGCAGCCCGTATCCACCCTTTCGGGGGGTGAACAGCAGATGGTGGCCATCGGCCGAGGCCTCATGTCCAATCCCCGGATCCTCATGCTGGACGAACCCTCGCTCGGCCTGGCGCCCATCCTGGTCGACGAGGTGCTCGGTACGGTCAGGCGTCTCAAGGAACAGGGGATGACGATCCTTCTCATCGAGCAGAACGTACGGGAGGCCCTGGATCTCGCGGACAGGGGTTATGTCCTCCAGACCGGAAGGGTCGTAGCGGAGGGCACGGGGAAGGAACTCCTGGCCGATGACCGCTTCCGGTCTGCCTTCCTGGGGATATGAGACGGTTCAGGGGATAAGGAGGATATACAAGGAGGATACCATCGAAGACTTCTACAGCCAGGGAAATGCGTATCTCACCGGCATTGAGCAGACCGCCCGGCTGATCCGGGAGGGAAGGGTCAGGCTCATCGACACGCGTGAACCGGAGCGGTTCCTGGAGGGTCACCTGCCCGGGGCCGTCAACATGTTCGATATCTTCACGTATATGGCGACAGGGGAGAACGGCGGTTACCAGGCCATGGCGCGCTTTTTCTCCGAGCGGCTGGGCGAAGCGGGGATGACCGGGCGCGAGCGTGTCATCGTCTACGAAGACGCCATGGACAACGGCTACGGCCGCTCCTGCCGGGGGTATTTCCTGCTCCGATACCTCGGCCACCGGGACGTGACCGTGATGCACGGCGGTCTCCAGGCATGGCTCGAAGCCGGTCTGGGCCTCACCAGAGAGATCGCTCCGGTGCAGAAGGGGGAGTTCAGGGCCGAGACGGACGATTCCATCATCCTCACCAAGGAAGAGATGCTTGCCGGACTCTCGGATCCGGAGGTCATCGTCCTCGACGGCCGGGATCGCGCCGAGTGGATGGGGGTGACCTCTTCGCCTTACGGGCCGGACTTCGCCCCCAGGAAAGGGCGCATCCCCGGGGCGGCCTGGATCGAGTGGTATGACTTCATGCACCAGGACGGACCCATTCCGTGGTTCAAGAGCCCGGACGAGTTGCGAACCGTGCTCGCCGGGGCCGGTATCGGGCAGGACCGCACCGTCCATCTCTACTGCTTCAAGGGCGCCCGCACATGCGCCATGTTCATCGCCTTCAAGCTGGCGGGGTTTGACAAGGTCCGCAACTACTTCGGGTCGTGGAACGAGTGGTCCCGCGACCCCTCGCTGCCCATCGAGCAGGGGTATCCCAGGAAAAGCTGCAGGGGGTTCAGGGGCCGGGGTTGAAACCACTGTTCCGCCGGAAGGCGTGGGGGGCTGTGGGGGAACATAGGCACTCGTGCGCTGGAACCATCCGATCCGACTGATCCGTCCGATCCCGACCGATCGGTCCGAGAGGTGCTTCATGGAGAGCCGGATCAAGGAACTGCAAGAGGAAATCAGGAGACTCGAAGCGGAACTGAAGGACCGGGAGGCGGCCCTCCCGGCACACTCGGTTCGCCCTCACCAGCTGCTCATCATCGAGGAGCTCGAAGAGAAGATCCAGGAAAAGAAGAAAGCCCTCGGTTCAATACGGAAGGACTCCGCCTGACCCCTTGAGGCGATGTCCGCCCACCCCCGCAATGTGACAGCATGTAACGCGGGGAGGGGAGGAAGGATATGGGACAAACGGGCTGCAGTCCGATAAACGGGAGCGGGTTTGCTTCGAGTTGGGCGGACTACAAGGATCGGACCCTTCTTCATGAGGGGGCAGGAAGTCAGTGGAAGGGAATAGCCCTATGGGCTCATCTCCGGAAGAGGTCCAGGAGCCTCTACGAGCATTACGTGCGAACCTCGGTCCACGTTGCCGAAAAGATCCATGAGAGCGAGCCCATATGCTACTGGTGAGGAGAATCGCTCAGCCCCTGTCGGAAGCGCCGGGCGACAGAGGACTCGCCTCAAGGCGGCCTCCTCATGTGCGACCCTGCGCAAGGGCACGAAAGATGGACTCGGTCTTCTCCATGGCCTCCAGGGCCGTTTCCATGGACACTTGACGGAATCTCACTCGATCCCCCGGTTTCACCTGCCCGAGGAGGGGCAGATCCGCCGAGATCACAACGGCGATCTTCCGGTACCCGCCCGTGACGGTCTCCACCAGGAGGATGATCGGCTGCGCATCCCCAGGCACCTGAATCGCTCCGGGGACGACCCCTTCGGAGATAATGGACTCCGGAAGGGTGTTCGCGCGATGGACCGGCGGCCCCGAGAGCCGGATCCCTGTCCGGTCCGATTGCTGGGTGACGGTGTAGGTCGAGGACAGGAACGACTCCCACGAAGCCTGCGGGAACTCTTCGCGCTGGGGGCCCGGGAGGACCCTCAGGGACCACTCCTCGCCATAGCAGGGGATCCAATCTTCCTGCAGGGAGGAGGGAGCGCGGCCCCGACGGGGTCCCTGTGCATGGGTGTAAAGGAGGTCTCCCTTCCGTAGCGGTCTTCCTTCCATACCTCCGAACCCCGAAGAGAGGTTGGTCGATTTGCTCCCCAGGACGCTCTCGACACTGATCCCGCCGGCCAGGGCCAGATAGGCGCGGCATCCGCGTCCCGGTCCTTTGAATGAGAGGAGATCCCCTACTGCAGCCGAATGGGCCTGCCACATGGGCAGGGGACGTTCATTCAGGAAGGGCTGGAGATCCCCTCCCGTGACCGCGAAGACCAGGTCGGTCAGGAACCTCGCTTTCAGGCCCATCAACGTGATTTCGATGCACGGTTCGGACTCGGGATTGCCTGCCAGCAGATTGGCCATGCGCAGGGAAAAGGTGTCGATGGCGCCGCTCGGGGGGACCCCGTAGCACCCGAAACCAAATCGGCCGCGATCCTGAACCGTGGTCAGGGGGCCGGGCATCAGGATCTCGACGGCCTTCACGCGCTCCAATCCGCGACCCCTCCTTCCCTGGGAATGAACCTCACCCGGTCTCCCATCTGAAGCGGTGTGGGAGGCCACTGTGCCGGATCAAAGAGGCGAAGGTCCGTTCGCCCCAGGATCTGCCATCCTCCAGGGCTGGGAACGGGATAGATGCCGGTCTGCCTTTGGGCAATGGCCACCGATCCCTGCGGGACCTTCACCCGGGGCGTGGCCCGTCGCGGCGTGTCGAGCCGCTCGGGCAACTCCCCCATGTAGGGGAACCCCGGGGAGAACCCGATCATATAGACCTGGTAGACCGTCTCCGTATGGAGCCGGACGACCTCTTCCGGGGTGATGGAGTGGTATCTCGCCACCCACTCCAGGTCGGGCCCATCCTCACCGCCGTACCGCACTGCCACTTCTACGGTCCTCGGCTCCGGCAGGACGGAGGGGTCGGCGGACTCATGGATCTCCTGGATCTGTCGCTCGATGGCCCTCATGGATTGGACCAGGGGATCGAAGACGATCATGAGGGAGCGGTAGGCCGGGACCATCTCCAGGACCCCCTCGACCGGATGTCTCTGAAGGTGGAGGAAGAGTTCCCCGACCTTTCGGTTCACAAGGGGATGAATGGTGTCACCCACCTCGACGAGGAGGGCGCGGTCCCCCATGGCGCGGATCCGGGGCCGGCCGTGGATCACACGAATGTCCCCATGGGCACGACTTCGATCCCCGCACGGAGGAGCGTTTCCCGGATCTTCCCGGTCAACAGCACGGCGGCCGGATTGTCTCCATGAACGCAGACGGTCTGGGCGCTGAGTCCGATCTCTGCGCCGTCCCTGGCGACGACTTTCCCTTCCCTGGCCATCTTGAGCACCCTGTCGGCTGCGACCTGTTGATCGTGGATGATCGCACCGGGCTCTCTCCTGGAGACCAGGGTCCCGTCCGGGTTGTAGCCCCTGTCCGCAAAGAACTCGAAGGCCACCCGGATTCCATGGCGGGCGGCGATCTCCTCGACCTCCTTTTGATTCCGCCCCGCCAGGACGACCAGGATGAGATCCCGGTTCAGGCGGGAGAGGACCTTTGAAATGGATTCCCAGATGGTTGTATCCTTGGCCGCCATGTTGTAGAGGGCGCCGTGGGGCTTGACATGCTGCAGGGGGATCCCCGCTTCGGCGGCAAAGGCCGAGAGCGCGCCGATCTGGTACGTGACATAGTCTTCGATCTCTTCCAGGGTGGCGTCCAGGTTTCTCCGCCCGAATCCGAGCAGGTCCGGAAACCCCGGATGGGCCCCTGCGGCCACCCGGTGACGGCTGGCGAGAGCGATGGTGCGCCGCATCACCCCCGGGTCGCCCGCATGCCACCCGCAGGCGATGTTGGCGGAGGTGATCAGGGGAACGACCTCTTCGTCCAGGCCGAGCTTGTAGGCTCCAAAGCTCTCACCCACATCCGAATTCAGATCGATCCTGCCGCCCATACCCTAATCGCTTCCTTCCCCGATCATGGCCTTGGCCGCCGCCGAGGCCTGGTCGTACCTCCTCAAACCCTCGTCCACGAATTCTTCGGGCCTGTCCTGGTTGATCTCCACGAATAGGGCCTTGAAGATGCTCACCCTCTGGTCCACGGCCAGCAGCCTTGCTTCCTCCCCGGTCTCGTGGTCGGCGGGAACGGGCGGAAAGCCCATGAGCATGTAGCAGACCAGGTCGTCCACCTCGGGCAGCACGCCTCCCCTTGTGGTGTCGACCTGATCCCTGAATTCATGGTAGGCCCTGATGAAACGATCGGGGGGATCCCCGCATTCCTTCTCCATGAGTCTCTCCACGGAACCGTTGCGAGTGAGGAGTCCGCTTTCCTGACGAGTGCTGACTCGTCCCTCGTCCCCTCACTCGACTATATGGAAGGGCTTGGGGGGTGTCAAGCACGACACTCGGGCATGTCGCACCCGGGCGGAGGCTGTTGCAGCACGTCTCTGATCTTCCGGGAAAGCTGTTCCATGTTGAAGGGTTTCTGGATGAAGCCGTTGCATCCCCGTTTCAGAATCTCCGCCGCCTGGCCGTCGATGCTGTAGCCGCTGGACAGAAGAACCTTTACGGCGGGGTTGATCCTCTTGAGGGAATCGTATGTCTCTCCGCCGCACATGTCCGGCATCACCATGTCGAGGAGCACGAGATCGATCCTGCCGTTCTGATCGCGGTAGAGGTCGATGGCCTCCTTCCCGCTTTTGGCCAGGGACACATCGTACCCCATGGCGCCCAGGATCTTCTGCCCCACGTCCAGGACCATCTCCTCATCATCTACCAGAAGCACCTTTTCGTGCCCCCTGGTGAATACCGGCATGGCCTCGGTGTCCCGGGAAACCGGCTCTCCCCCTGCGGGCAGGTAGATGTAAAAGGTGGTGCCCCGTCCCTCTTCCGATTCCACATCCACGTATCCTCCATGGGCCCTTACGATGCCGTAGACCGACGCCAGGCCGAGACCGGTGCCTTTGCCCATGCCCTTGGTCGTGAAGAAGGGCTCGAAGATCCGTTCCAGGGTCTTTCGATCCATTCCCGTGCCCGTGTCCCTGATGGTCATGAGCACGTAGTTGCCCGGCTTGACCTCATGCACCTTGTGCGAGAAGCTCCGGGCGCTGACATTCTCGCTCTTGAGGTACAGCGTGCCGCCCTTCGGCATCGCGTCCGCGGCATTGACCAAGAGATTCATCAGCACCTGTTCGATCTGGCCCTCGTCTGCGAGCACCGCGCGGATGTCCTCTGAAAGATCCTGCACGATCCGGATGTCCTTTCTTGCGAGCCCGAAGGTTTCGCCGGTTTCCCTGATCAGCCTGTTCACGGAGACAGGCTTGATCTGAAACCGTCCTTCCCTGGCATATCCCAACAGCTGGCTGGTCAGCCTGGAACCGCTCTGTACCAGCTTCTCCACGTTCTTGGCCTTTTGGTAATGGGGGTGATCGGGATCCGTGCCCATGAGGATGAGGGAGGCGTTCCCCTGGATGCCCATGAGGAGATTGTTGAAGTTGTGGGCAATGCCTCCCGCGAGCGTCCCGATCGCCTCCATCTTCTGGGCCTGCTGAAGCTGGGCCTCCAGGGCCCTCTTCTCCGCCTCGGCCTGTACCTTGGAGGTGATCTCCTTTGCCACGATCACCGTTCCGACCCTCTCCGACTCCTGGATCAGCGGGGTCATGCTCACTTCGAAGGTATGGGTTGCGCGATTACGCTGCAGCTCCAGGAGAAAGGAGCGCTCGGCAGGGTAGTCCCCTGCATCGATGGAGGATTCCGTGATCTTCGCATGGCCCAGAAGACCCAGAATCGGTTTGCCGACCACGTCCATGTACCTTTCGTCCAGAACAGCCCTTGCGGAGACGTTCAGCCGCACTACCCTCTCTTCCGTATCCACGATGAGGATGGCATCCGAAACGGAGTTGAAGGTGCGCTCCCAATCCCGGACCGATTCCTTCAGGGATCCCATGGTTCGTTCGAGCTGTTCCGACATGGACTGGAAGGCCCGGGTCAGATCCCCTATTTCCCCCGCTTCCGCGATCCCCTCGAGTTCCCTGCGGTGCTCTACGAGTTGTCCGTTCCTGGTCTCCCCGGCCTTGCCGAGCAGCATGACCGCCCTCCGGAGCCTCAACAGGGGACGGGTGATCCCGGTCATGGTCAAGGCGGCCAGCGCGGCTGCTGCGACTGCCGCCAGGATGATGCTCGCCAGTGTGCGATGCTGGGCCGCGCGGATGGGAGCGAACGCCTCTTCCACCGGCTGCTGGGCACCGATGATCCAATCCGTGCCCTGGACCTGCTTGAGGGATATGAGCATCCGGATACCCTTCGAATTCACCGTCTCTCCGATACCCTCAAATCCCTCGATGGCCGCATCAAAGAGCCTGTTGGCCCCGGCGGGCACGTCCTTCTTCAGGATCCTCTCATCGTCCGGGTGAAGGATCATCAGCCTTTCCCGGTTGTAGACATAGATGTACCCGGTCTGACCGATTCCGGTCATTCGAATCCCTTCCAGCGCATTGGGGGAGGTCAGCTGCACCGAGCAGCCCAGCAGACCCAGCCATTGCCCGGACGAGGATCGCAGAGGTGCGGTGAAGGTCAATACGGGCAGGTTCGTCCTCGCCGAGAGATAAGGGGTTCCGATCACGCCCTTTCGCTCTTCCGTGGTCCTCCTGAAGTATTCCCGGAACGCGAAGGACTTCCCCCGCACCTCGGGGTGGGCCGGATAATCGGCCCAGAGGGTCCCCTTTTCGTCGAGGAGGAACATGCCGTTTTCGAACTTGGGGAGTTTCTCGGAGTAGAGCTTGAGTTTCTCCTCGATCGCAAGGATATCCTTCTTCTCCAGGGCCTCTGGGGGGAGGGAGACGGCGATCATCTCCGCCTCCTTCAGCGTGTCCGCCAGGAAGCGGGAGATCAACTGGGAACTGGCGCTGCTCACCGTGTCCAGTCCATTGAGGACGGAGTCTCGCAGGGAGTTTTCGAAATAGGTCAGGTGAAACACGCCCGTGACCCCCAGCGTGACGACGATGATCACGGCCGTCAGAATCGATGTCTTGGCCCTCATGGTCATGTGCCGCGGCCTTCCTTAGTCGCTCGACTTCGTTCGGCAACCCCGAAGTGTCCGGGTTCTCCGAGAAAAAAAGCAAAGAACATGCCATCGGCCGATGCAACGAAAGAGCATGGATCCGTCCGAAGCGTTTCGGAGTGCTCCTGGCTCCATCTTTTTGAATCTACTATTTTTTTCCCAAGAAAATCCTTATTCCCCCGACGCCTCTCTTGAGATCGGGCAAAGTCAAAACCTTGACGGAAGCCCCCTCCCTGATCCTCACCCCACGCGATCGCGCGGCCCGGGTGTGCGCCATGGACGATTTTGAGCGGGAGGGTGAGGACGGCGGCGGTCAAGGAGAATGGAATTGAATTCGGTCGGAGGAAGGTTTATTTTGGCCGGGTTTACGTGGAGGAGAGAAGGCTTGTTCGAGAAGAGGGCTTCCCTGACCGGGTTCGTTTCGTTGTGAAGGGGGCGGTCGTATTCAAATGAACGATGATCAATGAAAAACGATAATTGAATCCGGCGGGTGAATGACTATGAAAAGACTGAATCCCGAATACGTGAGCGCGGTCAGGCGGATCGTGAACCGTTGCCCCTATTTCGATCTGCTGTCGATGGAGATCCGTTCGCTGGCCATGGGAAAATCGCGCCTGGAGGTCAGGGTCCAGGAAAAACATCTCCAGCCGTTTGGAATCGTACATGGCGGAGTCTTCTCTTCGATCGTGGATGCGGCCGCTTTCTGGGCCGTCTACCCCTTGCTCGAGGAGGGAATCGGGCTCACCACGGTGGAGCTGAAGCTGAATTTCCTCGCCCCTGCCTCGGAAGGGAACCTGGTCGCAAAGGGCAGGAGTATCAGGATAGGCAAGACGCTCTGCCTCGCCCAGGCCTCCATTGAAAACCGAACGGGGCTCCTCCTTGCCCATGGGCTGGCGACGATGATGATCCTCAAAGACCTGAAACTCCAGGGAGAGAAGGGGCTGCCGCCGAAATTCATATGACGAGAGGTTGACATGGCCGACTTGAAACCCCTGCACTACAGGCTCCATCTCGAGCCCGACCTGAAGAGATTCCGATTCGCGGGGAGGGTAGAGATCGAAATGCAATCCGCTGCACCGGTGAAGGAGATCCCGCTGAACGCCGTGGAACTGGCGCTCTGGGACTGCAGGGTCGGAGCCGGAACCGATTCGGTGAGGTGCGCCTTTGTGACGGATCCGGAAAAGGAGAGAATGACCGTTCTCCTGCCCTCGGAGTCGACCGGTAGGATCACGCTGAAGATCGAGTATGAAGGGGTGATCAATGACAAGATGGCCGGTTTCTACAGGAGCAGGTACACGCGAGAAGGAGTCCGGAAGGTTGCGGCCGTGACCCAGTTCGAAGAGAACGACGCGCGGAGGGCGTTCCCCTGCTTCGACCATCCGGCCAGAAAGGCCACGTTTGACGTGGCGATCGTCGTGGAAGAGGGGTTGACCGCCATATCGAACAATCCGGTCTCCGAAGAACTCCTCCTGGAAGACGGGAGGAAGCTGATCCGGTTTCAGACGACGCCCATCATGTCCACGTACCTCCTCTTCTTCGGGGTAGGTGAATTTGATTTCATCGAGGACCCCGGACCCGTGCTGATCCGACTGGCCGCCGCCCCCGGGATGACGAAGCACGGAGGGTTCGCACTGGGATTCTCGAGAAAGGCCCTCGCCTTCTCGGAGGAGTACTACGGCATCCCTTACCCTCTGCCCAAACTGGATCTGATCGCAGTCTCGGACTTCGCTGCAGGGGCCATGGAGAACTGGGGGGCCATCACCTTCCGGGAAAACCTGCTCCTTCGTGACCCGGAGAAGACATCGAAGGCTGGAGAGGAGCGCATATGCGAGGTCATCGCCCATGAAATCGCGCACCAATGGTTCGGAAACCTCGTGACCCCCAGCGAGTGGGAGTACCTGTGGCTCAACGAGAGCTTTGCCACCTACTTCGGTTTCGGGGTGGTGGACCATTATTACCCCGAATGGGATGTCTGGGGGCGTTTCTTGAACAACACCACCAATGTCGCATTCGAAAGGGACGCTTTGAACCGCACCATACCCATCGAGATCCCGGGCGGGGGACACGTGGTCATCGACGTGAGCACCGCACCCATCATCTACAACAAGGGGGGGAGCCTTCTGAGGCAGGTCGAAGGGTATGTGGGAAGTGACGGGTTCAGGGAGGGGTTGCGACACTACCTGAGGAAGCACGCGTATGGCACGGCCACCAGTCATGATCTCTGGGACTCTTTCGAAAAGGTCTCTGCCAGGCCGGTCGGCAGGATGATCAGGAACTGGATCGAGCAGCCCGGCTACCCGATCGTCGAGGCGGGCCGAAAGGGAAACGAACTCCACCTCAGACAGGAGAGGTTCACTTTCCTGCCGGGCGATGCCGCCGGGGAGTGGATGATCCCGATCGCCGTGAAGCTCTTCCTCCAGGGTGGAACCGTCGAGACCCTAGAACTCCTGATGGAGAGCCGGAGCGTCTCCGTTCCCGTCGGAGAGGACACCCTCGCGTACCTGGTCAATGCAGGACAGACGGGGTTTTACCGGGTCAGGTACATGGACCGGGAAAATCTTCAGGAACTCGGCAGGAGGGTGGGGCGGAAGGAGTTGGCGGCGGATGAAAGGTGGGGGCTGCAAAATGATCTGTACGCGCTCGTCAAGAGGGGGGACGCGGCTCCGGGTGAATACCTGGCCTTCCTTCAACATTACAGCGAAGAGGACGGTTTCCTTCCCCTCGTGAGCATCAGCGACCACCTGTACCATGCGTTCATGGCCTGCGACGAGAAGGTGCGGGAGGAGGCTGCATCCAGCGGGAGGGGGCTGTCTGAAAAGGTCCTTTCGAAGATCGGTTATGATCCTGCCGCCGGGGAAGAACATGCCCTTTCCATCCTGCGGGAACAGCTGCTGTGGCATGCGGCCCTGTATGGTTCCCGGGAAGCCCTCTCTTTCGGCCGGGAACGGTTCAAGACGCTCTGCGAAGGGAAGGGGATTCACCCCGACATCATGAGGAGCGTCATGCAGATCGGTGCCCTTGTCGGGGGAGCCGAGACCTTCGAATGGTTCGAAAGGAGCTTTGCCGAGTCCGGAAACGAGCACGAAAGGATCAACATCCTCATGGCCATGGGGGCGTTCTCAAATCCTGAATCGATCCGGAAGGGGCTGAAATTCGTCCTGGAGGAGGTGCCGGACCGAAACAAGTTCATCCTCATCGGGTCCATGGCCGCCAATCCCGTTGCGGTCCCGGGACTGTGGGATTGGTATCTCTCCTCCCTACCCAGGCTCGAATCGCTGCACCCGGTCCACTATGAAAGGGTCATCGCCGCGATCGTCCCCTGGAGCGGCCTCGGAAGAGAAGAAGAGGTGAAGAGTTTTTTCGAGGAGTACGTGAAGAGGCACGAGAAGCTGAAGGATGTCATCGGGCTCTCTCTCGAGCGGCTGGAGATCCATTCGAGGATGCGCCGACGAACGTAGAGGGGAGATCTCCTCCGGATACGCCTTCGTGCTCTTCGTGGCAGAAAAAAGACGGCGGGCGGAACCTGCCTTGCCAATCACCGGAATCGAAAGTAGAATCCCTCCAGATGCATGCGGCGGAACCCCATCATTTTGATCCAAAGGGAAAGCTGAAGGAGGAGGCGACTATGGAGAGATCCGAAGGCAAGGTGGATGGATACAGGTTTCTGCCACCGGGGCTGGCCGCCTGGTTTCGAACCCTGATCCCCAAGGAGGATTTCAAGGGCGAGATCCCGTGGACCCCGCTGGCCCAACCCCTGAGCCGGACGACCTTCTCTCTCGTCACCAGCTCGGGCATCAGCCTCAAGTCGGACCCGCCCTTCGACATGGAAAGGGAAAAGAAGGAGCCGACGTGGGGTGATCCAACTTACCGCGAGATTCCGAAGGGCACGACCGAGCAGGGGATCAACGTCAGTCACCTCCACATCAACACCAGGCATGTCCTGGACGACATCAATGTCATCCTCCCCCTTGCACACATGGCGGAACTGGAGCAGGAGGGCGTGATCGGCCGGCTCGCGGAGACTTCCTATTCCTTCTACGGGTTTCAATTCCAGTCCATGGCGTTCCTGGACCGGGCCATCTCGCCTATGGCGGAGCGGATGAGAAAGGAGGGGGTGGAGGCCGTGATCCTCACGCCGGTCTGACCCTTCTGCTGCCGGTCTGTGGCACAGGCCGCAAGGTATCTGGAAGAGCGCGGTTTCTCCACGATCGTCCTGACCCCCATGCCGGAGTTCCACCACCAGGTGGGCATTCCGAGGTCCGCAGCCATAGAGTATCCCTTCGGCCGTCTGTTCGGGCAGGCTGGAGACACGAAGGGTCAGAGAGAGGTCCTTCTCGCGCTGCTAAAGGTTCTCGAGACGTGCCGCAAGCCCGGGGAAGTCCACCATCTACCGTTCAGGTGGCCTGAAGAGCCCAAAAAGGCCGACTGGCAGCCCCCGGAGATGAGTCCGCTGATCAAGGTCTACCTGGAGGAGATCAAGAAGGCGAGAAGAGAAGAAATGAAGAGTTGAGCAGGATGAACAGGATCGACAGGATAGGGAGAACTGACGATTTCTTTTTCCTTGTGCATGCTTCTCCTCTCCACGGCAGAGAAGCTTTCGATCAGCCCTGACGTTGCAGGAATTCATTGGCAGTGAGATGAGGTGACCAATGCTCGATATTCATGAACCATTATCCTGTAGATCCTGTGATCCTGGCTAAACTCTCTTCTTGCCGGACAGCTTGGAAGCCAGGGTGCTGATGGCGTCACGAAGGGTCTCTTTCAGCGGCTTTCTCACCCTGACCGCGATGTAGAGATCACCGGGCGTGCCGCCTCCCTTTCCCGCTCTGCCCATCCCTCGAAGGCGTATCTTCCGGCCCTGCCCGATTCCCCGTGGTATGGTCACAATGAAATCCCTGGAATCGGGCCGGTAGGTATATCGAACCCTGCCGCCGCTCCTCGCAAGGTCAGGAGAAATGGTGATGGTGTCGTGAATATCCCTGCCCTTTTCCGGAAGTTCGACACCCCACTGCTTCTTCAGGGTGTATTTCAGGAGCCGCCCCAGGGGCCCGCCCAGCTGGAACTCCGGGCCGCCCGCTGCTCTTCGAGCGCGAGGATGGCCGTGATAGATGAATGCCCTCCCCGAGAACCCGGGCCGCCTGAACTCGAAGGTCCGGTATCCGGGCCCGTAGAACTGACGGAAGACCTCGTCAGAGGACCGGACGCCGAAGATGCGGCTGATCTCTTCGAAGATCTGCCCGATATCGGATCCACGGAAGATATCCTCCTCGGAATAGCTCTGCCTGAAGCGGCCGTAGGCGGCCGAGGCGCCGAACTGTTCCCTCATGAGGTCGTACTCTCGTCGTTTTTTCGCGTCCGAGAGGACCGCATAGGCCTCATTGAGGTCCTTCATCCTAGAGGCTGCAGAGGGGTCGGGATTCCGATCAGGATGGTACTGGAGGGCAAGCTTCCGGTATGCCTCCTTGACCTTTTTCGAGGAGGCGTCCTTTTCCACGCCCAGGGTCGTGTAGTAGTCCCTCTGTTCCATTTCTCCCCCCGGCGGCTCACCCTCCGGCCATGCCTTCCCTCTTTTCGGGAGGTTTTAGGTTGATATAACGGGGGCTTGGGTGATGACTGCAAAAACTCCGGTTGATCAAACACAAGAGTTGATGTTACTTTGATTTCTCCTGCCGGGCAAGGCGGGATTTTCATTTTGGCGACCTCTGATGCCCAGGGGTCCAGGTTGAAAGGAGCAATCATGACAATCGTTCGGTCTTACCGGCTCTGGCTCCCGGTCATCCTCGGTGTGCAGCTTGTCCTGGCTTCGGTCTCAAGCGGCGAGGAAAAAAGGATGAAGCCGGGAGAGGCGGCCGTTGTGAACGGAAAACCCATTCCCGTGACGGAGCTTGAAAGAAACGTCGATGCCATGGCGAAACAGATGGCGAGCAAGGGACAGACCCCGGATCCCGCTCAGATGGCGGTGATCAGAAGCAGGGTCCTCGAAGAGCTCATAGGCATTGAATTGCTGGCCCAGGAAGGGAGGAAGAAGGGGATCAAGGTGGAGGAAGTCGCCGTGGACAATCGTCTGAAGGCATTGAAGTCCTCTTTCCCCAGCGAAGAGATGTACCAGGAGGCTCTGTCCAGGGACCGGATCTCGGAATCCGATCTGAAGAAGAAGATCGAGCAGGGACTCCTCATCCAGGAACTCGTATCCAGGGAGGTCATCCAGAAGATCTCGGTCTCCGCCGAAGAGAGCAAGGCCTTCTACGACAGCCATCCCGATGCCTTCAAACAGCCGGAACAGGTGCACGCCAGCCATATCCTGATCAAGGTGGACCCCAAGGGGGGGAATGAGGCGAAGAAAAAGGCGAGAAAAGAGATAGAAGACATCCTCAACCGGGTGAAGAAAGGCGAAGACTTTGCGGGCCTCGCAAAGCAGTACTCGCAGTGTCCCTCCAATGCAAAGGGGGGGGATCTGGGTTTCATGGGTCGGGGCCAGACCGTGAAGCCTTTTGAGGATGCCGCCTTCTCTCTGAAGGCAGGGGAGATGAGCGGGATCGTTGAGACCGAGTTCGGCTTCCACATCGTCCGGGTGATGGAGCGGAGGCAGGAGAGGAAGGTGCCGTATGAAGAGGCGAAAGACGCCCTCGAGAAGCACCTGAAGGACTCCAGGATCAAGGAAGAGGTGGGCCGGTATGTGGGGAACTTGAGGGCGAATTCCAAGGTGGAAAAAAGCACCGAGCCATGATCAGGATCCGAGGGACCTCCTGAGGAAACTGAACAATCTCCTCAGGAGGCCCTTCTTTGAGCTCTGTCCACCCTCCCTTTTCCCAGGCGGCTTCCGTTGCTTTGCCTCGCCCCGGTCCGGGATCGTCATGCCCCAGTGCTGTTTGAGGGCATACCTGCCGAGTTTCCCGAAGGGGCCGGCCATCTGGTCCCGGGCGGCGTTCTCCAGGATCCTTGACGAAAAGGCAGGCTTTTTCTCATCTTTCCGCAATCCCTTTTTTCCCTTTGCTCACCCTCTGGTAAATCAGCCCCCCGGCCCCGTCAGGTACCTTGGTCAGGCTCCAGTACTGATCCCTGATCTCCTCCAGCCTTGCCTTCATGTCCTTGCCTGCGTTCACGGCTTCACCGATGAAAAACTCGGCCTCTGCGAGCTTCCGGCGGATCTCCGCCACGATCTCTCCCAGGTGGTCCACCCCGTCCGGAATGGACAATCGCTGCATGTCCTCTCTGATCCCGGCCAGGAAGTCTCTGGTCATGGATACATCCATCAGGTTCACGCTCAGAGGGGACGCGAGGTCATCCGCGAAACACCCGGCGAGGCGACCGATGGATTCAAGCTCTTTCTGCCTCATGGCCTCGGTGATGTTGTGGACGATCCCCTGGTAGGACCTGATGCTCCCGCTCTCATCCCTCCTTGCGATAAGACTCAAGTCGACCTCGATCTCGCCGCCTGCCGCGTTCTTGAGGATGACCCTGCTCCGGGTGACCTCTCCCTTCTCCATCAACTCCCGCATGAGCGTTTCTCTCTGGCTCGGATCGACGTAGAACTCCTTGATGTTCCGCGCTACCGCCTCCTTTCTGCCGCTGAGGCCCAGGAGATCGACACCGGCCTGGTTGATGTCGATGAAATCACCTTCAGGGGTGACGACATACACCATGTCTTTGGAGTGCTCGAAAATCCTCCGGTACTTCTCCTCGCTCGCCTTCAACTCATCGAGCGCCTTCTTCTCCCTCGTGATATCCTCGAGGATGTGGGTGGCTCTCCTGGCCCTGCCTCTCTCCAGGTACTCCACTCTCCCGTAATCCAGGACCCATCTGACTTCGTTCAGGGGTCCGATGACCCGGTAAGTCAGCTCCCCGATGCCTTCCTCCAGAAGGTTGTTGTAATGGGCCAGGACCTTCTCCCTGTCCTTCTCAAACAGGAAATCGAATATGCTCCGTTTTCTTGTGAGGAAGTCCTCCTTCGGAACTCCGTACAGCGCTTCGGCCGCCGGGTTGATCTCCACGAGGTGACGGTCATAGAAGGAGAAGTCCGTCGCCGATTGACCGTCCTCTTCCTCGCCGTAAGAGAACGAGATGACCACGTGGCGCATGGCGTCGATGATGCTTCGAAGCCTGGTATGCAGCCTCTGGATACCGGCGATCTCTTCCTTTGCCTGCTTCTCTTCGCGGCCCTTCATCGGCCCTCTTCAGCGATGTAGATGATGACGGACGGTGAATACCATATTGGTCTTCCGCCGCAAAATCAAAAAGTCTCATGAAGAACAGTAAAAAGTCCTGCCAAGCATCTGCGTCGTTTTTTTACACGGTTGGCATCCTTTTGCACGGAATTCCTTGATTGTTCGGAAAGGTACAAGGTAAATCCCCGGAATCAGGTGCCGGGTAGGGATTTGAAGCGGGGGCACAAAAATTGCTTTACATCCAGGGGTGTTCGAGGACGGGCCGATCGGTTCCGTCTTCGGATTCTCCTCTCCGGCAACGACAAAGGCACTGCCTGAATGCTTCGCCCTCGAAGAGAAGTTGACGGGAAGCACCCAGGCAGTGCCTTTGTTGTCTTCTTATCTCCCTTTGAAGAGAGGGGGCCGCTTTTCCCTGAAAGCCGCTCTCCCTTCCTTATAGTCTTCTGTGTCATAGAGGGCCATTCCCAGGCTGTTCTCGATCCAGAGGGCCTCTTCCAGGGACATGCCTCTCGATTTCGTCATGGCCTCCTTGATGCTCCTCAAAGCCAGAGGTGCAACGCTGCACAGCTCGCGCGCCCATTCCATTGCTGAAGGCAGGACCTGCTCCGGCGGAACCGCTTTGTTGATCAGGCCGATTCGGTAAGCCTCCTGTGCATCGACGGGTTTTCCCAGGAACAGGATCTCCGCAGCCTTGCACCATGGGAGATTGCGGGGCAGCCGGGTCGTTCCGCCCAGCCGAGGGAGGATGCCAAGCCTGGCTTCAGGAAAGGCAAAACGCGCCTTTTCCGATGCGATCCGCAGATCGCAGCAGAGAACCAGCTCCAATCCTCCTCCCATGGCTGCGCCGTTCACGGCCGCGATCAGGGGTTTGGTCACCTCCATGCCCCTGAGCGGGGTCGTGGGGAGGAGCCATGGCTTCGCTCTGCTCTCTCTCACAAAGGGGAGCCATTCCTTGACATCCGCCCCTGCGCAGAAGGCCTTGTCGCCTGCGCCGGTCACGATCCCGACCCAGAGCTCCGGATCCCTGTTGAAGTCCTCGAAAGCCTCGTGCATTTCCCTGAACAGGTTGGGGCTCAGGGAATTCATCGCTTCCGGGCGGTTCAAGGTGAAGAGTGCAATCTTCCCCTGCTTTTCGATAAGGAGGTCCATGGCCTTTTTCTCCTGCCCTCTCGTGCTCTTCGTCTCCTTCGCGTTCCATCGAGCCCTTGTCTTCTACCCCGAAGGCCATGAAGCGCACGAAGAGCAAATCGGTCGCAAACCGGTGAGCCCGGGCTTATCTCCTCTCCACAATGGCGCAGATGCCCAGGCCGCCGCCGCCGCAGATGGTCTCCAACCCGAAACGAACGCTTCGCCGTCCCATTTCATTCAGCAGCGTGATCATCCTCATGGCGCCGGTGGCTGCAATGGGATGGCCCAGGGAGATGCCTGAACCGTTCACATTGATCTTGGCGTCAAACTCGGACTCCTTCAGACCCATCAGCCTTGCGTCGGCCAGCGCCTGGACCGCGAAGGCCTCCTGGATTTCAATCAGGTCGACCTGCTCGATCGTGATCCCCGCTTTTCCCAATGCCTTGTTCACGGCGGCGGGCACTGCGGGATAGGTCAGGGTCGGGTCCGCGCCCGTGACGGCGCAGGCCTTGAAATAGCCCAAAGGCTCCAATCCCAACTCGGTCGCCTTTCTTTCGGACATGAGCACGACCGCGGCCGCTCCGTCATTTTCGCTGGATGAGTTCCCGGCGGTGCAGACCCCGTTGGGGTAAACCGTCGGCAGCTTCTGAAGTTTTTCGACCGACGTATCTCGCCTGGGCGTCTCGTCCGCATCGAAGAGAAGGGGGTCGCCTTTGGGCTGCGCAACGGGCACAGGGACGATCTCGGCCCTGAACTTACCGGAATCGACCGCCGCAACGGCCCTGTGATGGCTCCTTGCCGCCCATTCATCGGCCTCCCTGCGCGAGATCTTTTCCTTCTTGGCCGCGGTCTCCGCCCACGACATCATGGAGTTGAGCTCGCCGTAACGGAGGACGGGCTGGGACATCACCCTCGCGCGCTGAATCCTGTCATAGAGCGGGATGCCCCACATGGAGAGTGCGCCATGACCCCGCGGCATGAACCCCCACTTCTCGTCCCTCTTCCCACCTAACCCCCACTTGATGTCTCCGGGGAAATAGAGCTCGGTCTGGCTCATGTTGTCCATCCCACCGGCGACCACAATATCCGCATTGCCTGTCTGGATCTTCATGGCCCCGAAGAAGATCGCATCCAGGCCTGAGCAGCACCGCCTCTCCAGGGTTACGCCGGGGACGGAGTCCGGCCACCCTGCATCCAGGAGGGCCATCCTCGCCCCGTTCGCGCATTCCCCGTTCTGGTAGGATTGGCCCATGATCACATCATCGACCCAGCCGGGTTCGATCTTTGCCTTCCTTGCCGCCTCATTCAGGACAATGGAGGCGAGCCTGTAGACGGGGACGTCCTTCAACCTGCCACCATAGGCGCCGATAGGAGTCCTCACTCCGCTGACAATTGCGACGGTTTCCATTTGCAGCCCCCTTCGGGTTCGTTTCCTTACCCTGAATCACCATATCACCCGTGACGAGTCAAAGTCTACACGCCAGCGAAAAGGCATGCTACCGCCCCGAGCCCAAAAGCAGTTTGCCTTGGCCGGAGAATAAGACCGTGGATGGATGGTCGTCGTCCGAGGGGGTATTAACATGCGGCCGCTCAGGAGGTAAGCGACATGTCGAAGGACAGACAGCATTTTATCCTGGTGGCCGAGGACGACCCTGATGACCGGCTCCTGTACGAGGAGGCCATTCGGAAGAGCGATTTGGATATAGCGTTCCATATCGTGCAGGACGGGGTTGAACTGATGAGGTTCCTGAAGGAAGAGAAAAACCGGCGACCCGAGATCGTCCTGGTCGACCTGAGGATGCCCGGTATGGATGCCCATGAGATCATAGGGGCGATGAAGGAGGATCCGCGACTGGAAACGATACCCGTCATCGTCATCACGGGGTCCGATCACGAGACGGAGGTCAGAAGGGTCTACAGTGAGAGTGCGAAGGGACTCATTGTAAAGCCGAGCGAGTTCACGGCACTGGTCCAGACCCTGAATGAGATCTTCCGCTACTGGTTCGGAACTGTCCGGTTGCCCGAGAACGGCTGAACGCGGTCCCCCTCGTTATCTTGTCACTTGAGCCTGACAGGAGGGAGGTCTCCACCTCTCGAGTAGTAGCTGTGAACCCCGAACTGCAATGCATGGACATGAAGAGGCTCAAGCACCACGTCATCGGAGGTTTGGATCCCGACCTTCCCGCCCGCCGGGATGGCGAGTGCGAGGTTCCTTTGTCCGGGTCCTTCCCGGCTCTCCTTCAGGTACTCCTCCCCTTCGATGATCATGAACTCGGATAGGATTGTCTCGGAGAACGCGGCAACCGAGGTCAGAAGCGTTTCCTTTCCCCGGTTTTCAATGGCAAAGACCTTCCTGTTGCCTGCAAATATCCTGGCCAGGGGAGACGGTCTTTCAGATGTGAAGAGGATGGGGCCCACGTGAAGGGAATTCCGGGTGGGCCCGACGTTCTCAAGGGAAAACATCCCCAGGATCGCCAGCAAACAGATCTCCCGGAAAAAGCCTCTCTTGTGGTTCAGTTTCCTGTGGAGGTGCAAAAGCATGAGAATGAGAAAACCACCCAGGAACAGGAGTGCTGCATTCCCCGTGAAAAGCCCCATGGGTTCATATTCCTTTTCTCTCGAGCGAGGTGGCAGGCTCGAGCATACATGAAGAGACTGCTTACACCATCCAAGTCTGCTTATGCCGGCACCGGTGCCCCAAGGGTACGATCATGATCCCGGAACGGTTTCGGAAGAGCGGAACAGGTCGGCAGAGGGGGACTCCGTAGATCTGCATCTTGGATCAGGGATTCGCGTACCAAACCGCAATTCATCTCAGCAGTTCGAGAAAGTTTGTCCGGAATCCATAGCTGAGAGCAACAATAGTGTCTCGCCCCGGACAAGTCAATGATTCGGGCAGGGATGTCATCCCCATTCCATGGCATCGATCGGGTCCCTGCCGGCGCGATCTCTTGGGCCGGCCTTTGACACTCCCCTTGCATATTCAGCGACGTTGGTGCATGTTCCCTGGGATCGCAGAGGCAAAACCAAGACCCGCAGCACGGAGGAGCGCACGAGCCCATGAGAAAACCGACGGAATCACTCGTTTTGTTCGCAGCCATTTTCTTGTCTCTTTCTTTGCCCCCGCTGACCTTCGGATCGGAAACGAGCTGCAGGGAATTCATTGAAACTCGATCCGCCAAGCAGCTGGCCAGGGAATTGGGGAAGCCGGAGAAGTGGGTGGTGGGAAATTACAGGATCCACCTCTTTGACCGGGAGACCGGCCAAAGAAAGGGAAAGGTGGTGGGCAAACTTCTTCCCGGATCACGGGCAGAGATCCTGAAGACCGGGGCCAACGACTACCAGGTTAAGAGTCCGGTCGACGGGTCGATCGGATGGATCCGCAGGGCGCAGGTCCGTCATATCCTGCTCTTGGATGCAAAGACCTTCAAACCCTGCAGGTGATATGGCCGGACCGTCGCGTTCATCGGTCGATCCGACATGTCGGTACGCGGTGTCCCCGGGACCGGGAGATCAAATCACGGGTGAGCGGTAGGCGCAGAGTGGCGCCTCTCCGCGGTGGCCGTAGAGGTGGAACTGTATCCCGGGGCTGGGATCCAGCGACCTCTCCGCGATTTCAATGATCCCGAGGTTCAGGCCCGGAAAAGGGTTCCTCCGGTGTCGACGAACCCCCTTCAGGAGGCGGACGCTCGCGCTTACGCTCCCGTCCATCGTGCTGATCGACCGATTCAGACGGATCGACAGCGCGGACGCGATCTGGATGAGCGTGCCTGGGGAATGGGTGATGCCGCTGGAGATCACCTGGTAGAACTCTCCCCCACCTGTCCAGCGGATCCGGTGGACGCATCCGATATGGATGTCGCCGCTCAGAAGGATGTGCCGCTGCTGGGGATGTCGCACCTGGTGCCGGTGCAGGATCTTCAGGAAGCGGTCCCTGTCCCGCAGGTGGGCCCCTGTGGACCACCGGTCCGAGAAATCCTCATCCTTTGGGGGAAGGCGTGCTGCGAACCTTGCAAGCCTCTTCGGCAGGTGAACCACCGGTACACTGAAGACGAAAAACAGGATCTTCCTGTCCCCGCTTCGGCGAAGGAACTCCTTCAAGGCATCCTCCTGCTGACCGGAGTAGAGACGGCCGTTCTCTCCCGCCTTCCGCTCTGAGCGGAGATCCATCACAAAAAAACCGCAGTGGCCGAAGGCAAGGGAGAAATGGAAGTCCTCCGGCATTTCGCCCTCCACCGGCAGTACCCGCGAGCCCTGATAGTCGAAATAGGCCAGCTTCGCCCCCTGGGCAACAGATCTCCATTGGGGTAACTGGTGCGCGGGGTTGGACCCCCAGTTGTCCAGGATATCGTGGTCGTCCAGGATCAGGTAACAGGGATATTCCTCGTGAATGGCCCTCCACTCTCGGATGTTCCAGAAGTGTCGGTAGCGGCGCTGGTAGAGGCGACGGACCTCCTCGGGGGAGCAGTCCCGAATCTCCAGCCGGCCGGGGGGCGCGACGGCCCTGAAATAATCTCTTTCAAAGAGCGAAAGGCTGTTCGGGAAATCCGAATACATCTGATCGCCGATCATGAACACGAGCCGGGTCTTGTGCTGCTTCATGCAGCGGCCGGCCGCTTTCAGCATCTGGATCGACTTGCGGGAGACCGTGCCCCGCTCTGTGAAGGGCTGGTGGCAACTCATGAAGGCGATCGAATAGCGGGAAGGGCTCGTGCAGGGAACGTCCGGTGCGGTTTCGAACGCACCTTCCCCCAGGATGCGTCCGCCCGCTGCATCGGTCACCCTGTATCGGTAGCGGCAGTTGGGGTCGAGCGGGGATGGCCCTCCGGATGCCGGCGGTATCAGGATCGAGCAGGTGTTGTCCCGTTCGTTTCCTTCGGGGATCTCCACCACGGCCTTGCCGGAGCGGTCTTCCTCCCCCTCCTTCCACCACCGCACGGTCAGGAGACCCGGCCGATCGGCCCTCATCCACAACCGAACGCGATGAGGCTCCACTGCGCCGATCGCGATCATGTCCCCCAGGGGTTCGTTCTGGAAGTCCGCTTTCATGACAGCCCGATCACCCCTTGCCTTCGAGTTCCCGGATCAGTTCTTTCATCTCGAAGATCTCTCTTCGCTGGCTCTCGATGATCTGGTCCGCGAGTTCCCGCACGCGCGGATCCCTGATGTGGGCTCTCGTACTGGTCAGGATCGCGATCGAATGGTGCGGAATCATGGCCTTCATATAAGATACGTCCTCGATGGTCGTCTGGCTGCGGACGAGCCAGAGCGCGAGGGAAAACAAGGCGACACTGCCGAGGAAAATGACGATGTTCACCGGCCGGCTCCTATGCATCTTCAGCATGAAGCCGAGCATGATGACCGCCATGGTCGCCCCCATCACGAGGGCCATGTAGACCCGAGTCTCGCTGAAGAACAGATGCTCCAGCCGATAGGTATTCAAGTACATGAGTCCGAACATGGAAAGGGTGGAGGTCGCGATCATCGCGCCGAATCGAACATAGTTTTTCATGTCTCCCTTCTCCTTCTGCATGGAGGATGAGCCATTCCCGGTTCTCAGTCCAATGAATCCGATTCGGAAGGAAATCAATCGGGGGAATTACTAGAAGAACGGCAAAAAAACCCTGAGTGCGAGAACGAATTCGACGAACATTTCACCAGGTGGCCAGCTTCACGGTCTCGAACCAGTAAGAGAAGATCCGGTTCAAGGTGCGAACCCAGGATTGAAAGTCGGTAGGTTTCATGATGTAGGAGTTTGCGCACGTAGCGTATGCCTTTCTGGTCTCCTCCTCTTCATCTTCCGATGTAATCACAATGAGAGGTATCCCCCTGACGTTGTCATCCTCCATAATTAGTTCCAGAACATGGCTGTCAATCGGGAGTCTGATGTCGGTCAGGATGATGCAGGGCCGTCGCCTCGCCGCATCTTTCAGGTAGCCGAGAAGTTCGTCACCGCTGCCGACGAATTCGTAGTCGACCTGAATCTCGGTTTTGGCGAGGGCTTCCGAGTATATGAGACGGAGGTCGGGGTCCTCCTCTGCAATCAAAACGAAGGGACGCTTGATGGCAACCATGTGGCCCTCCTGGGTTACAAGCAACCTAGGTACCCGGGTTCGGATTGCCAGTAGAAGATGTGATTATAGGAGCGGGTAGGTGGTATTTAAATTTCAGCGATCAAGCAGGTACCCGTAACTCTCTTGCAAGTCATGTTTTTTCATGTCCGGGCAGGGGAGGATCCTTTCGGAATTGATCATTATCTCTTGGAAAGTATGCTGAGGCTTTGGCCATTTTAGTCATCCGATGGAGAGGCATAGTGAATTCTCTGACCGGAAGTGAGGGTTTCCCTTACACTGTCTATTCAGCTGATTTACAAGATAGGGGGGGATGTACATAAAATCATAAATTGAATCACTCCTCGAGAGAATAATGATGTTTTCTTAAAAACTCCGCCCCTCTCTTTGCTGCAATGCTGATCGCCGGCTGGGTGATACCTAACACCTTGGCCAACAAGGACTGTTTCACTCCTATCTCTACGGTCGCCCAGTAGCACAGGATGCTGCGAGCAGTTGATTTGAGGCGCTCCCTCACTTTGCCCGGTCGCAGCGCTTCTTCAGGAGTCATCCCTACCACTTCGGCAACTCGTCTGGCTACTCGTTCCAGATCGTACCCCCCGGCACGCAGCCGGTGTCTCCTCTCCAAAAGCTCCTCAGACGCTGCCAGTGCCTGCTCGACAAAAGCTCCGTCTCCCAGAATTCGCTCATCACCTTTCTGATAGTCCCCAGACTCCCTCAGCGCCTTTAAACCAGCCCATCCGCCCTGACTGCGCAATAGTCCTCCTCCCACCAACTCTGGCCGGTTCCCCCGCTCGATTCCCTGTTTTACATAGTTCCGGTACATAAGCCGGGCTCCGCCTTCGACACTGCCGAAGAAGCGGAGAACGTAGTCCACGTCCTGCCATTCCCTCTTTCTCTTCCCTAAGATCACGCTATGACCACAATACGGGAATTTAGCTAGCTCTGCATACTCACCCACCAGTCCGGCTCGCAGCGGGTTGAGGTGAATGTAGCGGACCAGCTCCAACAAGTAGAGCTCTTCCTCGCACAGGATGGACTTGTATCGGTTCTGAAAAAGATGACCCTGGCGCCTGTGCCTTAAGTTGAAAGAGACTGCATAACCTGTGAGCAGCCTTTTCATTACGCAAGAGAGGGGAAGCGTTCCCGTCCTCAATAGAAGGTGAAAATGGTTTGGGATCAGTGCCCAGGCATAGCAGGCGGTGTTCGTCTTGGTCACGATCTCACTCAACCGTTTCAGAAAGTCATCCCGGTCATGATCGTCCAAGAAAACGGCTCTTCGTGCGATTCCTCGACCGATGATATGGTGCAAAGCACCGGCTGCGTCTATTCTTGACTTGCGGGGCATATGATCATTTATCCCCTAACAGGCGCCCTTGTCAATTTATTATCTTATGTACGTCCCCTATTTTCAGTTTAGAGGAAACAAAAAGCCCCGAACTCTCGATCGGGGCGAATTGCTTGTTTTTTCATGGTCGGGACGACTGGATTTGAACCAGCGACTCCCGCGTCCCGAACGCGGTGCTCTACCAGACTGAGCCACGTCCCGACACTGGAAAAATATATCGCAACGGGGGCGGGCAAGCAACCCAAAAGTCGAAAAATCCCCAGGAAAGGGTGGCCCTCCCGACGAGTCAGGGGAGTGGTTCCGTGGTGAAGCTCTTTCAGGGGTTGTTCCCATCGAGGGAGTATGGATACCGGAAGGAAAGGGTAGAGAAAAGGAACGACGGCAGGGACCCATGGGCAAAACGGCCGAGGACCCATGAGAAATGTTCAATGTCAAATGCTCCGTGATCCATGATCTTCCAGAGAATCCCCCAGGATCCGGATGAGGTTTTTCATGATCCTGGCGGTGGCGCCCCAGATGACATCCCCGTCGTAGACGTAGGAGAGGCTCTGAAAAACCTTGCCCTCGAAGTCGATCGGCAACAGCCGGTCGGCCACGCCGTCCGGGAGGAATGTGCTGAACGGCACCGTGAGGATCCGGTCCACCTCGAAGGTATTGAGCATGAAGTCATAGGGGTAGGGAATGAGCCCCACGAAGGGGCTGACAACGAAGTTGGAGGACATGGTCGTGACATCGTCCGTCCGACCCAGCACCTCGACGTCCTTTCTTCTCAGCCCGATCTCCTCTTCCGCCTCCCGCAGGGCCGCCTCCTCGGGGGATGCGTCGGTCGCGTCTATCCGTCCGCCCGGGAAAGAGATCTGCCCCTTGTGGGCGTCCACCAGGCTGGTCCTCTTGGTGAAAAGGACCCTGTACTCCCCTTCGGCTTCGAGGAGCGGGATCAGCACCGCAGCATGGCGGTAAAGACCGGACCTGTCCTCTATGGGAACGTGATTCCTGCCGGCCAGGGTCTTGCGAATGATCTCGGGAAGTCCGCCTTTGACCATGGCTCAGGGTTCCGTGTTGGGAGGGGCAGGCAGATAGGGGGATGCCTTTTCGATAACGGTCATGATCTTCCCGCCGCGAAAGAGCGTCACCCGTCCCGTCGATTCGGAGATGGTGAGGGCAACCGACTCGGTCGCCTGGGTAATGGCGGCGGCTGCGGAGTGTCTTGTCCCAAGCCCCTGGGGGAGGGCATCCCCATGGTAGCTTACATTCAGGTGTCTGCCCGCCGCGAGCACCACACCGTCATCCCTGATGACAAAGGCCCCGTCGATCGAGGAGAACTCCTTGATGCTCTCCCTCACCTGAGGATCGTTGATGTTCAGGCTTTCCTCCGGGTGACCTTTGAATGGATTGAAGACGAGCTGCCTGGAATGGGCCAGGACGTTCTCATGGTCACCCAGTACGAAGATGGACCCGATCGGTTTGCCTTCCCTGCCTTCATTGGCCAGTTCAAGGACGATGCCCAGAAGGGTCTCGAAGACCTGGTGCCGGATGCTCTTCGGAAAGCTGATCATCAGCCCGGCTCCGAAGAGCTCCGATTCCAGGTTCACCTCGATCAGCATGATCGTATCCATGTATCCCGCTTCCGGAACGCCGCCCACACAGACGATTACGTCTCCCTTGTTCAAAAGCCCCTTGGACATGGCCGCAAGGAAGCCGATCTTCAGGTATCCGGTCCGGGTGAGCTGGACATCGGGGATCAGTACCACATGGAGGGGGACCCTGGCCGCCTTCTCCAGACATTCCGTCCTCTTGCTCAGGAGAATGAGCCGGGTGTCGCTCTGGATCTTGAAGAAGGGGGTGAGATCCCTGGTGCTGTCCATGTAGATCAGGATCGCATCCGCGCCGATCCTCTTTGCGATGGAGAGGGCCTCGCGGATCACCACACTGCTCCACTTGTGCGGCGCCATCCGTTTGCTGATCTTCTGGGCTTTGCCGGAGTCGTTCTTATCTGAGGTATTCTTTTTTGCGGGTTTCATGAATACCATCTGTTTTTCCACCAAAGGAGCGATGAGTCCCGCATCCTCCTCCGCCAAGGCTACGGAGTACAGGCTGCCCCACCCATCCTGCGCCCTGACCCAAGGACAAGGGAGAAAGGACCGGGACTAGACCCCGTAGGTCTCCATGTACTGCTTGAACTCGGACATCCACCGGGAGTCGAGGGGAGTCCGTCCTCCCTCGATCAGGATGGGGACCTTTTCCTCATACAGGTATTGAACGATCTCCCTGATCCCTGCGACCGCGTGCACCGGGATGCCTGTTTCAGCAACAAACCGGGCTATGGCGTTTTCCCCCTTCTTTCCCGGTACGACCCTGCCCCGTTCGTCACAGACGGCGGCGGTCTGCTCCCTGTCCACTGCAATCCCGATCCCTTTCACCTGAACGGAGATCTTCCTCAACCTTCCCTCGTTCCGCACCTTCTCGATCAGTTCGTACTTGGTTCCCATCGAGGTGGCCACATCATCCACAATAAACACCCTGCACCCGTCGTAAAAGGTGCGGTTCACAAAAAGGTTCCCGGAACTGCCGACCTCACCGTGGGTCTTGGCCTCTTTCCGGTCGTAATCGAACGCGAGATCTATCCCGTGCCGAGTGTACAGCGCGATGGCGGTGGAGAGGGCGATGGCGCTGCCCTTGTAGGACGGACCGAGGATGATATCCGTCTCCCCGGAGATGTTTCGGCCAGCCATCATGTCCGAGAAGAACGCGCCCATTTCCATGCTCAGACGGCCGGTTCTGAACATGCCGAGGTTCACGAAATAGGGGGTCGGGCGGCCGTCTTTCAGGATCAGACCCCTGTCGAAAAAGAGCGCCCCCGTCTCCGCCAGGATCATTGCCAGTCTCTTCTTGTATTCTTCCATGGGGCCGATCTTAGAGGAATCGAAAAGCGCGTTCAACCAATAATTGACCTTCGGCCGAACTTCCGGGACGCGGGAGCGTTCGGTCGGGCGTTCCCACGCGGGAGCGTGGGGACGCTTGCTCCAGCCCTCATCGACCACATTTGACAACCATTCCACAATCGTCGGATAATCCTTCAGGTCTTACCGCACGAGGAGGACTGATGATGGGCGACGAAAAGATAGGCGTGGTAGTCAAGTTCTTCGTGAGGCCGAGTGTCGCGGCCATCGAGGTGAGAAGCGGCGGGATCAAGAAGGGCGATCTCCTTCGCTTCCGGGGGCACACCACGGATTTCACCGAACAGGTGAGCAGCATGCAGGTGGAGAACCGGCCCGTGGAGGAGGCCCCCCCGGGATCCATGGTAGGGATCAAGGTCAAGGAGAGGGTCAGGGAGAACGACGACGTCTACAGGGTTGTGGACTGATCGTCTATCGCCTTCAGGGCAAGGGGAATGAGTTTCCTGACGAGCTCCTCTCGCTGGAAGCCGTTCATGTCGTGATACGCGCGATAATGCGGGTGCTCTCTGCTCAGCGCGGGGGTCCGTGCCTGCAGGCGCGGGGCCAGCTCTTCAGAGCCGAGGACGAGGTCCACCAGCCCCATCTCCTCTCCCGGATATCCCTCCAGCCATCCCAGCCGCTTCATCCATTCGTAGCGGATCCGGTCGAGGAGAAAGAGGTAGGAGTCCATGACCCTCATCTTTTCCCTGGGGGGGAGGTCGTTGAACTCGAACCCGGAGCCCAGGCTCAAAAGGTTCATGATGAGATCCAGAAGGTAGAAGGTGCTGTTGTCCCTGCCCTCCGCAAGCATCATGAGGGATTTCGTCGAGACGTCGGCCAACCTGGTGCGGTCATCGAAGTCTTCCCCGAAACGGGTCTTCCAGTTCCGGAACCCCTTCCGGACCGACATCTCCTTCCGGGCCTTTTCAAGATCGATAGGGCCGGCCATTTCGCTCCACCGGTGAAGAAAGGGTGTGGCCGCATCGGACGCATCGCTCGCTTCTGGGCTGCTTGTGCCCGCATTGCGTGCACATGGTGAAGTATTCGAGCGGTTTGATGTGAAAGAGTCTGTTGACCGGCGGTTTATCTGAGTCCGCTTCCTGCTGGATGTTGACCTTGGCCCCCGCGCTCTGAACGGCCTTTGCGTACCTCCGGGCATGGTCCAGGGTCATGCCCGCCTTGAGCACCACCGGGGCCTTGTGGACGATCTGCTCCGCCGTTTCCGGCCTGACCCCGAGCTCGCTCATCCGCCCCTTGAAGGTCTCAAGGTCATGGACGAGCCCAAGGAAGAGGATGCGATATTTCTTCAGTTCAGGCATGCCCTTACAAAGCCGTAGAAGAGAGGGGCGGGCTTCTCCATCCTGGACTTGAGCTCAGGATGCGCTTGTGTCGCCACGAAGAACCTGTGCTCGGGGAGCTCAATGAATTCCACGAGCCTGCCGTCCTTGGAGACGCCCGAGAAAGTCATCCCTTTTTCGGAGATGATCTGGTGATATTCGGGGTTCACCTCATAGCGGTGGCGGTGCCTCTCCGAAACCTCGCCCGCCCTATACAAGGAGTGTACGATGCTCCCCTCTCTGAGCACGGCAGGGTAGCCTCCCAGCCTCATGGTCCCCCCCTTGTTGGTCACCGTCTTCTGCTCGGGCAGTATATCGATCACCGGGTGCGGGGTTTGCGGATCCATCTCCGTGGAATTGGCGCCGGCAAGGCCGCAGACGTTCCTGCTGAACTCGATCACGGCCAGCTGAAGACCGAGGCACAGCCCCAGAAAAGGGATGTTGCGCTCCCTGGCCCTTCGAATCACCTCGATCTTCCCCTCCGTACCCCTGGACCCGAAGCCCCCGGGGATGATTACGCCGTTCACACGGTCCAGAAAAGAGGTATCGGTCAGATCCGTGGTCTCAACCCACTCCAGGTTGATATGGCATCTGAGATGGGCGGAGCAGTGGTGGAAGGATTCGATAATGGAGGCGTAGCTGTCGAAGAGCTTGGTGTACTTGCCGCAGATGGCGACGGTGATCTCCTTCTCGGGGCTCTGGATATTGTCGATCAGTTCCTTCCATTTCCTGAGGTCAGGAGGGCTGTAGATGTTCAGCTTCTTGTGGAGGATCTCGGAGAGCCCTTCCCGTTCGAAGACGAGGGGTATCTCGTAGACGTCTTCCACGTCCAGCCCCGTGATGACCGCCTCCGGGTCCACGTCGCAGAAGCTCGAGATCTTGGACTTGATCTCCTTGGTGAGAAATTCAGGGCACCTCCCGATGATGACGTCCGGGAATATGCCCCTTTGCTTCAGCAGATTGACGCTTTGCTGGGTCGGCTTGGATTTCTGCTCGTTCACCCCGTAGGGGACCGGGACGTAGGTCAGGTGGACGTAGATGATGTTCTGCCTGCCCACATCCTCCTTGAGCTGTCTCATCGCCTCCAGGAAGAGCTCGTTCTCAATGTCGCCCACCGTGCCCCCGATCTCAACGATCATCAGGTCCGCGGACTCGGCCTCGGCGACCTCGAAGAGGTGATTCTTGATCACGTCCGTGACATGGGGAATGTACTGGACGGTCTTTCCAAGGTAATCGCCCCTGCGCTCCTTCTGCCTCACCATGTCGAAAACCTTTCCCATGGTGAGGTTCCAGTGCGACCTGCAGTTCACCCCGAGAAAACGCTCGTAGTGGCCGAAGTCCATGTCCACCTCGCCCCCGTCGTCCAGCACGAACACCTCCCCGTGCTCGTAGGGGTTCATGGTCCCTGGATCCACATTGAGGTACCCGTCGCACTTCACGGGCACGATCTTGAGTCGGGAGGAGAGGAGATGGCCCATGGAGGCGGCGGCGATCCCTTTGCCAAGGCCCGAGAGCACGCCTCCGGTCACGATGATGTACTTTGTAGCCATAATCATGAAACTCCGAAAAGGTCGGGGTCCTGGAGAAATCACCCTGATCGGATACCATATAAAAGGCAGGTTGGAGATTCAAGTACAATATGTAGTCGGAGAGGTTCAAGGGCTCCGGGTTCGGGGTTCAGGGTTTCAGCCCTGGCTTGCACCCACACCTTTTGGGTGGCTTCGATTTGCTCGACTTGCACCACCGCGCCTCGCACGGGACGGTTTTTGGGGCTCAACGCCTGTGTATCCTTGCGTCCTGGATCCTGCATCCTGTATCCAGCATTCGGGCTTCCTGAATCCTGCATGTTGACCGCCCATTTCAGACCGGCTACATTGAAACGATTCCATGGGGTGCAAGGGGGGGTATGGCGATCGTAGTCGCAATCGTGGGAAGGCCGAATGTCGGAAAATCGACCCTCTTCAACCGTTTGTCCAGGTCGCGGGACGCCCTGGTCGACGATCAGCCGGGGGTGACGAGGGATCGGCTCTACGCGGCCGTGCGCTGGGATCAGACGGAGCTCACCCTTGTGGATACCGGCGGATTCGACCAGTCCGATCCGGACCCTATCCTGGCATTGGTCAAGGGGCAGGTCCTGAAGGCGGTCGAAGAGGCGGACAGGATCATCTTCATGGTGGACGGGCGCCAGGGGATCGTGGCCGGTGACAGCGAAATCGGGGAGCTCCTGCGTAGAACCGGGAAGGAGGTCTTTCTCGCCGTGAACAAGATCGACGGACCGGAGCTGGATCACCTCGCCTCAGACTTCTTTTCCCTGGGGTTCCCCCGCGTCTACCCCCTTTCCGCCGCCCATGGCTATGGCCTCCGGGACCTGATGGGCGACCTGACCGAAGGAGCGGAGGCCCCCCCTTCGGAACCGGCGGACGATGAGCGGGTCAGGGTGGCGATCCTCGGGAGACCGAACGTCGGGAAATCCTCCTTCATCAACAGGATCCTCGGGGAGGAAAGGCTGGTCGTCAGCGAAATCCCGGGCACGACGAGGGACGCCATCGACATCCTTTGCACCTGGAAGGGGAGGGAATATCTGTTCATCGACACGGCGGGTATCCGAAGAAAGGGGCGGGTGAGAGAGAGGATCGAGAGGTTTTCGGTAGTCAAGGCGCTCAGGAGCATGGACCGATGCCATGTGGCGGTGGTGATGCTCGATGCATCCGCCGGGGTGGCGGATCAGGACGCCCGCATATGCGGCTACGCCCTGGAGCGGGGGAGGGGTGTCATCCTGGCAGTGAACAAGTGGGACCTGGTCAAGGGGAGCCGGGAGAAGATCACACCTCTCGAATCCGGGCTCGAACGGCAGCTCAACTTCATTTCGTTCGCCCCGAGGCTCAACCTCTCGGCCCTCACCGGGGAGGGGGTGAACCGGATCTTCGGGGTGATCGATCGCCTCTATGGACAGTTCTCCAAGAGGATCGGAACAGCGGAGGTAAACGTTCAGGTCCAGGAGATGATCCGGCAAAACCCGCCACCAAAGGCGGGCAGGTCCGCCTTGAAGGTGTCTTACGTGACCCAGAGCGGGGTGAGACCGCCGACCTTCGTCCTCTTCGTGAACCACCCCGAAAAGGTCCACTTCTCCTATCAGCGATTTCTCGTCAATCAGCTCAGGGAGCGCTTGGGGCTGGATATGACGCCGATCAGGCTGATCATCAAGCAGAAGTAGCCCATCATTCCACTCTTGCGCCAATCCAGCTTCAAGGTGGCTTGCGGCTGAGCCCGGTCGCCCCTGCCTGGTTCAGCGGGCCGCGGGGTTTCCAGACCTCGCTAAAAATACTTCTGGTTCTTGAAGATGATCTCCACCCGCCGGTTCCTGCTCCGGCCCTCCGTGGTGTAGTGCGAGTCCACGGGATGGAGATCGCCGTATCCTGCAAGGGCGATGTTGTAGGGCGAGACGTTCTCCTGGGTCACAAAATACTCCGCCAGGTTGTAGGCCCTCGCAAGGGATAGCTCCTCGTTCGAGGAGTACATGCCGCCCCTGATGGGGATGTTGTCCGTGTGGCCGTCGATATAGACCTGGTAGTCCGAATTGCGCATGAAGGTCCCCACCTTCTCCAGCAGCGGCTTGATCTCCTCCTGGATCTCTGCGCTCCCCGTGGGGAAGAGGAGTTTGTGGCCGAAAACGAGCTTGAATCCGCCCCTGAAATTCTCGAACACCACCGAGTTCCCGACCTCCTGAAAAGTCTTCTCCTCCTTGCGTGAGAGGGTATCCCTGGTCTCCTCCTCCCTCTTGATCACGAGGGCGTCCTTGAGGAACTGCTGCAGCCCCTGGATCAGGACCAGTTTGGGCCTGTGGATCTCGCCGTACTCCTTGAAGTAAAGGATCCCGGAACCGGCAGAGAAGTTGCTGAACATGCTCTTGAGGGTCTTCTCATCCATGGAGGACATGGAGAGGAGAAGGACGAAAAAAGTAAGGAGAAGGGTGGAGAGATCGGAGAAGGTCACCATCCAGGCCGGAGAAGAAGGGGTTTGCTCCTCCTTGCGTCTCAAGGGGTCATTCTCCATCTTTGCCTCCATACAGCTTGAAGAAGAACCCCTTGAAGTCCAGGAAGGAATTCGGGGCGGGTTTGCTCAGGTGATAGGGCAGCCTCTCGCGATAATCGAGGATGATCTGGACCTGACGATTCTGCAGGTGCACGTCTTTCGGTGCGCCCGTGGACGAAGGGGTGTGGCCGAAGCCGTGGGCCACCATCCTTGCCGGGGGGATCTCGCCGCCGTCCAGCATGAACTGAAAGATCGCAAAGGCCCGTTTGGTCGAGAGCATCATGGCCGGCCTGAAACGGTTCGGATCAAAGATCGTTTCAGATGGATCGGCATAGCCGCGGAGCTCTATCCTGGACGGGCTCTTCTTGAATACCTCCTTCAGTTCCGAGAGCAGCCCGATCCGGTTCGGCTCGATCACGCTGGACCGCGGTTTGAAGAGAAGGCGATTGCTGAGGGAGATGATGATCCGCTCCTCCTCCCGGACGACGCTCATGTCCGCGTGGAGGGAGTTCTTCAGCTCGATGTTTTTCAGGACCTCCATTTCCACATCTTCTTCCTTGATCGGGGCGGAATTGGCGGTGACATTCGTTCCCGAGGTCGACCCGAGCACGGACTGGCCCCCGTGCTTGAACCCGAACGCCCCCATGACCGAGCTCATGGCCTCGATGCGTTTCTGGTCCGTGATCACCGCCATGCTGAGGAGGAGGACAAAGAACGTAAGGAGGAGCGTGACCAGATCGGTGTATGTGGTCATCCACCGATAAGGATTGATACGGCCCGGGTTGTCTTTCTTGTGGTTCATCCTGCGATTCGGGTCTTTGCTTCTCAGTCAAAATCGTGTCGCTTTACCGCCGGTCTGGTCCGGCACGCCGCTTCTTCATATCCGGCCGGAAGGAGACAAGATTCAACTCCGGCGGTTGGGCGGATCAGAGGGTTGGGATCCACCCCCGGTTGTATATCGAGCAAATCCTGTGCCACGACCGAGAAGGGCTCTTACGAAGCGGTCGTCCTGGCGATGCCGGCGGTGAGCGGTGGTCGTCTGAGGCAGGTGCACTCAGAGGGGTAGCCTGAGGAGCCGTGCCGCGTTCTCTCCCTTGATCATGCGGACGGCCTCACCGGAAAGACCGGAGGCGTCCAGCTCCGAGAAATAGCGGCCGGGTGAGATCAGGGGAAAGTCGGAACCGAAGAGGATCTTCTCAGGACCGATGATCTCGCCGGCCATCCTGTAGATGTCCGGCGTGTAGAGGAAAGGGGAGGCCGCGGTGTCGAACCACGTATTTCGAAGCGTCTCCTTTACCTCCTTCTTCATGGTGGCAAAGAAGAAGAGCCCCCCACCCCAGTGGGCGAGGACAAAACGGGTGGATGGACGGGTTTTCAGGAGATGGTAAAGCTCGGGAAACCAGGCCGGCGTCTTCCCGGGGTAGGTTCTGCCTACCGGTTCACTGGCGTGGAGGAGAAGGACGACGTCAAGCTCGGCGCACAGGTCTGCCACTTCTCCCAGGCGGTCGAAGCCCCGGTCCACCGGGCATGCATGATAGAGCGCCAGCTCTCCCACTCCGCAGAGCCCTTGTTCGAGGCATCTCCGGGCCTCTGCGAGCGCATTCGGGGAGAGGGGGGAAAAGCAGCAGAGCCCGGTGATTCGGTCGGGATATCTCTGAACCGCCTCCAGGACGTAGTCGTTGTGCCGCCGAAAGTGCTCCTCCTCTTCCCACGGGAAGCCGAACACGACCGATCTCCGGACCCCGGCGAGATCCATCTCCCTCAGGAGCTCTTCGACCCCGATCAGCCGCGAACGGGGAGAGTCGTAGAGGAGCCGAAAACCCGGCTCGGCCTCAAAAAAGCGGTCCCTCTGCATGAAACAGGGAGGGAAGATGTGGGTATGAAAATCGATGATCATCCTAGTCGAGGTCGCGTTTCTCTCCTGTCCTCCGCACGTATTTCCAGTAACAGAACTCATCCTTTTCATCCCGTGATCCTGTCCAAGTTCTCTTCACCCCATGAGCCTCCTGATGGACTTCTCCACCCGGCCCGGGGCAAAGCCCACCAGCCTTTCGACCAGCCGGCCTTCCCGATCCACAAAGAACATGGTGGGAAGCGCCATCCCATCCAGGCTCGAATAGTCGCGGACGACCTTATCGCTCGCCACCAGGATCGTATAGTCGATCCGGTGCTGATCCTTGAATCTCGCCAGGGCCCGGCTGTCCACCTTCCCGGGGTCATCGAGGTTGATTCCAAGCACCACCAGCCCCTTGTCCCTGTACTTCCTGTGCAGGGCCACGAGCTCGGGAATGGAATGGAGGCAGGGGGGACACCATGTGGCCCAGAAATCGATAATCACGTATTGGCCCCTGTGGTCCCTGAGGGACACCATCCTCCCGGACGTGTCTTTCAGAGAAAAATCAGGAGCGATACCCCCCCCGCCCGCCCCTTTGGCGTCGCACGAAACACACGAGAGCATTGCCGCCAGCAGCAGAAAAGGTACGGTCTTCAGGAAGGGGGTCTTGTGCATCCGACTTCTCCCAAAAAAAAATTTCCTAAATTAGAGCATGGAAATATAATAAGGCAAGGACTTTGATGACCATGACCCTGGAGAAGACCAAGGAGCAGTATCCCGAAAAGTTCAGGTCCGAGGAGCGGATCTTCAGCAGGATCCACAGGGGGGGCAGGATCTTCATCGGCACCGGCTGCGGTGAGCCTCAGTACCTGGTGCAGGCGCTGATCAACTATGTCTCCTCTCATCCGAAGGCCGTCCTGGACGCAGAGGTGTTCCACGTGTGGACACTGGGGGTCGCCCCCTATGCCGACGAGAAGTTCAAGGAGAACTTCAGGCACAACTCTTTCTTCATAGGAAAGAACACCCGGAATGCCGTCAACGAGGGGTTTGCGGATTATACCCCCATCGCCCTTTCAGCAGTCCCGGAACTCTTCCGGCGCGGGGTGGTGCCTGTGGATGTAGCCCTGGTCCAGACCTCCCCTCCCGACAAGAACGGGTACATGAGCCTCGGGATCAGTGTGGACATCACGAAGGCTGCAGTCGAGGCCGCCTCCATGGTCATCGCGCAGGTGAATTCAAGAATGCCGCGGGTCCACGGGGAGACCTTCATCCACGCAGAGGATGTGGACTTCATTGTCGAAAAGGATGAACCCCTGCTGGAGTACTCAGCCACTCTCCCGGACGAGATCGCCCAGAAGATCGGGAAGTACGTGGCGCGTATCGTCGAAGACGGGGACACGATACAGGCCGGCTACGGCAGCATCCCGAACGCCATCCTCGCCAACCTGAAAGGCAAGCGCCACCTCGGCGTGCATACCGAGCTCCTGTCCGGCGGGATGGTGGATCTGATCAGGGCGGGCGTGGTGGACAACAGCCGAAAAACCCTCAATCGAGGAAAGACGGTGGCGGCCTTCTGCATGGGAAGGCGAGAGACCTACGAGTTCATACACGACAACCCGGGCATCGAGTTCAGGCCGGTGGACTACACCAACAACTTGCTTGTCATTTCGCGGAACCGGAACATGGTGGCCATCAACAGCTGCCTTCAGATCGATCTCACGGGGCAGGCCACGGCAGAGTCGATCGGCAAGAAGTTCTACAGCGGCATCGGCGGGCAGACCGACTTCATGCGCGGGGCCGTGCTCTCACCCGGCGGCAAGACCATCCTCGTCATTCTCTCAACAGCCAGGGAGGAGTCCATCTCGAGAATCGTGCCGTTCCTCTACGAGGGGGCCGGCGTGACCCTGGGGAGGAGCGATGTCCACTATGTCGTCTCCGAGTACGGCATCGCTTACCTCCACGGGAAAAGCATCAGGGAGCGCGCCATGGAGCTGATCGCCGTCGCACACCCCAAGTTCAGGCCGTGGCTCATCGAGGAGGCGAGGAAGCTGAACCTGATCTACAAGGACCAGAAGTTTATCCACGGGAAGAAGGGGGAGTACCCGGAGCAGTTGGAGACCTTCAGGACCACGAAGACCGGTATGGAGGTTCTGCTCAGGCCCATCAAGATCAGCGACGAGCCCCTCCTGAAGGAGTTCTTCTACGACCTGTCGGACAAAAGCATGTACCGCCGCTTCATCTCGCTCAAAAAAGGGATGCCCCACCAGGAGCTGCAGGACTACGTGGTCCTGGACTATACCAAGGGGATGGCGATTGTCGCGATTGTCCAGGAAGGCGGCCGGGAAAAGGTGGTCGGTCTGACCCAGTACGGCATCAGCCCCGAGACGCACATGGCGGAGGTGGCGTTCATTGTGGCCGATGCGTTTCAGAACAGGGGGATAGGAAGCGAGCTCCTGGCTTATATGACCTACCTCGCCAAGCGGCGGGGACTCCTGGGGTTCACCGCAGAGGTGCTCATGGAGAACAGGCCGATGCTCCACGTTTTCGAGAAGATGGGTTTCGATATGCAGAAGACCGGCGAAGGCGGTGTCTATGAGTTGAGGATGCTGTTTAAGGAGGGACACGGGAACCCGCGCGATCCCGAGGAGACGGCTCGTTAGAGGGGATGAACGTTCGTCTTTGTCTTCCCGTTCGATCTTCGATGTCGGATGTTCGTCTTTTTCTCTCGTCCCTCGTCTCTCGGTCCCTACAGCATCTGATACGGATCCACATCGATGATCATCTCCACCCCGGTCGATCGGAGCATCTTCCTGGCCAACACCTCCACCTCCCCGAGAAAGTAGTGGAGCATCCCGGTCGTCCTGCTCTTCACCAGGATCTGCCTGCGATACCTTCCCTTCAGCTTGGAAATGGGGGCCTCTGCCGGGCCGAGGACCTGCACCTCCTTCCCCCTCCTGGGCCATTTTTCAAGGGTGCGGCGCATGGCCTCTCCGATCCTCCGGCCCACATCTTCCGTCTCCTTCTCGCTGCCGCCCTGCAGTTTCAGGCAGGCCATGAAGGAAAAAGGAGGGTAACCGAGCTGCCCCCGCAACTCCACCTCTCTGTCGAAAAAGGAGAGATAATCATGGTCTCTCGCCGCCCTCACGGCATAGTGTTCGGGATTGAACGTCTGGACCACCACCTCTCCTCTTCGCTCCCCCCGTCCGGCCCTGCCTCCTACCTGCGAGAGAAGCTGGAAGGTCCGCTCCGCAGCGCGGAAGTCTGGGAATCCGAGGGTGGCATCCGCATTGATGACCCCCACCAGGGTCACGTTCGGGAAGTCATATCCCTTGGTGATCATCTGGGTCCCCACGAGGAAATCCACTTGTCCTTCTCCGAATCTCTTGAGGAGACGAAAGGTCTCCCCCTTCGCTCTGGTGCTGTCCCGGTCCATCCTGGCCACGCGGCCGGCAGGGCAGCACTCTTTCACCTCGGACTCCAGCCGCTCGGTGCCGAATCCGTACAACTTCATTCCGTCCCTGGCGCAGGACGGGCATGTCCTCTTGAGATCGGTCTGAAAACCGCAGTAGTGGCATGCAAGGCGCGCCTCCTTCAGGTGGTGGATGAGGGGCAGGTCGCAGTTGGGGCAGCATACCGACTTCCCGCAGAAACGGCAGACCTGGACCCTGTGAAAGCCCCTGCGATTGAGGAACAGCATGGCCTGACTCCCCTCGACCAGGGTGGAGGCGAGGCCTTCCCGGAGGATCGGGCTGATGATGGGGTGCCTCCTGGCATTGCCGCCGATCCGCCTCAGGTCCACGATGCGGAAGGAAGGCAGCGGCCTCTTCTCAACCCGGTCCGGCATGCAGATCAGGTGATACTTTCCGCTCCGGGCGTTGTGATAGGACTGGACGGAGGGGGTCGCGGACCCGAGCACGACCACGGCCTTCTCGATCTTCCCCCGCGCAACGGCCGCATCCCTCGCCTGATAGCGGGGGCCTTCCTCCTGCTTGTAAGAGGGGTCGTGTTCCTCGTCCACGATGATGAGACCCAGGCTGGAGAAAGGCGCGAAGAGGGCGGACCTCGCGCCGATCACGAGATCCACGTCGCCCCGGGTCATGCGCATCCACTGGTCGAACCTCTCCCCCGGGCCAAGCCCGCTGTGATACACGGCCACCCTGTCGCCGAGCCGGGAGCGGAATAAGCCCTCCATGTAGATGGAAAGCGCGATCTCGGGGACCATGAGGATGGCCTGACGTCCGAGGTCGATGACTCTTCTGACAGCGCCGAAATATACCTCGGTTTTCCCGCTCCCCGTCACCCCATGGAGGAGAAGGGTGGAGAAGTGCTTCTTTTCGAGATGACCGACGATTTCACAAAGCGCCTTCTCCTGCTGCTCATAGAGCCGCTCCGGCGGGGGGGAGATGAAGAGGACGTTCCCGGCCGTATCCCTCAGGACCGGCCTCTTGAAGTCTTCCAGGACCCCCTTTCGAATCCACTTTCGGCACAGGTGATCTCCTCTCGGGAATCTCCCGCAGATGTCCCGGAGAGAGATCTCCCCTGCCGTGAAGACGGCCTTCAGGAACTCCCCGTCTGGGCAATCCGTCAGTACCTTTGCCGTCTCCACCCCGGGTCTCACCTTTACGAACCGCTTCAGCAGGGGGCCCGCCCGCCTCCTGGTAGTCCTCTCCCCTACCGCAATCCAGCCGTTCTTCCTGAGGAGCGGTATGATCTGCTTCAGGTTCCGGGGGATCCTTGCCCGCGGGTTGTCCCGGATCCAGGCCAGCGCCTTTCCCGCATCGGAGTCCGTGCCCATGAGGTCGAGGATTTTCGACCCGGACGGGGTCAACTCGCAGCACGGCAGGGTCCTGACATTGAGTCCCCCCGGCAGGGCCGCCTGAACAAACCTGCCGAGGGGGAAGAGATAATAGTCGGCGCACCACGAGAGGAAGCGGACGAGACCGGGATGGAACAGGGGTTCGGAATCCAGCACCTCGTCGATCTCCCTGAGGTCTTCCGTCCCCGCCGCCTCCACGACTTCCAGGATGTATCCGGTGACCTTGCGGCTTCGGAAGGGTGCGAGGACCCGGCAGCCGATCCCGGCCCGGGACGCGAGATGGAGGGGAACCGAGTAGAGGAATGTCTCTTTGACGGGGAGGGCGAGGGCTACCCGGACGACGCATTTGGATTCTTCGGCCAATCAGACGACCTCGTGGCAAGATGGGGGATTCAAGATGGCAGGATGCAAGATACAGGAACCGGGATGCAGGATGCAAGATACAGGATGCAGGAAACAGCATCCAGGATCCGCGACCCGGGATGCAAGATGGGAGAACCCAGGGGTTTCTTGTAGAAGGATGGGTGGAGTGAAGCGAAACCCATCGATTTTGGAGCTCCGAACCCGATGGGTTCCGCTTCGCTCCACCCATCCTGCTCACTACGTCCGATGTTCAAGTGTTCGTATGGAAATTCATCCTCTGTTAGGAGCTTGCCATTCTTTACGCCCCTCGTCCTAGCGAAGCGGTCGTCCAGCGTCCCTCGCTTCTTCCTGATCTCCGCCCTCTGCCCTGGCCATGAGGTCCAGCATTTCCCCTCTGACCTTCTCGATCAGCAGGTCCATGTCCTTCCGAGCATAGCCGGCCACCGAAATGGGCCTTCCGATGTGGAGCGTGATGGTGCCCCGCCGGATCGTGAGGCTGCCTTTCGGCACGATGAGACGGCTTCCGACGATTGCCAGAGGCACGATTTCGCTTCGCGATTTGAGGGCCATGTGAAAGGCGCCGGGTTTGAAGGGCTGGATTCGGCCGTCCGAGCTCCTGGTCCCTTCAGGGAAGACCAGAACCGATGCTCCCTTCTTGATCCTCTCTGCGGCCTCATTCATCCCCTTCAAGGCCTTCCTCGGGTCATCCCTGTCAATGCCGATGTAACCTGCTCTTTTCATGGCAGGCCCCAGGAAGGGTATTTTCATCAGTTCCTCCTTCAGTACGAACTTGAATTGCACCGGCAGTCCCGCGAGAAGGGCGAAGATGTCGAAGTAGCTCTGGTGGTTGCACACGTACATCCGGGCCGTGCCGGGATCCAGGTTTTCTTCGCCAAGGACCCTGACCCTGACCCCGCAAACCCACAGGACACCCTTCGCCCAGGGCACGGCTGCATGACGGTGAAGCAGACCCCCACCTCTCCGATCGAAAAGGGAAAGGATAATTGCGTAGATGCAGCACAGGATGGAGAAAACGGCGACGAATGCGTTGAGGAGCAGAAATCTCATCGTGACTATTCCTTTAGAGGTATTACCCTGGTGACCGGGGCAGGGAAGGACCACTATCCCTAGGCAAATCTTATTGACAAATACTCATATTTGGGCTATATAGACGTATAAATGAACATAATTAGCTTAAAGAGACTTCATCGATAGCGAGGCGTCGGGTCCTGTCAGATAAAAATTCAACACCTGGAGTAACCTATGCCTGTTTACATCGTCTGCCGCAAGAAAAGAAACAACCCAAGAATGGATGTTCGCGTCTGTCAGTTGAAATGCACCGATAAAGAGGAGTGCAGGGAATTCAACGCTTGCGGAAAGAGCGATCTCTCGGAACCTTCGGCTGCTCCGTCGGAACCGGACTCCGTCGGGCTGGAGGCGGCCTGATCTCGTTCGTCAGTTCCCGACCCTTACAGGCAATTCGATCTTCACCAAGAGACAATCATCCTCCTGCCTCACGATATCTATCTTTCCCCTGTGCCGGTGAATGATCCTCCTGGAAAGGGAGAGGTCGATGATCGGCCATTGCGCCGTCTTTTCGATATGAGGAAAAAAGAACTTGTCGAGGTCGTCCTGGGAAAGAGGAATGGCCCTGTGGCTGAGGGTAATCACGATGCGGTCGCCGGAGAGGGCCGTGGAGAGCCTGAGCGTCTCTCCGGCAGGCGTCAATATGCTCGCATGTTTCAGGATGCTCTCAAACGCCTCGCCCAGCCGTTCATCATCCGCCTGGATCCTGGGGAGCTTGAGGGAAAACGCTTCCTCTACGTCGATCTCCCTGGCCTTCAGAGATCCCTCCAGTCTGGCGACCAGCGACTGAAGGATCTGGTTGACGTCCACCTCCCCCAGGGACAGTTCGAATGGCCGGATGGAGGAGAAGAGGACCTTCAGGAAGTCCTCGATCCTCGCGACCTCCTTCACAATGATCTCGGCCAGCCGGCGGTTCGGGTCATTCCCGGGCAATCCGTTCTGAAGCCTTCGGGCAAAGCCTCCTGCGCTGGAGAGGGGATTTCGAATGGCGTGAGCCATGTGGGCCGATATCTCTTCCAGCAGCCTGATCTCTTCGCTTCGCAGGGCCAGATCCTGGAAGGCCTTCAACTCGGTGATATCCATCATGATGCCGTCTACCCACTGGACATCGCCGCGGGAGTCCCGGGTGGGAATCGCATGGTCGATGAAGGTCAGGGGGCGGCCCTGCCTGTCCCTCACGACCCTCTCCACCCTGTAACCCTCACCGGTCTCGAAGCTCTTCTTCCATAGCTCCTCCGACTCGGCGCCGGGGCAGCGCCAGATCTTTTCAAACCAGAACCCCCTCCGTCCGACCGCCTCCTCGATGGAGTACCCCAGGATCTCGGTCAGGTAGGAGTTCACGAACTCGGTGGTCCCGTCCCGGAGGATCCGGTAGACGATGAGCGGCACGTGTTCCACGAGGGTGCGGTACTTCTCCTCGGAGGCGACCAGGTCTGCCGTTCTCTCCTCCACCCTCCGTTCAAGCGTCCTGGCATGCTCCTCGAGTTCCCGCCTTTTCGCCAGCAGCGCGTCGAGCATGAGGTTGAGGGCGTCGGTCAGCCTGCCGATCTCGTCGCCCGGCCGCGGTCCAATATGCCGCTCCCTCTTCTCTTCGGCGATCTCCTGGGCCTCTCTGACGATCGCCTCGATAGGCCGGATGAGCAGAAGGGCTACAAGGTAGGTCAGCAGAAAAGAGGTCACGATCCCGATCACCCCGATCAGGATCATGATGTTCCGTGTCTCGGTCAGGCGCAGGTTTGTGTCGGACCGGTCCATGCTGAGTTGAAGAATGGCCATGAGGTCGCCCGAATAGTCCCAGACCGGAAAAAGAAGGAAGGCCCGGTCCCGGTCCACCGGCTCCACGAGAAAAAGGGGCTGCACCACGGCTTGCCGGGCAAGAGACGGATCGAGAAAGGTCCGCTCCTCATTCAGGCGCGACTGCGCGACTGCGCTCCATGCGCCTTCCTCATCGATCGAGTAAAGGCTCAGATCCATGCCCCATCGCTTCTGGAGATGGTGCAGAAACGGGGTGCCGAAGGAGTGGCCTACCTCGACCGTTCCCACCAGGGTCGTGCCGTCGAACACGGGGACGACCCCTCGTATGCTGTAACCGGTCCGTCCCATTTCGAGTCCGGCCCTGGGCTCCTGGTCGCGCATCGCGTCCGCCACCAGCTCCCTGTCCCGAAGCAGTTCATCGCCAACCATTCGCGGGCGGTGGACCCGGAGGAACGAAACTCCCGGCGGGATGTGGAAATGGATCTGCTCCACCTGAAAATCCCTTTTCAGCCGGATGAAGGTGCTGACCATGTGCTGATACAGCCTTTCTCTGTCCCGGTCGGCCAGGAGTTGTTGAACCGACAGATCTTCGGCGATCGTTGTGGCCAGAGAAAGGACGAGTCCCTTCTTGTCCTCGATTTCCTCCTGGAACAGGTTGTAATAGCGATAGATCTCCCTTTCTTCTTCCGCGCGGATGAGGGCTTGCTGGGAGCTGAGACCGATGTACGTCAGGAGCGTGGTGCCCGAAAAGGCGAAGAAGAGGAATGGAATGATGATCTTCCATTTCAGGCTGAGATTACGGGCTCGTCTTTGAAGCATGGATCTCTCATGGCCGTCTTGGATGTTCACGCAAGACCCTGGAGATAGATATCCTCTGCATATCCTTCAGGATCCTTTCCTGCCGCTCTCTCAGGTAGTCCGTGGGGTCCACGGGAGACCAGAGACGCGGGTTCGGCAGCACTGCAGCGAGCAGGGCGGCCTGGGAGGGCGTGAGGTCCCTCGCCTTTCGATGGAAGTACCTCCGCGATGCGGATTCGGCCCCGACGATCCCCTCTCCCCAATCCACCGTGTTGAGGTACACCTCGAGGATCCTCTTCTTCGGCCATGTCAGTTCCAGCAGCACGGTGTAGTAGGCCTCCAAGATCTTCCTGGGCCATGTTCTCGAAGGCCACAGGAAAACCGTCCTTGCCGCCTGCATCGTGATGGTGCTGGCCCCTCGGATCCTTCGGGAAGAGACCATCTCCCGGAGGGCTTCTTGGATTTCCACGAAATCAAACCCATAGTGGGAAAAGAACCGCTGGTCCTCCGCAGCCAGAACCGCCCTGATCAGGTGAGGAGACACCTGTTTCAGGGTCCGCCACTCGATCCGCTCCGTCCGAAACGGCTCTTCGTCATCTACCGCGTAGAGCCTCGTCGCAGCCCACTGCCATGCCATATGGAACGTGAAAGGCGGATGGAAGAATCGAAATACCAGGACCTCTGCAAAAGAGAGGGTGAAAAAGAGCAGCAGGCCGGAAGCGAGAAGCTTGATGCTGCGTTTGAGGGTCCTCTTCATACACCCGAAGTCGTATTCTCATGATATCGGCTCTTCGTGGGCTTGGTGTTCTCTCGTGGTCCGGACGGAACCATCCACCACGAAGATCACGAAGGACACGAAGCCGGGGTTCGGGAACGAGGTGGGGACCGGGGCAGGTGTTCATCGCTCCTGTCCCTCTTCAGGCGCACTCCGCGGGCGACTGAGGAATCTCTGATTCGCCTCCCTGAGCAGATCTTCCGCATTGAAGCCGCGCATCCGGGCCAGGTTTGCAAAAAGGAAAAGCAGATCCCCTATCCTTTCCCCGGCCGGCACATCGCCGTCCTCTTCACGATCGGCCGATTCGAGCGCCTGAAGGATCTCATGGATCCGGCTCGAAAGCGCATCGACATCGGTTCGGAGCAGACCCGCCTTGGCAGCCCTCTCTCCAATCCTGTGGGCTCGAAGAAGCGCAGGCAAACCCACAGGGATGGTGTCGAAGGGCGAGACTTCCCCCCGGTCTTCCCCCTTTTCACGCTCCTTGATCTTGGCCCAGTTCAAGGATACCTCCTCAGCAGTCCGGGCCGTCGAGGTACCGAAGACATGGGGGTGCCTCCGGACCATCTTCTCGTGGATGGCCTCCATGACCGCCACCAGATCGAAATCGCCCTTCTCCTCGGCCATGCGGGAGAGGAAGATGATTTGGAAGAGGAGATCCCCGAGCTCCTCACAGATCTCTTCGGGCTGTGCCCTTTCAATCGCGTCCAGGGTCTCGTAGGCCTCTTCCAGGAGATACATCCGCACGGTCCGGTAAGTCTGCCGGGCATCCCACGGGCACCCTCCGGGACTGCGAAGCCTGGCGACCAGGTCCGCCAGGTCCGCCAGGGCTTTGTGCATACGATCCCTATCCATCCTTAGCGTGATGGTCCTTCTGATTTGTCGGAACCTTGTCCCCCAACTCCTCTGTCTTTTGAATGAACCTCTGTTTCCACCTCTGATAATGGTCCGGGGAGATCAGGCCCACCATGGACTGATAGGACAGGACGATCCAGGGGCTCATGGTTGAGCGGGCGATGAGCGGCGTGCCGCTGGGCAGGAAAAAGGTCAGGATGACGATGACCAGGTAAGTAAGGACCACCCCTTTCAAAAGGGCGAAGCAAAGGCCAAGGAACCTGTCTGCCCAGCCAAGGGGCGCCTTCCTCAAGGCCAGTCGAATGAGCCAGCCCAGCATGTTGCACCCCACGATCACGAAAACCAGGATCACGATGAAGCTGATGAGCGGCAGGTACGGGCCGGGATTCAGAAAGCGGGCGATGACTTCCGTCACCTGGGGCTGATAGTGGCTCGCCAGGAGTATGCCGAGGACGAGCCCGGCAAGAGAGGCGATCTCACGGATGAACCCGCGGATGAGTCCTTTGATGATGAAGAATATCAGCGTGGAGACAATAAGGATATCAAGCAGATTCATAGCTGACTTCTAGCAGAGATCCGAAGCTTACGTCAAGCGAGCTTTGAAAGGACGGAAGGCCGCCACGAAGACCCCAAAGACTCGAAGGGTGATTTGCTCTTCTTGGACTCTTCATGCCTTCAGGGCCGATCTTCATCATTCCTGGAGGGGTGGACATTCTGCTCTTCCCTTGTTATGTTTGGCCGAGCCTCGGCCGGGGAAAACCAGGGCCGCCACGAAGAGACCAAGACACAAAGGACATGTTGCTTTATCACTTCGTGTCTTTGTGCCTTCGTGGCAGGATTTGTTCTTCTTTGGCCACAGCGTTCATGCGTGGACACGAGGGACCCTTGCGCGATGTTGAGCGAGAGAGAAAAGATAGAGATCATTGCCCAGATCAGCCTCGATTTCAACGAGACCAAGGATATCGATCTGCTCCTGGAGCGGATCCTCACCAACGTGAGGAGGTTCTTCAATGCGGATGCAGGCTCCATCTACCTGAGAGAAGGGAATGATCTCAAGTTCAGCTATACCCAGAACGACACGCTGCAGAACCGACTGGGCCCCGGAAAGAAACTCGTCTACCACACGTTCTCGGTACCGATCAACAACTGCTCCATAGCCGGTTACGTGGCCCAGAATCTCAAGATGGTCAATATCCCCGATACCCGCCATCTCAGGGAAGAGCTGCCCTTTGCCTTCGATTCCCATTTCGACAAGATCTCGGACTACTCGACCAGGTCCGTGCTCGCGGTGCCCATGACCAACCAGCGCAGAGACGTCCTCGGCGTCATGCAGCTCATCAACGCCCGGAACGACGGGGGGAAAATCGTTCCTTTCTCCTCCGCCGATGAAGGCCTCGTGCTGCACTTTGCCGGAAGCGCGGCCCTGGCCCTGGAGAGGGCCCAGATGACCAGGAGTATCATCCTCAGGATGATCAGCATGGCGCAGTTGAGGGACCCCAAGGAGACAGGCGCCCATGTCAACCGGGTGGCCGCCTATTCGGTGGAGATTTTCGAGGAGTGGGCCCGCAGGAAGGGACTCGGGGCCGAAGAGGTGCGGCGGAGAAAAGACCTGCTCAGGATGGCGGCGATGCTTCACGATGTGGGCAAGGTGGCCATCAGCGACCTGATCCTCAAGAAGCCCTCGCGGCTGACCCGGGATGAGTTCGAGATCATGAAGAGCCACACCTATCTGGGGGCAAGGCTGTTCAAGGATGTGCAGTCCGATTTCGAAGAGGTGGCGGCGACCGTGGCCCTCAACCACCACGAGAGGTGGGACGGGACGGGCTACCCGGGACACGTTGATCTCAACGCCGAAGACCCCCTCCACGGGTGGAACACAAGACCTTTGCCCAAGTCGGGGGAAGATATCCCCCTCTTCGGCAGGATTGTCGCGGTCGCGGATGTGTATGACGCCCTATGCTCCAGAAGGTCTTACAAGGAGCCCTGGGGCGAGGACCGCATCATCGAGGAGATGCATTCCTCCTCCGGGAAACACTTCGACCCCGAGGTGATGGAGGCGTTCTTCTCGTGCCTGGAGGTCCTGCGGTCCGTTTCGAAGCGGTATCCTGACGAGGAGGAGAGGAAAGGGCAGGCTCCTGCCTCGAATCCTGCCACATGTTCGTTTCCCCCATTTTCCAGTTGACTGCGCGAGCGCGACGGGTTTAAATTGACTAAGAGCTTGAACAAAGAAGGGTTTCTTGTCCAAGGACCGCACGCGCACCGGCGATGAACGACTTCCATCCGGGTTATCCGTTGACCATTGCAGGTTCTGGTATGAGGGCTTCGACGGAGTCTCCGTTCGCGCTCTTTTCTCGTTGACGTGATCTCTCGTAGACTACGGGTGCACCTGTGCAGGATCAGCCTTAGATCGTTCTCGGGGTCTTGGTGATCGTCCCGCCGAATGAAAGGAGATGGGGCCATGGACTTCTATGATTTTGCCGAGGGACCTCTGCTGTGGATTTCCTTCCTGACCTTCGTGATCGGAAGCCTGCTCAGGGTGGCCTTCTTCCTGGGGGTCTCCACCAGGAAAGACAAACCGATCTATCGTTACTTCCGCTGGAGGTACGTTCTCGCGACCATTGGGAGGTGGCTGCTTCCTTTCAACAAGGATGTCGTCAAGAATCCCGTATTCACCTTTCTGGCCTATGTCTTCCACATCTGTCTCATCGTCGTGCCGATCTGGTTCAGCGGCCATATCGCTCTTTGGGAAGAATCCCGGTTCGGCTGGTCCTGGACCCCCATCCCGGATACGTTGTCGGACTGGATGACGATCATCCTTGTCGCCATAGCCATCTTCTTCTTTATGCGGCGAATCCTTTCCCCGGAGGTACGGCTCATCTCGACCTTTTCCGACTACCTGCTCCTGGTCGCGACCGCCCTCCCGTTTCTGACCGGGTACTTCCTGACCCACGGGACGCTCGACTCGGCCGGGTTCGTCGGCGACAACATGAGGCTGATCCATATCCTGGCCGGTGAGTTGATGCTCATCCTCATACCTTTGACCAAGCTCTCCCACTTTGTCCTGTTCTTCCTGTCCCGGGGAGCCACAGGCATAGAGTTCGGCAGGCGGGGCTACTCCATGTAGCGGAAGACCGGGGGTCGTGACGGGGTCGGGGATGAGCGCACCGTTGGAGTCTACTTTCAGCAAGGAGTTCGGAGAATGAGCGAGGAAAAACGTCCAGTCGTTCAGGAAAACCTGGAAGCCCGAATCATGGATTTCCTGAAGTCACGAATGGGGGCCCGATTCAAGACATGGATGAAGATCTGTGCCCATTGCGGTCTCTGCTCCGATACCTGTCACTTCTACCTCTCCAGCGGAAGAGAGCCCAAGATGATCCCTTCCTACAAGATCCGTTTCCTGAAGGATCTGTTGAAAAAGAAGGGGAGGGTGAACGCGGAATACCTGCAGGAGGTCTACAAGACCGTCTATTACGAGTGCAACATGTGCCGCCGCTGCACCCTCTACTGTCCTTTCGGGATCGACATCGCGATGATGATCTCCCTGCTGAGAGGGCTCCTCACGTACCTCGGCATCGTGCCCGAGGGTCTTCGCAAGGCGGTCGATAATTACAGGGAAAGCGGCAACCAGATGGCCGTGACCGATGAGGAGTGGGTCGAGACGCTGGAGTGGTGCGAAGAGGAGACCGCGGAGGAGATCATAGGGCTGAAGGTCCCCATCGACAAGAAAGGGGCCAGGATCCTGTACACGGTCAACGCGCGCGAGCCCAAGTTCTACCCGCAGGATATCATGGAGGTGTCCAAGATTTTCCACGTGGCCGGTGAGGACTGGACCTTCCCGAGCGGGAAGGGATGGGACGACACCAATCTGGCCATGTTCATCAATGATCCGGAAACAGGAAAGACGATCGCGGAGAATACCTTCAAACGGGCCGAAGAACTGGGGGTGAAACAGATCGCCATCACCGAGTGAGGCCACGCCTACCGAGCGCTTCGGTACGAAGCGCCGATCTGGCTCGGCTACGAGCCCAAACAGGAAGTCATCCATTCGGTCGAGCTCTTCCACGACTACCTCCGGGACGGCCGGATCAGACTGAAGGAAAAGATCAAGGTCCCCACGACGGTTCAGGACCCCTGCAACGTCATCCGGAACGGCGGGCTCGCCGAGAAGAACAGGCGTCTGGCGGAGATGATCTCCGAGGACTTCCGGCCCATGAAGCATCAGGGCAATTACAACTACTGCTGCGCAGGGGGAGGCGGCGCCATGCCCATGGGAGGCGAGATGAAGAAGTATCGCCTCGCCGCCGGCAAGGTCAAGGCCGACCAGATCCGTGAGACCGGGGCGAAGATCGTCCTGGTCCCCTGCCACAACTGCATCGACCAGATCCGGGACCTCATCAAGGAGTACAAGATCGACGCCAAGGCCGTGCACTTCAAGGAAGTGATCGCAGAGCGGATGGAGATCCCCGAGGAGATGATCCCCAGAGAGGAAGAGTAGCTTGGAGGACGCGGGGAAGAAGACCGGCGGGTGAATGCACAGTTTCGCAGGTGAAAACGGCGCTGTGGAGACGGACATCGATCGGGACAATGGACAGGCCCTTGAAGTCGAGGGCGAGAGTTGCGGGGATCGCTATCGAGACATCTTCCACACGATACCTACTCCTCTTTTCGTCCTGAACCGTGAGGATCTGACCATTCTCGACTGCAACCGGAGCGCCACGGCCGTATATGGATTCGAAGGGGGGGAACTCGTCGGAACGTGCTTCCTGTCGCTGTTCGATGGAGCCGACAGCGAGGGCTACCGGCCTCTGCTGAACCCCGAGGGCTTCATAGAGCGGGCCAGGCAGAGAAAAAAGGATGGGACCGCCGTCTACGTGAATATCCGGGTCTCGTCCCTGGAGGGTTCGGCGGGAAAGTCCCTTCTGGTCACCACGAGCGACATCACCGCCCGTCTGCTCGCCGAGCAGCAGGTGATTCAGTCAAGCAAGATGGCGACGCTGGGTGAAATGGCCACCGGCATGGCCCATGAGCTGAATCAGCCGCTGACCGTCATCAGGACGGCCTGCAGTTTTCTCAAGAGGAAGGTGATCCGGGATGAGCCCATCGAAAGGGAGATCCTGAGGACCATGTCGGAGGAGATCGACGGCCACCTGGATCGGGCTTCCAAGATCATCAACCACATGCGGGAATTCGGCCGAAAGCCGGAGGTCACCAGGGAGAAGACGGACGTCAACCAGGTCCTGGTCAGGTCCCTGGATTTCTTCAGACAGCAGTTGAAGCTCAGGGAGATCGAGGTCACCCAGGACCTGGTGCCGGAGCTCCCCTGGGTCTGGGCGGACGCGAACCGGCTGGAACAGGTCTTCATCAATCTCCTGATCAACGCGAGGGATGCGATCGAACGGAGGTGGGAAGAGGCCCGTCGCGACCAGGGAGGGAAAAGGATTGCACTGAAGACCGGCCTTGAAGAAGGGATGGTGACGATTACCGTCACGGATAACGGCACCGGCATTCCGAGTGCGATCCTGGACAGGATCTTTGAGCCTTTTTTCACAACCAAGCAGGCGGGGAAGGGCACGGGGCTCGGGCTCTCCATCAGCTATGGGATCGTCCGGGATTATGAAGGAACCATCAGGGTGACGACGGAGCCGGGAAAAGGGACCTCCTTTGTCGTCCGGCTCCCCGCCGGGGGCGAGTCCTGAAGACATGAAGATGCTGCTCGTGGATGACGAGCCCGGTATCTTGAAGGTACTGGGGATCTCCCTGGCGGACCGGGGCTACGAGGTATTCACGGCCGACAGCGGGGAAAAGGCCTTGGAGGTCTTTGCAGGGACGCGGCCGTCCATTGTACTGACCGACATCAAGATGCCGGGGCTGGACGGGATCGAGGTCCTGCGAAGGATCAAGCAGGAGAGCCCGGAGACGGAAGTGATCATGATCACGGGACACGGGGACATGGACCTGGCCGTTCAGAGCCTCAAGAACGAGGCCTCCGACTTCATCATGAAACCCATCGACGATGAAGTCCTCGACATCGCCCTCAAGAGGGCGATGGAGAAGATCTCTTACAGGGCCAGGCTGAGGGAGTACACGGAGGATCTCGAGCGTCTCGTGCAGGAGAAGACCGAGAAGCTGCTTCAGGCGGAAAGACTGGCTGCCGTGGGTCAAACCGTGGCCGGCCTGGCGCACGCCATCAAGAACATCGCGTCGGGCCTGACGGGCGGGATGTATGTGCTGGAAAAGGGGATCGAGCTGGAGCAGAGGAGCTATCTCACCCAGGGCTGGGAGATGATCAAGGGGAATGTCGTCAAGATCAAGTCCGTGGCCATGGACCTCCTGAACTACGCCAAAGAAAGACAGCCCGAATACCGGCTCTGCGATCCCAACCGGCCCGCCCGCGAGGTCTACGAACTGATGAGGGCACAGGGGGAGGAAAAGGGGATCGACTTCAAGGCGGAGCTTGCAGACGACCTGGACCAGGCCTGGTTCGACCCTGAGTCCATCCACCGGGTCCTCCTGAACCTGGTCACCAATGCCTTCGATGCATGCACGGATATCGGTTGCCCGAACAGGAGGCCCCAAGTGATCCTGCGGACTCTCAAACCCAAGACGGCCGCCGTGCAGTACCAGGTCTCGGACAACGGCTGCGGCATGGACGAGGAGACCAGGAAGAAGGTCTTCCGGCTCTTTTTCAGCACCAAAGGGAGCAAGGGGACCGGCCTGGGGTTGATGATCGCCAGGAAGATCGTGGACGAGCACGGGGGGGAAATCTCCCTGGAGTCCGCGAACGGGAGGGGCACCACCTTCTTCGTGACGCTTCCGGGCAGCAATGAGGGGGAGAGATTCACCCTTGGGAGCGCGGGCAAACGGCCAGCCCCGTAGGATGGGTGGAGCGAAGCGGTAACCCGTCGATTCGAGCCGGTCGAGAGGCTTAAGCCTTGGAGAGTGAAGTCTTGCGCAACCACGGTACATCCGTAGGTAGAAGGGGGTCATCATGGTCGAGTACAGGAACATTCTCTTTGCGACGGACTTTTCCGAGGACGCCGATATCGGTTTCCTCCATGCCCTCGATCTGACCCGAAAACACGGGGCCAAGCTCCACATTTTCCACGTCCCCCATTCGTCCTACTCCTATTGCAGGCATATCGTGGACGAGCATGTCCCGGCCGGTTCGCCGGGAGGAGAGCTCTTCTACGACGAGAGGGTCGAGAAGGCGGCGCTCGAAACGTTGAAGAGCGAATACGGAGGAAAGCTGGACCCCTCCATGGATGTCCTCTTCGTGGTCAAATGCGGAGCCCCGGACATGGAGATCATCCGCTATGCCAAGAAGAACGATATCGATGTTATCGTCATGGGGGCGCTCGGCAAGGCCGAGCAGGACCGCATGGTCCACGGCAGCACGGTTGCGAACGTGTCCAGATATGCCCACTGTCATGTCATCGCGATCCGAAACCCCGCAAGGCAGTTCACCCTGCCGGGGAGCATGTACTGATGAAATCCCTTGCAGCGATTTCATGCTGCGCGGCTTCAACGCTTCCAAGGGAAGGGAGAGAAGCAGCATAACCAAGCGACAACGTCGCGCTATGTGAAATCATCGAACCCCTCAGGGAGATGATTTCATGAAGGGGACCGATATGGCGAAAAAAGTCCTGGTTGTCGATGACGAGCTGGACATGAGGACCTTCGTGACCACCCTTCTGGAGACCAACGGGTTCAAACCGGTGGTTGCCGAGGACGGGATCCAGGGCCTTGAGGCGGCGCGCAAGAGCAAGCCCTCTCTGGTCATCCTGGACGTCATGATGCCCAGGGAAAGCGGCATTACCCTCTACCGCGAGCTGAGGACCGATCCGGAGCTCAAGAACATCCCCGTGGTCATGCTCTCGGCCCTTTCGAAGAAGACCTTTTTCCACTCGCAGAAGGTCCTGGATGAATACAAGGGTGAGAAGATCCCGGAGCCGGAGGCCTACATCGAAAAACCACCCGAGCCCGATGAGCTCCTTCAGGTCGTCCGCGGAATCCTGAAGACGGGATGAGAGGTGCGGTCCAATGAATTTAGCCGTCATCCAGGGAGGAGAAAAGGTCCGTCGGCTATGGAGCCTCCTCCACAGACACTCCCATCCTGAAAACTACCCCAGGCTGGTGGCCGTGGTGGATCCCGACCCATTGTCCTGGAAGGAGGAGTCCGTCCATGAAGACCTCTTGGTCACGAGTGATGTCGGGGACCTCTCGGGCCGCGATATCGACCTCGTCGTCGACCTGAGAAATGGGAAAGGCGCCGGCGGGAATTCCGATGAGCGCGGGCCCGGCGGGAGTTGGCTGTGCGGCAGTAACGCACAACTTTTCCTGGAGATGCTCCTGGGCTTTGCCCTTTTTGAGCAGGCAAAGCACGAACTGGAGGAACTGAGGATCCGCTACAGCGCGGCCATCAACGCCTTCCTTCAGGAGGACGTCCTCCTGATCAGCCGCGACTACGATATCATCGACATCAATGAGGCCATGCTGCACAAACTGGGCCTCACCCGTGAAGAGGTGATGGGGAGGCACTGCTACGAGATATCCCATGGAAGGAGGGACCCGTGCGACGGTTCGGATCACCCTTGCCCTCTGAAGAGCTGTCTGGAGAAGAAGAATCATTCACAGGCGACTCACATCCACAAGGATAAGAAGGGGAGGGAGCTCTACTTCTCGATCTCCTGCTACCCCGTGTTTGAAAACGAGGAGGTGGTCGGGGCGGTCGAGATCTCCAAGGATATCACGAGGGACATCCTCCTCGAGAAGAACCTCTTCCACCAGGAGAAGATGGCCTCCATCGGCCAGCTCGCCGCGGGCGTGGCCCACGAAATCAACAACCCCCTGACCACGATCCTGACCACGGCCATGCTCATCCAGGAGGATATGAAGGAGGATGAGCCGAACTACGAAGAGCTTCGGACCATCGTCAATGAGACGCTGCGGTGCCGAAAGATCGTGACGAGCCTCCTGACCTTTGCACGCCAGAGCAGGCCCACCAAGGCCCCGCAGGACGTCAACGACATCGTCCGGGAGACCGTCGCGCTCACCAGGAAACAGGCGGCCTTCAAGGATGTCGAATTCGAGATCAACCTCTCCGGCGATCTGCCCTCGGCCCTCCTGGACAAAGACCAGATCCAGCAGTCCTTCATCAATCTTGCCCTGAACGCGATCGAGGCATCGGGGCCGGGAGGCAAGATCCGGTTCACCACCCTCGCCCTTCCTGACAAGAAGTCTGTCGAAGTGACGGTGAGCGACACCGGGACAGGGATACCCGAAAGCGAGCTGGATCATGTATTCGACCCCTTTTTCACGACCAAGGATAGCGGCACCGGGCTCGGCCTTGCCATCACCCACGGGATCATCCAGCGCCACGGCGGGTCCATTGAAGTAGAGAGCCGGGAAGGGCAGGGGACGACATTCCGAATCCGCCTACCGGTGGCGCGAGGAGACGACAATGGCCGGTAGCATCCCCAGGATCCTGGTCGTCGACGACGAGATAGGGATCTGCCGCAGCTGCGTCAAGATCCTGGCCAAAGAGGGTTACCGGGTGGATTACGCGCTGAATGGGTACGATGCCCTGAAGTGGCTGGACCGGGAACCGGCCGACCTGATCATTACCGACCTGAAGATGAGCAGCATGGGCGGCATGGAGGTCCTGAGAAGGGTCAAGGAGTCCCTGCCCGAATCCCCGGTGATCGTGATTACCGGGTACGCCACGGTCTCCTCGGCGGTGGAGGTCATGCGCATGGGGGCCTTTGACTATCTCCCGAAGCCCTTTACCCCTGAAGAACTGAGAAGCGGCGTACGGCGGGCCCTGGCGGAGCGGGAGCTTCGGATCGATCGCAAATCGTCGGAGAAGGGGATCATGTCCATCGGGGCCGTCACCCATCAGCTCGTAGGGGACAGCCCGAAGATACGCGCGGTGATCGGGATGATCGGCAAGGTGGCCCCGACCGATTCCACGGTCCTCATCTGGGGAGAGAGCGGGACGGGAAAGGAGCTGATCGCCAGGGCCATCCACGCCAACAGCCGGCGCAAGGACAAGGTCTTCTTCGCGGTGGACTGCGGGACCCTCTCGGGAAACCTCCTCGAGAGTGAGCTCTTCGGCTACATGAAGGGGGCTTTCACGGGCGCATTTCGAAACAAGGACGGCATCTTCAAGATGGCCGATCAGGGGACCGTCTTCCTCGACGAGATCAGCAACATCAGTCTGGAGGTGCAGAGCAGGCTCCTGCGTTTCATCGAGACGCGGGAGTACCTGCCCCTGGGCGCCACGGCCAAGCAGAAGGTGGACGTGAGGCTGATCTTCGCCACGAACCGGGACCTCATGGAGATGGTCAAACAGGGATCGTTCAGGGAGGATTTCTATTACCGCATCTTCGTTTACCCCATCTTCACCCCGCCCCTGAGGGAGAGAAGGGGCGACGTGCTGGCCATTTCCGATCACTTCCTCCGCCAGTTCTGCACGAAGACGGGCAAGGCCGTCCGGAGCTTCAGCAAGGAAGGCCTGGCCAGGCTGACCTCCTACGACTGGCCTGGCAACGTGCGCCAGTTGAAGAACGTCATCGAGCGGGCGGTGATCCTCTGTGATGGGGAGGAGATCACGCTCAAGGACCTGCCGGTGCTGGATGAGGTCGGTCCCCTGGCGCCCTATATCCCGGAAAACAACGAGGAGCTGAAAAAGATCAAGAAGGAGATGCGGGAGACGGCCGTCAAGGAGGTGGAGAAAAACTTCGTGCTCCAGGCATTGATGAAAAACGACTGGAACGTCACACGAGCTGCAAAGAAGGTGGGCCTCCAGAGGCCGAATTTTCAGAACCTGATGAAGAAGTACGGTATCTCCGCGTCGACCCGCACCGTCAACCCCGACGGAGATCTCCCGTCTGATCAGTAAGGCAAAGACGGGAGGTCCATCCATCCTGTATGAACTCAATATACACCTTCATATCCTGCCGAACGCATGCCCCCACTGCTTAAAAGCCCCGAAGCCTTGCCTGCTTGATCCGCAAAAACAAGGGCTTACTGTCCATCTCCCCATTCCGGATCCGGTCGGCTGGTGTATAATGGATCTATACACAAGATGCCGCCCCCATAGCGCCTAATCCGGAATGCCATTGAATATCGGACACCTGATTCCTTTGGCACGGATCATGCCATGGAAGAGTTCGGACGCGATCAAAGCAGGGAGGAAGACGATGAGTGCAAACAAGATCCTGGTGGTCGATGACGAGAAGGGGATCTGCGAGAGCGTGCAGAAGATCCTCGGCAAGAGAAACTATGTGGTGGCTCAGGCCTCCAGCGCCAAGGAGGCCCTGGAGAAGATGGCCCAGGAGTCCTTTTCGCTCCTGATCTCAGACATCGTGATGCCTGAGAAGAACGGGCTCGAACTGCTGAGGCTCGTCAAGGAGCAGTGGCCCCTCACCAAGGTGATCATCATGACCGCGTACGCTTCCACCGACACGGCCATGAAGGCCATCCGACTTGGCGCCCTGGATTACCTGCCGAAACCCTTCACCCCGGACGAGATGAGGGAGAAGGTGGGGAAGGCCTTTTCCGGCGAGTTGACGGAGACCCATGTCCCTGAAAAGGAGAAAAAGGCCATCGATGTCATCGACCTGGACATCCCGTTCGACCGGCAGGAGGTGGCGAAGGTCGCGGGCGAGGAATACGCCGACAGCCTGGGTCCTTCCGACATGCCTGTCGTGGAGGTGCCCTCACCCGAGGTCCTCGAATTCTACTGCAAGGTAGGCGCCAAGGTCTGCGACATCTACAAGAAGCTCGGCGCTACCTGCAAGGCGGGCCTCAAGACCAGCGGTTGTCCCCAGGCCAAGAAGGGGGAGAAAGCGAAGAAGGCGGCGGCCGGAGAGAAGAGGGCCGACGTGAAGAAACTCATCGGGATCGACCTGCCGTTCAGCTACGACGAGGTCGCCTCGGTGACAGGCCCCGAGTACGTCATGAACCTGAAAGGGGAAGGATTCTCGTTCATGCCTTATGAGGAGCTCAAGGCGAGGTACGCCGCCCTGGTGAAACAGAAGAGGGAAGTCATCGATGTGGACGTGCCCTTTTCAAGGGACGAGGTGGCCCGGGTTGCCGGGGAGGCCTATGCGGATGGAATGGGGCCCTCGGATATGCCTGCCGCGTCGGCTCCTGCACCGGAGACCCTCGATCACTATTGCCTGGTCGGCGCCAAGGTCTGCGACATCTACAGGAAGCTGGGCGCTACCTGCAAGGCGGGCGTGAAGAGCAATGTGTGCCCCCAGGCCAAGGGGAAGAAGGCGGCGGCCGGGAAAGAGAAAAGGTCTCGGGACCTGAAGAAGTTCGTGGGCGTGGACCTGCCTTTCGACTATGAGGAGGTGGCTGCGGTGACCGGGCCGGAATACCTCCGTTACCTTCGGGGGGAGGGGGTTGCGCAGATGCCTTACGAGGAGTTGAAGGCCCGGTACGCCCAACTGAAAGCGAAAAAAACCGATCGAACGGAAAAGGTGGTTGGACTCCCCGGGAAGCTCGACCAGGCGGATGTCCTGGTGGTGGACGACGAAGTGGCCGTGAACAACAATATACGGAAGATCCTTTCCAAGAAGGGTTACGCCGTCGAGCAGGCGATGACCAGGGAGGAAGCCCTGCAGGTCATCGGGAAGAAGTCTTTCAAGCTGGTCCTGCTGGACCTGAAGATCCCGGGCGTGAAAGGGCTGGAACTCCTCCAGGCGATCCGTGAAAAACTCCCGCAGGCCCTTGTCATCATCATCACCGGATACGCCAGCATCGAAACGGCCGTCGAGAGCGCCCGGCTAGGGGCTATCGACTACCTTCCCAAGCCTTTTACCCCCGATGAAATCCGCACTGCCGCAGAAAAGGCCTTCCTTCTTGCTGCATGAGATGCTGCTTCCCGGTCCCCGAAGGGGGCCGGGATTCCAAAGTCTTACAAATATTCAAAAAGGGTTGACAGCTTCTCTCCCTGCAAGCTATCTTTTCTATTCGTACAGGGGTGCATTAAATCGATATACATGCCGTTTCCGGAACGTACGGATTAGGCCGTCCCGAAGGCGCTCCTGCAAGGGGCTCGTCGGGGGACGCCCGGCCGCAAAGGTTTCGACCGATGATCCCGCCCGGCCAACCTTGAGAATCGTCGATCGTTCCGGTGAGGTCCATCCAAAGCCTCTTGTTCAGTTCAGCTTTCCCGTTCAAGGAGAAGAGATATGTCTGACCAGGTGAAAGGCTCGGTTCTTGTCGTCGGCGGAGGTATAGCCGGGATGCAGTCGGCCCTCGATCTGGCCGATTCCGGTTATTATGTTTACCTCCTCGAGAAGTCTCCGGCCATTGGCGGCGTCATGTCCCAGTTGGACAAGACCTTTCCCACCAACGACTGCGCCATGTGAATCATCTCGCCCAAACTGGTCGAGGTCGGCCGGCATCTCAATATAGAGCTTATTACCTACTCCGATATCGAGTCCATCGAAGGGACCCCCGGTCACTTCAAGGTGAAGATCCGGAAGCGGGCCCGAAGCATCAACACGGAGCTCTGCACCGGGTGCGGCGTCTGCGTGGAGAACTGCCCTGTCGTCAATCAACCTAAACCGGTGTCCGACGTCGCTTGATCGGGTCGGACCGGTTCCGGAAGAGGGGAGGAAACCCTATGAGAGCGGCAAGCCCCGCTCAGGCCACACAGCCTGTAGAGATCGATTTTCTCGAGCTGGACGATCTCATCGAAAAGGAGTTCGGCAGCGACAAGGAGAATCTCATCATGATTCTCCAGGCCATCCAAAGGCGCTACAACTTCCTTCCTGAGGCTACGCTGTACTATGTCGCGGAGAAGGTCTCGCTTCCGATCAGCCGCATCTACGGCATCGCGACCTTTTATGCCGGTTTCAGCCTGGAACCCAGGGGACGGAACGTCATCTCCATCTGTCTGGGCACCGCTTGCCATGTCCGCGGCGCCGGCCGCGTGCACGATACGATCAAGGAGCATCTGGCCGTCAGAGACGGTGAAACCACCGAGGACGGTCGATATACCCTGGAATCGGTGCGTTGTATCGGCTGCTGCAGCCTCGGGCCTGTCGTGAAGATCAATGAAGATGTCCACGCCCGGATATCGCCGGACGAAATGAAGAAGGTGCTGGACGGGTATGAATAAGCCGGGAGAAGAGGCGAAGAGATGAGAATTCGATCTTTGAAGGATCTCGAGAAGATCAGCGCGGAGACCAGCAGGAGGCTGTACCACCCCGAAGGGTTCGTGGTCAACGTCGGGATGGCCTCCTGCGGGATAGCCGCGGGCGGGAAGGAGACCTTCGAGAAGGCGATGGCGGAATTCCCTGGCGGGCCTGTCCGCGTCCGCCAGACGGGCTGTATCGGCTTCTGCGAGGAAGAGCCGTTGGTCGAGGTCCTGGCAAAGGATCGACCGCGCCTGGTCTACAAGCGCGCAACGCAGGACAAGATCACCGGGATCATCAGCGGCTACATGGACGGGAAGTTCGACAGGAAGGGAATCCTGGGCCAGATACGGGACCCCCGCTCTCTCCTGGAAGAGCACATCCCGAACCCGGTCAATGGCGCCAAACTGGAAAAGGTCCCCTTCCTGGAGGAGATCCCGTTCTACGCACGGCAGGTCAAGATCGCGTTGCGCAACTGCGGCTTTATCGACCCCGACAGCATCGAGGAGTATATCGCCAGGGGCGGCTACTTCGCCCTGGCCCGCGCCCTGGACGAGATGGAGCCGAAGGAGATCATCGCGGCGATCAAGAAGTCCGGGCTGAGAGGACGGGGGGGCGGAGGCTTTCCCACGGGGATCAAATGGGAAACCTGCGCAAAACATCATGGAGAGCGATACGTCATCTGCAATGCCGATGAAGGCGACCCCGGCGCTTATATGGACCGGAGCGTCCTGGAAGGCGACCCCCACAGCGTGATCGAGGGGATGCTGATCGCCGGTTATGCCATCGGTTCCAGCCAGGGGTTCATCTATGTGCGGAACGAATACCCGCTGGCCGTGAGGAGGCTGGTCACCGCCATCCGACAGGCGGAGGCAATGGGTCTCCTCGGGGACCGGATCGCCGGGTCGGATTTCAGTTTTCGGATCAAGATCTCCACGGGCGCAGGGGCCTTTGTCTGCGGGGAGTCCACGGCCCTGATGGCCTCGCTCCAGGGGCTGGTCGGGAGGCCGAGGGCCAAGTACGTCCATACCGTCGAGAAGGGGTTCCGGGAGAGCCCCTCCAACCTCAACAACGTCGAGACCTACGCCAATGTCCCGGTGGTCCTGCTCAAGGGCGCGGACTGGTTTTCGGGCATGGGCACCCCGCGCAGCAAGGGCACGAAGGTATTCAGCCTGGTGGGTAAGGTGAAGAACACGGGTCTGGTGGAGGTGCCCATGGGGACTTCCCTGCGCAACATCATCTTCGAGATGGGCGGGGGGATCCCGAGGAAGCGCGATTTCAAGGCGGTGCAGACCGGAGGTCCTTCGGGCGGCTGCATCCCGGAGCTCTTCCTGGACCTGGGGGTGGATTTCGACGAGCTCACCAAGGTCGGGTCCATGATGGGCTCCGGCGGGATGATCGTCATGGATGAGACCACCTGCATGGTGGATCTCGCCCGCTACTTCCTGGAGTTCCTCAAGGAGGAGTCGTGCGGTCAGTGCAACCCCTGCAGGGAAGGGATCAAGCGCATGCTCGAGATCCTGACCGGGATCTGCGAAGGAAACGGCAAGGAGGGCGACATCGAGCTCCTCGAGGAGATCGGGGAGATGGTCCAGAAGTTCTCCCTCTGCGGGCTGGGCACCTCGGCGCCGAACCCGGTCCTGACCACCATCCTGTACTTCCACGACGAATATGTGGCCCATATCCGCGACAAGAAGTGCCCGGCGGGCGTCTGCAAGCCGCTCTTCCATTACGAGATCGACGAGCAGGCCTGCACCGGCTGCCATGTGTGCGGTCCCAAGTGCCCTCAGGAAGCCATCACCGGGGAGAAGAAGGAGCCGCACGTCCTGGACACGGAAAAGTGCATCAAGTGCGGGATCTGTTTCGATGCCTGTAAGTTCAACGCCGTGGTCGTGAGATGATCGAGGACCAAGAGGGATTTCACGCATGATTACGTTCAAACTGAATGGCAAGACGGTCCAGGGGGAAGAGGGACAATACATCCTGCAGGTCGCCCAGAAGTACGGGGTGGAGATCCCGACCCTTTGTTACCACAAGGCGCTGGAGCCTGCCGGGATGTGCCGGTTGTGCACGGTCGAGGTGTTTGACGGCCGAAGGACGCGGTTCGTCACCTCGTGCAACTACCCGATCTGGGAGGGCATGGAGGTCAAGACGGACACGGAACCGGTGCACAAGGGCCGCAAGCTGATCGTGGAGATGCTCCTGGCCCGCTGCCCGGAGGTCCCCCTCCTCAAGGAGCTCGCCGCAAAGTACGGGATCGGGGAGCCGCGCTTCCGGAAAGAGGACGACGACTGCATCCTCTGCGGCCTCTGCACCCGGATCTGCGAGAGGATGGGGAACGCCGCCATCAGCCTGACCGGCCGCGGCACGGAGATGAAGGTGGACACCCCCTTCCATGTGCAGACGGAGTTCTGCATGGGGTGCGGTGCCTGCGTTTCGGTCTGCCCCACCGGCCACATCAGGCTGGAGGATATCGCAAAGCACGCGATCAAGCGCATCCCGTCGGAATACGACATGGGGTTGAAGGGCCGCAAGCCGATCTACGTCCCCTATGCGCAGGCCATCCCGAACACCCCGGCCATCGACCGGAGCCAGTGCGTCCACTTCAAGACCGGCGGGTGCAAGATCTGCACGGAATTCTGCGGCGTGGGGGCCATCGATCACACGCAGAAGGACGAGATCGTCGAGCTCGACGTGGGGGCGGTCATCCTCGCACCCGGTTTTCAGCCCTTCGATCCGTCCAAGTACGTTGCGTACGGCTATTCCAAGCTGCCGAACGTGGTCACCTCCATGGAGTTCGAGCGGATCCTCTCCGCATCGGGTCCCACCTCCGGCCACCTGGTCCGACTCTCCGACCACAAGGCGCCCAGGAAGATCGCCTGGCTGCAGTGCGTCGGGTCCAGGGACGTGAACCGCTGCGACCATCCTTACTGCTCCTCGGTCTGCTGCATGTACGCCATCAAGGAGGCGGTGATCGCCAAGGAGCACTCCGGAGACGGGCTGGACTGCGCCGTCTTCTACATGGACATGCGGACCCATGGGAAGGAGTTCGAGCGGTACTACGAGGATGCCAGGAACAAGCACGGGGTCCGCTTCATCCGTTCGCGGGTGCACTCGGTCGAGCCCGCTGCGAGCAACGGCGCCCTCCTCATCAAGTACGCGAGCGAGGACGGCGAGGCCAGGACCGAACCCTTCGACATGGTGGTCCTGTCGGTGGGGCTCGAATCCTCTCCGGACGTCATGGATCTCGCAAAGAAGTTCGGCATCGAGCTCACGGAATCCGGTTTCTGCAGGACCGGCTCCTTCCAGCCGGTCGCCACCTCCCGGGAGGGGGTCTATGTGTGCGGCGCCTTCCAGGGGCCCAAGGACATCCCCCAGTCCGTCATCGAGGCCAGCTCGGCAGCGGCCCGGGCCGGCGCCCTTCTCAGCAAGTCCCGCAACACCCTGACCAGGTCCAGGGAGATCCCGGAGCAGAGGGACGTGCGCGGCGAGAGGCCCAGGATCGGCGTATTCGTCTGCAACTGCGGCATCAACATCGGGGGCGTGGTCAACGTGGCCGCGGTTCGGGACTATGCCAAGACCCTTCCCTATGTCGAGTACGTCGCGGACAACCTCTACTCCTGCTCCCAGGACACCCAGGACACCATGGCCCAGGTGATCAAGGCCAACAACCTGAACCGGATCGTGGTCGCCGCCTGCACCCCCAAGACGCATGAGCCCCTCTTCCAGGAGACGCTCGTGAACGCAGGGTTGAACAAGTACCTCTTCGAGATGACCAATATCCGGAATCACGACTCCTGGGTCCACAAGTCCGATCCGGGCGAGGCCACGGAAAAGGCCAAGGACCTGGTCCGGATGGCTGCGGCCAAGGTCGCGCTCATGGAGCCCCTTCCCGAACCGCCCCTCGATGTGAACCAGAAAACGCTGGTGCTCGGCGGAGGCATATCGGGCATGGTCGCCGCGAGGTCCCTGAGCGATCAGGGGTACCAGGTCAGCCTGGTGGAGAGGGAGCCGGTCCTCGGGGGCCAGGCCCTGAACCTCTTCAGGAGCTGGAAGGGCGAGGAGATCCAGAAGGAGGTTGCGCAGCTGATCGAGTCCGTGAAGGCGGACCGCAACATCGATCTCTTCCTCAACTCGGAACTGAGCAGGGTGGAGGGGTTCGTGGGCAACTTCAAGTCCACCTTGGAGTCGGGCGGCAACGCGGCGACCATCGAGCACGGGATCGCGGTGGTGGCCACCGGGGCCTATGAGTACAAGCCCAAAGAATACCTCTACGGCGACGACCCCCGCGTCCTGACCCACCAGCAGCTGGACCGCAGGTTCATGGAAAACGACCCCTCTCTGAAGGGGCTCAACTCCGCGGTCTTCATCCAGTGCGTGGGCTCCAGGGAGCCTGATCGGCCCTATTGTTCCAGGGTCTGCTGCACGCACTCCGTGGAGAGTGCCGTCCGTCTGAAGGAGATCAACCCGGAGATGAATGTCTACATCCTCTACCGGGACATCCGGACCTTCGGGGAGCGGGAGCTTCTATACCGAAAGGCGCGCCAGTCAGGGGTCTTTTTCATCCGGTACTCGCGCGACGCGAAGCCGGTGGTCACGGCCGGGAAGGACGGTCTGTCGATCCAGGTGACCGACCATGTGCTGGCCCGCCCGATCGCCCTCAAGGCCGATCTCCTCACCCTGGCCGCCGCCATTGTCCCTTATCGGGACGAGAAGATCGCGCAGTTCTTCAAGGTGCCCATGAACGAGGACGGGTTCTTCGTGGAGGCGCACGCCAAGCTCGGTCCGTCGCAGTTCGCCACGGACGGCGTCTTCCTCTGCGGCATGGCCCATTACCCCAAGCCCATCGACGAGTCCGTGGCCCAGGCCCAGGCGGCCGCCTCCAGGGCGGTCACCCTCCTCGCGAGGAAGAAGATCTCCGTGAGCGGCATGGTCGCGGCCGCAGACCCCATGAGCTGCAGCAGCTGCGGGGTCTGCGTTCAGGTCTGCCCCTACTCCGCGCCTTCCCTTATCAGGGATGGACGTTTTGCAGGCAGGGCCGAGATCAACCCGGTCCTCTGCAAGGGGTGCGGGCTCTGCGTGGCCTCGTGCCGATCGGGGGCCCTCAACCTCAAGGGGTTCGAGGAGAGGCAGTTGATGGCGATGATCAACGAGATGTGAGCAGGTTGCTGAAAAACGCCATCTGCGGCGTTGCCCGCATCCTTCGTCGTTGCGGCGTACGAGTGGTACGCCTCACTCCTCAGGATTTGTCCGTATGAATACGGACACCCCACCCCTGGGGGGTGGGTCCAATTTGGTGGGCGTTATGCATCTCGGCATTTTGAGCAATATGCGAACAAGGGTTTCGCACTGCGTTCGTGGAAATGACATGAAAGAGGATGCAGAAGGGGGTTGGCCCTATTACCATTAGTCGCGGGGCACCGGTCTCCTTCGGCAAGCTCCAACAGAAACCAACGATCCGCACGTGGAGATGAAAATGAACGATTGGCAACCCAAGATCACCGCATTCCTGTGCAACTGGTGCAGCTACGGCGCCGCGGACCTCGCCGGTGTCAGCCGTCTCCAGTATCCGCCGAACATCCGGGTCATCCGCGTCCCCTGTTCGGCCCGGGTGAGCCCGAAGCTGATTCTTGCCTCCTTCCGGCACGGCGCGGACGGCGTCTGGGTCTCGGGGTGACACCCCGGAGACTGCCATTACCTGGAAGGTAATTACTACGCAAGAAGAAGATTCGCCCTGCTCAAGAACCTGCTCGAACATATCGGTCTGGAGCCGGGGCGGCTGCATTTTTCGTGGATCTCCTCTGCCGAGGCGACCAAATTCGTGGACGTCGCAAACAAGGTGATCCAGGCGGTCAAGGATTCGGGCCCCGCAAGGGTCCTCGTCAAGCGAAGAGCCGAGGTGGCGTGATGCTCGCGTATACAGAAAAGATCAGAACGATTGCCCGAAAGCTCCTGGAAGGGGGGAAGGTCGACGTCTTCATCGGTTACAGGAAGGGCACCGTGCCCATGATGAACGAGCCCGTCCTGATCAAGGACCCCTCCGAGAGCGACCGTCTGCATTGGGACAGCCACTGCGGACTGAACCTCTGCAACTACCTGACCAAGAGGACCGACAGGGTGGGCATAGTGGCCAACGGCTGCAACTCCAGGAACATCGTCACCCACATGGTGGAAAACCAGATCAAGAGAGAACAGCTCTACATCGTGGGCATCCCCTGTACCGGGATGATCGACCACAGGGCCGTGAAGAGGAGACTCGGGGAGCGGGAGATCCTCGAGGTCTCGGAAGACGGCGGGTCCATCACGGTGTCGGGAGACGGATTCCGGGAGACCTTCGAGAAAAGGCAGGTTCTGAGGAGCAACTGCAGCCTCTGCATCCACCGCAATCCTGTGGAATACGACGAGATGGTGGCAGACCCGGTGGAAGAGCAGAAAGGGATCGATCCTTTTCAGGGTGTGGAGGCCGTCGAGGGGAAGAGCGCGGAAGAAAAACAGCAGTACTTCAGAGAGATCCTTTCGCCGTGCATCCGCTGCTATGCCTGTCGGAACGGTTGCCCCCTCTGTTACTGCCCCACCTGCTTCGTGGACGAATCCAGGCCCCAGTGGGTGGGAAAGAGCATCGATCCCGTGGATACCATGACCTTTCATTTTCTGCGGGCATACCACTGTGCGGGGAGGTGCACGGACTGCGGGGCGTGCGAGAGGGTCTGCCCGGTGGGGATCCCTGTCAGGGAGCTGACCCGGAAGCTCAACAAGGATGTCTTCCAGCTCTACGGCTGGGAGGCCGGTCTCGACACCAAGCAGCGGCCCCCGCTGGATGTGTACCGGGTGAACGACTACAATGATTTCGTGAAATAGATCGGGAATCGTGCCTCTGGAGTGGGCCAGTTTTTCTGTCATCGAACGAAGTGAAAAACCTGATCCTTCGAACCGGCTACAAGGTCGCTCCCTTCGGTCGAGGTGACAACCGACATGACAAAAGGGTTACTTATGATCAAGAGGATTTTTGCCAAGGAAGAGTGGCTGAAGGCGTTGGAAGGGCTCAGGGAGCAGTACAGGATCTTTGCGCCCGCCAAGGAAGGGGATCATCATCAATTCGTCCTGCTCCGAGACGGGGTCCGCCCGGATTTCGATTTCCGCAACACCCGGCTCTCTCCAAAGTCCGTCGTCTATCCCCAGTCCGAGCGGATGTTCGAATACACCCTCGACGGGCAGGCACCGGATGCGCATATCCTGAAGGAGTCGCCGAAGGACTATTCTCCTCAGGTCATAGCCGGGATCCGGCCCTGCGATGCCTACGCCTTTCAACTCGTGAAGGTGAACTTCGACAATCCCGAGTATCGGGATCCCTGGTGGGTCCAGCGCATGGAGGCGACGACCCTGGTCGGCTTCGGCTGCAACGAACCTTGCGCCACCTGCTTCTGTACCAGCGTGGGAAGCGGACCCTTCAGCGAGAAGGGGCTGGATGCGCTCATGGTGGATCTGGGGGACCGCTTCCTGGTGAGGAGCGTCACCTCCAAGGGGGAGGAGTTTCTGGGTAAGATGGGTAAGATCGGCAAAGGATCGGAGGCCGATGAACCGGCCATGAAAAAGGCCCGGTCCCTCTCCGAAGCGGCAGAGAAAAGGATCCCCTCGCGGATCCCGACCGGCGGCCTGCAGGGGAAGGACCCGATCAAGCTCTTCGACGCGCCGTTCTGGGAGAACGTCGCTTTCGCCTGCATCAATTGCGGCACCTGCACCTATATCTGCCCCACGTGCTGGTGCTTCGACATCCAGGACGAGGTCTGCGGAAAAGAGGGGGACCGGATCAGGAACTGGGACGGATGCATGTTCCCGCTCTTCACCCTCCACGGTTCCGGGCACAACCCCCGGGACAAGAAGATGCAGCGGGTGCGGCAGCGGTTCATGCACAAATTGAAGTACTACGTGGACAAGTACAAGAACGGCGTGGCGTGCGTCGGATGCGGCCGGTGCGTTCAGGCCTGCCCGGTGAACATCGACATACGGCGGGTCGCGCAGTTGATGAACGATCTCTGATCCTTTCATCGAATCCGAATTCAAAGAGGCGGTAAATCCGAAATCCGAAGCACCTGCCTTCGCGTGACGCAAGGCAGGCGAAATCCGAAGATTCGGATTTCGGCGTTCGAATTTGATTTGAACCAGTTATCCCATACCTCGCAGGGGGTGATTCGTTGAAAAATCCATACCTACCCTATCCGGTAAGAATCGATCGGATCGTGACGGAGACCGAGGACAGGAACCTGAAGACCTTCAGATTCGTCTTCCTGGATCCTGAAGACGAGAAGAGGTTCTCCTACATCCCGGGACAGTTTGCAGAGCTCTCCATTGCGGGCAAGGGGGAGATCCCGATCGGCATCGCCTCTTCTCCGACCGAGAAGGGCTTCGTCGCCTTTACGGTCAACAAGGTCGGTCACGTGACCTCCTATCTCCATGACATGCGGGAGGGGGATGTCATGGGCATACGCGGCCCGCTGGGGAACTGGTACCCGTGGGACCAGATGGAAGGCAAGAACGTGGTGATCATCGGAGGCGGGTTCGCCTTCACCACCCTCCGCTCCAGCATCGTGTACATGCTCGATCCGGCCAACCGTTCCCGTTTCAAGGACCTCACCGTCGTGTACGGGGCCCGGAGTCCCGGCATGCTTCTCTACAGGGAGGAGCTGGCGGCGTGGGAGAAGAGGGACGACATCCACATGCACATCACGGTGGACGCGACCAAGGACCCGGACTGGAAATACAACGTAGGGTTCGTCCCGGCCATCACGGAACAGAAGATCAAGAGCGCGGAGAACGGTATCGCCATCGTGTGCGGGCCTCCGATCATGATCAAGTTCACCCAGCCCGTGCTGGTGAAGCTGGGCTTTCCTCCGGAGCGGATCATCCTCTCCCTGGAGATGCGCATGAAGTGCGGCATCGGGATATGCGGCAGGTGCAATATCGGAGACCAGTACGTGTGCAAGGACGGACCGGTCTTTTCCCTGGCCCAACTCAAGCAGTTGCCTCCCGAGTATTAGCGGGCAAAACGCCCCTCCGCGGCCTTGGCCTTTTCTCCCTTCAGTGCGTAGGATGGGTGTGGCGGAGCGAAACCCATTCCGTTTCCAGGGGCGGGTTCAAGAGATGGGTGTGGCGGAGCTCCACCGATCCTACGAGCGACAGGTGAGGACCCGTTCCGGTCCACTCGTTCTGAGAGAAAGCTTTGACACTTGACAGGGTCTTCCTGTCGTGGTAAGCCCATCTTACCCCTATTGGCGTGCTTCCTTTTTCGTGGAAGGCATGGTCCATCAGCGAAGCAGGCCTGTAACGGGTATCTTCCTCGCTCAAACCAAAACCACATTTGTAACCTAACTGTAATGCGGAACGTCTTCCTTCGCATCGATCTATGTGAAGGGAGGTCGATGTTGGTGTCTTCACGTTAAGAGATCAACGATGAGCGCATTATCCCTTATTCGACTGCAGCGCACACCCTAATTTCGCCACCCGGTTCAACCCCTTCTGAAGAACATTCCAAGAGGTGCATGATATGGCCGGAAGAGTCCTTGGATCCGTCATGGTCGTGGGAGGTGGTATCGCCGGAATCCAGGCTGCGTTGGATGCCGCCAACTCAGGGTACTATGTCCACTTAGTAGAAAAGGGTTCTGCCATCGGCGGCAAAATGGCCCAGATCGACAAGACCTTCCCGACCAACGACTGCGCCATGTGAGTCATCTCTCCTAAACTGGTCGAGGTCGGCCGGCACAACAACATCGAAATCCATACCTTGACGGAATTGACGAGGGTGAGCGGCAAACCCGGAAACCTCACCGCCACCCTTTTGAAGCATCCACGATATGTGGATGCAGCCAAGTGCACCGGATGCGGCACGTGCCTGGAGGCGTGCCCGGTCCGACACGAGGTGCAGCTGCCGGAAACCCAGGCTGCCGCCCGCACCGCCTATTCCAAGGCCACCGACGAGCAAGCCGTGGCGGAGATGATCGTGCGTCATGGGGATGAACCCGGCAATCTGCTCCCCATCCTGCTGGACATCCATCGGCATTTCAGATGGCTGCCCCGTTCCGCCCTGGAGCATGTGTCCGCCGAGCTCAAGTTGCCCCTCTCGGAGATACTGCGGGTGGCGAGCTTCTACAATGCCTTCAGCCTTGTGCCTCGCGGCAGGTACATCATCAATGTCTGCCTCGGTACGGGCTGCTTCGTCAAAGGGTCCCTGCGCCTCTTGGAGGAGCTCGAGAGGAGGTTGGCGATCAGGAACGGCCAGACCACCGAGGATTCCCTCTTCACCCTGGAGGTGGTCCGATGCATCGGCTGCTGCGCCCTTGCGCCGGCGATGCGCATCGGAGAAGCTACCTTCGGCCGTCTGACTCCGAACCATATGAACAAGATCATCGACGACTATCAGCAGGCGGCGGTCTCATGAAGATAACCAGTCTGGATCATCTGGCGGAGGTCAAGGAAAGAGGGCTTCACCATTCCTATCCCGACAGGATCAAGGTGATGGTGGGCATGGCCACCTGCGGTATCTCGGCCGGGGCCGACAAGGTGTATCGAGCGCTTGGCGAAAAAATCTCGGAGTACGGTCTGAATGCCGTCCTGACGAAGACCGGCTGTATCGGTTTCTGTCAGATGGAGCCGCTCGTGGACGTGGTCTATCCCGGGCAGGGCCGGGTGACCTACCAGGCCATGACCGAGGAAAAGGCCGCGAGATTGGCCAAGGCGCTCAAAGAGGAGCGCTCGTTCGAAGAACCTCCTCTCTGCTGCATCGACAGGGAGGAGTTCCTGGTGGAGGGGACCGTCAAGGCTTATCCCGGCCCTTTCCCGGGGCCGGGAGCGCCGAGATATGGAGAGCTCGAATTCTTCGGGAAACAGAAAAAGATCTCCCTCAGAAACTGCGGGTTCATCGATCCCGAAAACATCGAGGAATATATCTCCCGGGGGGGATACCACGCGCTGTTTAGCGCCATCACGGAAATGACACCTGATGAAGTGATCGCCCGGATCAAGGAATCAGGCCTCCGGGGCCGGGGCGGGGCGGGTTTCCCAACCGGGGTGAAGTGGGACTTTTGCCGCCAAGCCTCCGGAGATCTGAAATACGTTATCTGTAACGCCGATGAAGGCGACCCGGGGGCCTTCATGGATCGTAGCATCCTGGAAGGCGATCCGCACAGCGTGCTGGAGGGTATGGCCATAGGCGGTTACGCCATGGGGGCGAACCAGGGTTATATCTACTGCCGGGCCGAATATCCGATGGCCGTTTCCCACCTGAAGACCGCCATCGCACAGGCTAGATCCTATGGAGTGCTGGGAGAGCAGATCTTCGGCCGTCCCTTCTCTCTCGATGTGATCATCCGGGAGGGCGCCGGGGCGTTCGTCTGCGGGGAAGAGACCGCGTTGATCGCCTCCATCGAGGGTCGGGCGGGAGAGCCTCGTCCCCGGCCTCCTTTCCCTGCTCAGAGCGGGCTTTGGGGAAAACCCACGGTCATCAACAATGTCAAGACCTGGTCCCAGATCTCACCCATCGTCGCCAGGGGAGCCCAATGGTATGCGTCCCTCGGAGAGGGAAACAGCAAGGGCACCACGGTCTTTTCCCTGGTCGGGAAGGTCAGGAACTCCGGCCTGGTGGAAGTACCTTTGGGCATCACGTTGAGGGAGATGATCTTCGGGCTGGGCGGAGGGATCTCCAAGGACCGAGCCTTCAAGGCCGTACAGACCGGCGGCCCTTCCGGGGGGTGTATCCCGGCGGAGTACCTGGACACACCGGTCAACTACGACTCCCTGGCGGCCCTCGGGTCCATCATGGGCTCAGGCGGCATGATCGTCATGGATGATCAGGACTGCATGGTCAACGTGGCCAAGTACTTCCTGGAGTTCACCAGGGACGAGTCCTGCGGCAAATGCACACCCTGCCGGGAAGGGACCCTCCGGCTCTATGAGATGCTCGAAGCCGTCACAGAAGGGCGCGGCCGCGAAGGGGACATCGAAGAGCTCGAACGCATGGCCCGGCTCATCAAGAAGACATCCCTTTGCGGGCTGGGCGCAACCGCACCCAACCCCGTGCTGACCACCATCAAGTACTTCCGAGACGAATACGAGGCGCATATCAGGGACAGGAGATGTCCCGCCAAGGTCTGCAAGGCGCTCATCACCTACACCGTTCTCGAAGAGAAGTGCAACGGATGCCAACTCTGCCGGGTCAAATGTCCGGTGGGAGCCGTCGAGGGGTCGAAGAGACAGATCCACAGGATCATGCAGGACAGGTGCACGAAGTGCGGGACGTGCTTCGAATCCTGCAGATTCGAAGCCATTGCCGTGCAATAGACGATTGGGGAACGCCATGATCAGGATCGTGATCAATGAGAGGCCGATCGAGGCTCGCGAAGGAGCCACCGTTCTGGAGGCCTCGCGACGGGCAGGGTTCCACATCCCGACCCTTTGCCACTACGAGCCTATCAAGCCTTACGGCGGGTGCCGCCTGTGTCTGGTGGAAGTGACCCAGGCAGGGCGGACGCAGCTCACCACCGCGTGTACCTACCCGGTGGCGCCGGACCTGAAGGTACTCACCGATACGGAGGAGGTGGCGGAGGCGCGTCGATTCGTCATGGACCTGATCTTGTCCCGTTCCCCCGAGGTGCCTGCTTTGCAGGAAATGGCCCGGCAGCTCGGGGTCTGCGGCCCGGGTTTTTCGACCCACAAGGAGACGTGCATCCTGTGCGGCAAGTGTGTCAGGGTCTGTCATGAGCTCCAGCACGTGGGGGCGATCGGCTTCATGGGCCGGGGGGCCGGGAGAGAAGTGACTACCCCCTTCGGGGAAGTCAGCCCGGTCTGCAGGACCTGTGGTGCATGCGCCTTTGTCTGCCCGACGGGCCACATCGCAGACCTTGCCAAGATCAGCGGCAAGACCCCCATCCCCAAGCTCTCGGAATTCAATGTCGGCCTGTCCACCCGAGGCAACATCCATCGCCTCTATCCCCAGGCGGTGCCGAGCACCCCCACCATCGACGGGAAGAACTGCATCCGGATCCTCACCGGAGACTGCGGGGTCTGCGCAGAGGTCTGTGAGGCCGGCGCCGTCGACTACGACCAGAAACCGCAGGAGGTCTCCCTCAACGTGGGCTCGGTCATTCTGGCTCCCGGCTTCCAACCGTTCGACCCCACCGGATATGAGCGGTTCGCTTATCATCACCCCAACGTGGTCACGACCCTGGAGTTCGAGCGCATGTTGAGTCCGGGCGGTCCCTTGAAAGGCCACATCGCCAGGCGATCCGACGGCAAGGAACCCAGGAAGATAGCCTGGATCCAGTGCGTGGGCTCCCGAAGCGAACAGGAGGGATTCCATCCGTACTGTTCCGGTTTCTGCTGCATGGCTTCTCTGAAGCAGACCATGATCGCCAAGGAGCACCTCGGGCCGGATCTCGACACGGCGGTCTTTTTCATGGACATGCGCACCCACAGGAAAGACTTCGAAAAATACTACCAGAGGGCACAGGACCTGGGAGGACGATTGATCCGATCCCGGGTGCACTCCGTTCTTCCGCAGAGGGACACCGGAGATCTGTTTCTCCAGTATGTCACCGAGCATGGCGAGACCAGGGAGGAAACCTTCGAGATGGTGGTTCTCGCCACCGGGCTCAGCATATCCCCGGAGACCAGGGAGATGGCCGAACGGTTGGGCATTGAACTTGATCCCAACCATTTCGTGTCCGCAAGCTGCTTTGAGCCGGTGGGCACTTCCCGCCCGGGAGTCTACGCGTGCGGTGTTTTCACCGGCCCCAAGGATATCCCCCAGACGGTGACCGAAGGGAGCGCGGCGGCGGCCCAGGCTACGCGCAACCTTGCTGTCTCTCGCGGCAGCCTCTTGAAGGAAAAGAGCTACCCGCCCGAAAAAGACGTAGCGGGCCAGACTCCGCGAATCGGTGTCTTCATCTGCCACTGCGGCATCAACATCGGTGGGGTGGCCGATGTCCCGGCCATTGCCGAATATGCCCGCACCATTCCCAATGTGGAATTTGTCCAGGAGAACCTTTTCAGCTGCTCCCAGGACGCGCAGAAGCAGATGGCGGAGAGAATCCGCGAGCAGGACCTCAACCGCGTGGTCGTTGCAGCGTGCACCCCTTCCACGCACCAGCCCATTTTTCAGGATATGCTCAGGAACGCCGGTCTGAACAAGTACCTCTTCGAGATGGCCAATATCCGGAACCAGTGCACCTGGGTCCACCAGAACGCGCCGCAAAAGGCCACCGAGAAGTCCAAAGACCTGATCCGCATGGCGGTTGCCAAGGCCCGCCTGATCGAGTCCCTGGAGTACATCACGGTCCCGATCCATCGTAAGGCCCTGGTCATCGGGGGCGGTGTAGCCGGTTTGACGAGTGCCATGGCACTGGCGGATCAGGGCTATTACGTCGATCTGGTGGAAAGAAAAGACCGCCTGGGAGGCAACGCCCTCAAACTGCACACCTCCTGGAGGAAGGAGAGGATCCACCCCTTCGTCTACGAACTGATCGCCAATGTGGAGAACCATGACAAGATTACGGTTCACCTGGGAAATATCGTCGTCGGCGTGGAAGGGACGGTGGGGAACTTCAAGAGCAGGCTCTCCAACGGAATCGAGATCAGGCACGGAATCGTGATCATCTGTATCGGCGCCGAACCGCTGAGGCCCGAGGGTCAGTACCTGTACAAGAGACATCCCAATGTGATCCTCTCCCTGGATCTGGATCGAGAACTGGCCCGACAGAGCCGGCGGGTTCAGGCGGCCGAAGCCGTGGCCTTCATCCAGTGTGTGGGCTCCCGAATCCCGGAGAGGCCCTACTGCAACAAAGTATGCTGCACTCATGCGGTGGAAAACGCTCTTCGACTCAAGGATATGGACCCGGATATGGATGTGTACATCCTCTACCGCGATATGCGCACCATCGGGCAGAGGGAAGAACTCTTCAGGGAGGCCAGGCGAAGGGGTGTTATGTTCTTCCGCTACGATCTCGATGATCCGCCCAGGGTCGATTACTTCGAAGACAGGATCCGGATCAGCCTCACGGATCATGTCCTCAGAAGGCCCGTGGAACTGGTCGTGGACCTTCTCACCCTGGCCACGGCCATCGTCCCCCATCAGAATGCCCCCCTGGCGGAGCTCTACAAGGTCCCTCTGAATGCAGAGGGTTTTTTCACGGAAGCCCACGCCAAGATCAGACCCGTCGACGCCTCCAGCGCCGGGATCTTCCTGGCCGGGCTCTGTCACTACCCCAAGCCCATCCAGGAATCCATCGCAGAGGCCCTGGCCACCGCATCCCGGGCCAACACCATCCTCTCCAGGACCCATCTGGAGCTGGACTCGACGGTGTCCCACCCCATCGATGAGAACTGCGACGGGTGTGCCTTCTGCGTGGATGCCTGCCCCTTTAAGGCCATCACCCTGATGGAGTACATATGGGAGGGAGCTGTCAAGAAGACGGTGGATGTCGACGAGACCGTGTGCAAGGGATGCGGCTCCTGCATGGCGACATGCCCCAAGAAGGGCATCTACGTGTCCGGCTTCTCGCTCGATCAGTTGGGGGCGCAGGTGGATGCGGCCCTCGGTCTTGTTTGACACGAAGCCATGGGGGGTCTTTTTCAACAACGAGGAGAACCGGGGAAAGGGCATGTGGAATGCGGGTCTGTAGGGGCGAGCCGCAACCGGGGAGCTTGCTCCTGCGAGATCTCACGGGGGGCGGGATAGAAATGAGCTACGAATTCCATTCATGGTTCGATGCCTCTCATGAACGGAGATCATCATGCCCGCAGAGAGGAGGCGATGGTCATGAATAAGTTCAGCGTTCTGGTCGTGGACGATGAAGACGACTTCCGGGACTCCCTTCGAGACCGGTTGCAGTTGCGTGGATATGCCGTCGATGCAGCCCCCACGGGCGAGAAGGGGCTGGAAGTCCTGGGAGAGCGGGACTTCGATGTGGTCGTCCTCGACATACGGATGCCGGGGATGGACGGTTTGGCGTGCCTCAAGCAGGTGAAGGCAGCGAAGCCGCTGGTGGAGGTGGTCCTGCTCACCGGCCACGGAACCGTGGAGTCCGGAATCGAAGGCCTGCAGCTCGGCGCCTTCGACTACGTTTTGAAGCCGGTTCCCATGGATGAGCTGATCGAGAAGATCGACCTGGCCTATGAACACAGGATGAAAAACGAGAAGTTACTTCAGGAGTGAGGTGCGAGGATCCAGGAGCGAGGAAGGTATTCTTCCTCCAACCCCATTTCCTCGAACCTGTTACAGCGTGTATTTTCCGGCCTCTCGAAAGGAGAGAAGAGGAAGATGAACGAGCAATTCGAGCCCTTGATCATCGCCTTCCTGTGCAACTGGTGCTCCTATGCCGGGGCGGACCTGGCCGGGGTATCCAGGATTCAGTATCCCCCCAACGGCCGCATCATCCGGGTGATGTGTTCGGGGATGGTGCACGCAAACCTGGTCATGGATGCCTTCACCAAGGGTGCCGATGGGGTCCTGATGTGCGGCTGACACCTTGGGGAATGCCATTACCTGGAAGGTAATCAAAAAGCAAAGAACAGGGCCGAGGGGATTGAGTTGATGCTGGAGGATTTCGGGTTGGAGCCCGAGCGCTTCCGCCTCGAGTGGATCGCTTCCTCCGAGGCGCAGAAGTTCGCCGACGTCGTGACCGAGATGACCGAGACCCTGAGGAGCCTCGGGCCGAGCCCCTACAACCACAGAGGGTGAAGAAGTTCGCCATCTCGGTATGAAAAGTCGAATTTGGAGCATCGAACAAACAACCACCCGTATGCCGATTGGCTGCAGGCCAGGGGAATCGTCGTTGGAGGAGGCAGGAGATCATGGCACCAGCCGCATCCATGAAGTTCGAAGGAAAGAAGTTCATGTGGAACGGGACGGATTACCAGAGCAGGGATCTGGCAGAGGCGGCCCTCGGCGCTTACAGGAAGGAGGGGTTTGAAGGGGAAATCGTGGCCGAAGACGGCCGGTGTCTCGTCTATACCAGACGAGTCGTGACCGTGCAGCCATCCCCGTAGGATGGGTGGAGCGACCCGAAGCGCAGGCGTACGCAAGGCTCCGCGCGGCAGGAGCGGAGCCCATCGGTCCCGAGGTTTACGGCCCCTGCTGCCGGACGACGGCTTCGCTCTAAGTTGATCCCTGCGATTTGGTCGATGCAACAAATCACGATCACGCCCGAACCACGGGGCGCAAAGAAAGGAGGGCTCAAGATGGCGGTAAAAGTCCTGGAGGATTGGTTGAATTCCTGTTCAGGCTGTGAGATCTCCATCCTCAATATCGGAGATCCGCTGCTCGACCTGTTGCCCCGGCTCGAATTCGTCCACATGACGGCCCTGGTGGATCACAAGTTCTTCGGGCAACGGGGCGAGAAAACGGCCATGGATCTCCCCGAGGCGGATGTGGCGATCGTCTCCGGGGGGGTGCGCAACGCCGAGCACAAGCACGAACTGGAGGAGATACGCAAGAAGGCGAAGGTCCTGATTGCCTTGGGCAGCTGCGCCGCTTACGGAGGGGTCCCCGCCCATGCCAACATGTGGAAGAACGAGGACGTGTTCGAGAAGGTGTTTCGGCAAAGCCCCTCCACGGAGCCCTCGCCGGACCCGAAAGACCCGAACATCCCGGCCTGGACCCCCACCTGCGCAGCCCTCGACGAGGTCGTGAAGGTCGACATCACCATCCCCGGCTGTCCGCCTCACCCGGACTGGATCGTGGATGGACTCTCGGCACTCCTCGAAGGCAAAGGCTCCTGGAAACTCCCGGAGCGCAGCGTCTGCGACACCTGTCCGGTGGTACGGGAAAAAAAATCGGGGGGCGGGCCCGTCAAGAGATGTCTCGAGAACCTGCAGTTCAACCCTGAAGAGGGTCTCGACAAGATGCGCTGCATCAATGAGCAGGGCGTGCTCTGTCTTGGGCCGGTAACCCTGGCCGGCTGCGCCGGCAAGAGCGGGGTGCCTCGCTGCGTCCAGGCCCGAACGCCCTGCCGGGGTTGTTTCGGACCCATTCGCAAAGGGGCGCGACCCATGGTGGACATGATGGGCTCTCTCAGCTCGGTCGGACTCGATCCCAAAACCGTGGTGGACAGGAGGGCGATCATGAACCGCTATATCGGCGCCCATGGTTTTCTGACCGCACTTCCGGCCCGGCCGGCCAGATAAGGAGGGATGACAGCATGGGAAACGTGATCAACATACAGCCGGTTACCCGGATCGAAGGCCACGCCAAGGTGGCCATCCACCTCGACGATGCGGGAAATGTCGCAGATACCCGCCTGCATGTCCAGACGCTGAGAGGGTTCGAGAAGTTCTGTGAAGGAAGGCCCGCAGAAGAGATGCCCCGGATCGTCTGCCACATCTGCGGGATCTGCCCGTGGGCGCACCACCTGGCCTCATCCAAGGCGGGGGATGCGCTCTTCGGCGTCACTCCGCCCCCGGCCGCCGTGAAGCTGCGGAGACTCATGCAGAGCATTGCCTACATCAGCGACAAAATCCTGAATTTCTACTTTCTGGCGGCACCCGATTTCGTCATAGGACCGGACTCGGACTACTCCGTTCGAAACGTGATCGGAATCGTCAAGGCAGCCCCGGAGCTGGCAAAACAGGTCGTGCACATGCGCCACCTCGGGGCAAAGCTCCTGGAGGGGTTCTCCGGTCGGGCCATCCATCCCACCTTCTCCCTCCCCGGAGGGGTCAGCAAACCCATGAGCGAGGCCGAGCGGCAGGAGATGCTCGGTCCGGCCAGAGAGCTGCTGGATTTCTCGGTGTTCAGCCTGGACTTCGCCAAGAAGAATGTCTTTCCCAAATACATCGACGCCATCAAGTCCATCGGGGTGATCGAGGTCGGCTACCTGGGAACCGTGACCGCCGACGGCGCCCTGGATTTTTATGACGGCAACCTCAGGCTGATGCAAGCCGACGGCGTCTTCGAGGACTTTCCCTGCGACCGGTACCGGGACTACATCGGAGAGCATGTGGAGCCCTGGTCCTACCAGAAGTTCCCTTACGCCAGGAGATGGGGAGACGGCCTGTCCATGGACCTGGCGAGCCCCAAAGGGGTGTACAGGAGCAATGCCCTGGCCCGCGTCAACGTGGCCGACAAGATGGCCACGCCCTTGGCCCAGGCCGAGCTGGAGGAGTTCCGCGCGGCCTTCGGCAGGCCGGCCCACTACACCCTCCTCTATCACTATGCCCGGCTGATCGAAATGGTCCAGTGCGCCGAGCACGCCGTGGAACTGCTGCAGGACCCGGAGATCACCCACCCGGAGGTGCGGGTGAAGATCCAGCCCAGGGCGGCCCGGGGTGTGGGTTGCGTGGAGGCGCCTCGGGGCACCCTGATCCATGAGTACGAAACCGACGCCGAAGGCCTCATCACCCAACTCAACCTCATTGTGGGGACGACGCACAACAATGCGGCCATGAACCTCTCGGTGAAGAAGGCGGCTACCGAATTGATCCGTGAAGGGAAGTACGATGAAGGGATCCTGAACAAAGTGGAGATGGCCATACGCGCCTACGATCCCTGACTGAGCTGCGCCACCCACCGCCTGGACGGCGGTCTGAACCTGGAAGTATCGATAGTCGACGCCGGCGCACGGGTACTCGATCAGTTCGTGCGGTAGTCGATTTCTGAGAACCACTCACCGCGGGATGGGTCCGGCGACCGCAGCTCGCGCGCAAGCGCGTGCGCTCTTGGGCCGCTCCCATCCTACGGGACTCTATCTTCCTGATGGCGGGGAGGAGCATGCTGGGCGAGATCTACGAGAAATCCATTCTCATCTTCGGCTGCGGGAATGTCCTGTTTGGGGATGACGGCTTCGGACCTTCGGTGATCGATCATCTTCAAAAGCACTACGTACTTCCATCCCAAGTGTTCTTGATGGATGTCGGCACCGGTATCCGGGACATCCTCTTTGATCTGGCATTGAGCCCGAAGAGGCCGCAGAAGCTCGTGATCATCGATGCGGTCGATTCTCCATGCCGCAAACCCGGTGAGGTGTTCGAGCTGCGGGTCGAGGAGATCCCGACCAACAAGAGCGCCGATTTCTCCCTCCATCAGTTTCCAACCGTGAATCTCCTCAAAGAGCTCAGAGATCATACAGGGATCGACATAAGGATCCTCGTGGCCCAGGTCGATTCCATCCCGGCTGAAGTCAGATGCGGCCTCTCCGAACCCCTCCGGTCGGCGGTCGTAGAAGCCTGCGACCGTATTGTGCAGTCCATCGAAGGGGTTCCTTCCCCGACCACCAAGATCAGACATCCAGCGGGGATTTGCTTTTCAAGGCCGCCCTCGGAGATTGAATGATCTCCTTGATCCTGGCCTGACGGATGCGATCCTCGTGAGCGGATTTCTGCCTGTAGGCCTGCTCGATCTTGACCACCAGATCCTCGGTCTCACAGGGCTTCTTCAGGTAATCAAAGGCCCCGAGCTTCATCCCGTCAATGGCCGAATCCACGGTGGCATGGCCGGTGAGCATGATCACCTCGATCAACGGGGCGAGTCTCTTGATCTCCCGCAGCGTGTCGACCCCGTCCATGCCGGGCATGGAGACATCGAGGATCACCACGTCGAATCGGGAGGCCTTGATCCTTGCGACGGCATCCTCGCCGCTGAGCGATGTGGTCACGTCATAGTCACGCATGGCCAGCCGCTCCGCCAGGGTCTCCAAGAACTCCTTTTCATCGTCCACCATCAGGATCCGTGTCCGCATAACAACCCTCCTTTTGAATGTAAGAGCCCCACTGAGACACGAAGACGATTACCCCGTTTCCTTCTTTGTGCCTTCGTCTCTTTGTGGCGAAATGGAATTGTTTTGTTCATCCTTGGGGATGGACAGGAGGATCCCCCCCTCGACCATGGAAAGTCGAGCGCCGACGGCCTGACTGAGGATTTCCTGCGCCGAAGTTGGAAAAAGGGTTTCGGGAGGCAGGCTGTCCACCCCCGTAAACCGAATGCATGGACCGTCCGGACCGGCTTCGGCGGTCAGCCGTATTCGCTTGGACGAATTGTCCGCCTCCACAAGGAAGATCAGGCATGACCAGATCAGGTTCTGGAGGAGAAAGGGATCGGTCCGCACCTGTAGGGCCTTGGCCGCGCGCTCCGGCTCCAGGACGGCCCCGTGCATTGAGGCCGTCCTCTGCGCAAGGGACGCAGAGAGGGAGAGCATTTCGGAAAGATCGACGGCACGCAGGGGCTCGTCCGCACTGTGGGCGAACCGGTTCATGTTTTCCACGATCTCCCTCCCCCGCCTCACCTGGGTCTTCACCCTGGACGCAAGATCCTTGAGCCGGAACGGGTCGAGGGGTCTCCCCCTTTCCGCGGCGGCAAGGAGATCCTCCACCAGTCCGGCGTTCTCGTAGATCGTGGCCAGGACGTTGCTGATCTCGTGGGATATGGAAGCGGTGACCTTGCCGAAAAACCGCAATCCATCCTCGGCTGCTGTGATACGATCGCTCATCACTGTTCCCCCCGGTGAAGAAGCTCTTCCATTCTTCCAATCAGGACGTCGATGTCCACCGGCTTCACCAGGCAGAATTCCTCGCCCGCATGGCAGGTCAACGCACGGAAGTCGGTTTCCGAACCGTACCCGGTCAGAAAGATAAACCTCATCGCAGGATACTTCTCCTGCAGCGTCTCCTTCAGCTTCAGTCCGCCCATTGCAGGCATTTTCATATCGAGAACGGCTACATCGAACCACCCTGATTCCGCCATGCGAAGCGCATCAAGGCTGTTGGTCGCCCACGCCGCCTCAATCCCCCGAAGGGACAGACGCTCGGCAAGGGTAGAGACGAATTCGTTTTCATCATCCACGAGCAGGACTCGCATGCCTTACGCTCCTTTTCTTTCCAGGGGCAGGGTCACGGTGAAACGTGTGCCTTGCCCCAGGGCACTCTCCACCGAGATCGAGCCTCCGACTTCCTGAACGAGATTGTAGGTGATGGACAGGCCCAGGCCCGTTCCGCCCTGGTTCGCCCTGGTCGAGAAAAAGGGTTCAAAGATATGCTTCAGATCTTCGGCAGAGATCCCGCACCCGTCGTCTTCGAACGTGATGGCGAGCGTTCGATTCTCTTCCTCCCGGGCGGTGATATCGATGCGCCCTCCATCGCTTACGGCCGCCATGGCATTGTTGATGATGTTCAGGAAAACCTGCTGGAGTTTCCCGCGGTCGCTCTCGAACACGGGAACGCCCGGGGGGACGTCCACATGGACGGATATGTCACGGTGATCCGCTTCCTTGCCCAGAAAACTGAGTACTTCCTGCAGTACCTCCTTCACATGGATAGGCCCGATGGAGGTCTCCAGGTTCCGGGCAAAGGCAAGGAGTCTCTTGGTGATGGTGCCGGCCCGCTTTACGGAATGGAGGATGGCGTCCACCAGACCCATAAGCTTCTCGTCCTTTGCATACATCTTCTTGTACGTGAAGAGGTCCCGGATCAGGCCGGCCTTTTCGTTGATGATCGCCAGAGGGTTGTTGATCTCATGGGCCACACTGGCGGCCAGGCGGCCGATCGAAGCCAACTTGTTTGAATACTCCACCTCGTGGAGGCTCATCAATCGTTTTTGGTCCGCGACACGGATTCTCCTGACCATGTATGTGGCCGTGCCGAGAATGGCGGTCAGGATGACCGTGATGCTGAAGAGCAGGAAAACGACAAGCTTCAGACGTGTACTGAACCAGGGCTTCATCAGCTCTTGCTTCTTTTTCACGATCATGAGGATGAAGGGAGTCTCGTCGACGTAGCGGTAGCCGAGCAGCAGGTCGGCCCCATCGACGTCCTTGGTGCTGAATACCTCTGTCCTGTGGGAGTAATCGGGGACGGCCAGGGGGAACCTCTCCAGCACGTGGCCGTAATTACGGGAAGAGGTCTGGAGCGTGCCTTCGCGGTTGACCATGAACGCGTCTCCCTTCCCGCCCATTTCCAGGCTGGAGAGGAGCTTTTCAAAGGGGCCGATCCCGATGGCGGATCGGAGGATGTAAAAGATGCCGTTCGGCAGGGTTCGCTTCACCGCGATCACGATGTGCGGGACCTTTCGAAATCCCAGGAAGACGTCGCTGATGTGGACTCCATGATCGACCACCTGCTTGAACCACTCCTGCTCGCCGTAGTCCTTTCCTTCGAGTGCGTAAGGCCCCACATAATTCCTCTGGTGCCCCAGGGGATCGATCACGCCGAGGTCCACGAACCCGCCGGAGAAGCTCCGCTTGAGGTCCTCCAGCATCCTCCCGAGTCTTTCCGAGTCGTTTAAGTCCTCGAAGGTGTTTTGATGTACAATGAACTCCAGGGCCGACTTTCTTTCGGAGAGGAAGAAGGAGATGGACTGCCGCGTGTTGGAGACGATCTGGGTGGTGCGCAGGTGATGTTCAGACTCGATGGCATGCTGGGTGACCCGGTAGTCCAGACTGGTGATGATGATGAGGGGAATCAGCGAAACCCCGCCCGTCAACAGGACCGCAAGCTTCCAGATGCGCCGGTAGTTGAACTGATGCCGGTACCCGTAGAGGGCCGACTGTTCCTCCGGCGGGGGTCCTTTGATCCTTTTCAAAAAACGTTTCACCGCCGCGAGTCGGCCCGGATCCGCCGAACCGGTCGGTTTCACGTTATGGCGGGTTGCGTGACTCAAGCCTTTTTCCTGCGCCTTATCTCTTCATTGGCCTTCTGAATGGTTTCACTCAGGAGTTCGATATCCACGGGTTTCTGAAGGTAGGCGAAGGCGCCCAGGCTCATGCACGTCTCCCGGTCGGCGTCGGATCCATGCCCCGTGAGGATGATCACCTCGATCTCCGGCTGCTTGGCCTTGACCCTCCGAAGGACCTCGATGCCGTCGATGCCCGGCATCCTCAGGTCGAGGATCATCACCTCGGGCTCGTCCTCCTTGATCAGCTCCAGTGCGGACTCGCCGTCATAGGCTACGGCCGATCCCATGTCCCTCATGTACAGTCTCTCGGAGAGCGTCTCTACAAACTCCCGTTCGTCGTCCACCAGCAGGATCTTGGAAGGGAGCTCAAAATCGTACTTCCTGTAAATATCGGCCTGGTAGAAGGCGGGTCCGACCTTGGTGGCGACCTCGCGTACACCCGGGACCTTGCCTGCAATGGCCTTGAGCTCGCCCTCCAGACGGCTGAGCATGAGGACGTGCTTGTTGATGGTCAGGGTGACCCGGCCGGCCCTGGCTACGACGCCCACATGGTGCCCTTCCTGGGCCAGGGCGACCTCCACTTCCGAGGAGAGAAGGAAGTCGTCGACGGCATTCCGGGACTGTTTCGATGGGTGGAAGATGTCCTTCCCGAGATTCTCCCGAACGAGGGACAGGACCCGGTCGGGTCGTGTCTTATCCGTGGGGATCAGAAGATCGTAGATCGAAGGGTCCCAGGGGTCTTTCTTGTTCAGGAGCATCTGTACCCATGCGGCCCTCTCCTCATCCTGTCTGCGGATCAGCCTGGCCGCCTCTCCCGGCTCGAGGCTGTGGGCCTGGGTGGCCACCGATGTCCTGAAGGGGAGGTCGGCAATGAGACAGACCCGGAGGATATGGTTCAGTTCCATGGGTGCGAGCATGGCGCTGAACCCCTCGATCAGCAGGTCATCGCCGGAAAGGAGCTGCGCCAGGGCAAGCTTGAGATAGGCGAGGGAGCGCTCCCTCTCGTGCGTGAACTTGTTGAAGACCGAGGTCTTGGCCGAGAAGACCCGGCCGATCTTGGCGGCAGGCATGCCGGAGAGCGCGGCCGCCTTCTCGACGATCTCTTGGTCGCCGATGTTCCTGTAGCCGATTCCGGCGCAGATCTCCCTGACCAAAATCTCTTCCCGGCAGAAGGTACCGCTGAAGACAGTGAGCACTGGCATTTGTTTTCCTCCTTTTCGTCTCAAGGGGAGACGATGCTGCAGGCGGTCACGAGCGGACAGCTTGCTTCCTCGGCCGAATCGTGCGTGCTTCGATGTATCATGCTGATCGCCTTTTCCATGGTCGGGTAGAGGTGGTCTTCCCCGATCTTTTCCGGGAAGTGCGTGCGTTCCAGAACCTTCATGACCGACTCATTGACCCCGCTCATGGAGATGTCCACCCCCGCGCTCCGGACCCTGTCGATGAGCAGGGAAAGGATCTCTTCCCCGGATGCGTCGATGTCGTTGATGCCGTTGGACACGAGTACGATATGTTTCAACCTCTTCCTGTTCCGCATGACCTCCATGATTTTGTCTTCCAGGTAACTCGCGTTGGCGAAGAAGAGCGGGCCGTCGAAGCGCACCATGGCGATGTACTCGCACTCCCGGAGGCCATGGGTGTTCACGCACCTCAATGCCTGATCCTGGGCCCTGGACAGGGAGACCACCTTCGGTCTCATGCTCTTGTAGAGAAATACAAGCAGCGAGAGGACCACCCCCACCATGATCCCCTTGTCCAGATGCGGGGCGAATGCCAGCGTGCATACGAAAGAGATGACGGAGATGGCGCCGTCGTACCATTGGGCGCGCCATGCGTGCACAAACCCGGAGATATTGATGAGACCGATCACCGCCATCATGATCACCGCGGCCAGCACGGACTGGGGAAGGTGGTAGAGAAGAGGCGTGAAGAACAGGAGAACGATCACGACCGCCAGGCTGGTGAACACGCTCGACATGCCGGAGACCGCCCCGGACTGGAGGTTGACCGCCGACCTCGAGAACGAGCCGGACGTGGGGTAACTCCCGGAAAAGGAACCGAAGATGTTTGCAACCCCCTGTCCGATCAACTCCTGGTTCGGGTCGAGCCTCTGCCCGGTCTTCGCCGCCATGGCCTTTGCGATGGAGATCGCCTCCATGAAGCCCAGGAGGGAGATGATCACGGCAAAAGGGAACAGGCGGCCCAGGATCCGGAAATCCACATGGGGGATGGTAAAGGAGGGGAGTCCGCTCGGGATTTCTCCGACCACCGCTCCACCTCCCCTGAGGACGAGTGCGCCGGGATCAATGGGTTTGTTGCCTACCCGTATGCGCCAGGTGCGGCCGTCGTGTTTCGCCCCCGCTGGCAGACCCTGACTCGGATACAAGGCCATGCTCCCGTCCGGCCCGGGGACATTTCTCAGGAGAAGGCCCCGGATCCTGTTCTTGATCCCCTGCAGTCTGGCCTTCGACTTCTCCTGATGGATGGAGAGGACGGAGGCGGCGTGCTCGATGCCGAGGACCGCCACGATGTCGTGGCCTGCCGCGACCTTGTCCATGGCCTTGTAGATATGGGTGCGCTCCTGGGCCAGCCTGTTGATCTCTTCAAAGGTACGGTTGAAGTCGACCACCAAACCGCGAACCTCCTCCGAATGAACGGCCTCGATGGGCACCCGGGCATTGTGCTGGAACCCGATGGCCCAGGAGACGGTGGTGGTCACGGCCACGGCGATGAGGACATTCGGGATTCTCGGGTTGAGGCGTCTGAGCCCGTACATCACGAGGAACGCGAATGCCCCCAGGAAGAAGGTGGGCCAATGCGTATAATGATAGGCGGCCTGGAGGACCCGGAGAATGGTTTCGTAGTGGTGTTGGGCGTTATCGACGGAAACGCCGAATATCTTGGACAGCTGTGAGGTGGCGATGATGATGGCGGCCGCGTTGGTGAACCCGTTGACCACAGGGTGGGAGAGGAAATTGACGACCAGGCCGAGCCTCAAGACCCCGAGTGCGAACTGGAACCCCCCGACCATGAGGGCGAGCAGGATCGCGTAGGCGATATATCCCTCGCTCCCGGCCGTGGCCATGGGCTCCAGCGAGGCGGAGGTCATGAGCGAGACAACCGCGACAGGACCGGTCGCCAGCTGGCGGCTGGACCCGAAGAGGGCCGCAAGCATGGGCGGGAGAAAAGATGCGTAAAGGCCGTAATAAACCGGCAGTCCGGCCAGTTGTGCATAGGCCATGGACTGAGGGATAAGAACCAGGGCCACCGTCAGACCCGAAAGCGCATCCTGCCGGATCTTGTCCGTCCCGTATCCCTCGAACCACCTCACGAAGGGGAAGGCGCTCCGCAGCAGATTCTTCCCCCAGTCAACAGGATTGATGGTCTTCCAATATCCTCCGGCATGATTCGAATAGCTCATTGAACAGCACGCCCCCGTCATAAAGGTCATACGTGTTGAAACGAACCAGTCCATCCACCATGGTATAGATGATCAGCGCAGCCTTCCTGGCAGGCATCTGTCGGATGGAGCCGTCCTCCTGCCCCAATAAGATCGCTTTTTCAAAGATGTCCAGAAAACAGTTGTAAATGGCTTCGAGATGAGCCCGGCAAACAGGGTTGATCCTGGCCAGCTCATAGGCGTGGTGCCTGTGCAGAATCCTGAACCGATCCTCCATGGAGCCGGCGAGTTGGAGATAGAAGCCCAGTGCCTCCTGTACCATCTGGAGCCCTGTCTTGGCTCCCTCTTGCCGGATGTGGGCATCGAACTCCTTCATGATGCTGGTCTTGAAGTCGTCCAGGATAGAGAGGAACAATTTCTCCTTGCTGTTGAAATGATAGAAGATGGTCCCCTGCGCCACTCCGGTGGCCTTGGCAAGCTCCGCCATCGAGGTCTCATTGAAGCCTTTTTCTGCAAAAAGGTTGGTCGCAGCGTCCAGGATTGCTTCTTTGCGTGTCGGCATGAGATCCCCTAACTGAGTGCTCAGTCAGTATATGGAACTTTGAACAATGTTGTCAATGATAAAAAAATAGAATTCACGTGTCGTCGACTTCATGAGGGAACCCAAATTGGGGTTGGCCGGGAGAAGTCATTGCATAAGTGCAACCTTTCAGCCCAGCGGATTCATGGACACAACCTGCCATTTTGCCTAACCTGCCTGTTTCTGAGAATATTTCAGTTCGCTGGCCTCTGGCACAGGGTTTGCGTATTTGGCTTTGAGGCGGGACTGTGTGGAGCGCCTTTTTTCGCGATGCGCCTAATAGAGCGAGAGTGACCTTGGGTGGGAAGCTGTTTTACCTTCCATTGCCTCCAGACAACCGCCGGCATTTCCCACCCAAGGCTTCCTTCCCGCAGGGAGCCCGGAGAAAAACCTTTGACAAGCACCGGCGGCCTGAGGTAAGCAAGAGCATCATTGTGCGTTATCGATCCCATCAGGTACATTTTGTTCAAAAGGGAATCCCGTGCGACTCGGGAACGGTCCCGCCGCTGTGACCCCGCCCTTTTGCAGATCGTGAAAAGGGAACTCTCCCGGCAGTAATCGCCACTGTTCCGTTCCAGGGAATGGGAAGGCCGCCGGGAGGGCGGGGGAGTCAGAAGACCTGCCTGATGAGAAGAGGTGAACCGGTGCGAGGCATGCCGGCGAGCCGACCTGGGATGAAGTGAATCAGGGTGCAGTCCCTAGGGCCAAAAGCTCTAGGGAATTTTTTTTGTGGGTGAGTTTCACTGGTGCTGCCAATGACAAAGGAGGGAGATCCGTGATGAAGAGGAGATGGGCCTTGGTTCTGGCGTGGGTTCTTGGGCTTTCGCTATGTGCAGACCTCTCGCTCGCTGCGCAGCGAGGAGAGAAGGCGGTGCGGAATGCCATTCTCCTGGTCGCCTTCGGGACGAGCGATCCGGAGGCGCAGAAAGACTTTGCCCTTGTGGAGGAACAGGCAAGAAAAACCATTGCAGGTGTGGAAGAGGTCCGCTGGGCCTATACGTCAAAGGTGATCCGGACAAAACTGGCGAAGGAGGGAAAGGTGCTGGACTCCCCCGAGGTCGCCCTGGCAAGGTTGATGGATGGCGGGACCACCCGGGTGGCCGTGCTTTCTCTCCACACGATCCCGGGCGAGGAGTACCATGAACTTTACCGGAATGCCCGTCTGTTCGGGCAGATGGAAGGCGGATTCGAGAAGGTCGAGGTGGCCAGGCCCCTCCTCTCCTCGCCCAGGGACATGGATGCCGTCGCAGCCGCGCTCCTGGGAAACATCCCCGGAAGAAAACCCACCGACGGCGTCCTCTTCATGGGGCATGGCACGGAGAAGCACCCGGCCGACGCGATCTATCTGGCCATGAACCAGGTACTGCAGGACCTTGATCCGAATGCCTTCGTCTGCACTGTGGAGGGTAGGCTTTCCCTTGAAACCATGCTGCCCAAGCTGCGTAGTCGCAAGATCCGGAAGGTCTATCTCGTCCCCCTGATGTCCGTGGCCGGGGACCACGCCCGAAACGACATGGCCGGAGAGGAGCCGGAGAGCTGGAAGTCCATCCTCACCAGGAACGGTTTCGAATGCGAGGCCGTCCTCAGGGGAACGGCCCAGAACCCGGAGATCCTCAAGGTGTGGATGGAGCACCTGAGGGAAGCGGTTTCGCGCCTGCAGTAAAGTCCCCCGCGGTCCCCCTTGACCCCGGTCCATACACCCTTTAAAAAGGGGGGGGAGGTACACCAATTAGAAAGGGGGGGCAGGGGGAATCTTCGAGAGGCTTGACAAGAACCTATCTGCGACTAAATCCTCACATAGAACGCAAAGGGAGAAAGAGCAATGAACATGTGGATGAAATGGAGTCTCTGCTGCCTTCCGGCCCTGGCCTTGTGGTTGGGTTCGCCCGTATGGGCCTATGAGATCAGCGATAAACTCTCCATAGGCGGTGTCATTGCGGGCGCCTACCAGTACCGAAGCCTGGATGAGGAGATCCGGGATTTCGAGAATGAGGGTCGTGGGGCCGTGGCCATCCAGCCGGAGGTGACCTTCGAGCCTACCGAACAGGACACGATCTTTGCCAAGTTCGGCTTCGCGGCCGGAAACGGGCTGAAGCAGACCGACCCCGAGGCGCCTGCTTTCGCGCTCACCCCATGGGCCGCGGACCTGGAAGATGATGTGAAGGATGTCAACGGCCGAAACCGCGATTACCTGCTCACGGCCTGGTACAGGCACACCTTCCGGTTCAGCGAGGACCACACCCTGGGGATTACGGGCGGAATCATCGATGCGACCGAGTACGTGGATGAGAACGCCTATGCCAACGATGAGTTCACCCAGTTCATGAACGAGGCCCTGGTCAATGGACCCAACGTCTTTGCTCCCTCCTACGATATCGGCGGCACGGTGGAGTGGGCGGTCGGCCTTTTTTCGGTGAAGGGGGTGGGCATGGGTGTGGGCGAGAACGAAGACGGGAACGCCTATAACTACTATGCGGCGCAGATCGGCTACCATCCGCAGACCCGGCTGGGCGCGGGCAACTACCGGGTGATCTTCGCAACCACCTCGGAGGACTTCCTGGACCCGGCCCAGGAGAAGAAGGAGGCCCGGCAGTCCATCCTCCTGTCCTTTGACCAGGAACTGGGGGAGGTCCTGGGCGCGTGGATCCGCTTCGGATGGGGCGACGATGCGCCGGTCCTCGTATGGAAGAACCTCTACTCCGGGGGCATCGATCTCAAGGGCAGGTGGTGGGGCCGGGAAAAAGACAACATCGGGATCGGCTACGCATCCCTGAACAGGGGCAACGTGGAGATCGACAAAACCCAGGTATTCGAGACGTACTACCGCTTCGTTTTCAATGAGATCCTCTCCGCCACGGCGGACGTTCAATACTTGAAGGATGAATTTATCGAAGGCGGTGAGCGCAAGGGGTGGATCCTCGGTGCCCGGGTCACCGCCGAATTCTAGATGAGGGTACTGCATCTCCGCAGCATGTTTTCCTCTCTATTTTGCATATCTGCAATTCATGAGGATCCCGACCCTTCCTGTCGCAACCGGCGTGACCGGCGCCTGCGGACCGATCGGGGGCCCCTGAACACTGGAAAGATGCTCGTTTTCACATGAAAAACCGCTTGCCCACGTGATCCAGCGCGTTCAAACCCCGCTCGATCTGCCGGAACGAACGGGATTCGGCATCGGGCATCCATTTTCCCCATGGGATCTTCTTCATGAGGACGGCACCCAACCGGCCTGCCCAGCGGTCCCCATTGATCATGTTGACGCCTACCAGGACATCGTCTTCAAAGACGAGGAAATGGAGGCTCCCCTGGTCCGGGTCGCCACCTGAGATCAGCCGGATGTCGGATCCCTTCCTTCCGGGATCACCGATCTGAATGAAGGTCAGATCGAAGAGAGGGCTCACATGCTGCGAGATGGTGCCGGGGTATGACAGCTCTCCACCTCCCATGTTCATCCCGGCCGCCCTGCCCTGGTAGCAGCCGTTGGCCCAAAGTCCGAGCCACTCCTTCTTGCCGGTGAGGAGGTTGGCCCCCTGGCTGACGTCTCCGGCCGCATAGAGACCCGGTGCCGAAGTCTCCAGTCTCTCGTCGACCAGGATCGCCTTGTCCACCGCCACCTGATCCCGGTCGATGAAATCGAGGTTCGGCCTGACACCGGTGCAGACGGCCACCCAATCGGCCGATTCAACAGCATGATCCGGGAGAAAACAGCTCACTCCGCCGCGATCGTTTTCGAACCCCTCGATGCTGCAGCCGAGACGCAGGTCGATGCCCTTTCGCCGGAAGTCGTCCTGCAATACGGCTGCGGCCCGGGGATGGGCGCTGTGGGGGAGGATCTGTTCGGCTACATCCATCAGCACCACTCGGACATCCCGCTGCCGCAGAATCTCCGCCACCTTCACCCCGACCAGCGAGGCTCCCAGCACGACCACCTTCGTTGCCGAGCCGATGGCCGCATCCAGTGCCCTCGCTTGCGCTGCCGTGCGGAGCGTATAAACGGCCGGCGCATCCCTGAGGCCGGGCACCGGGGGGATGACCGGACTGGCCCCCGTTGCGACGAGACAGCGGTCATAGTGGAACTTGCGATTGCCCGTCGCATAGACGGTCCTGTTCAAGGCATCCAGAAACTCGACCCGCATATCCCAGTGGCAAACCGCCTCGCACCTGGAGTAGATCCCTTCCCCGAACGGGAAACATCGATGCCATGGTATCTTCCCCTTCAGGTAATAGGGCGAGAGCATCGGATTGTAGGCAGGACCTTCGGTGTCGGAGACCAGCTGTATGGTTCCGGAGTAACCGGCCGATCGGGCTGCGGCCATGGCGTGTACGGCGGCCCCTCCGTTCCCGAGGATCAGGAGGCTCTTGGAACTCATTTCCCTCCGCATCAAGAGGACGCCACGATCTTCATCGAGGCATCATGACCCTTTTTCCTCGAAAGATCGTCCATGGACCCGAATCCAAGTGCCCGTGTGGGGCAGACCCGGACGCAGGCCGGCTCCAATCCGTGCTCTAGGCGGTCCCGGCAGAAGTCGCACTTGTGCATCTTCCCGTCGTCCTGAAACTGGGGGACCCCGAAAGGACAGGCCAAACCGCAGCTGTGACACCCTACGCATCTATCCCGGTCCACCTGCACGATGCCGTTTTCGGGAGATCTGTTCAAGGCGCCGCTCGGGCAGACCATCACGCATGGTGCATCCCCGCAGTGATGGCAGGCCATGGAAAGGAAGAGCAACCTCACCTGAGGATGCTCCCCTTCTTCCAGGCACGTGACCCGGCGAAAGGATGTACCGTGGTCCGGCATGTCTTTCTCGTCCAGGCAGGCAACGACGCAAGCCATGCAGCCGCAGCAGCGCATCGCATCGAAGAAAAAGCCGACGCCGTCCGTTGTTGTCCCGGGACGGCTCATTGCCATGTCAGGTCGAACCCCACAGACCCTAGCCTGGAACGCAACCCCGTTGTGAACCAGTCATGAATGGGGTTCCCGTACAGGAATTCGAGCTCCAGGATCACCCTCCTGCATACATCCATTGCACCGCTGCAGCCCTTGGAATCGCGATCGTACTCCAGGATCGTCTTTCCTGCGGCCGCAGCCTCTGCGAATGCCGGGTCGAAAGGAATTCTACCCGCCCGGCTGATCTTCCTCCTGTCCGCATCGGCCTCGATGGTTCGGGTGAGTTCGAGATCCAGATCGAATCTGTTCACGCACACCATCGCAGGGATCCCGGAGGAGGCGCACAGATCGGCCGTCCTCTCCCAATCGCGCCTTCCTGAGCCCGTAGGCTCAACGAGCATGAGGACCGCCGTAGCGCCGCCTGCAGCGGCGGTCACAGGACAATCCGGAACCGGCGGCCCGTCCGTGAGCAGCAGGTCCACTCCCCTTGCCTTGGCGAGCCTGCGTCCCTCCTGCCGAATCAGCGTGACCACGGCCGCATCATCCACTTGCGCACCGTTCCTGCTGAAGTGCATCATGGGCCCAAACCTCGTATCCGAGACGAACCACTCGCCTCCGCCCTCGAATGCGTGCCTTTCCTTCAACTGCGGGGACAGGATCGGCGGGCGAGCGCCCGCACTCACGTCCGCACTGCAGATGACCTTTTTCCGAAGGAGGGAAGCGAAGACGGCAAGCAGGGTCGTCTGACCCGCCCCTTTATGCCCACTGAGAAAAACCAGTTCTTTCATGATTGCGTTTCACGCCGCTTTTATGATTCGACTATATTCAGGCGTTCTGTTTGCCAGGTGAGCAAGGGGTATGCCAGAAAGGTAAAGCTCCATTTAATCGGCAAGTTATTCATAAATGGGAGGACTTTTGGCCGGTTCTCTTCCGGATACGATTGCAGAATTGAAAGCCATGAGAACGGAACGTTGCATTGCTGCAAAGAGAGCGGAGGCCCGGCAATCGTATGGGGGTAATGCCGCTTCGCGGCAAACCATGGTATAAAAACAGGGTGGTGAAGAAAAGCATAGGAGGTTGCGATGGAAAAGTATCTTTTCGTGATTTCGAAGGGGTTTGAAAAATCAGGAGGCGCTACCCGTGCATTTCAGTTTGCCAGCATTACAGCGGAGAGGGGGCTCCCGGTTGAGGTCTTCCTGATCGATGATGCCATACACTGGGCTCAGCTGGGGATGGCCGAAGGGATCCGATCTTCTACAGGGGAACACATGAAGGATCTCCTGGATCAGCTCATATCCAGGAAGACGCCCATCCATGTGTGCAAGGCCTGTGCGGACAAGCGCCTCGTTTCTCCGGATGAGTGTATCGAGGGATCCAAGATCTCCGGCGCCTCCGTGCTGGTGGATATGATGACCAGTCCCGAGTACAAGGTTTTTACGTTCTAGTATCGCGTCTCGAAACCGGTACAGGGTGCATATTGATAGTGCCGTATTGGAAGCAGGTGACTCGGGACCATAAGAGTTTTTTCACTTGCCGGTGGCACGTCCCGCTGGTCTCCGCGGGGGAGATGCCGTCAAATGAAAAGAGCACTCGCTCACAGAGCCGGGTGCAAAGGGATTCCTTTCGCGACCCATGAAACCGCCGCTTTCCAGGATCTTTACCGTCGGCCATTCCACCCGTCCCATCGAGGAGTTCATCGCTCTTCTGAAGGCGCACGGGATCGAGGTGGTCGGCGACATACGGAGTTTCCCATCGTCCCGGAAGTTTCCTCACTTCGGCCGGGACCGGCTTGAGGAGCTTCTGTCGGCCGAGGGGATTGGATACGAGTGGTACAAGGATCTGGGGGGCTATCGGAAAAGGCCCGGCCGGGAGTCCCTGAACCCGGGGCTCACCTCCCCAGGCTTTCGAAACTACGCCGACCACATGGGAACGGAGGCATTCCGCGTTGCGGCCGCGGAGCTCTTGCGTCTGGCAGCCGTAAAGCGGACGGCGATCATGTGCGCGGAGCGGCTCTTCTGGAGATGCCACCGCCGGATCCTGAGCGATTACCTGGCGGCGGTCCTGGGTGCCGAAGTGATCCATATCCTGGAACCCGGGAAAACAGCCGACCACACGCTCACCCCAGGGGCCGTCCGGACGGAGTACGGCATTGTTTATCCAGCTGCCGAGGAGTCTCAGGCCCTGTAGGAGCAAGCTCTGCTTGCGATTGGGGACGAGGGACGAGAAGGGGATGAGGTGTCGAGCGGAGCACGGTGGCGGATCATCGGTTCCGGAACAGATTGCTCCCGGCCGCGGCGGAAACGCCCAGCGCTGCAATGTATCCGCTTGTCCATGCGTGCTGCAGGTTGTACCCGCCGGTGAGGCCGTCCACGTCCAGGATCTCCCCTGCGAAAAAGAGACGGGGATGGATCTTGCTCATCATCGTATTCACGTCGACCTCGCTCAGGCTGATGCCGCCCGCCGTCACGAACTCCCCCTTGTGAGCACCCCTGCCTTTGATCGGGAACTCCTGAGCGGCGAGGTTCCTGATCAGCTTTTCCCTCTGTCTTGCGGGCAGCCGGCCCCAGTGCAGATCCCGATCGACGCCGGACTCATCGAGTTGAAACTCCCACAGCCGCTGAGGGATGGCGAAGGGATTCCCGTTGCGGATCTTTCGGCCCGGGTTATGGAGTTGCAGGACCTGCAACTGCGAGCGCAACTCACCTTCGTGCGATCCGGGCACCCAGCTGATCCGGATCTGAAAACGATACCCCATGGCTGCCAGTTCCCGTGCGGCCCTGGAGCTCAGTCCCAGGACGGCGGGGCCGCTCAACCCCCAATGGGTGATGAGCAGCGGGCCCCGCTCCCGGAAGCGGGTTCCGACCAGACCGACCGAGACATCCTGGACCGTTACGCCCATCAGGGTGGTGAGACCGCTCTCATGCAGTCTGAAGGTGAACAGGGATGGCACGGGCTCCACGATGTTGTGCCCCAGACCCTGCAGCAACCCGGACATTTTGCTCCTGTAACCCCCGCAGGCGAGACATACGAAATCGGCCTCCACCTCACCCCCTTCGAATCCAACGAGCCACCTGCCGCCTGCGGAATTCAGACGGGTAACTCCCTTGCCGGTCACTACCCGGACGTGGTGGCGGCGAGCTTCGCGCAGCAGGCAGTCGATGACGGTCTGGGAAGAGTCCGTCTCGGGGAACATCCTTCCATCCGGTTCCTCCTTGATCCTCACCCCCCGTTGTTCGAACCACTGCACCGTGTCCGTGGTAAAGAACCGGTGAAACCCCTTCCTGACAAAACTCTTCCCGCGCGGGTACCGCTCCGCCATTTCGGAGATCTCGGAACATGCGTGGGTCAGGTTGCACCGGCCGCCGCCGCTCCGTTTCACCTTGGAGAGCACATGGGCGGTCTTCTCTGCGATGGTCACCTCCAGGGACGGATTCATCCGGGCGGCATTGACCGCGCAAAAGAAACCCGCAGGACCTCCGCCCACCACAACCAGACGGCCCTTGGACACCTCCAATTTGGACCTCCCCTAAATCAAAGACTGATCTGCCCGGCGCATCCCTTGAGGGCGCGCGCGCTTCTTCGGATGCCGAAGGAAACGATAAAAACCGCAAGGGACAGGACGCTCATGCCGCCGTACAGGAACACTCCTGTTGATCCTCCGATCCATGGGACGGGGGGTTTCAGGAAAAATCGGGATGTTTCCCTGCGATCTTCGCAGGGATGGTCGTTACCGGCAAGGTCACTGTAAAGGCCGCGCCCTTTCCCTCCCGGCTGGTCACCCGTATCTGCCCTCCATGCTTGGCCACGATCCCCTGGGAAACGCTAAGCCCCAGCCCCGTTCCCTTCCCCTTGCCTTTGGTGGTGAAGAAAGGATCGAAGATGGAGCCGAGAATGTGATCGGGTATCCCTTTTCCGGAATCGATGACCTTGACCGCGATATAGTTGGGTTCATCGGCCGGGAGGACAAGCACCTGGATCTTGTCCCCCTTGGAAGAGGCATCGATGGCATTCAACAGGATGTTCAGAAACACCTGCCTGAGTTGCTGGCTGTCTCCGTGGATGCGAGGCAGGTTGTCGGTGGCCTGGAACTCGAGCCGAATGCCGGAGAGTTTGATCTGATTCGCGGCCAGGCTGATCGTGTCTTGAAGGAGCCTGTTCAAATCGAGGGGCTCCAACTGCGAACTGCTCTCCCTTGCGAAATCCAAGAGGTTGCTGATGATGTTCTTGGATCTGTTGGACTCGGAGATCACGTCGGCAATGATCTCCTTGCGTTCCGCATCCGGCAGGCTTTCATAGTCCTCCATCAGCATGTGGGCGCTGAGGGTGATATTGTTCAGCGGATTGTTCAGCTCATGCGCTATCCCTGCAGTCAGGGTGCCGACCGCGCGCATCTTGTGCGACTGGATCAATACCGCCTCGCGGGTTTCCAGTTCCTGGATCATGTGATTGATCGAAATCGCCAGGTCGGTGAACTCGTCACGGAAACGCTTGATCGGGGTAATGGGCGTAAAGTCCCCGGATGCGATGCGCCGCGCGTATTGCTCAAATCGATTGATGTTGCCCATGACCCGGCTGCCCAGGAGGTAGGCGATGAAAGATATGAAAAAGAGAAGGAAAATGAGGGAGTAAAGATGGATATTCCTGGAGCCTCGAAGGGCCTGGGCGACAGCCGCCTTTTCCTTCTTCATCAGTTCCTGGGCGAAAGAGACCAGCTGCTGTCCGTGTCTGCGCAGCTCCAGCTCCAGTTCGTTCTTCGTCCTCCTGTATTCCGGCTCGTCCTTTCCCTGCAGGTCGAGTTCAAACAATCGCTTCAACAACCCTTCGTAGCGACGGATGTCCGGAGTCACGATCCCGGGCCCGTGCTGGCGCAGGATCTTCTTCAGCTCCTCGGCATTCCGATCGAACACCTCCTTGGCCTGGTAGATATTCTCCAGCGCATCGCTGAGGTTCGTCCCATAAAGAAAGTAGTTTTTTTCGAAGCGGCGGGCCTGCTGGATCTCGATCACATAGTCGTTGACGATCTCCAGGAGCCGGAGCTTCTGCTCCACTCGATAGGTGGTGACCATGAGGAGGGTGGCGATCCCGGCGGCGAAGAGGAATACCAGAAAGAAGCAGATAAAGATCTGGAGCCGCAGGCTGACCCTGCGTCTTTGGAGCAGGGCCTTGCGGGCCGATTCCGCAGCCCTGATATGCTCATAGTGTCCTTGGAGGGTCTTCGCGATCTCGTCCGAACCGGCCTGAGGGATGGTGGTCTGATCCATGTCGTCTCGACGCCTCGAGGTTTCAGCCGGGACCGATTGACCCGTTGTCCGGGTCGACGGGGAACCCCAGCGCCTTGGCGGCCTTTGTGATGATGCACCGGATGTCGTTCGGCTGGAAAGGTTTGGCGAGGAAGTCGAAGGCGCCTTTTTCCATGGCCTCTCTGGCGAGGGCCATCATCGCATAGCCGGTGATCATAATGACCTTTGTCCGCGGGGACTTCTTGGCCACGTGTTCAAGGACCTGGATCCCGTCGATTTCGTCCATCCGAATGTCGGTCACGACGATGTCGAATTCCTTCATCTGGATCCGCTCCAGCGCGGCTGAGGGATTCTCAAACGTTTCGACATTGCAGCCCATCTTTGCAAGGGCCGGCTTGAGCCTCCTGCCCACGATCGGCTCATCGTCCAGAATAAGAACCTCCATCCCTGATGACATACCCAGCCTCCTTTCATCGTTATCAGGTTAGCGCCTTTTGCTCACGGGTGCAACAAAAGGGGGCAAAGGGGTTGCGGGGGTGACTCCCTACCGGAAAGACTCCGCAGCCTGCCGGAAGATGTCGTTATGGACATGGACTTCGACGTATTCCACCCCCGGGACCGTTCCGGCCAGCTCCTTGATGTGTCTGGCCCTGGCCGCCTTCTCCCGCTTCAGGGCGGTCGTCTCGATGACCAGGGTCCCGGTCCTGGCAGTCACCTTCACGTCCGGGAACCGCTCCAGAAGGGCGGCCCTGACCCTGCATGCGAGGGCAAGGTCGTGGACGCACTGCAAGGAGTAGCTCATGGGCCTGAAACGTCGGTACGCCACGGTTTCTGCGATCTCCCGGACGGCTCGTTCGGGCGCCGTTTGCCCGAGAGAGATCACCATGTCGTAATAGGACGCATCCGTCTCATCCAGACGAAATGCGGACAAAGACCACTGACGTCGGGCTTTCATCTGCCCATCCAGTTTTCTCTTCGCCTTCGACTCCGGGATTCCCTCCCGGGAAGCCAGTGTCCGGGTGCATCTTTCCACATCCGAGAGCAGTCTTACCTTCAATGCATGAGAGACCCCTCGTACATAAAGGTGTGCGGCCAGGCCATGGCACACGATATTGTCCTTCTCCAACTGATCGAGCACGGCCTCCTGGACATAGGCCAGATATCGGTCCCTCCGCTTCGACGAGAGGCCGAGAAAGGAGGGGTTTTGATCCAGGGCCCGCATGAGATCGGCCTCGGGAATCCTGTACCGCCCGGCCACGGCGGGCAGGATGTCCCTGCCCAGACAGGCGTATCCCAGGCCCCTGGCGACGGATTCGGCGATTTCTCGGCCGTCCTCCGGGTCATCTGACGAAATGAAGATCATGGACATGGGTCGAATCCTTTCGTTCTAGAGGTTTCCATCGATCTCACCCCTGGGGCTTACACGGCGTTTTCAGGGGGCGTCGCTCCGGGATGCACTTCGATGTTGTTGACCCCCTCCCGCCGGCTCAGCTCCTTGGCTTTGTCCCTGATCCTTCGGACGATCCGCTGGTCAGCCTTCGTGTAGATCAAGACATTCCCATACTCGCTGGTGACGGCCACCTCCGGATGATACGCCACCATGGCCGCTTTCACCTGGGTTGCCAGAAAAAGGTCCTCCATTTGCTGCCGGGATTCCCTGGTGGTTCTAAACGGATCGAGCCGCGCAGACTCACAGATGAAGTTGACCGCGTCCGAGACCCGATATCGGTGGATGTGGATCACGAGATCATAGAGGGTGCTGTCCCACGGGTCCACGCCGTATAGGGCCTGCGTCCACCTCCGGCGCTCCAGGTCGTCTCTCAGGATCAGGGAGCGGGCCTCCTGTTCTCCAATGCCTTCCCGCTCCATCTCATGAAGCACGCGATCCCCCAGATCCGCAATGATCCGAACCTTCAGGAGGTGAGGCACCCCTTTGAGCAGCAGGTGCCCGGCCAGGCCGTGGTAGACGATGTTATCGCTCCGGCAGAGCTGCGCAAGCGCGGCCTGGTAGTACGCGACGAAGGCGAGCTTCCCGTGACCGAAACGCTCCAGGATGGTGGGCGCATCGTGTATGGCCCTGATCAGCCGGATCTCCGGTATCCGGTAATGATCGCTCGCCTCCAGGACGACCTCGCGGCTGATGCAGCGATACCCCAACTGCTGCGCAACCCCTTCGGCCACTTCCTTCCCCTTGCTATAGGATCCCCGTGAGATCGTGATGATCGCCATGTTCCTCCTCTCGCTCAGACACCATAGATCATATAAATGGCCCCGATCATGACCAGGATGAAGACAACACTGATCAGCCCGCCTGCCTTTACGAAGTCGGTGCTGCGATACCTCCCCGGCCCCATGTAGAAGGCATTCACCTGGTGGGTGGGGAGAAGGAAAGAGTTGCTCGCCGCGAGTCCGACCACGAGCGCCGCCATCCTCGGATCGGCATGTGCAGCAACGGCCATATTCACCACCAGGGGCACCAGCAGCACGGTGGCGCCTACGTTGGAGATGACCAGGGTGAAGGCGGAAGTCAGGAGGCCGATCACGGCAAGGAGAACGATCGGCTTTACGGTCCCGATCGCGGCAAGCACGGTCTGGGCGATCCAGGCAGCGGTCCCGGTCTTCTCGGTCGCAATCCCCAGGGGGATGAGGCCGGCCAGCAAGAAGACCGTCCGCCAGTCGACCGCCTGGTAAGCCTCGTCGATGCTGAGCACCCGGGTGAGCACCATGCCCAGGGCCCCGGTCATGAGGCAGACCGAGAGCTGGATCTTGAAGACCAGGATCATTGCGAGTGCAACGGCCAGCCAGAGGCCGGATAACAAGGCCTTTTCAGGCCGCAGGAGTTCCACATCCACGGGCGTGGTAAAGAGCAGAGACCCCTCGCCGTGGAGGAGCTGCAGTCGCTTCCATGTCCCATGGATGAGAATCGCATCGCCGACCCTTAGGGCCATGTCCATGATTTGCGCCCGGTAGATCTCCCCCTCCCTGTAAATGGCCAGGGGGGTCACCTGATAGCGGTCGTTCAGGTTGATCTGGTTCAGGGTCTTCCCGGCCAGGGGAGAACGGGGTGCCACAACGGCCTCCACCGTGCCGGAGACGCTGGCCGCAACCTCTTCGCTGAAGACCTCGGGTCGCCGCTTGAGGATCATCTCTTCGCATGCGGCCATCCGTTTCACGTCCTCTTCGCGCCCCAGCACGGCAAGGTCCACACAACAGCGGATGACGGTGCCCGGGCAGGGGGAAATGAGCTTGTAGTCCGGCGGCTCCGTGGCGGCAACGGTGGTCACCAGGTATCTTCTCTGCAGATCCTCGACCCTCAACGGTTCGCGATAATGGGTGAAGTCGTCGGGAGTCCGGAGCTCATAAACGTCTCCGATCTCCACCAGAACCCCGCCCAGGCCCGGATTCCCCTTTTCCACGGCCACATCTGCATCAGGCGACCCCTGAGGCAGGATGAAGCGCCCGAACAGGATGAAGCAGAGGATTCCGCTCACCACCAGGGCGAGGCCGATGGGGGTTACATCGAAGAGGCCGAACGGTTTTAACTGGAACGGGGCAAGGAGGTCGTTCAGGAGGATCAGGGGACTGGATCCGACCAGCGTGACCGTGCCGCCGAGGATGGCGCTGAAGCCGATCGGCATGAGGAGCTTGCTGATGGAGATCTTCATGGCCCGACTGATGCGCTGTACCGCAGGGAGGAAAAGGGCGGCCGCACCGATGTTCTGCATGAAGCTCGAGATGGTCGCAATCGCCAGCGATATCGCGACCACGATCCTCAGAGGGCTCTTGCCGGCCATGCGGACGATCGGCCCCACCAGGTTGTTGATCAACCCGGTCTTGTCCAGACCCGCGCCGATGATGATGACCGCGATAATCGATACGACCGCGTTGCTGCTCAAGCCGACAAAGGCCTGCGCCGGGGTGACCAGGCCCAGGAGCGGGAGGGCGACCATCATGAGGATCGCGACCACGTCCACGCGCACCCATTCCACGATGAAGAGAAATACGGCCAGGCCGATCATCGACATTACCAGGATCATATCCGTCGTCAGAGACTGCATTCGCCCTCCCCTTCAGAAACTCCTGTCCGGCTCTTTTTCACGCTTCTCTTCGGGCTTTGAGAACCCGGGTCTCTCCTTCGGGCTCACCGCGTGCAGCGGGCAGTCCAGGGTAGACGCCGCCTTTGCCATCCAATGCGACCGCCGCAGCCGGCCCCCATCCGGGAGCTCTTCGCTGCTTCCCCAGATGGCTGCCTGAAACGGCCGTCGTTCTGCGAGGAACTTCAAGAGTTCCTGAGCGGCGTCGCCGACCCGAAGCGCCGCGCTAACGGCAATCCCTTCCCTGACGAACTCGGAAGACAGGCCCCCCAAGACCCGGCTCATGCGGTTTTCCAGGTTGCGCATGTCGCTCCTCTTCGTCCCCAGGTACGATCGCTTCGGAAAGGCCATTTCCACGAGCATCAGCAAGGTCACTTCGGCATCCATGCGAATGGCCAGTTCGCGGGCATAGGCAAGCGCTTGAGGACAGATCTTTTCGTTCTCGAATATGACCAGAATCCTGCGGAACATGCGCCCTTCCTTTCAATGGGAGTAACAGGCAAGGAGCGTGCCGAATGGCCCCATGGGGATAAGAGCCTGTCGCCGAAGCGGAAAGGCCTGAAACCCAGGGCAGGACGGAGGGGTGCGGAAGGTTGCAGAATGCAACCACTCGCGGGGATGCGGGGCCGCCAACTGCCGGAGAGCAAGGGAAGGAGCGCAGCGTTTCAAAACCGAGCGGTGTCGTTGCAGGAGGGAACGGTCTAGTCCAGGCCGTACTTCTTGATCTTTCGCCATAACGAGGCGCGATCGATCCCGAGGATCTCGGCCGCACGGGTGCGCAGGCCGCCGGTCAGTTGGAGGATATGAGCGATATAGTCCTGTTCCAGCTCTTCCAGGCTCATCAGATGGTCGTCCGACTGGTGGTAAGAATACAACTCGATTCTGGCCAGATCCGGGGGGAGGTCCGAGGGCTGGATGATTCGGCCCCGGCAGACGGCCGCCGCGCGTTCGACGATGTTCTCGAGCTCTCTCAGATTTCCGGGAAAACCGTACCGGTCCAACAGGGACATGGCCTTTTCGGAGATCGCCGTGACCGGCTTTCGGGTTCGTCTCCTGCATTTGGCCAAGAAATGGTAGGAGAGCAGGGGGATGTCTTCCCTGCGCTCGGAAAGGGGAGGCAGGACCACGTTGACCACATTCAAACGGTAATAGAGGTCACGGCGAAAACCGTTCTCTTCCACGGCCGCCTTGAGATTCTTTGCCGTGGCTGCAACAATTCTCACGTCTATGGGGACAGGGTTCGTCCCTCCCACTCGAATCAGTTCCCTCTCCTGAATCACACGGAGGAGCTTCGATTGCATGGAAAGGGGCATGTCCCCGACTTCGTCCAGGAACAGGGTCCCCCCGTGGGCGGCCTCCAGAAGGCCGATTTTACGGCTCCTGGCGCCGGTAAAAGCCTCCTTCTCGTGACCGAAGAGCTCGTTGACGACAAGATCCTCGTTGAATCCCCCGCAGTTGAATGCCACGAAGGGCCCCTTGCTGCGGGCACTGTAGCCGTGGATCGACCGGGCAATAAGCTCCTTCCCCGTGCCCGAACTCCCCAGTATGAGCACGCTGCAGTCTGTGGGCGCGATCTGCTTCACGAGTTCGACGATGCGGACCATCTTTGGGCTCTTCCCCACGATCAGGGGTGCAAACCGCGGGTCCCCGCCGTCCGTCTGCGGGGCACACCTCAGGGATCTCTGGTTCAGGGCCTCCTGGACAAGGCTTCGAAGCTGCTCCGGTGTAAAAGGTTTGGCGAGGTAGTGGAAGGCGCCGCTCTTCGTCGCCTCGACCGCTCCTTCGAGGGAAGCGTACCCGGTGATCAGGATGACTTCGACATTGGGGGCGATGCTGGAGGCCCGGCCCAGGAGTTCGAGCCCGTCAAGGTGAGGCATCTTGATGTCACTGACGATCAGATCGCATTCTTCATCCTCGAGGCGCCGCAGGGCCTGAAGCGGATTTACGAACGCGGAGACCCGATAGCCGGCCCTTTCCAGGACCCGGCGCAGGTTCTTCAGGGCTACCGGGTCATCGTCGATCACGAAGATGCGACCGGCCCCCCGATCCCGGCTTTGTTCCAACGGTCCTTTCATAAGGCATTCTCCTACCCGGGGGAACGCGCATGGCGGGTTCAACGCCGGTCGAACTCCCCGGGCTCGAAAGAGAGGGCGTAACTCCTAGGATAGGGTTGGGAATTCGGGGTGTCAAGGACATGCTGGTCCGCTTCGGGCTTACCGATGATGCATGGATTGCCGCCGATGATTGACAGGCATGCAGTCATGCGCTACTATTGTAGCAAAAAGCAGCATAAGGGGGTGCACCATGGCGAATCCCATGAGATTGAGCCCGGAGCTGGTGGAGGCCGCAGAGCGGGAATCGCTGATCCAGAAACGATCGGTGCCCAAACAGATCGAGTTCTGGGCGACCCTGGGCAAGGCCGTTCAAGGGGTGATCGACTTCAGCGATGTGGTCGCCGTGACCCAGGGCCTCAAGAAGATCGTCGTCGAACCGGTCGAATCCCATCCGGCCGCCCCCGGCGACGTGTTTGCCGACTTGGAGAAAAGGAGGAAGAAGGGAGCCCTGGCGGAAGAGGTCACCAGGGCCGCCGTTTACTACGAATCCAGTCGAAACCGTCCCGGCATGATCGACCGGGTGAATTCTTCGACCGGCGAGCGCAGGACAGGGAGATTCCAAAACGGCAAGTTCAAGGTGGTCGGATGACCCCGCCCAGGCAGATCTGGGTCTTGGCCGGTGGAAATGGAGCCGGCAAGTCGACCTTTTACCACCATTTCCTCAAGCCCAGGGGGATGTTGCTGGTCAATGCGGATCTGATCGCCAGGATCATCAACCCGGAGAGACCGGAATCCGTCGGCTATGAGGCTGCAGGAGTGGCTGACGTGATCCGGGAGCGGCTTCTGCGGGAAGGGGTGAGTTTCTGTTTCGAGACGGTCTTCTCGCACCCCTCCAAAATCGATTTCATTGCAGACGCCAAGGCCCGGGGCTATGAGGTGATCCTGCTCTGTATCCACCTGGAACCCCCGGCCCTGAACGAGGCTCGCGTTCAACAGCGCGTCTCCGAAGGGGGTCACGGCGTGCCCTCTGAAAAGATCAGCACGCGCCTCCCCCGTACTCTGCAGAATATCGCTACCGCCCTTCCGCTCGCGGACGAAGCCCGGATACTGGACAACTCGCTCCGGGGCGATCCCTTCAGGCCCGTGGCCGTTGTGAAGAGAGGCCGGCGCGCATGGACCGGCGATCCATTGCCGGAGTGGGCCCGGCTGATGCTGAAGGACATTCCTTGAAGAGCTAAAAGAAATACCTGGCCCTCAGCTCGATCCGGTAGTCGCTCTGCTTTTCCCCGAACTCCGTGAGGTCTTCTCCCGCAAGCACCGTTCCCTTCAGCCTGAGCTCCAGGTTCTTGACGCCCGTGTAGAGCACCTCCGGCGAGATGGAGAAACTCTGGTCCTCCAGATGGAAGATCCAGGTGAGCGCCGGTGTGAAGTAGAGGATATCGAAGGGGTCGGGATGGCTTGCCCTCAGGTACAGGTAGTGCTTTCCCGGGGTGAAGCGCCCGTAATTGCCTTGGGTAACCGCCGCAGCCCTGCGCAGCCCCCGGGTGTCGCCTCCCGAGAAGAATGCATCGTAGCCCGCCCGGACGAACGTAAGGTAGTCGGTGATCTCGTCTTCGGAAAAACCGGTCCCCTGATAATAGTACTCGAAGATATAGGTGGTGTTCTGTTTGCTCAGGTAGCGCGTGCCCAGGAGGTAGTTCACCTCGTCATGGGTGCTCCGGCTGATGTTTCCCGCCTCGTCGATGGACGTCTTCGTGAAATCTTCGACCAGGGCAATTTCACCGTGCACCTCCAGATTGGTCCCGAGGTTCCTGGAAAAATCCATGCCGTATCGCGGGGTCCTGCTGCCTCCGGTCAGGAACATGAGGTCGATGTCCGTATCGTAGAGCAGGAGGTAGACCTTGCCCGCGAAGTTCACCTCCCCGCTCTCTCCGAAATCGTCATTGAGGTCCCCGTACACGGGCAGGATGACGGGGGTGAAGGAGAAGGTCTTCAGCGGTCCCGACGGAAAGCTCCTGATGTAGTCTGCGGACGCGATGGTGAAACCCTCCAGGGCGAGTTCCGGGTCATCGGGGTCCTTGGGCCGGTCGATGAAGGCGGCCGGGTTCCACGCGTATCCCTTGCCCCATTTGGAGGTCTTTTTGCCTGTCTCGACCGTCCAGTGGATTGTCGGTTTCAGGGAGAGAAAGGCCTGGTAGGGCCTGGTCGTGCTCGTCGCATCGACCACCTCGGACTGCCTGTAGTCCGTGTTCATCTGGAGATAGAAAGCGGCTATCCCTTTCTGGACACTTGCATCGAGCCAGAGCCTCCCGTTGTACTCCAGGACCGTGTCCCCCGGTTCTTGATCGAAGAGGTTGAGCTCGTAGAAGGCAGCCTCCCTGTCCAGGCCGAACAGGATCGGCCGCAATTCCACGAAGCCGCCGACGTGATACGGCTTCTTCTCGATCTCCTCGAGCGTGAAGGTGTACTCCTCGGCCGCCTGCACAGCTCCGGCGAAAGACCAGAAAAGGAGAACGGCCGGTAAGAGTCTCTTCATTTCGGCAGAGTTTCCATCTTGGGCATGAAGGTAAGGGTGAACACCTCATCCGGGAACTGGCGCTTCTGGATCTTCGCGAAGAGCATCACGGACTTGTACCCCTTGTACAGGGGGCTGTCGGTCTCGATGGCTGCGGGCCTGACGATCCCATCCCCGAAGTCCTTCACATCCTTGAAGTAGAGGGTCTTGATGAGCATGTTCGACTCGGTTAGACATTCGATCCTGGTGGGAAGGATCTTCTGCTTGTCCGCCCAGATCCTGAGCCGGTCGTACGCTACGGTCTTGGTCTTGGCCTTGCAGTGGAGGAGGTATTCGTTCCCCTGCTCCTCCACGCTCTCCACATTATACTCGACGGAATACTCGAGGGCCAGGATGTCGGCATTGTTGAACACACCGCCGATCACGGACTGGAGGCTGGTGATGCGGACAGGCTTCCCCACGTTCGGGACATGGAGCCACATGTTGTCGCCGAGCCTCAGGGTGCTTCTGCCTTTTTCACTGGGCGGGGAGAGGAACAGTCCGGCGATCCGGTCCTTTCCCTTCTTGGCGGTGTAGTAAATGTACTCCTTCTTCCTCCCGCTGGGCTCGACATTGACGATCTTCCTGTACGAATCGTACGATTCGGGCGAAAGGTTCTTGTCGACCCGCTCCAGGATCTGCGTCCCGTCCGCCCCATACACCGGCGCGGCGACAAAAAGGAGAAGGAATGTGGCAAGAAGTCGTTTCATGATACCTCCCTCTTCCCTTGGACATTGGACATTCTGCATTGGACATTGGACATTCTCTTCCCGATATTCTCCCTCCTATACGTGTCGCAGCGCCGTGATCGGCTCCATCTTGGATGCCTTGATTGCGGGCTGCAGACTCCCGAGGACGGCGACCACGACCACGATCATCGAAATCAGCAGCACGTCCGAAACCTGGAGGGTCGGTGAAAGGACGAGCCCGGTCTGCCTCCCGAAATCGAAAGTGAGCCTGGCCTGGTGGAGGATGAACACGATCAGCGACCCGACCGCGTTTCCCACGGCGGCTCCGAGGATCCCGAGGCAAAGCCCTTCGATCACGAACATGGAGAGGATCCTTCCGGGCAGGGTGCCGATGGCGGCAATGGTGCCGATCTCCCTGATCCTCTCGTAGACAGCCATGATCATGACGTTCATGATGCTGATCAGCACGATCGCGATCAGCATGATCTTGATGAAGAGGGTCATGAGATCGATCATCCGCGCAATGTTGTAGAAGGGTGAGAGGGCCTCCCAGGTGTGGACCTCAAAGACCGGTCTCCCCTGCTTGTTCATATGTCCCGTGATCTCGCTTTCAAGTCTCGCCGCGGCCCGGTCGAGTTTCCCGAAATCGCGGACCCTGACTGCGATCTCGCTGATCTCCAACTCCTCCATCCTCAGGATCTCCGCTGCGTCCTCGATATGGAGATAGCCGTCCCGGCCCCCTGGGCCGGTGGCGCTTTCGAGGACACCCCCCACCTTGAGCTGCTTGCCGTTGACCGAGCCGTCCACGTTCGTGGCGATGACCACGACCAGGTCCCCTACGGCCACCTTCATGCCCTTTGCAAGCAGCTCCGGTATCAGGATCTCCCCCTTCCTGATCGCCTTGTCCCCCTCCACGATCCTCGAAGCAAGGAGGGGAAGGGTCTTCATCTCCAGATCCGGGTCGACGCCGTTGAGCCTGACGTTGGTCGTCTCCGTAAAGTTGCTGAAGAGACCGCCGAACTTGATGCGAGGCGAGTAGGACTCGATCTCCGGTATTCTCCCCATGGCCTGCTCCGCGGCCTTGACCTGTTCCCGGTTCATCATCAGGGTAAGGGGCAGGTTTTCGATGGATGCCACATAGCCCTTCCGGTGGATCTCCAGGTCCCCGAGCATCGAGCCCGTAATCTGGGTTACGATCATGCTCTTGAAAGAACCGGAGACCGCGACGAAGACAAGGACGAAAACGACCCCGATCGCGATCAGGGATGCAGTAAGAGCGGTCCTTCTCCTGTACCGCATCAGGTTCCTCACGGCGATCTTGAAGAGATTACGCATGGGCTTTCCCTCCCTTCTCCTCCCGCCTGACCAGTTCCCCGTCCTCCAGCAGATAGAGGATCTCCGCTTCCCCGACGATCTTCTGGTCATGGGTGGAGAAGATGAAGGTGGTCCTGGACTCGTTCCGCATCTTTTTCATCAGGTCGATGACCATGTACGCCGTTTTGTGGTCGAGGTTCGCGGTCGGCTCATCGGCCAGGACGAGCTTCGGATTCGTCACCAGCGCCCTCGCGACCGCAACCCGCTGCTTCTGCCCCCCCGAGATCTGATCGGGGTATTTATCCTTCTGCCGGGTCATCCCCACCGCCTCCAGGAGGTCCATGACCCTTTGTCTTCTTTCGCCTAAGGGGGTATTCCGGACCATGAGCAGGGGGTATTCGACGTTCTCGAATACCGTAAGCACGGGGATGAGGTTGAAGTCCTGGAAAATGAACCCGATGTGCCTGCCCCGGAAGATCGCGGCATCTGTCTTGGTAAAGCTCGTCACATCCATATCTGCAATGACAAGCCGGCCGCCCGAGGGTTTGTCGAGGCAGCCGATCAGGTTCAACAAGGTGGTCTTGCCGCTTCCGGAGGGGCCCACAAAAGAGGCAAAGGCCCCCTCTTCGATGGAGAAACTCACATCCCGGAGCGCATGGATCGCCACTTCTCCCGACTGATAAACCTTGCTCAACTGCTGACCGATGATCAGTTCCATGATTTGTCCATGAACCCTCCACCTCTGACCTCTGGTGGTCATAAATTGTTTCCGATTGGGGATGCTATAAGAGCAAAGTGAGTGCCACCTTTCGGCCCATATGATAACCTGCCGACATTTGACATAAAAGACCTCGTCGGGAATATTTTCCTGGATGGATCATTAGAATGGAATGGGTACAAAGGGATCAGGGGAGCAGTCCGTCCCGGATAGAGAGTATCCAGGGCGGACAATCACGGCAGCGCCGGTCCACGTGGGGTCCGCGAAAAGGCGTGGAGACTTTCAGGATCGGCTTGACAGGCTCGGCCCAAAAGGTTAGCCTCTTACACCGACACGATTTTTTATTTTAACGTGTATATAGACCCTTCCACCGAACCGGAGAGACGATGGCAAGAGAAGAAAAGAAGAAGGAAGGCACCGGGGCAGCTGCCTTTCCCTTGCGGCTGGATCGCGTGGAGCTCGCCGGTGCATTCGGGGACTTGGGGACGCTCCTCCCGATCGTGGTCGCCATGATCCTGATCAACGGGCTGAGCCCGACCGTGGTGTTTCTCGGTTTCGGCCTGTTCTATCTCGGAACGGGGTTCTACTATCGGCTTCCCATACCGGTGCAGCCCCTGAAGGCGGTGGGCGCGATCGCCATCGCCTACCCTGCTCAGATCACGGAATCCGTCATCGGCGCGGCCGGGATCATCTTCGGCGCCTTCCTCCTGGTGTTGTATCTGACGGGCCTGGTGGACAGGCTTGCGAAACTCTTTACGGCGCCTGTGGTGCGGGGCATTCAGCTGGCGCTGGGATTGATTTTTCTCATCAAAGGGATCGAACTGATCGTGGCCGGGAAGCTCTCCATGTCCGGTGCCGACGGGAGCTTCTCCGCCTATCCACTGAATCTGTTTCTGGGCATCGGTGTGTTTGCCCTGGTTCTGCTCCTCCTGGACAACCGCAAGTTCCCCGCCGCCCTGGTCGCGCTCGCCGCCGGCATCCTGGCGGGCCTGGTCTTCGGCGGGGCCCAAGGGTTGAAGCCTGCGTTCGGCCCCACCGAGGTGCGGCTCATTTCACCGTCTATTCAGGATTTCTGGACCGCCTTCGTGATGCTGATCCTGCCGCAGGTGCCGCTGACCATCGGGAACGCCTGCGTGGGGACCGCCGACACGTGCACCACGCTTTTCCCAAAGAGCCCCCTTCTGAACAGGTGCGGGGCGGGCAGGTTCGCCCTCTCCATGGGGCTCGCCAACCTGCCTGCGGGCTTCTTCGGGGCTGTCCCCATGTGCCATGGAACCGGCGGCCTGGCCGCCCACTACCGTTTCGGGGCGAGGACCGGCGGTGCCCCGGTCATGATCGGGGCCTTCTTCGTGATCCTGGCCCTGGCGTTCGGGGAGCTGGGGTTCAGCATCCTGGCCATGATTCCCAATTCCGTCCTTGGGGTGCTTCTGGTGTTCGCAGGCCTCGAGCTATGCCCTCTGGTGCGGAGCCTGAAGACGAATGAAGAGTATTTCGTGGCCCTGCTGATCACAGGGATCGCACTGGCGGTGCCGAACATGGCGTGGGCGTTCGGGGCGGGTATCGTCGCGGATCTGCTTATCCGCAAGGCCAAGATCAGAATATGAACCAGGGCAGCCGAATGCCTCTTTTACCCCCTCCCCCCGCCTTTGTCCTTTCGCGGAAGGCCTCCGGCGTCAAGACATGGATATCTACCCCGATTCACCATCAAGCGTCATCTGCACCGTTGCCCTCGTCCCTCGTCGCTGCGACGTACCGGCCTGTACGACTCGCTCCTCGGGCTGTCGGGCGCTGCTTGCATCTGACGCCTGCTGGTGAATCGGGAAAACCCCCCAACCGGCAGGTTTCACGGAACAAGGCGGAAGTTTGACGGTGGATTTGGGATCTAACCAACGACCTGATAGGCATTCACGGGGTGCTTGAAGTTCTTCAACTCGATCTTACCGAGCGGCGCCAGGGGTAACAACTTTTCGACAAGCATCGCGGTCCCGGCTCCCACCAGGATCTGCCCGCCGTCGGCGTAGTCGGACAGCCGCGAAGCCATGACCGTGACGGGGCCCGAGGCGGTGAACGTCCAGCGGTCTCCCCTGGTCCCTTTGATCTTGGTCGGACCGATATGCACCTCCCCCGAACAGATGCCGATATTCACCTGGATGGGAAAGAGGTCCTGTTCGTTCGACTTGGATATAGCGAGACATCGATCCCGGATCTCCCGCGCAGCCTGGATGGCGTTTTGTGCGCGTGTGAGGGGATCCCTTTCCAGAAAAATGACCATCATGCCGTCCCCTGCCGTTTCATTAATGTCGCCTCCGTATTTCTGGAGGATGTCGTAGAAGACGGAGAAATAGGTCTCGATGGCCCGAGTGATCCTTTCCGTGGAATGGGTCTGCAGCAGGTTCGTAAACCCTTCGATGTCCAGGAAGAGGACGGTCGCTTCCTGAGCATACCTGTCCATGCGCGTCTCTTCGGGATTCTTTTCGATGATCGTCTTCATGGTCTCCGGCACGAAGTTGGCCATCACGTTCTTGATCTTGTCGAGCCGCTCCTTTTCCCGGACCACCCTGCGGTGTTCCTGATCCAGGACGGCCATGGCCTGCTCCCGCTCCCGCACGAAATAGCGAAGGAGGATGTAGAAGATGACGGATACCCCTCCGAGGTTCATGATGAAGAACATGGTCTTCGTCGTCTCGGAAACAGGGACGGGATCCCCCTCCACGCGGAAGGCAAGAATGCCGGAGGCGAGCATGAGGGCCAGGAAGGAGATGAACCAGAACAGGGCCTGGCGCGTTCCTGCAAACATGAGTGCGCCGATGGGGGAGAGGATGGACCAGATCATCACGGTGCCCGAAGATGAAAAACCGCCGAGGCTGTACTGGACCAGAAAGGGCAGAAAAAGGATCAGCAGCAACTGGATGAATCGGAAGCGTTCGAATTGTTTGGTGCGGAAGAAGAAGTAGAGACTTGCCCCGGAGATGACGGAATAGCCGAGGGGGATCATGGCGGGGATCGTCAGGTCCAGGGCCATGTACGAGATCCCCCAGAGCAGCCCGGCGATGCCGTAGATGCTCGCGAGAAAAACCAGGATGGCTTTGCGGAGTCGCTGGTCCGGCGTGTCGGAGGCGTGGCTGCCTGCATTCGCGAGCCGCTCGGCCCAGGTTTGAAGGAGTCTGTTCATGAAGAGGGGATCACCTTGTCGGCTTCCATGGCAAGCTCATAGAGGTCGCCCGTCCAGGACCTTCATTTCATTCCCCCCCTGTGCGGTGACTGCCGTGGATTACCGCTTTTCGCCGTCCCTCCGTGTAAAGGATCGTTGAAACGCTCGAACCACCACTCTTCGGGTGATAGGTACTTCTTGACCTCTTGTTCCGCAAAAGAAAATCTGTATTCGGCACAGTAGGCGACGAGGGTCCTGTAAGCCGCTATGATTCTTCGCGTCATGTCGTTGCATTGCTCCCTGTTCCGGCCGCCGCTTCTGTCGGGGTGCCACCTGGTGAGGAGCATCCTGTAATGGGACTTGACCTCTTCCAGGGTCGCCGATTCAGGCAACTCCAGCAATGTCCTCGCTTCGGTAATCTCCCGATACTTGCTCATGTCCCTCAACCGGAGACGGTTTGCGTGGAAGGAGGAACGGCGCACACTGCGGCGGACTTCTTGCCTTCCACGTAGTGGGCGGCGGCGAGGGCGGCGGTGCAGCCGTCTGCGGCGGCCAGCACGATCTGCTTGGCGTACTTCTCTCTCAGGTCGCCTACGACAAAGATCCCGGGGATACTGGTTTCGCACTTCTCGTCGGCCATGACATACCCTTCGGCATTCAACTTGACTCCGGCAGGCACCAGCGACCGGTTGGGGAGGAACCCCACAAATATGAAGATGCCGTAGGCGGGCAGGGTGCGCGTCTGGCCGGTCCGGACGTCCTTCAGTTCGATACCGTTCACGCCTTCCGCATCCGCGTTGATGGCGGTCACCACCGTGTTCCACAGGATCTCGATCTTGCACTCCGCCAGGAGCCGCTGCTGCAGGATCCTGCTCGCCCGAAGTTCGTCGCGGCGGTGAACGAGGTAGACCTTCTCCGCGATCTTGGCCAGGTAAAGGGCCTCTTCGGCAGCCGTATCCCCGCCGCCCACGACCACGACCGTTTTATCCCGATAGAAGAAACCGTCGCAGGTGGCACAGTAGGATACGCCCTTGCCGAGATAATCATCTTCACCCGGTGCGTTCAGCTTCCGGTGGGAGCCTCCGACCGCCAGGATCACGGCGTGGGAGCGCAGCGTCCTGCCGTCTGCCAGTTGGACGCTATGGTATTCGATTCCCGGTTCAACCGCCGTGGCTTCCTGCTGTATGACCTCGAGACCATAGGACTTGGCATGATCCAGGAACCTCTGGCAAAGCTCCATACCGGTAATGCTTTCAAAACCGGGGTAGTTTTCCACCGTATCGGTCAGGGCGATCTGTCCGCCGGGAAGCCCTTTCTCAACCAGGGCGGTCTTCAAGGTCGCGCGAAGGGCGTAGATCCCTGCGCTAAGGCCCGCGGGTCCTCCTCCCAGGATGATCACATCATGGATGTCGTTGGGATCCATATCGAACTCCTTCTGAATTCAGGCTGATTCCTGAAATCTCACCGCACGAATCCGGAGCGGTAGACGCTCCGGAAGAGCACTAGCTCACCCCGATCTTGGCCAGTTGCTCCATCAGAACGGTCTTGGGCATGAATCCCTGCTGGCGTAGAACTTCCTTACCGTTCGCGTCGAAGAAGACCAGGGTGGGGATGACCTGGATGCCGTAGTCACCGGCGAGGTTCTGATGCTTGTAGACGTCGATCACCAGGACCTCCAGCCTCCCTGCCTGTTCTTTCCTGATCTCATCGAGGATCGGGCGCAGCTGTCGGCAGGGGGGGCATGAGTTGGCCCCGAAATCGACCAGCACCGGCTTGCCGCTCTTGAGGGCGCCGGCGAGTTCCTCCGGGGTGTTGGTGGCCGCTTCGGGCGAGGGTTTCGGGGTGATCGCTTCGAGGCGTTCCTTGTTGATCTCGACCGCCGCCCTGTCCCGGATCTCCTGGAGGTAGCGGACGTACTCCTGTTCCTGCTTCTGCTGCTGGATGACCTGCTCGAGCATGGGTGCGATCTGCTCGCGGTTTGCTCCACCCAGCTGTTCCTTGTACAGTTCGTAAAACTCGTCCACTTCTTCCTTGCTCACGGCGGGCGGAGAGGAGAACTTCTTCTGCAGGAAGCCCTGGATGGCCCCTTCTTCCCCTTTCTCTTCCTTGCCGGGGTGGAAGCCCTGCTTTCTTGCCTCCTGGAGGACGAGGGCTTTCATGATCATCATGTCCAGGAATTCGGCGGGGTTCTCCTTGACCATCCCGCGCGTCGGTTCCTCTACCTTTTCCACCTCCTGGAGAAACTGCTCAACGGTAATCTTCTCCCCGTTCACGCTGGCCAGGGCCTTTCCGCCGGACCCGCCCGCCAAGAGGAAATAAAAGATCGCGGCTCCCGCCAGGATCACGAACACCGACGCCCCGATGACGAAAAACTTGGTTTTCACGCTGCCTCCGATCTGGGATACAAGACTTTTCTAATATTCCCGGCCATGACGTCCAGGAATGACCCGACAACCTCATTCAGTCACAGCAAATATAATGGGGGCAGGCCGGTGAATCAAGCGATTCCTCTGAACGGGTCCAGCGGGCTTTGGAAAGAGGTGAGGATGACAAGAGGGCGATCTGTAGCTATCCTTTACGTGACGGTTAAAGAGAAGCAAAGCCGCAGAGCGGTGCGGCTGGAAAGGAAAGGAAGATGGCCGAAGAAAAACCTAGGATTCAGGGGGCGCAGCCCTACGACCTGTCGGGGCTCGTGAACTATGGCGAAGGGGCGGTCGTGAGCCGGACCCTGATCGAAAACAGCGCCGGCACCGTCACCCTGTTTGCCTTTGACGGGGGCCAGGGCTTGAGCGAGCACACCGCGCCCTTTGACGCGCTGGTCCAGGTGATCGAGGGGGAAGGCGAGTTCGTGATCGGGGGAAAACCCGTTATTGTCGCCGGCGGGCAGCTCGTGCTCATGCCCGCCGGCGTACCGCACGCGGTCCGGGCCGAGAAGCGTTTCAGGATGCTCCTGACCATGTTGCGGAAGGGTTAGTTCTGTCTGTGTTCGTTCCTCAGCGCGGCCGTGAGCACCTCCTCGGCCCGGTCGGCGAGGATGAACTGCATCTCCTTCCTCACCTCCTCCGGCAGATCGTCCAGATCCTTCTCGTTTCGCTTGGGAAGGATCACGATCCGGAGCCCCGCCCTGTGCGCGGCCAGGACCTTCTCCTTGATCCCTCCGACCGGGAGCACCTGCCCCCGCAGCGTGATCTCGCCGGTCATCCCCACGTCCGCCCTCACAGGACGGCCCGTCAAGAGGGAGGCCAGGGCCGTCGCAATCGTCACCCCGGCCGAAGGGCCGTCCTTGGGCACCGCGCCGGTCGGCACGTGGATATGGATGTCGCTCGTGCTGAAGAAGCCGGGGTCGAAATCCAGCTTGCCCGCCTGGGAGCGGATCAGGCTCAGAGCGGCCTGTGCGGACTCCCTCATGACCTCTCCCAGCTGTCCCGTGATGGTCAATGCCTTCTGCCCCGGCATCTTGGCCGCTTCCACGAACAGGATCTCCCCTCCGACCGGCGTGACCGCAAGACCTGTGGCAACGCCGGGGATCTCGGTCCGTTCGGCCGCCTCGAAGAAGAAGCCCGGTTTGCCCAGATACTCCGAGACGTCCGACGGATCGACGTGGGCCGACCGGACCTTCCCCTCGGCGATCCGGGTGGCGACCTTCCTGCACACTGCGCCGATCTTGCGCTCGAGGTTCCGGACCCCTGACTCCCGGGTGTAATCGCGAATGATTCGCAGGATCGCCTCATCGCTGAAGGTCACTTCTCCGGAACGCAGCCCGTTTTCGAGGATCTGTCTCTGGACCAGGTATCCCTTCGCGATATGCAGCTTCTCCTCGTCGGTGTATCCCGACAGCTCCAGGATCTCCATACGGTCCCGCAGGGGGCCCGGAATGGTGTCCAGGACATTGGCCGTGGTGATAAACATCACCTGGCTCAGGTCAAAGGAGACGTCCAGGTAGTTGTCCCGGAAATCGCGGTTCTGCTCCGGGTCGAGCACCTCCAGGAGGGCCGAAGAAGGATCCCCCCGCCAGTCTGCGCCCAGCTTGTCCACCTCGTCCAGCATGATCACCGGATTCTTGGAACCCACCCGCCGCATGGCCTGGATGATCCTCCCGGGCATGGCGCCGATATAGGTCCGGCGGTGGCCCCGGACCTCGGCCTCGTCATGCACCCCGCCGAGACTCATCCTCATGAACTTTCGGCCCAGCGCCCGCGCAATGGACTGCCCCAGGGACGTCTTCCCGACGCCGGGTGGGCCTACGAAACAGAGGATCACCCCTTCGCGCTCCCGCCGGATCTGATCGGACGCGGCCGGTTCGTTCTTTCGCTCCTCCACCCTCTCCAACCGCAGCTTCCGGATGGAGAGAAACTCCAGGATGCGATCCTTGATCTTCTCGAGGTCATAGTGGTCCTCGTCCAGGATGCTCCGGGCATGGGCGATGTCGAGCACGTCTTCGGTGGAGACGGCCCAGGGAAGCGAGATCATCCAATCCAGGTAATTGCGGATCACACCGTACTCCGGGGAGGAAGGGGAGAGCCTCTCCATGCGGGTCAACTCCCGCATGGCTTCCTTTTCGGCCTCCTCGTGCATTCGCGCTTCCTCGATCTTCTTGCGCAGGTCCTCGACCTCGGCCAGCTGCTCTCCCCCTTCGCCGAGCTCCTTGTAGATGGCCTTGAGCTGCTCCCTCAGGTAGTACTCGCGCTGCACCTTTCCGATCTCCGACTGGGCTTCGTTTTCGATCTTCTTGCCCAGTTCGAGTACCTCCAGCTCGCGCAGGAGGATGGAGTAGAGACGCCTCAGTTTGTCCGTCACCAGGTCGATCTCCAGGATGGCCTGCGCCTCGGTGATCTCCATGCGGATGCTGGTGCTCACCAGGTAAGCCAGTTGGAGCGGGTCGTCGAGGTTGGAGGCCGCCGTGATCAGCTCTTCGGGCAGGTTCGGCATGAGGGCCACGAGGCGGCTGAAGAGGTCCATCACGTTGCGTGTCAGGGCCTCCGTCTCCACCCCCCCCCTCGCAGCAGGTTCAGGCACCTCGGATACCTTGGCCTTGAGGAACGGCTCCTCCGTGGCCCAGTGTTCGATGCGGATCCGCTTCACGCCGTGGCAGAGGACCCGCATGGTCCCATCGGGCGCCTTGATCAGGCGGTGGACCATGGCGAGCGTGCCCATGGTGTAGAGCTGGTCGGGCGACGGCTGCTCCACCGCAGGGTCTTTGGATGCAAACAGCCCGATGAGGCGGTCACCCACGACCACCTCGTCGACCAGTCGAATGGATCGAGGCTGTCCGATCGTTAGAGGGATGGTCATCATCGGGTAGACGACGAGACCCCTCACGGGCAGAATAGGCAACTCCTCAGGGATCAGGTGCGACATGGTATGTTGCTCCCCCCCTGGGTCGTTCGGCTTGTTGGCTGCCGCAGATGCCGGCATTTTCTTCCTCCTTGCATGAGGGCGGAATACGAGCGAAGCGTTTGCGTCCAAGAACGGGCCGCTTCGGCCGCCGCAAGAGAATTACTCCCGATTGAGCGGGGTACCCGTCTTGGGCAGCACCACCATCAGGAACCCGTCCGCGTAAGAGGCGGTGACCCCGTTCTTGTCGACGATGTCCTCCACAGGTACACTGGTGCGAAAATCCCCGCAGAAGATCTCCATCTGCCGATATCTCAGCTTCAGGGTCACGTCGCGCCTGGTGCCGGCGATAACGAGGTTGGGGCCCTCGAAACGGATCACGAACTCATCCTCGGTCATCCCCGCCAGCTCGACCTTGATCACGATGTTGAGGTCGGTCTCGTACACATCCGTGGGAGGGCGCCAGGTCTTTCCGAAGCGTGTCCATTGGACATCGGAACCCCACGATTCCAGGCAGACTTGGCCCCGACACTTCCGCTCCATAATCGCTCCTCAATTCAATGATGAATAAATGATAAGCGCTCTTGGGGTGAGGTCAAGGTTTGGGGAGATCGTGGAACCGTGAACGTGAAGCGTGGATCGTGAACGACAAAGCTCTGGTGGAGTTCAGGAGAAATGAGGAGGAGGGGGGGCGCGGCCTAGGAGCCTTCAGGCATGTCTGGCGTAGAGGATGACTTTCCGGTGATCGACCGACAGGTCGAAGAGGGTGCGCAGGACCGCCAGGTAGGGGCTCTTCCCTGCGGGTCTCCCATTGATGCTTTCAACGGCGATACGGCGCAGGGGCTGGAAGCTCCGGTTCAAGAGGAGACGGAGGAACTCGAGGCAGGCCGGGACGGAGGGATCGTCCGGCGGAACTTGGAAGGTGAGTTTCTTGCCGTTCTGATGGGAAACCAGGAGCGGAAGGTCTCCCCTGTAGACGAGGTGAGTCCCTGCCAACCTCCTGGGGAACCTCCCTTTCAGGGGCGGCAGGGGGACTCCGCACAGGGAGGCGGGGTCGGTGGCGGAGATCCAGTAAACGGAATCTTCCCCCGAGATCCTCTGAAGGGCCCGAAAGGCCTCGTGGGAGATGAATTGAGGACCGGGGATCCCATGAAAAAAATACCCGGTCAGCACCTCCCCGGAAAGCTCCATCAACCGGAGCGCCCGAAAGACCGATGACCAGCGAAACGGAGGAAGCTCGTTCCGGAGCAGTTCCTTGAAGAGGATCCCGTAGCGGTCGAGCAGGATCCGCGCCCGGTCCTTGTTCCGCTCCTCCTTCCCGATCAGGTCTTCTTCCATGGGCGGTGCGGCCAGCAGGTACCAGTTCCCCGGGAAGGGGAGGCCCGCCCTCCAACGTGAGAAGCGGGACCGGAGGCCGGCTTGAACCCCCTGCCGTTCCTGCATCGCTGATTCAAACACCTCGAAGCCGCTCTCGATACCTCGGCGAAGGGCCATGAAAGAATCGTTGCTCAGCCTGCCCTTCCACACTCCGGCCCAGAGTCTCTCGGACAGCTCCGAGGGTCTCGATCCCGTCATCCTGAGGAGGGTCGAGAAGTCGTACTTCGCCCTCGCGTCCGGGAACAAACCCCGGGGGCCGGTCTCATCCAGGGGCTTTTCCCCTGCCCCGGGTCCGATCAGGTCCAGGTCGTTCTTGAAGAAAAAGCAGACCCGGCGATTCTCCCCGCCTCGCCAGGCCAGGTCGCTCGTCTGGAGGATGGAGTCGAGCCACGAAGGGTCGTACCCTCCCATCCGGGCGGGAAGGATCTCCGACTCCCATGCGCCTGCAGGTGCACAGTAGCACATAAGCTGCTCGAGCCTCCGGAAGAGCGCGTCTGTGCCGGTCTGCCTGCGCACGAGTCCCTGGTGCATGGCCAGGAAGAGCTGGAGCTGCTGCGGCTGCAGCGGCTCGAATGCGGGCCGCGCCTCCGCACGGGCCATCCTGAGGAGGATTTCAAAATTCTCGGCGTCGCAGAGGGTTTCTTCGGTGGAGTCCTTGATCAGCGCGCCGGTAACGAGCCTCTCGGCATCTGCAAGATCCCCCAACGCCGCCTCGAGCCGAACCGGGTCCAACCCCAAGGTCGTTTGAAGATGGTCGGGGGTCGCCGGCCCCAGGAAGGAGAGCCAGCTGGAGAGGAGGGAGGTGAAGGTGTCATCGGCGTCCGGCTTCGAGGGATCTCGCGGGCGCGAGACAGGATCTGTTTCGGCAGGCGCGACGGGCGCCGTGGCCACCTCTTCTCCCTCGTAGAACCCCTTCAGGAGGTCGGGGAACTGCTCGACGGAACCGACCAGGGGACCGGCAGCCCGGGGCGGGAGGATCCGGATCAGTTTTCGTCCGATGGGAGAGAGGATGGCGTCAGGGTCGATGCCATGATCCCTCCGAACGGCCTCCAGGAGGGTTTCCCACTCGGCCCACGGGATCAGCACGCGCTCTTTTACCCACTCCAGGAGGTCCTGAGGCGTGTCCGGAGCATAGCCGACGGCAACACGCTTCCGTTTCCGTTCAAACACCCTGACCAGATCGGAAGAGACCGAGGGCCGCAGCTCAGGGGCGAAGAGCACGTCCCGGATCAGGTCGGACCTCAGTCTGGAGCCCTTCCCGGACCGCATCCGGTCATCCTCATACATGTACCGGTTGATCTGCGGCCAGGTGACCCCCTGCGCCATGGGGCTGGGGCCGGCCGTCCGGGTCTCGCTCCAGCGGATCGCGCCGGACTCGATCTCGGAGAGGACCAGCAGGAGCCCCTCCAGGTCGAACTCATCCCTCAGACATGTGCGCCATGCCTCGAGCAGGATGGGGAAGTCCTCAAAGGGGAGCACGGAATCCAGCAGTTTCTGGGACCGGAGCCGGCTGAGCCAGAGGGGCATGCGTTCGTTAAACCTGCGGCGCGGCAGGAGGAGCGCACGGCCGGCGCACTCCCTGAACCGGGCGCCGAAGAAACCCGATCCTTCGATCCGCTGCTTCAGGTACCGCTGCACGTTGGCTTCGGTCACCAGGGAGAGGATCTCCTCACCCCCGATATCGTGGGGCAGCTGGAGCAGGAGGCAGTCGTCGCTCGAAAAGAGCTCCAGACGACGGCCGAAACGGGACTCCCAAGCCGCCTCCAGGGCCATGGCATACGGTCGGTTCACCCGGCCTCCCCACAGGGTGTGGAGCACCACCTGTGTGCCGGGATATCCGCCCGGTCCGGCGTGGACAGACTCCACCAGGAGGTGGTGACGATGGGGGAGCGAACGGCCGGTGACCTCCTTCTGTCGCCTCAGGAACCGGACCAGGCGGTCCGAACCGACCCTGTCCATGAAGTGGTTCCTGCAGAGGCTGCTCTCAAAACCCTTTTCTCCCAGACGTTCATCGGCCTCTTCGAGGAACTCGGCCACCCGGGTGGAAAAATGGAAATCCCGGAGGTTCTCCTCGGCCTTCCAGAAGGGAGGGACGGATTTGCGCGGGTCTGCGGGCAGGACGAACACATCGTTGTGGGTGATCCGCTCAACCCTCCAGTTCTGGGTGCCCAGGGTGAAGACCTGCCCGACCTTCGCCTCCCAGACGAATTCCTCGTCGAGCTCGCCCAGTTTTGCATTGTGCTGGAGATGCCTGAGGTGAAAGTACCCCCGATCGGGGATGGTCCCGCCCGATGAATAAAGGGCCTGAACCGCTCCTTTCCTCGCGGTCACGGTGTTGTCCATGCGGTCGATGGAGATCCGCGGCTCCAGCTCCCGCACCCTCGTCGCCGCGAATCGGCCCGCCAGCATGTTCAACACCAGATCGAAATGCTTGCGCGAGAGGTTCCGGTAGGGGTAGCTCGCCTTGATCTGCTCAAAGAGCCGGTCCATGTCCCAGACTTCGGCGCCGGTCATGGAGATGATGATCTGGGCAAGCACGTCCAGGGGGGATTCCACCGGTCTTGTCCGTTCGATGTCATGGTTCATCACACCCGACGCCATGACCGCGGCCTCGACGAAGTCCTGAGGGTGGGTAGGGAGTACCGTCCCCCTGCTGGTCTCCCCCACCCTGTGCCCGGCGCGGCCGATCCTTTGGATGGCCGAAGAGAGGGTAGGGGGCGACTGGATCAGGACCACCTCATCCAGTGCGCCGATGTCGATTCCGAGCTCGAGGGAATTGGTCGCCACGATCGCCTTCAGCTCGCCGCCCTTGAGCCTGGCTTCGACCTCGGCGCGGATCTCCCGGGAAAGGGATCCGTGATGGGCATAGGCCAGGGGCTTCTCCTCCCCGAGGTTGATCAGATGGGTGATCTTCTCGCAGAGCCTCCTGCTGTTGGCAAAGACCAGGGTGGAGCGGTTCCTCGCGACGATGGTCTTGATCTCATCGACGAAAGGCAACCAGAACGACTCTTTTCCCTCGGGCAGGGTTTCGGGATGGAGGACCCGGATGCTATAGCGTTTCCGAATGGAGGATCGGAGGATGCGTACCGTCCGGGGAGAATAACGGAGATTTCCCTCAGAGCGGAGACCCCCTACGAACTCCGCAACGATCCGGAGGGGCTCGACCGTGGCGGAGAGCGCAATGCGCTGAAACTCGCCCGCAAGGGGGACCAGCCGGTCCACGGCCGTGATGAGATGGGTCCCTCTCTTGGTGCCCACCACGGCATGGATCTCATCGAGGATGACGGTCAGAATCGAGGTCAGGGTCATCCTGCCCCCCGGGGAGCTGAGAAGGATGTTGAGGCTCTCCGGGGTGGTGATCAGGATCTCCGGGGGGTGGCGCTGCATGCGGCGGCGGTCGGAAGGGGGTGTGTCCCCGCTCCTCGTCAGGACGCGGATCCGGGGAAACGGGACCCCCTCCTGTTCGAACCTCCGCTCCAGTTCCTCCAGCGGGGAGAGGAGGTTCCGCCGGATGTCGTTGTTCAGGGCCTTCAGCGGCGAAATGTAGAGGACGCTTGTCCTCCCGGGCGTCCACGTCCCCGTGATCAGTCGATCGATCGCCCAGAGGAAGGCGGCGAAGGTCTTCCCGCTGCCTGTGGGGGCGGTAATGAGGAGATGCTCGCCCCCTGCAATGAGGGGCCAGGCCTCCTCCTGGAGGTCCGTCGGCCTGCCCATGGTCTCGGAAAACCAGCGGGCAAGAAGGGGGTGGAAGTGGACGGTGAGTGCATCGCTCCTCTTCATCATAGGTGCTCCAGAGAAGATACTACAGGCCGAGGTGCGGCGGGTCAACCCGGGCCGAAACGTCGCGGCAGCCCTTCGCTCCGGCCATCAGCAACACCTCGGCTCCAATTTACAGGATTGACCTACCTTCTATTTCATCAGAGCATCGGTTAACATGTGCTAAGCCCGGGGACGGCCCCGCGGGCTCCACCGTTTTGCCCGGTCGTCCCGTTTCCGGGAAGCCGAAGTCCGAACGCGAACACCCACTGCCTCTTGATTGCCCGTTCCATTCCCTGGTCGCCGCTGAATCCCTTATGTTTGACCTTGTTTGCCTGAAAGGGGGAAGCCGTGAAAACGATCGTAGGCCTGGTGGCCGATCACAAGGAGGCCAAAGCGCTGATGAAGGAGCTCACCCGGCGCGGGTTCAGACACGAGGACCTGGAGCTCATCAGGATGCAGGCAGGGGGCGAGGCAAGCAGGGAAGCGGGCAGGCTCTTCCAGAGCATGGAGGAATTCTTCGGCGAGGAAGCCCCGGAGGTCCGGGGATACTACGCCAACGTGGACCCGAAGGGGATGATCGTGACGGTCTTTGCCGAGGACGAGGCGGCCGAAAGGGCGGCGGCGGCCATGCTACGCCACGGACCGGTCCGGATATACAACCACTCCACGGAACCTCCGGTCGTGGAAGAGTTGGCCCGGTCATCCCATCCATACACCGAATCGGATGCGCCATGAAACCGCAGGCCATACGGCCACGATCGTGAAGAGGCCCGCGAGGACGATCATCCAAATGAGGGCCCTCCTGCCCCTCCGAGCGCCGGCCTTCCGGAGGTCGGGGTGGCCTCGTGATACCCGGTAAACGCCATAGGCCGCGGGCCCCTGGATAAAGGCCCCGCCCAGCACCAGGAAAAGAGGAAAACCCACGAATCCATGCTCCGGCAGAAAGAGGCACCATGGACAGTGGTGATGGGTCACTTCGTAGACGTAGCCGGCGAAGACGCGGACAAGGGCCACTGCCGCTACGGGACCCCAGGAAAGGGAGATGAAGGCTGCGGCCGCGGAGAATCTGCCGAACCGTTCGGCCCCGGCCGAAAGGGCCGCAACCCCGAAAAGGACCATCAGGGATGTGGCCCCCGCGAAAAGGAGTGCCCATCCCCTTCCATCCATCTCCAGTGACGGCAGAACCCTTCCCCCCTCCGACAACCGGTCGTACACCACCGTGCAGCAATCCACGGGCCTATGGACATCCAGGGAGTTGAAAGCGGTGAACGTGTCCAGAAAGGCGAGGGAGGCAAAAGGGGCCGCGAGCAGGAGCATCCTCGCATTCAGCCCCGCGAGCGGAAAATCGGGTCGGCTCCTGTTGAGGCCTTCGAACAGGGACCATAGGTACAGCAGGGCCGTCGCCGTGAACCTGAAAAGGAAGGCCCTCCCTCCCCGGCCGGTGGTGGCCTGGAGCACACCGGTGCCGCACATGGCGCCCGGTACGATCTCCGGTAGAACGTTCGTGACCCCCCATACGAGGATCAGCGTGGAAACCGTGAGCAGGGCCAGGGCCGCTCGGGCCGAGATGGCGCCCGTCTCATACGATGTCTCCAGCCTGATCTGTCGACGTGTGCTCGAACCGGGGGACCAGTAGGCCTCGATCCCAACCGCCCCTGCAGCGGCCCGGAAGAGAAAAAAGAGTGAGAGCCCGTCCAGGACAATCACGGCGAGGATGACGGGGTGCGCCGTCATGGGATCTCGTGGACCCTCCCGTGTTCAATCGTAAAGTGTCGTTTCGCGATCCCGCTCTCCAGGACCCGGTGATCGTGGGCGACGATCACGACAATGCAGCCTTCTCCGGATTCCTGGTGCAGGACATCGAGCACCGACTTCGCGGATCCGTCGTCCTGGTGCGCTGTCGGTTCGTCTGCGAAGAGCGCCTCCGGCCCGACTGCAAGGGCTCTTCCAATCGCGATCTTCTGCCTCTCGCCCCCTGACAAACCGCTCACCACCTCTCCCGCCAGGTGGGCCGCCCCCAATCTCTCCAGGGACTCCATCCCGGCGCGCCTGATCTTCGGAAGGCTCGACCCCCGGGGGATCAGCGGCAGCATCACGTTCTCAAGCCCGGTCAGCTCCATCATGAGATGGGGCTGCTGGAAGACGATGCCCGTCTTCCTCCGCCAGAGGTCCTTGTGTGCGGTCACCCACCTCGACACCGGAACCCCGTCCGCATGGACTTCGCCGCTGGTCGGCCGGAACAGACCGGCAAGGAGATGCAGGAGCGTGCTCTTTCCCGCCCCTGTGATCCCCGTGATGAGGGAGACCTCTCCGGCCGGAAACGAGCAGTTCACCCCCTCCAGAATGCCCCCGTTTCGCCGGCCGGGCCCGGTCCTCGAGAAACAAAGGTTTCGGCAGGCGATTTCCTTCATGGCTTCTCTTCGATGAGCGCCTGCGGGTCTGCAGCCGCGCTTTTCAACGCAGGCCATAAGGCGGAGGCCGCATAAGGCACGAGGACGAGGCAGGCGATCTCCGCCAGCACCAGAACCGCGCCGGCTGTATCGAGGTACAGGGCGGGAGGGGTCCTGTCCCATCCGAAAAAGATCCCGCCCGGCAATCTCGTTCCCGGACACAGTACGAGGATGTAGGAGACGAGGCTCCCGATCGCCGCAGACGGCAACCCGATCAGGAGAGATCTCGTGACCTGAACCTTCACGATGTCCGCCGTTGTCCATCCCAGGGATTTCAGAAGACCGACCTCGTGCGCTCGGCCTCCCCGTTCCCTCACGGAGTAAAAGAGGAGAAGGGTCAGGGCCAGGAGGGAAGGGATCAGGGTGATGGCGACCAGGCCGCCCCGCCGCAGGAAGGAGGACGAGTAATAGCCCGCCGTCTCACGCCGGTTCGCCACCCTGACCGGCCACGGAAAGGCCGCAGAAAGATCGGGCAAGATGGCGGTTTGCTCCTCATCACTGAAAACATGAACGGCCAGGTCGCTGGCAAATCCCTCGGGCAGGCCCAGGAGCCGCATGGCGTCGCTCTTGTTCAACAGAACAAGATCGTGGGCCGCTATTGCGGTTTCCACCGGGAATCGGCCGGCTACCTTGAAGACCATGGAGGTCGCCCCGGCGAGCGGCAGGGACTCCCCCGCCCTCATGGGCCCGACCCCATCTCCGATGATCGCTTCCCCCTCCATCGGCAATGGGCCGATCCCGGCATCCGTCGGGAGAGTCTCCACTCCCGCGGAAGCAGCCACTACCGTAACGGGTCCCTCAGGTCCTGCTGCGAGTCCCCAGACCCTAGCCCTTGCCGCGGCAACGCCGGTCACGGAATGGGCGGCATCCAGCGCCGCCCTCTCGGGAATGGGTTCCCAGCCGGCGAGGCCGATCTTTCGGACCACCAGGGAGGGGGCGAGTTCGATCATCTTGCGCGCGGTGTACGATAGGGACTGGGTGAGGAGAAGTGCCGTGCCGCAGATGGTGACGATCAGACACAGGGCCGCGGCAAGGAGGAAGGATTCGCCGGGTCGTCTGAGGATATCCCTCATGGCCCAGAGGTGGATCGGTTTGAGGAGGCGGAAGCCGTTCATGGCGATCCCATGAGTCTGGAATGATGGAATGGTGAGACGGTGGAATCATGGGTCTTGAAGACCGTTGCCCGGCTTCAGCCGTCGGGCATGGGTTCCGGATCTCTCACCATTCCATCATTCACCATTCCGATATTCCATTCTTCCCCGGCCCCCCGAAGATCAGTCCGGCCGGGTCCGGATCAGGCAAGGGGAAAAGGGGGGAGATCCTCAAATCCACCCGACGGTCCATGCCGTCGGGGTTTCTGGCCTCTCTTCCGGAGCGGATCAGGGCGGGGGCCGACAGCCCCAGTTTCCGGAACAGCGCTGCGCCAGCTTGCATGTCGACGGGAGTTCGGAGAACGGAGCCCGAGACCAGCAGGAGCAGAACCAGGGAGGAAAAGATCAGAATGGTTTTCAGCAAAAAGGCCGAAAGCCCCAGCCGGTCGTGCTTGCCTTCATCGGAATCCCTGTCGACCCTGAACATCAGGGATCCTTCCCCGTAAGCTCCCGCCACCGCGCGTCGTCCAGCTGATCGAGTCTGAACACCGCCTTGCCTCCGTGCCGTCTCCTGAATGTCTCGCATTCCTTTTCTCCGTCGACCGGAACGAGTGCCGGTCCCATAGGGCCGACGATATCCGACCCGGCCACCCACTCCAACTGCCGTCCATCCATCTGCCTGCCCGTGAAATATTCCCTGACCAGGGGGAGTCTGAGTTGGGTTTTTTCCACGCCCAGATAGACCTCCGGGTGCATCCAGGCGCGGATCATGCAGCCCGTAGCGCAGAAGTAGAAAGTCCTTCCGTCCTTCAACTGAAGCGCACAGGACGACTTGGGGTACCGAATGGGGCGCATGGCGCAGACCGGGCACCGGTCTTCCTCGCCGATCTGCATTTCGCCATGGCCGGTCAGAGGCTTGAGCCCGGGCCGCGGCCCTTTGACCGCTGCCTGAGAACCGTCACGCTCCGCCGGACTTGTCCCCGGGGTGATGATGGAGACGATGATGGCGAATGCGAACAAACACAGGAGTAAGGTCTGATTGGAGACCGCACGTTGCGCTTTGCGGGTGGACCGTTGTTCCATTAGAATGCCTTTCCGGTTCTATCCCGATACGAGACTCCTCTTACAGGAGAGAAGACCGCACCTCTGATCTCTTTTCTCGCCATCCTGTAGATCCTGTTATCCTGTCTAAACTCTTTGTCCCATCTTCTGAACCTGGACCTCCGGGCCTCCATCTGTTAGATTCCCCATCATACCTCTGATGAACCGGAACCCCCAACATTTTCGTGGATGGTCGGCCGGATGAGCCATCTGGACCTCACCTCGATGTTCTTTCTCGGCCTCCTCGGTACGGGCCACTGCCTGGGGATGTGCGGTCCGCTGGTGCTGGCATTCCCGGCCATGACCGGGCGTTTCTCTTCGCACCTCTACTATCACCTGGGACGGACAGCCACGTACGTAGCGGTGGGCGTCATCATGGGAACGTTCGGCGCCGGCCTCTCTCTCCTGGCGGAGAAGGGAGGAGAGGAGCCGCTCATCTGGGTCGTGCGGGTGCAGGTCGGGCTCTCTCTGGTGGCGGCGCTCTTCCTCTTCTCGTTGGGTCTGTCCCGTCTCGGCCTTCTGCGGGAACCCGGATGGATGGCCCTCTCCACACCGTCCAGGATACCGGGCTTCCGGAGAATCCTGGAGTCGGTTCGCCGACGGAAGGACGGTGCGAGCATGCTCCTGTTGGGAATGTGGTTGGGGCTCCTGCCGTGCGGTCTCTCGTTTGCGGCCTTTGCCAGGGCGTTGGCGGCAGGGGGGGCGGTCGAGGGCGGGATGCTGACCGTCGTCTTTGCAGCAGGCACCCTGCCGGGGCTCCTGCTGCTCGGCACAGGCGCATCACGGGTGGCGGCGAGGCACCGCAGGATCTCGGATATCCTCGCCGGCATGGTCATGGTCGGGATGGCGGCATCTCTCATGGCCGACGCATTGCAGGCCGTTCTGAAGTGATCTACCCGGAGTCGCCGCAGGCCGCACCCTCTCTACAATTCGTCCTTTTTCTGACCGGATCTTTGCCCCTAACCCATCATGACAGGCAGGAGCACATGGAAGGCCGTGCCCTTGCCTTGAACGCTTTCCGCCCTCACGGTGCCGTGATGGGCCTCAGCGATGCTCTTTACGATCGCAAGGCCCAGTCCGGTCCCTGAGATGAACCGGGTCTGGTCGTCTCTTACGCGGAAGAAACGCTCGAATATGCGCTCGAGGTTCTCCTCGGAAATGCCTATGCCGTTGTCCTTTACGCTGACCCTGACGCAGTCCTGCTCCTCATCGGCCGATATCGTGACCCGGCCCCCGCCCGGCGTATACTTGATCGCATTGGTGACGAGATTGGAGATGATCTCCTCGATGGCGCGCCGGTTGGCCAGAAGGGGGCGGAGCGGTTTCAGCGGCTCCAGATGAAGGGTGATGTCCTTTTCCCGGGCCTTGGTCTCAAAGAATGCCGTCTGCTCCAGGAGGAGAGGGGCGATATCGAGTCTTTCCTTTTCGAGGGTGACCAGTCCCGATTCGATCCTGGAGAGGTCCAGGAGCTCGGCGGCCAGGTCCGAGAGGCCCTTGATCTTTTCCGAAACACGCCCCAGGAGCTCGTCCTGCTTTTCCGTGAGGCTGCCGGCGAGCCCGTCGCGGATCACCTTGACCAGGGCCAGGACCGAGTTCATCGGGCTCTTGACCTCGTGGGCCACCATGGAGACGAAGTCCGACTTCAATTGTTCCACTTTTTTCATGGTGGTGATGTCATGGATCACGGTGATCGTCCCCAGGTTCCTCTGCATCCTGTCCCTGAACGGCACGCATCGAACTCCAAGGACCGTGTCCTCCGACTCTGAACGCCCGCCCTTGGTGATCTCCCGGGTGATCTCACCGAATTCGGCCGGCGGCATGGCCAGGGCCTGATCGATCATCTCCAGGAGCGTTTCATTCCGGATCAGATCCGAGGCGGGGCTTCCAACCGCGCTCCCCCCCTGGTGTCCGATCATATTGAGAAAGGCCGGGTTTGCGAGGGCGACCGTTTTCCTCGCATCGGTGGCCATCACCCCGTCCGAAATATGGTTGATGAGGACGCCCATGCGCGACTTCTCGTGGGCGATGTCCTCAAGGGTCCGGATATACTCCACCGCCTTGGCGATGACGCCCCTGAGGTCCTGGGGAGAAAAGGGTTTGGAGATGAAGTCATAGGCGCCCATTTTCATCGCCTCGACGGCATGCTCGAGGGTGGCATATCCGGTAATGACGATCACCAGGGTATCCGGATGCTTCCCCTTCACGAAGTTCAGAAGGTCGATGCCTCTCATCCCCGGAAGCATCAGGTCGAGCAGGATGATGTCAAAGTGCTCCGCCTCGATCTTCTTCAACCCCTCGAAACCGGTATCTGCGACCGCGACGTTGAGCCCCTCCCCGCTGAGCATGGAGAAACATGCATCCCGGATCCTCTTTTCGTCGTCTACGACGAGGACCCTGATGTCACAGACCTTTTCAAGATACTCTTTCATTTCCATGGTTGGTTCGCCTCTTGCGTGGTCGGCCTCTGAACGGACTCGGGATCGTCCGAAGGGACATAGAGGGGGAACTCGATGAGAAAAACCGTATGTCCAGGGGCCGTCTCCTTGACTCGGATGTCTCCCCCCATCTCCTTGATGATGCCGTAAGAGGTGCTCAAACCCAGTCCTGTGCCTTTCCCGGGCTCCTTGGTGGTAAAGAAGGGATCGAAAATCTTCGGAAGGTTTTCCCTGGGTATTCCGCACCCGGTGTCGATCACTTCCAGGAAGGCCTTTCTTCGGAGCTTGTCCCGATAGCTCCGGAACGTGAGGACCCCTTCCCCCGCCATGGCGGCACAAGCGTTCATGACCAGGTTGATGATCACCTGCGTGAGCTGGTTTCTGTCCCAGTGGACCAGGATCATCTCCTCGGAAAGATCCCTGACCACGGCGATGTTTCCGAAAAGCCTCTGGTCCCGTATGAGATTCATCCCCTGATCCACAAGGGTGTTGAGGGAGATGATCTCCTTGGTCGGGTTGGAGCGCCGGCTGTAGGCGAGGAGATTGTGGACGATGCCCTTGCATCGGTACACATCCTCTACGATGTAGGAGAGGTGCTCATGCAGGGGATTTGCCTGGTCCAGCTTCTCCAGGGCCATGCTCGCATACATCAGGATGCCCGTGAGGGGGTTGTTGATCTCATGGGCCACTCCGGCGGAGAGCTGGCCGAGGGAGGCCATCTTCTCCGAATGGGCAAGTTGCGCCTGGGTTTCCTTCAGGGTCTTCTCGACCGCGAGCCTTTCGCGCAGATCGTTGTAGATGCCCATGGTCGCCACCTCTTTTTCCCCCTCGTAGATGATGGAAGCGGAAAGCTCTACCGGAATCTCCTCCCCGTCCTTGTTCAGGATGTTTACCTTGGTCGAACGGATCTTGCCCTTGCCCCCCATGCCTTCGCCCCTCAGCTGGGTCATGATCTGCCTGGCCTTCCCGGGGGGATAGAAGTCCCTGATGTTCTTCTGTTTGGCCGCCGCAGGAAGGGAGTATCCGAAGAGCTCTTCGGCAGCGCGGTTCATGATCAGGACGTTTCCATCCTTGTCCGCCGCAACAATCGCGCTTGCCGAGCTCTGGATGACCTTTTCGAACAGCTCCTCGGTCTCCTTCAGCGCCCTCTCCAGGCTCTTGACCCTGGTCACATCCCGGATGCTTTCCAGGATGTAGATGACCTTGCCGTTTTCATCCAGGATCGGAGAAAAGACCCGGTCTTCCCAATACTCCGACCCGTCAGGGCCGACCGCCCGCCTCAGGATGGAATGGCCTTCGCCGTGCTGCAGCACCTTGGCGAGGGGGCAGGTGGCCACGGAACAGGGCCGCTTCGAGCTGTAGAAGATCTCGTGGCAGGTCATGCCTACGAGGTCTTCCGACGGGGTCCCGTACTTGTCCACGAACTTCCTGTTCGCCGTGACGATGACCTTGTCCGGTCTGAGGATCAGGGTGGGGAACGACAGGGAGTCAAATACTCTCGATCGCCAATCGTCCGGGGAGCGGGTGTCCTTCATGATTTATCGCCCTTCAGGTCCGGCCGGCCTGTCGCCTCGGAACCACAAAGGCATCGGAGAGGGCCTCCACGGCCTCTCCGGACCGGCCACGGGAGACCACGATGTGGACCGAGGAGCCCGAACACGCATAGGCCAACATGGCAACCCCCCTCGCGGCCAAGGCCCTTGCGGCGGCATGGAAGATCCCATACCGATCACCGAAGTGGGGACCGTGAAAGAGTACGAGCTCGGCCGGGGAGACCCGAGGGATCGTGCCCCCCGGCGAGGCAAGGGAGCGAAGACCCCGGGCGATCCTCTCTTCCTGCTCCGAGGAGAGCAGCAGGGACAGCTCCATCCCTTCGCTCGTCGAACGGGAGAAGACCAGGTGGAATCCAAACCCCTCTTCTCCAAACCGGACCAGGGCGAGTCCCAAGGCGGTGACGGATGAAAGGGGTGCGGTCAGCTGGAGAAGGGACAGCCCCGTAACGGTTTGGAAACCGTAGGTCTTTATCCGCGGCTCCCAGTAGGCGGCCTTGGTCTCCAGGACCCTGCCCGCATTCGATTCTTGCTTACCCTTCGTATGTTCCTGCGGACTCCGGCAGATCAAAGCATGCTCCGAGTGCATCAAGACCGGTTTCAGCCTGGGTGAAGTCGGTGATGAAGGTGAGGGTGGACAGGGACGAGCAAAAGCCGTACAGCGATATCCCTTTTTGGGCGAGGGCCAGGAGACCCAGCCCCACCGCCCTGAGGTCCGCCTTGTGCGGAAAGATGCTCAGAAGCGCGACAGGCGCACGAAAGGTCGTGCGGGTGGAGAGACTCGGGTCGGCATGGATCAGATCGGAGACACGGCTGCCTTCTTCTGCCGCTACAAGGCAGGACAGCTTCAGCCGATCCTCGGCCTGGCTGCCGATCAGGACCTCCAGATTGATCCGGCCCTCGGTGAAGATCCGAAGAAAATCCGTGAGGAACCCGTCAGGAGGAGATGCGTGGAGGACCTCCACCCGCCACAATCCGCTCCTGAACTTGCACCCTTCCACCAGGAGTCTGTCCATCGACCGTTCCGTCCTGCCCGACCGGGCGTGTTTCACGGCCGGTAGTAGTTGACGATCTCCATCAGGTTGTCCAGATCGATCGGCTTGGGGATGAATTCATCCGCCAGGGCGGTCTTGCCGTCCATATGGGTGAACTTCGTGGAAGGCACCGCGTCCCCCACAGCCGTAAGCAGCACCACCGTAATGTCCTTGTACGCGGGATCCTTCTTGACCTCGTTGCACACGGAGTACCCGTCCTTGTTCGGCATCATCACGTCCAGGATGATCAGGTGCGGCCTTTCCTGTTTGATCCTGTCCCACGCCTGATTGCCGTCGTACGCCTTGGCCACCCGGTACTCTTCACTCTCCAGCTTCATGGAGACGGCTTCGACCAGGTCCGGATCATCGTCCACTACCAAAATGAGCTTCTTGCTTTCCATGGTTTGCCTCCTCGTGTTGAATGCGACTAGACAGGATAACAGGATGGACGGGATGCGAAGAACACCAAAACCAAACCGGAGTGCCCTTCTTGTCCTGCAGGAACATCCTGCTTCCGGGTTCTGTACGGCTTAGAATTCATTGGATCTGACATGAGCTCCCTTTTCATTCGATCCTGTCGATCCTGTTATCCTGTCCCGATTTGAATCTTTACCGGGGCCTCGGATAGAGGCCCGCCCTCTCGACGATCTCGGGGACCTTTTCTTCCCACTCGATCGCCATGATGTGAAAACCCGCAACCCCCTTGACTTCTCTCAGGGCCTGGATGGTCTCCACGCAGATGCGGATCCCCTCTTCAGCCTGCTTTTCCTTGGGGAGCGCCGCCATCCGTTTGATCAGGCTGTCCGGCACATCCATGCCGGGGACCTTGTTCTTCATGTACTTGGCCATCCCGGCCGACTTGAGGGGGGTGACGCCTGCGAGGATGTGCACCTTCTCGTGAAGCCCGCGGTCCCGTACCCCCTCCATCCACTTCCCGAATCTCTCCAGATTGTAGATACACTGGGTCTGGATGAAATCGGCCCCTGCCCTGACCTTCTTCGCCAGCCTTGCGACCCTCAGCTCGAAGGGATCGGCAAAGGGGTTGGCGGCCGCGCCGACGAACATCTTGGGGGCGTTCAGGATCTCGTCCCCTCCCTGGAACTTTCCCTCGTCCCGCATCTTGCGGACCATCTGGACGAACTGGATCGAATCCAGGTCGTATACGTTCGCGGCCATGGGATGATCTCCGAAACAGGGATGGTCGCCGGAGAGGCACAGCATGGTGTTGATCCCGTGGGAATAGGCGCCGATGATGTCGCTCTGCATGGCAAGGCGGTTGCGGTCCCTGGTGACCATCTGGAGAATGGGATGGAGCCCTATCTGCTTGAGGATGAGACACGCGGCGAAGCTCGACATGCGGACCACCGCCGTCTGGTTGTCGGTCACGTTGATCGCATCCACATAGCCCCTCAGCTTCTCGGCCTTCTCCCTGATCTTTTCAGGCAGCGCGCCCCGGGGGGGGCCGCATTCGGAGGTTACCGCCGGATGGCCGGCTGCCAGGACTCGCTCCAGTGCGCTTTCGGTTTTCATATGGCCAGGTCCTCTCTGATGATCTTCCGGGGGCCGCCGTCACGGCTGGTCCGCCAGTCTTTTGCAGGGGTGATTTCTTCGTAGCTCCTTTCCATGCCGAGGCTCTTCAGACGATCCCAGATCAGCTGCCAAGCGCAGTCCACATCCGGGTTGATCTCACACTTTCCGCGGCTCGATCCCCCGCAGGGTCCGTTGAGCAACCGCTTGGAGCAGCGGGCGACGGGGCATACCCCTCCCGTGAGCCCGAGCACGCAGTCCCCGCACCCCTGGCATCGTTCGGCCCAGACGCCCTGTCGTTCCGAAGCGCCCATGAACTTGGTGTTGACGGCAGGGTAGACGCGCTTTTCCTTGTATCGTCTCGCGAGCTCCTGCACCCCGCATCCGCAGGCCATGGACAATACCGCATCGGCCTGATCGATGGCCAAGGCCAGTTCCTCCACGTATTCCGGGTCGCACTGGCGCTCCAGGGTGATCTCCTTGACCTCCAGGACCTTCCCCTCCTTCATGAAGGCCATCTGCAGCAGAGAGGAGAGGAGCCCCACTTCCTTGCGCCCTCCGGCGGCGCAGACCGTCACGCACTCGTTGCAGCCTACGAGGAGTATCCGGCTGTAGGGCCGGACGGACTCCATGATCTCTTCCATCGGTTTACGTTCAGCGGTGATCATACGTTCTCCTTGTCATCCCCTTCATTTCCCTCCTGGACACTCTAGCGCAGAGGTCGGGGCCGCATCGTTCCATCTTCATCCGGCGACCTTCATGATTCTTTTCATGGCCCTTGCGCGTGCCGGTTCCTTGACCGGGCTGGGCCCCAGACGCCTTATGTGCTCGGTAAACTCGGTTGCGGTGGCGGCAAAACGCTCCCCCATGCCCGCGGACATCGTCACCATCTCGAGCCTCTCCCGACCGACCCCGATCTCGTCCAAAAGCCGCTTCAGATAGGCGACCCGGCGCGACGCCTTGATGTTGCCGTCCTTGAAGTGGCAGTCCCCTTCCAGGCAACCCGCCACGTAGACGCCGTCCGCGCCCTTCTGGAAGGCCTTCATGATGTGGAGCGCGTCCACTTTCCCCGAGCAGGGGACCTTGATGATGTGGACGTTGGGGGGATAGCTGAGCCGCATGCTCCCGGCCACGTCCGCAGCCGTGTAAGCGCAGTAGTGGCAACAAAAGGCAACGATGACAGGTTCGAAACGTTCCACTAGAGTATCCTTTCCAAAAGCCCGTCGAGCTTGGCCGAGATCTGGTCATCCTCATACTGCATGAGCTGGATGGCCTTGGCCGGACATTCGGCGGCGCAGACCCCGCAGCCGTGGCACTTGGCCGGATCGATCTCCGAGTACCCGTCCGCGTTGATGAAGGGCACCCCGAAGGGGCATGCCCGCACGCAGATGAGGCAGGCGGCGCATTTTTTGCCGTCCACCCTCGCCACGGAGCCGCCGAGGTTGATGACGTCCCTGGCGAGCATGGTCTGAGCCCGGCCCGCGGCGGCCTGCGCCTGGGCGATGCTCTCCCGGATCGTCTTGGGTCCGTGGGCGGTTCCGGCCACGAAGAACCCCGGTACCGGCAGATCCACGGGGCGGAGCTTGATGTGATCTTCCAGGAAGAAGCCGTCCGATGTCCGGGGAATGCGGAAGATCATGGCCAGGTCCTCCATCCCCTCGTCGTCGGGAACCAGACCGGTGCCGAGGGCCAGGCAATCCGCAGCGACACGGATCTGCCTGCCGAGGACCGGATCCGTGAAGGTCACCTGGACACGGGCTCCGTCCGACCTCGCCTCGGGCTTCTCCTCCGGTTCATAGCGGAAGAAGAGGACCCCCTTCTCCCGCGCCATACGATAATAATGCTCCTGGAATCCGTACGTCCGCATGTCCCTGTAGAGCACCTGGATCTGGATGTCCGGATTGATCTCCAGCAGTCGGAGCGCGTTCTTGACGGCGGACTGGCAGCAGATCCTCGCGCAGTTCGGGTTCTCGGGGCATCGTGAGCCCACGCACTGGATCATGACCGCGCCCTTCCACGACTTCACCTTTTCAGGGTGGTCCTGGATCATCCGATCCAGGTCGAGCTGGGTCACCACCGCTTCGTGCCGGTCGAGGAGGTACTCGTCGGGACGGTTCGGAACCGCGCCGGTCGCCAGGATGGTCGCGCCGTGCGTGACCTGGCGGTAAAACATCTGCGGCCCCACCTGGACGCCGGTCTTGAAGAGACCGGGCATCCCGCTGTGGTCCACGATAATGGACCGCGTAAGGACCTGGATGTTTGCGTGGTGCATGGTGCGATCGATCAGACCCGTCATGTAGGTCCGGACGTCTTCGTTTTCCAGCGTCCTCCGGATGGACCCCGCCACGCCGCCGAGCGCGGCGGACCGCTCCACGAGATAGACCCGGAACCCCCGGTCCGCCAGGGAAAGGGACGCGTTCATCCCCGCGACCCCGCCGCCGACGACGAGGATGCTCTTGTTCATGGGCAGCACATGCTCTTTCAGGGGATGGGCCAGGGCCACGCCGAACACGGCCATGCGGATGAGGTCTTTGGCCTTGTCCAGGGCCTTGCCGGGAAGGTCCGGGTGCACCCAGGTGTCCTGATCGCGGACATTGGCCATCTCGAACAGGTACCGGTTCAGGCCGGCCTTCCGGACCGTGTCCTGGAAAAGGGTTTCGTGGGTCCGCGGCGAACACCCGCCGACCACCACGCGGTTGAGTCCCTTCCGGACGATCGTCTCCCGCATGGCCTCCAGGGACTCTGCGGAGCAGCCCCGGCCGATCAATCGGGACTCCGCCACCCGAGGCAGGCCCGATGCGTACTTGACCAGCCCCGCGACGTCGATGAGGCCGCCGATGTTGTCGCCGCAGTCGCAGACGAACACGCCGACCCGCGGCTCCTCCAGGGTAACGTCCCTCTCAGGGGGAAGCCCGTTTTCCTCTTCCGTCGCCTCTTTGTTGATCTCGACGTGCCCGGATGCCATGCACGCGGCCGCACCGGCCTGAACCATGGTCTCGGGGATGTCCTTCGGAGACTCCAGGAGCCCGCACACGTATATGCCCGGCCGGGAGGTCGCCACGGGGCTGAAGCTCCCGGTCTGCACGAACCGGTGCTCGTCGATATCGATGCCGAGCTTGCCCGCGAGTTCGTTGAACTCCTCCGGGACGACAAACCCGGTCGAGAGGACCACCATGTCGAACAGCTCCCGGCGGATCAGGCTGGAGCCGCCGGCCATATAGGTGACGGCCAGGTCGTCGGATCCGGGTTCGGGCTCGACCGTATGGGGCCGGGTTCGAACCAGCCGCACCCCATACTCGCGGACCGCACGCTGGAGATAGAGCTCGTAGTCCTTGCCCGAGGTCCGCATGTCCATGTAGAAGATGACCGCCTCGACATCGTTCCGATACCGTTCCTTGGTCACCATGGCCTCCTTGAGGGCGAACATGCAGCAGGCGCTGGAGCAGTAGGGGAGGCAGGGCTCCTTGACGCTCCTCGACCCCACGCACTGAATCCAGGCGATTCTCCTGGGCTGCTTCCCGTCCGAAGGCCTGACGAGACGTCCTGCGGTGGGTCCGGAGGCCGAAAGGATGGTCTCGTAATCGAGGGCCGTGACGACGTTGCTGCAAACCGAATACCCGTATCCCTCCAGCACCGAGGGGTCGAACACACTCGCCCCTGCCGCGAGCACAACAGCGCCGACATTGTGTTCGCTGCTTCTCTCTGCATCGTCCAGCAGGATCGCGCCGGCGCGGCAGACCTTGACCAGCCCCTCCGGGTCCCGGCACTTTTCCATATCGATGGAGTAGGCGGAAGGGGTCGCGCGGGGGTATCGCATGCACGTGGGCGCCCGGTGGTCCAGGCCCGGGGTGAATCGTACACATTCCGGAAACGCGTTCAGACAATCTCCGCACGCCGTGCATTTCTCGATGTCGATGAATCGGGGACCGGTCCGGAGGACCGCCCTGAATCGGCCCGCCTCGCCCTCCAGGCTGATCAGCCTGGTCATGGGGAGGAGATCGATATGGAGCTGTCTCCCGCTCTCGGCCAGGTGGGGGGAAAGGGTGCACAGGTCGCAATTGTTCGTTGGAAAGGTGCGGTCCAGCCGCGTCATCAGCCCGCCGATCGACGGTTCTTTTTCGATCAGGAGCACATCCCTGCCGGCTTCGGCCAGATCGAGCGCGGCCTTGATCCCTCCCATGCCGGCGCCGATGACCAGTACTTGGTTCTTCTCTTGATATGGGCCTGTTTCTTTCATTTCTGCGGAGTTCCCTCTTCCCTCATGCGATGCAAAAACGGCTGTCCATGGCCGAAAGGACCTGCTTGGGTTCAGGTCATCGGGTCTATCAGACTCCGGCGTAATCCAGGATGGTGGTAATCCGGTGTTCCCAGCCGAGGGTCAGGATCTGCACGCCCTGGGCGAGGGACCGCAGGTTCTGGATGGTCTCCCCTGCGATCGCGAAACCTTCCATTTCCCTGTTTTTCGCCTGGCGCATTCGTTTGATCAGATGCTCAGGGATGAATGCACCGGGTTCATAAGTGGCCATGTATCTCGCGATTCCAACGGTCTTGAGGAGGAAAACGGCCGGAATGAGGGGGGCACCTACACCCTTGGCCTTCTCCGAGAAGGAGCGGAATCGCTCCAGATCAAAGACCGGAGGACAGAGGATGAACCGGGCCCCGGCCTCGACCATCCTCCGGGCCGTATCCAACTCCGAGTCCAGCGCTTGTTCGTCCGCACAGGGCCTCATGGAGTACCCAGCCGTGAAACTGGGGCTGCCGTTCAACTCGGATCCAGCCATATCCGTGCCCTTTTCCAGGCACCGGGCGGCGCCGAGGATCCCCAGTTCATCCAGGTCGTCGACGCACTTCGCATTCACATGATCTCCCTGAGCCATCTCTTCCCCCCGGACGATCACGATGGACCGGACCCCCAGCACATGGGCGGCCAGGAGATCTCCCTGGAGGGCCATCCTGTTCCTGTCTCGGGCATAGACGTGTATGATCGGCTCGAGCCCCTGCTGGCGCACCACGGCACCGCCTGCAAGGGCGCTCATGCGCATCACGCCGTTGTCCATATCGGGGATTACGACCGCATGGATCCGTTCCTTGATCCGGCGGGCGTTATTCACCAGATCGGTCACGTTGACGCCCTTGGGCGTGTTCATCTGGGCCAGGATCACGAACTCACCCGCTGACAAGCATTTTTGAAAGTCCATAGCTTCCCCTTCGAATTTCGCCTGAGAGCGAATTGGTAGAGCAGCCCCGTAAGACAGGCTTCGAACAGCGACCATCCTGCATCGGCCATGCCAGAAAAAGAAGAAGCCCGGCCGCAAATATAACCATTGAGGATCATGTCATTTCCCCAGTTTATACCATGAGCCTTTTCAGCGGGGCCGGTCAGAAATCTTGCAGACCGGCAGTGTATGCATTGTCAGTGAGTTGCAGAAATGCATCGAACGCAATTGACAAGCACGGTCCAACGGGCTACTTAATCCTTGTCCGGAAATGGGGTCCGGCTTCGAGCAATCACCCTTGACGGTCTCGCAAAAAGTCGCGTTCACCTTTCGACAGGCTCAGGGTGAATCCAGATGTCAAAGCAGAAATGACCAATCAAGCTCAAATGTTCGAGGGTACAGGGTTCGGCCCCATTCGGACCAGCATCTTCCAAGGAGTGAATACTGAGAGAGTTATGGAGAATCAGACACAAATCATCTTGGACAGCATCGCAGACGGCGTGTTCACGGTCGATTCCGAATTGAAGGTGACCTCATTCAACCGATCTGCGGAGAAGATTACGGGAATCAGGAAGGAGGAAGCCATAGGACGCTTCTGCTGGGAGGTGTTCAGGGCCAGCATCTGCGAGAAACGCTGCTCGTTGAAGCACACCATGGCGACCGGAAAGCCCGTGGTGAACCAGTCCATCTACATCGTCAATCTGAAGGGCGAGCAGGTCCCCGTCAGCATCTCCACGGCCCTCTTGCGGGACGGCAAGGGGGACATGATCGGAGGCGTGGAGACCTTCCGGGATCTGACCATGGTGGAGGAGCTGCGGAGACAGCTCTCGGGCAGGCATTCCTTCCAGGACATCATCAGCAAAAACAAGGAAATGCAGAGACTTTTCGGAATGCTGGAGCAGGTTTCCGAAAGCGATGCCACCGTTCTTATCCAGGGCGAGAGCGGCACGGGCAAAGAGCTTTTCGCCAAGGCCATCCACTCCATCAGCCCCAGAAAGAGGGGTCCCCTGGTCACCATCAACTGCGGCTCGCTCCCGGATACGCTCCTGGAATCCGAGCTCTTCGGCTATGAAAAGGGCGCGCACAGCACCGCCTTCAAGGATAAACCGGGCCGTTTGGCGATGGCCAACGGCGGAACCCTGTTCCTGGACGAGGTCGGAGACATCTCCCAGGCCCTTCAGGTCCGGCTCCTGAGGGTCCTTCAGGACAAGACGTATGAACCCCTCGGGAGCACCAAGGCGCAGAAGACGGATGTGCGGATTGTCGCCGCGACCAACAAGAACCTCGAAGAACTGGTCAGGGAAGGAAAGTTCAGACAGGATCTCTACTACCGCATCAACGTGGTCCGGCTCGTGCTGCCGCCGCTCAGGAGCAGGCGGGAGGACATTCCCCTCCTCGTCGAGCATTTCATTCGGAAATTCAATCGTATGAACGGCAAGGAAATACAGGGCCTTGCACCGGAAGTCATGTCGATTCTCATGTCCCATGATTTCCCGGGGAACGTTCGGGAGCTGGAGAACATCATCGAATATGCAACGGTCGTCTGCAAGAACGGCCTGATCGGCCTCGAACAACTCCCCGATACCTTCCATCAGAACCTGAACCTGAAGAAAGAGGAGCCTGTCAGCGAGGAGCCAAAGGGCAGATCCCTTAATGAGGTGGAAAGAAGCTTCTACTATGAGGCCCTCCGGCAGAACGACTGGAGGAGGTCTGCGACGGCGGCCCAGATCGGCATCCATCCGACCACCCTCTGGCGGAAGATGAAGAGACTGGGTATCGAGACGCCTGAGAAGTCCGGGAGAAGAGTGGAGGAACCGCTTGAACCCCGATGAGGAGCATCAAGTGAGCCCGGCACCCGCAGGGCCCCTCCTTGCGGGGCCTCAGGGGGGCCCCCGAGGGTTCATGCCGAGCGACGTGGATACATCCGCAATCCGAAGTTTCGAGTCCCGATATTCGATGTTCGGATTTAGGCTCGGTATTGCGATGATGCAATGACCTGCTTCTCTACTTCATTGCATTCATGAAATGCCTTTGGGCAGCTCACTGCTCCGTGACCCGCTCTCTTCCAGCGTGTCTCCTGGAAAAACCTGAGATAAAGGGCTCTTCCTCCGACTCGCATGCAGTGGCATGGAATATGCTGAAAGGGACAGGCAGTTCAATGCCTGTCCTCGACTCCCGATGTTCGGGGAAAGAGCGGATCGGAGGTGCATGAGATGCGCATAGCGGTTACTACCCAGGGCGCAGACCTGGATGCCGAAGTGGACGCCAGGTTCGGGAGGGCGCGGAACTTCCTTCTGGTGGACACGGAGAGCATGAGCTCCCTGGTCGTGGAGAATATCCAAAGCCTGAACCTGGCGCAGGGAGCGGGGATCCAGGCCGCTCAGAACATCGTCCCACATAAACCCGAAGCGGTCCTCACCGGCAATTGCGGGCCCAAGGCCTTTCGCATCCTGCAGGCCTGCGGGATCAAGGTGGTCACCGGCGTGAGCGGGAAGGTTTCCGAAGCCGTGAGGGCATACCTGGAGGGCAAGTACTTCGCGGCCACGGCCGCGAACGTGGAAGGGCATTGGGTGTAAGGCCGAGGAGAAAAGGTGATTGCGATGAGGTTAGCCTTTCCGGTATGGGAGAACAAGATATCCCCTGTGCTCGATACGGCCACCCGGCTGATGGTTGTGGAAGTGGAAAACCGAGGCGAAATCCGCCGCTCCGAAGTGAAGCTCCATGAAAAGGACCTCCCGGGGAGGTGCCGGAGGATCCAGGCCCTCGGCGTGGATGCCGTGATCTGCGGAGCGGTCACACGGCAGATGTCCGACATGCTCCAGGAGACCGGCATCTACATGATCCAGGGGATTTCAGGCCATCCCGAGGAGATCCTCGGGGCGTGTCTACAGGGGAGACTGGCCCATTCGAGATACACCATGCCGGGGTGGAGCACCGAAGATTTGGAAAAGCGTCTGAAAGGGCTCGATCTGAAGAACCGGAACAGACGAAAGAAGAAGCGGGGTGCATGACCGCGGCGGACCGCAAGTCGGCTCCGTTCGCCCTTCACGGATGATGGGGTCTACGCACCTCGGACATGAACGAGGAGGATAGTTGAACATGGCAAATTTCCCAATGCACAGTCAACCCGATAAACATGCGATTCAGGACGAAGAGATCAAGGCTCGTCTGAAACACATCAGGAACAAGCTCCTGGTCATGAGCGGGAAGGGAGGCGTCGGCAAGAGCAGTGTGGCCGCATACCTGGCGGTCTCCCTCGCAAGAAAAGGGTTCAAGGTCGGGCTCATGGATGTGGACCTTCACGGGCCGAGCATCCCCAGATTGCTCGGGCTGCGTGGGTCGCTTCAGCCCTCCCCGAGTCCCGGAAAAGTGATCCCCATGCGCTCCATGCCGAACCTGCAAGTCATGTCCATAGAGTCCATGCTTGGGGAGAACAAGGACCTGGCGACCATATGGAGAGGGCCGATCAAGATCGGCGTGATCCGTCAGTTCATTTCGGATATCGATTGGGCCGAACTGGATTACCTGATCATCGATTCCCCTCCGGGTACGGGGGATGAGCCCCTGACGGTGGCGCAGACCATCCCCGATGCAAAGGCGATCGTCGTCACGACCCCCCAGGAGATCTCTCTTGCGGATGTAAGGAAGTCCATCCACTTCTGCCGCCAGGTCAGGATGCCCATTCTGGGGATCGTGGAGAACATGAGCGGTCTGCAGTGCCCCCACTGCGGAAAGGAAGTCGAGCTCTTCGGCTCCCGAGGCGGGGAGCTCCTTGCGGAGAAGGAAAACATCCCCCTGCTGGGGAAACTCCCCCTGGATCCCGAAGTGGTCCGATACGGTGATTCGGGGCGGGCCACGGGGCTCGTCGGAGACGAACTCCCTTTTGCGCGCGCGTTCGAAGGGGTCGTCGAGGAAGTGGTCCGCAGGACGAGTGAGACGGAAGAGAACAGGAAGAAACCGAATTCGAGTCCGGGTCATCCGGCTTCAAAGGAGGAGGCAGCAATGAACAAGACGATCTTTGCCGTTCCGGTTGCAGAGGGGAAGCTCTGTTCCCATTTCGGCCACTGTGAACAATTCGCCCTGATCGAGACAGAGGATGGAAGGATCAAAGGCAAGTCGATGCATACGCCCCCCCCTCACGAACCGGGCGTGTTGCCGAAGTGGCTTCATGAAATGGGCGCAAACATCATCATCGCAGGAGGAATGGGCTCCAGGGCCCAGGGGCTGTTCCAGGAGAACGGAATCAAGGTCGTCACCGGCGCCCCGATGGACTCCCCCGAATCCCTGGTCAACCAGTATCTTTCAAACAGCCTGATCACGGGGCAGAACGTCTGCGACCATTGATTGGGAGCGGTCATTCATCGGCATTCATGGGGGGACTGCAGTGAGATTGTAGGATGGGTGGAGCGAAGCGAAGCCCATCGATCCCGACGCGCGAGCTCAAAAGACCGATGGGTTTCCCATCCTACAAGAGCCCTTGTTTCCGGGCGACCTCGTTTCGGAGTCAGGACATCAGGAACACGGGCGAAGCTGCGCCCAGGCGACATTCCGTGGGAGTAGGACCATTGAACAGAGGCGAACATAGTGGAAAGGCTCCAATGACTGTCGAGATCATGGATTGCCTTCCCGAGGAGGAAGTCCAGAAGGGGCGTCATTCCCCCCACAAGGGGAAGTTGGCGGATTATGACGGCCATGCATGCCTTACAGGCAGATGCGGTGAAACCATCGAAATCTTCTTGAAGTTCAATGGCGAGCGTGTTTCGAACGCGTCGTTTGTCACCGACGGATGCGGGTCCATTACGGCCTGCGGGTCCTGTGCGACGGAGATGGCTATCGGAAAGAGCGCCGACGAGCTCCTCGAGATCGGCGGGGAAGAGATCATCAGGAAGCTCGGCGGCTTTCCAAAGGAGGAAGCCCATTGCGCGTTTCTGGCCGCCGAGACCCTGCAGGAGGCCCTCCACAGCCACATGGTCAAAGACGGTGAAGGGAAGCGAGAAATGATCATCAGCATCGCCAGCGGCAAAGGCGGGACGGGAAAGACGACCATTGCCACCAACCTGGCCGTCTCCCTCGGCCCCGGGGTGCAGCTCCTGGACTGCGACGTGGAGGAGCCGAACAGTCATCTCTTCATCCGACCAGCCATCGACCGCACCCTGACCGTCACCACGTCGGTTCCGGAGATCGATGAAGAGAAGTGCACCCGGTGCGGGAAGTGCGCCGAGATCTGCCAATTCAAGGCCATCGTCGTCATCGGCGAGACCGTCCTCTCGTTCCAGGAGCTCTGCCACAGTTGCGGCGGTTGCATGGCCGTCTGCCCGGAAGGGGCGGTCAGGGAAGGGGAGCGGGTCCTCGGGACCCTGGAGATCGGTCACCGAAACGGTCTCGACTTCGTCCATGGGCGGCTGCGGGTCGGGGAGGCCATGGCCCCGCCGCTCATCAGAAAGGTGCGGTCTTGCACGCGGCCCGGGGGGTTGACCATCATCGACGCGCCGCCGGGCACATCCTGTCCGGTCATTGCATCCACCAAGGGCGCGGACTTCGTGCTCCTGGTCACGGAGCCGACCCCGTTCGGCCTTCATGATCTGAAGCTGGCCGTGGAGGCCATGCGGGTCCTCGGTCTGCCTTGCGGCCTGGTGATCAACCGTTCGGACATGGGCGACGGCAGGGTATTCGAATATGCGCAAGGAGAGGACCTGCCTGTACTCTTGCAGATCCCTTTCGACCGGCGGATCGCCGAGGCCTATTCAAGGGGACAGATCCTGGTGGAGGTGATGCCGGAGTGGAGGGAGAGGTTCGTGGAGCTGTACGAGAAGATTAGGGAAGAAGTAGGAGACTTCTCGCGGTCTTCTCTTCTGTAGGAGCAAGCTCCTGCTTGCGACCTTTTCGGGGTTGAACGAATCGCAAGCAGGAGCTTGCTCCTAAGGGAGATGATACTGCCTACTACACACAAGGTAAACGATGCATGAACTAGTCATCATCAGCGGCAAGGGGGGAACCGGCAAGACCAGCCTGGTGGCTGCCTTCGCGTCCCTTGCCCGTAACAAGGTGCTCTGCGACGCGGATGTGGATGCGGCGGATCTCCATCTCATCATGTCTCCCCGGGAGACGGTTCGCCATGACTTCCAGTCCGGCCATGAAGCGATCATCGATCCGGACCGGTGCACCCGGTGCGGTCTCTGCAGGGATCTTTGCCGATGGGGGGCCGTCCGTCCCGACTTCGTGGTGGATCCGGTGGATTGCGAGGGGTGCGGGGTCTGTGTCCACTTCTGCCCTGAGGGCGCAATCGATTTCCCTGTGAAGACCTGCGGTGAGTGGTTCATCTCCGAGACCCGCTTCGGCCCCATGGTCCACGCCCGGCTGGGGATCGCGGAGGAGAATTCGGGCAAGCTGGTCACCCTGGTGCGCCAGGAGGCGAGGAAACTCTCGGAAACCCAGAGCCGTGAGCTGATCCTCACCGACGGTCCCCCCGGCGTGGGTTGTCCGGTGATCGCCTCTTTGGGGGGTGCGAGCGCAGCCTTGATCGTGACCGAGCCCACCGTGTCGGGCCGGCACGACATGGAGCGGGTCGGGCAGCTGGCCGACTTTTTCAAGGTGCCGGTCATGATCACGGTCAACAAGGCGGACCTCAATCCGGAGTCCTCCCGGGATATTCAGAAGTATTCAGAAGAAAAGGGCTACCGCTTTCTGGGCGAGATTCCTTTTGACCCGGTCTTCACAAAGGCCATGGTTTCCGGACGGACCATTCTCGAACACGACCCCCGTTCAGCGGCGGGGGATGCCATAGCGACCATTTGGGAGCGGATCACCGGTGTGCTGACCTAACCTTTTTCACGAGGAGGCTGCCATGAAGAAAGAGATGAGCAGGCGTGAATTCGTGAGGACCGTGGCTGTGGGCGGCGCTGTTCTGAGCATGGGAGATGCGATCTTCCACAAACCCCTGGAGGCGCTGGCGAGCGGGAAGGTCGATATCGGCCGGTGCAAGAGCGTCCGCGTACGCTGTGTCTCGGAGCTGGGCTGGTTCGACAACAAGAACCTGATCTCCACGCTCACCGCAGGCGCCGGCCCGGAAGAGAGCCAGTGGGAGAAGCCCTGGGACTACAAGAACGCTGCGGGAAGCTGCACCCTGATCGATATGGAGTCGCTGGACGGGAAGCACCACAAATTCCTCCTGGATACCGGGTGGAACCGGGAGTACATGGACGAGTGCTTCAAGCGAGAGAAGATCGACAGGATGCTCAAGCATGGGGAGATCGAGTTCCTGGCCATCAGCCATGAACATCTCGATCACTACTGGGGGCTGGAGACGACCCTCCGGTACAACCCGGAGATCAGGATCTACATCCCCTCCACATTCTATCCCGAAGGAATGAAGCTCCTGGTGGGCGCCGACTACCGAACCGCAGGTGTGAAGAACAGTGTCGTCCACGGCGGGAAGCTGATCAAGTGCCAGCCCGGTCACATCAACAAGCTCTATGACGGTTGCGCGCTCGTGGCGTTCGATCTGCCTATCGTGCTCCGGGTGCGGGGTGAGCAGTCCTTCTATTTCAATGTCCAGGACAAGGGCATCGTGTGCGTGACCGGCTGCTGCCATCAGACCATCCTCACCTTTGCCGACTTCGCCCGGAAGAGGCTCGATGGAGGGGAGAACCTGTACGGTCTCTATGGCGGCTTGCATATCGCTCCGTTCGGCCCCCTGAGCCCGGAGGGGGAGAAGATGGTCGTGGGAATGGGCAAGTACGGCTTCAGGAAGGTGGCCTGCAATCACTGCACGGGGTTGCCCGCAGTGCAGAAGATGGTCCAGCTGGGCTATCCGGTGGTCAAAGGTTCGGGCAGACTCGGGTCCCAGAGCGATTTTTATGTCGGGAACGGGGATGAGGTCGTGTTCGGCTAGTCGTCGCCAAGCCCTTCACCTCCGGTGGAGGATCCGGAAAGCTTCGGCCGTCGGGGGTGAAAGGGACCTGTAGTTGTCCGATGTTCAATGTTCGATGTTCATTCCTTTCTTCTGAGCTCGATGTTCATCCTTTCCCATCTCTTGTCAACCCCGGCCTCCCTTCCTACAATAACTAGAGAAAAAAATCGGAGAGGGGGAAAACGGACGTGAACGGGTGTTCTGTCCTGACCAGGGAGGCCTTGACCTCCCCCGTGATGCTTCGGTTGGAGAAAGACATCTCTTTCGAGAAGGCGCGTTCCGCGGCCGACAAGAAGGCGAGGGATCTGGGTGACGATCCCATGCTCCTGGCGTGGTACGACGGAAGGAGCGGGAGGTATTCACCGCCCGTAGAGTGCTGCAGCGAGAAGAAGCCCGGGTGGATCGTCTATGCGGAATCCAGGGGAGGCGACATCACCATCGATATCAATGAAGAGACGTTTGTGTTCATCTATCGAAGCTTCTCCGAACCGGAGGGGTAGGCGGTTTCTCTTGCATGCACCCGGCGCTTGTGGTAGAAGAAGAAACATTTGTATTTACAGAGTCTTGCGACTAAGCCACTCCTTTCCGAAGCACCTTCAGGGGAAACGTGGAAGGGGTGCGGTCCGGCGGATCCAAGGGACCGCCGGGGGGGGGACAAGGATATTGAGCGGCAGCACCGAAAACGGCACTTCTCAGCATACCCGTAAGCTGACCTTCCCGGACCCTGAACTGGTCGGGTTGCTCTGCGGCGAACAGAACGCCCATCTGCAGGTCCTGAAGAAGAGGATCGGCCTTGCCGTCAATGTGAGGGGCAATGCCATTACGCTTCAGGGCGGGGACTGGGAGACGGAGCTCGCGGAAAAGGTCTTGAGGGAGCTTTACGAACTGCTTGAAAACGACTATCCTCTCTACGCCAACGACGTCGAATATGCAGTCAGGATCCTGAGCGCCAATCTCTCGTCAGACCTGAAGAAGATCTTTCTGGACAAGGTGTTCATCGCGTCGAACAGGAGCGTCATCACTCCCAAGAGCCTGAACCAGAAGGTGTACATCGACAGCATCAGGAGGTATGACATCGTCTTCGGCATCGGGCCGGCAGGCACGGGGAAGACCTATCTCGCCATGGCCATGGCCGTAGCCTCCCTGATCAAGAAAGAGGTGCACCGGGTGGTGCTGGCCCGCCCTGCAGTGGAGGCGGGAGAGCACCTGGGATTTCTTCCGGGGGACCTCCATGAGAAGGTGAATCCATACTTGAGGCCCCTGTACGATGCCTTGCACGACATGATGGAGTTTGAAGATGCGTCTCGGCTGATCCAGAGGGGGGTCATCGAGGTGGCTCCCCTGGCGTACATGAGGGGGAGGACCCTCAACGATTCCTTTGTCATCCTGGATGAGGCGCAGAACGCCACCAGCGAGCAGATGAAGATGTTCCTGACCAGGCTGGGGTTCAGCTCCAAGGCGGTGATCACGGGCGATGTGACGCAGATCGACCTGCCCCAGGGGAAGATCTCGGGCCTGATCGAGGCCAGCGAGATCCTGGAAGGGGTCAAGGGGATCCGATTCATATTCTTCTCGAGGGATGATGTGGTCAGGCATCCCCTGGTGCAGGAGATCATCGATGCCTATGACAAGATGGAGCGGTTGAAAAAGGCGAGCGCAAAGCGTTGAACCGGACGAAAAGGGAAGGATGAACCGTTGGCGACGGGCTCTGATAAATCCAAGGTGACCGTCATCGGACGAACGAGAAGCCCGGGCAGGGCCGCCGCTAAACCTCGCCTCCTCGGCCGGTGGAAGGATTCCTTCCTCCATTCCTTTCGCACGGATCCACCGAAATGGATCCTCCTCATCTTTCTGAGCCTGATGACCTCCTTTTTTCTCTTCCCGAGCATCTTCCTGAAGCCCGTCACCTACAACCTCGGTGACATCGCGGACAGGGACATCAAGGCCTCCCGCGATTTCCTGGTCGAGAACAAGGAACTCACGGAAAAGGACAGGGAGAAGGCTGCGAGGGAGGTCCTTTCGGTCTACGATTTCGATCCTTCCGCCGCATCCCTGACCAAGGTGCTGAACGAGGCCTTCAAGCTCGGCAGGGAGTATGTATCGAAATCCCTCGAAAAGGAAGAGAACCCTGCGGCGGTGCCGGGCGATACGGCCGGGCCCCTCATGAGCCCGGATGCCTTCAAAGAACAGTTCTTCGAGATGCTGAAGATCCCCAGCGACAACAAGCTCTTCAGGATCCTGTTCAAGCAGGGATTCGCGTCCGGGATCGAGGAAGCGGTCCAGCGGCTCCTTGCAACCTGCTACGAGAAGGGTGTGGTGGCCAACGGCGCCCTCTTGAGGAGCCAGGTGGAACGGGGAGGGATCATCCTCCATGAGATCTCGGCCAAGAAGGAGACCCAGGTCAACGACTATCACAGCTTCCTCGACCTCGATCGGGCCAGGACCCTGATCAGGGGCCAGATCGCTACACTCAGGGAGTCCACGGGCTCGGCCGAGATCGCAGAGGCCGCCGCAAAGCTCGCTGCAGCACACCTGCAGCCGAACCTGACCTTCAATCAGAGGGAGACGGAACGGCGAAAGGATCTTGCGCGGGCGGCGGTCAAGCCGATCTACTACCAGATCAAACAGGGTGAGATGCTGGTCAGGGAAGGGGAGAGGATCGGTCCGGACCACCTCGTCAAGCTCTCCGAGGAGATGAAGTCCCACAACCGGATCGATCTGCTGGGGCGGGTGCCTGCCATGGCCATCCTCATCGCCGCCCTGCTCTCGGTCATTTACCTGGCGGGCCCCAGCAGCATCAAGTCCTTCAGCCGGAGCGGCAGGGATCTCCTGTTCAGCGCCGTGTGCCTCTTCGGGTTCTTCCTGCTCTTCTGGGGGTACAGCTTTGCCGCCGAAGAGGTGGCCAAGGGGCTCCCTCATATCTCGTCCCGGGCGCTGCTCTTTGCCTTTCCCATCCCCTGTGCGGCGATGCTCGTATGCATCTTCCAGGGGACGCAGATCGCGGGGGCCTTTTCGCTGGTGCTGTCCGTGCTTGCCTCCCTGATCGCAGGGGGAAAGGTGGAGTTCTTTGTCTACTTCTTCTCCAGCAGCCTCCTTGCAGCCTACTGTGTCAGGCGCTGCACGGAACGGGGGACGCTCATCAAGGCCGGTGCAATTCTGGCCGTGTTCAACATCCCTCTATGCCTTTCCCTGGTCATGATGTTCGGATCGCTCTACACCCGGGAATCGGTCGTATCCGCCATCTCGGGCTTCACCGGGGGAATCCTTGCCGGTGTGATCGCCACGGGGATCATTCCGCTCATCGAGATGTCCTTCGGCTTCACCACGGATATCAAGCTGCTCGAGCTCTCCAGCCTGGACCAGCCTCTTCTCAGGCAGCTGATGGTCCAGGCGCCCGGGACCTATCACCACAGCGTTATCACAAGCAACATGGTGGAGGCCACGGCCCAGGCCGTACAGGCCAACCCCCTCCTCGCCAAGGTGAGCGCCTATTATCACGACATCGGGAAGATGAAGAAGCCGCAGTACTTCATCGAGAACCAGATGGGGATCGAGAACAAGCACGAGAAGCTCGCCCCCTCCATGAGCAGCCTGATTCTCATCGCCCACGTCAAGGATGGGGTGGAGCTGGCGAGGGAGCACAGGCTCGGCAAAGAGATCATCGATATCATTCGGCAGCATCACGGCAGGAGCCTGATCAGTTACTTCTACCAGAAGGCCAGGGACCGGACGGTCCTGAAAGGGGGTAAATCCACCGATATCAAAGAGGAGGATTTCAGGTACCCGGGGCCAAAACCCCAAACCAAGGAAGCGGGCCTGGTCATGCTGGCCGACATGGTGGAGGCCGCTTCGCGATCTCTTGTGGATCCCACCCCGGCCAGAATCCAGGGGATGGTTCAGAAGGTCATCAACAATGTCTTCTCCGACGGGCAGCTCGACGAATGCGAGCTTACCCTGAAGGACCTCCACGAGATTGCCAAGAGCTTCAACAAGACCTTGAGCGGTATTTTCCATCAGCGGATCGAGTACCCGGAGTCTGCCGCCAAGGGCTCCAAGAAGGGCAGGAATGGAAGTACAGATCAGGGTGGAGCGGAGGATGCGGGGGCTAAGAAGCAGGAGAATAAAGGCGAAACTGAAGAAGGCCTTAAGAGGCTTGGGCTTACATGATCGTGAGCTGAGCGTCCTCCTGACCGATGATGCGCGCATGGCCGACCTGAACCACCGCTACCTCGGAAAAAGAGGCCCTACCAACGTCCTCGCCTTTCCGACGGAGGAAGGCGGAAAGGCCCAGCTGAGTTCCCGGATCATGGGGGATGTGGTGGTGTCGGTGGAAACCGCGCTGGCGGAGTCCAGGGAGGCCGGGGAGCCGCTGGAGAAGACCGTCGACCGGCTGCTGGTCCACGGCGTTCTGCACCTGCTGGACTACGATCATGAGCGCTCGTCCCTGGATGCGAAACGCATGCGCAGAGAAGAAGAGAGGGTTCTCGCCCTGATCGAGGAGGAATGAAATGGCGCGTCTGGCGGTAAACGTCGATCACGTCGCGACCGTGCGTCAGGCACGGGGCACCCATGAACCGGATCCGGTCATCGCCGCAGGCATTGCGGAGCTTGCAGGGGCCGAAGGGATCATCTGCCATCTCCGGGAGGATCGGCGCCATATCCAGGACAGGGACCTGAGGCTCCTCCGGGAGACGGTGAAGACCCGGTTGAACCTGGAGATGGCCGCCGTCCCGGAGATGGTTCGCATTGCGAGGGAGGTCCGCCCGGAGCTCGTGACCCTGGTGCCCGAGAAGAGGCAGGAGGTCACGACCGAAGGGGGGCTCGACGTGCGGGGAAACCCCGATCTCTATCGAGCGGTCGTGGAACAGTTGAAGGAGCAGGGGATCGAGGTGAGCTTCTTCGTGGACCCGGATGCCGGGCAGATCGAGACCGCCCACATGGTGGGGGGGCATGTCGTGGAGATCCACACGGGGCATTATGCAGAGGCGCGCACCAGGGCCGAGACCATGGAAAGATTCGACCGGATCGACCGCTCAGCCCAGTTTGCAGACTCCCTGGGCCTCGGGATCAGCGCCGGCCATGGTCTGAACTATGTGAACGTGAAGAGGTTCAAGTCCGTCCCGCAGATCGAGGAGTACAGCATCGGACACAGCATCGTGTCCAGGGCGGTCATGGTGGGGTTTGAAAGAGCGGTGCGGGAGATGGTGGAACTGGTGAAGGGGTTCTGAAGCAGCCCCCTTCGAGGGGTCTCCTGGGGCCGCGCGCCTGTCCCCGCGCGAGCGCGGGGGCTCTGCGGGTGGAGTCTCACTGGATGACCAACGGCAAATGACGAATGTGCTCAACGATAAATGACCAATGATCTACGGCATCGGTGTGGACCTGGTACAAGTTTCCCGCATACAGGATGCCCTGAACCGCTGGGGCGATCGATTCGTCGGACGGGTGTTTACGGCGGCGGAGGCGGAGATGTGCCTCCGGAGGGCTGCCCCCGGCCCCTGTTTCGCGCTGCGATTTGGCGCGAAGGAGGCCTTTTCCAAGGCCCTTGGAACGGGGATGAGGAGTGGGGTCCGGTGGAAGGACATCGAAGTGTTTCACTATCCGGGGGGAAGACCCGGCCTGAAGATCCACGGCATGTCGTCGGAGATCTGCCGAAAGGAGAGGATCACCCGCATTCACCTGAGCCTCTCGGACGAGCGGGGGTATGGGGTGGCCATGGTGGTCCTGGAGCAGGAAGATGAGACTGGTCGGCTCTCGTGAGATGAAGGAGATGGATCGGCTGGCGATCGAAGAGATCGGGATCCCCGGTGCGGTCCTCATGGAAAACGCGGCGCGGGGGGCTGCGAGGGTCTTCATGGAGCATTTTGATCCGCCGGAGCGCTCCCCTGTCGGGATCATCTGCGGAAAGGGAAACAACGGAGGTGACGGGTATGTCATGGCCCGGTATCTCCAGGGAGCAGGGATGCGGGTCCTGGTCGTGGTCCTCTCCGAAACCGAACGCATCTCCGGGGATGCCCTCCAGAACCTCAACATCATCAGGAGAACGGGCGTCGAGGTGCTGGCGGCTCCCGGACCCGGGGAATGGGCCTCCTGCTTGGATCGACTGAGAGGCTGTGACTACCTGGTGGATGGGATTCTCGGCACCGGTCTCCAGTCGGAGGTCGGCGGTTATTACGGCCAGGTGATTCGTGATGTCAACGCGTCCGGAAGACCCGTGACTGCCATCGATATCCCCTCGGGCCTCAGCGCAGACACAGGACAGGTCATGGGGGTTGCCGTAAAGGCCTCGCTCACAGTCACCTTCGGCTTTCCCAAAGTGGGGCACTTCGTCTTCCCCGGACCCGAGTATGTCGGGCGGATAGCCAGGATCGATATCGGTATCCCCCCCTCGGTCGCGGATCTTGTGCCGGGCCGATTTCACATGACCGAGCCCGGTGATTTTGTCCCCCTGCTCGGCCCGGAGAGGAGCGACATCCACAAAGGGACAAGGGGGCACCTCTTCATCCTCGCCGGATCTCCCGGGAAAACGGGTGCAGCCACCCTCACCGCCCTCGGCGCCCTCAGGGCGGGAGCGGGGCTGGTGACCGTGGGGACGCCCGCAAGTCTCAATCCGATTCTGGAGAACAAGCTCACGGAGGCGATGACCCTGCCGCTCCCCGAGACAGCGGAAGGGACCCTCTCCCTTGAAGCGGAGGGGACGATCAGGGCGTTTCTGGAAGGGAAGACCGCCCTGGCCATGGGTCCGGGCCTCTCGACCCACCCGGAGACCGTTGCCCTGGCAAGGAGGATCGTCGAGACCTGTCCCGTCCCGGTGGTCGTGGACGCAGACGGTTTGAACGCGCTCGCAACCGATCCGGATGTCCTCACGAGGGCCAATGGAAAGGTGGTGCTCACCCCTCACCCGGGGGAGATGGCCAGGTTGGCCGGGGTCCGGAATGCGGACGTCCAGTCCGACCGGGTCGGTGTGGCCTCGTCCTTTGCGCAGAAGTACGGTTGTCTCCTGGTTCTCAAAGGGGCGGGCACCCTGATTGCAGGGCCCGCCGGGCTGGTCCGTCTGAACCCCACAGGCAATCCCGCCCTCGCGAGCGGAGGAACAGGGGACGTATTGACCGGTGTGATTGCGGCGTTCCTGGCAAGAGGATGGCCCATCGAAACGGCGGCCGCAGCCGGGGTGTATCTGCACGGTCTGGCCGCAGATCGCCTGTCGGAGGAGATGGGACAGACAGGCGTCCTCGCGACCGATTTGCCTCCGTTGCTGCCCGGGTTGATGTCGGCCCTTGGAGAAGGGGAGTGGCCTCTGAGCGGGCTTGCGCCGTACGTTGATCTCTATCAGCCGCTTTAGTTGCCCCCTAAACCCTTTCCCTCCGGTGGAGGAACCGGATAGTTTCTACCGGTCCGGGGTTGAATCGGGCGCTTGAAAAATCCGATTTTCGAATATCGAAATCCGAAGCAAACCAATTCGGATTTCGAATTTATACACAACCCTGAGCGTGAGCCCCTGGAGTCACCCTCGGACGTCGTAACCGCTTGTTTTTAAACTCCGCATTTGACAAATTCCAAGGACATGGATAATTTCACCATCCAATCCGAGTCGGATGAAGAGACCGTAAACCTGGGGCGGGTCCTGGGTTCGCTCCTCAGGGAGGGCGACGTGGTGGGGCTTGCGGGAGAGCTGGGCAGCGGGAAGACCTGGTTCACGAAAGGGATCGCCGCCGGCCTGGGGCTTTCCGAGGGTGTGGTTGTCACAAGCCCGTCTTTCGCACTGGTCAACGAGTACCCGGGGGAGGTCACCCTGTATCACATGGATATCTACCGGCTGGAAAGCCGGGCGGAGTTCTTTTCCGCCGGTCTGGAGGAATACCTCTACAGCCGCGGTATCGCCGTCATGGAGTGGGCCGACCGGTGGCCTGAGATCCTTCCGGAGCAAAGCGTAAGGGTCGAGTTCGTCATCTTGGATGGTCACCGACGGCGGATCGTCCTGTCCGGCACCCATCCGCGGGCTGAAGAGATCATCGAATCATTTCTGAAGGGGGTAGAAAAGGCATAACGTATGGCTCTGATTGTACAGAAATTCGGCGGCACTTCCGTGGGCAGCATCGAAAAGATCAAAGATGTAGCCCAAAGGGTACTCGAGTACTACAAGGAGGGGAACCGGATGATCGTGGTCCTCTCCGCCATGGCCGGTCAGACGGACAGCCTCATCCAACTGGCCAAAAAGATGACCCCCGAACCCTCATCCAGAGAACTGGATGTCCTCATGGCCACAGGAGAACAGGTGAGCGTCGCCCTGTTTGCCATGGCGGTGAAGTCCATGGGGTACGACGCCTGCTCCCTGCTCGGCTTTCAGGTGCCCATCCTTACAGACCGCCTCTATGGAAAGGCCCGTATCCACGACATCGACACGACCAGGATTCTGAACGAGTTGGACAAGGGGTGCATTGTAACGGTCGCAGGTTTCCAGGGGCTTGACGAGGAGAACAACATCACGACCCTCGGCCGGGGCGGTTCGGATACGACGGCGGTCGCGCTCGCGGCAGCGGTCAAGGCGGATGTGTGCGAGATCTTCACGGATGTGAATGGCGTCTATACGACCGACCCCAATGTCTGCCCCAGGGCCAGAAAGCTCGAGACGATCTCCTATGATGAGATGCTGGAAATGGCCAGCCTGGGCGCGAAGGTCCTGGAGATCCGATCGGTGGAGTTCGCAAAGAAGTACAACGTGCCGATTCACGTGAGATCCACTTTTTCGAGAGAAAGGGGGACGATGGTGGTTGCGGAAACAAGGGACATGGAAAAGGTCCTGGTTTCGGGTGTCACGTACAACAAGAATGAGGCCAGGGTAACCATCAAGAAGGTTCCGGACAGGCCGGGCGTCGCGGCCCAGATCTTCGAGCCGATCTTCCAGGTCGGGGTCGTGGTGGACATGATCGTCCAGAACACGAGTGAGGAGGGGCTCACGGACCTGACCTTCACGGTCCCCAAGGCGGATTTCCACAAGACCATGAAGTCGGTAAGCGAAGTGGCCGCCAGGATCGGGGCCGAAAAGGTCCTCGGGGACGAGGACATTGCCAAGGTGTCCATCATCGGGGTTGGGATGAGGAACCATGCCGGAGTGGCCCAGAAGATGTTCCATGTCCTGGCCAGTGAGAATATCAACATCATGATGATCAGTACCTCCGAGATCAAGATCTCCTGCATCATCGAGGAGAAGTATACGGAACTGGCGGTAAGGGTCCTGCACAGGGCCTTCGGTCTTGAAGATGAGCCTTCCCCGGAGAAGTGACAGGGCGGCGCCTCTGCTGCTGCTGCTCCTGTTTCTTTGCGCCGTCTACGGCCTCAGGCCGTTGCTTCATCTGCGTGGGTCGGCGCGCATTCCACCCCACGAGGCCCATCACGTTCAAATCGGCGGTGTCGTTCATGCCTTTTCCGGTGAACCTTCTCTTCGAGAGGTGACCGCCAGGGCGGGCATCCATGCCGTTGCCGATCTCGACACCGATTCGCACCAGGTCTTCTCGAGCGGCGAGCGGCTCGATATCCGAAAGGAAGGGACCGGGACCCGGCTCACCCGGGGGGAAATGAACGGGTTTTTCAAGATGACCCTCGGGATCCCCCTGTCCATCAACAGGGAGTCGGAGGCGGGTCTTACGGCTCTCCCCAATATAGGCCCGGGACTTGCAAGGGCGATGATTGAGGAGCGAACGAGGAGAGGCGGTTTCAAGAGCCTGGAGGATCTGATCACCGTGCCCGGAATCGGGCCCCGGCGATTTCTGAAGATCAAGCCTTTCATAAAGCTATGAAGGTCTGCGGGGCCCAGGGTCCAAGGTCCGGAGGCCCGGTGAGGCAGAGTCGCGACTCGTCAAAGTCCCGTGACAAAGGTGAACGCGCCTTTTTGCGAGGTCGACTTCGGGTCTCTGCCCGTTGTCCAGACCGGCGGAGCCGCAGGGACCCGGGACCCAAAGACCTCTGCGACTCTTGCTCTTGCGAGGAACCCTATGCGGCTGAAGAGAGTCCTACCGAATTGGCTGATCGGCGTGATCGTCACCCTCTATTTCCTCTTTGCGAGCGCCACCGGTAAACTGGACCTGACCGAACCCCTGGAGTTGAAGAGTTTCGACCTCAGGGCCAGACTGGCCGCCTCCGACGATCCGGACCCCGATATCGAGCTTGTGGTGATTACGGACGAGGACCTCTCTCAACTGGGCCGATTCCCGTGGCCGAGAAACATCCTTGCAGCGGCGATCCGGAATCTTTCCGCCGCGGGGGCCGGAGTGGTGGCCTTGAACATCCCCTTCCCTGAACCGGAAGAGAGCGCGGGCCTGAGGGCGGTAAAGAACCTGAAGCGGGAATTCGATCTCTTGCTCCTTGGCAGGCAGGGCCCGGGGCTGGTCTTCGCGAATAAACTCAGTCAAACGGTACAGGAACTGGACCATGATGCGGAACTCGCGGGGGCGATCAGGGAGGCCGGGAATGTGGTTCTGCCGATCCACTTCGACACGCAGGGAGCCGGGCGAGACCGGAGCCCGCCGGAATTCATGGCTCCCCACCTCTACAAAAAGGTGGAGAACGGGGACGAAGAGAGGTCGGTCGCTTCCCTGTTCCGGCTCTCCGGCATGAAGCCCCTCCTCCCCTCTCTTGCAGAAGGCGCTGCAGGGATCGGCCACGTCAATGTCTTTTCGGACCCGGATGGAACCATACGGAACCAGGTCCACGTGGTCGGCTATCTGGACAACATGTATGTCCCATCTTTCCCCGTCGCCGTTGTCAGGGCCTACAAGCGGCTCGGAGACGAAGACGTGGTCGTCCTGATCGGCCGCGGGGTTCAACTCAGGGTGAGTCCATCCGAAGTCCTGACGGTCCCCGCCATAGATCCCCAGATGCGGACATTGATCCGCTGGCATGGCGACCCTGGGATCGCCTTTCACCGGACGCCGTTTTCGAAGGTGTACAAGAACCAGATCCAGCCGGGTCTCTTCAAGGACAAGATTGTGATCGTGGGGCCGACGGCGACCGGGACAGGGGATCGGTTCGCAACCCCCATCTCCGGGCAGTTGCCGGGCGTGGAGGTGATCGCCACTTCGGTGGCCAATATCCTGCGCCAGCGTTTTTTCTCTCGCCAGACGTACCTCCCCCTCGTGGAGACAGGGGTGCTGGTCCTCTTCGGCATGTTCATCTCCTTTGTCCTGCCGCGCGTGAGTGCGGGGGTCGGGGCCTGGACCACCCTGCTCCTTTTCCTCTCCTGCGGGGTCGTCGGCTGCGTCCTTTTTTTCTCCTACGGTGTATGGCTGAAGGTCGTTCCTCCCATGTCCCTGCTTGCGGTGGGTTATATCCTCGTTGTTCCCGGGCGATTCTTCTTGACCGGGAAGAGGAAGGAAAGGGTCGAAGCGGATCCCGCGGAGACCGACAAGATGCTGGGGCTCTCTTTTCAGCAGCAGGGGATGCTCGACCTGGCCCTGGAAAAGTTTCTGAAGATCCCTCTTGAAACAGAGGGAATCAAGGATCTCCTTTACAACCTGGGCATCGAATTCGAGCGGAAGAGGCAGTTCGACAAGGCCCTGTCCACGTACAAGATCATCGTAGGAGACGGGCATGACTTCAAGGACCTGGATGAACGGATCCCCCGGCTGAAGAATGCGGAAGCGACGCTCGTCTTCGGTCAATCCGGGAGAACCCATCCGGGGGAAATCGGCACATCCCCTTCCGCTGCGGATGCCACGCCCATCCTCGGGCGGTATCGGGTGGTGGAGGAGATCGGAAGGGGGGCCATGGGCGTCGTCTACAAAGGCGAAGATCCCAAGATCCACAGGGTCGTGGCCATCAAGACCGTTCGCCTGTCGGAATTTGATGAAGATGTGGTCCAGGAGATCAAGGAGAGATTCTTCAGGGAGGCCGAGTCGGCCGGACTGCTCGCGCATCCCAATATTGTGACCATCTATGATTGCGGGGAAGAGCAGGACCTCGCTTATATCGCAATGGAGTACCTGGAGGGGGAAGATCTGGCCGTTCATGCGGACCCCCAGAACCTTCTTCCGCTCAGGGAGGCCCTTTCGGTGGCGGCCAAAGTAGCCGAGGCCCTGGACTACGCGCATGACAAGGGCATTGTCCACCGGGATGTCAAACCGGCCAACATCATGCGGATCAAGGGGACGAACGAAGTGAAGGTCATGGACTTCGGGATCGCCCGAATCGCCACTTCCTCCAAGACGAGGACGGGGGTCGTACTCGGCACTCCTCTGTATATGTCCCCTGAACAGATTGCAGGAAAGAAGGTGGACGGCCGTTCGGACGTCTTTTCTTTGGGCGCGGTCCTCTTCGAATTGCTCACCGGAGAGAAGCCGTTCAAAGGGGATGATCTGACCTCGCTCATGTACCGGATCGCCAAGGAGAAACACCTCTCGGTCACGGCGATAAACCCGAGGGTTCCCGCCGTGGTGGAGCAGATCATCAACCGCGCCCTCGAAAAGGATCCCGAAAAGCGGTATGCCAAGGCCGGGAGGATGGCGGAACACCTCCAGAAGGTGGTCGCGAGGATCGACGAGCTGAGGGCCGGGAAGAAATTATAGTGACATTCGCCGGCAGTGGCGGGTGGCATCAGGCGGCCGCCCGAGAGGGCTTGCATAAATCCGAAATCCGAAACACGAAATTCGAAACAATTCCAAATGACCAGAATCCAAATGACCAAAACCGAAGATCATGATTTTGAATTCCGGTTTTCTTTCATTTGAACATTCGGATTTGAATTGGTTTGTTTCGAATTTCGATATTCGAGATTCGGATTTTCAAGTCGTTATTGAGAACCTCCGATTCCCTATACCAGAGGTGGACGGGTTCGTACAACTAAGCGAAGATGACGACACCTTCGTGACTTCGTGTCTTCGTGGCCGGATTATATTCTGATATGAAGATCAGGGCCGCAGCGAAAACGGACGTCGGGCTCAAACGCAAGCTCAACGAGGACAGCCTGCTCGTGGATTCGGAGTCGGGTATCTATGTCGTGGCCGACGGCATGGGAGGACATAAGGCCGGTGAGGTGGCGAGCCGGATTGTCGTGGAGACGATGGCCGACTACTGGCGCAAGGTCAGGGGCCGGACCCCCCCTTCCTTTCTCGTCCCCATCCGGGAGGAGTGGTCGCGGACTGCCAACCATCTGGTCAATTCCATCACCCTGGCGAATATCCTCATCCACGAGGCCCAGAAGCGGCCGGAGTACCACCGGATGGGATCGACCGTCTCCGCCCTGCTGCAGGAGGGCGAACGGCTTTGGGTTGCGAACGTCGGGGACAGCCCGGTGTTCAAGTTCGAGCAAGGCCGTCTGGTCCAGATCTCGGAAGAACATTCGATGGAGGCGGAACGGAAAAACCTTGGGCTGCCTGCAGGCAATCCACTGGATTCGACCGATCCTCTGTTCAAGAACATCCTCACCAGGGTGCTGGGCTTGAATGCGGAGGTCGATGTTTACGTCAATTCAGTACGGACCCAGCCCGGAGACGTGATGATGATGTGCTCGGACGGGCTCACGAGCTATGTCCCCGAGCGGTTGATCAGGGACATCCTGGCCGATTTTTCCATATCCAGCGAGCGGAAACTCGATATACTGATTCATGAGGCCAATGGGGCCGGCGGAGGAGACAACATCTCCGTCATCCTGCTGGAGGTGCTCGAAGAAGGCGTATGGCAGAGGTTCAAGAGAAAATTTGTTGTCGGTCCCGGGTGAACAGAGGAGAGGGATGGGCCTGGAATGTTGGAATAATGGAATGGCGGAATAATGGGTTTCAAAGCAAGATGCGCTCCTATGTCCGGGTCTGTGGTTCTTGTTCATCAAATCCGGCCCCTTTGGAGCCGGATCTTACTTATTGGCCGTCATGAAGATCCTCGGAATAGACACGTCATGCGACGATACATCCGCCGCCGTCTTCGATGAAGAGCGGGGGGTGCTCTCGAGCGTGGTCCATTCCCAGATCGCCGTCCACAGCACATACGGGGGGGTTGTTCCGGAGCTTGCTTCCAGGGAGCATGTCCGAAGCATAGTGCCCGCGGTGAAGAGGGCACTCTCCCAGGCAGGCGTGGGACTGGACGAACTGCAGGGGATTGCGGTCACCGTGGGCCCGGGGCTGATCGGCTCTCTGCTCGTCGGCTTGAACTTTGCCAAGGCCGTTGCGTATGTCCACGGCATACCCATGGCAGGGGTGAACCACCTGGAAGGGCATATCCTTTCCATCCTTCTGGAGAAGGATGTCCCCGCCTTTCCATTTGTGGCGCTCACGGTCTCGGGCGGCCACACCTCCCTCTACCATGTGAGGGGGAGGGGGGGGTATTCGTTGCTGGGACAGACCCTGGACGATGCCGCGGGCGAGGCGTTCGACAAGGTGGCAAAGGTCCTGGGACTGGGATATCCAGGCGGCGTGGCCATTGAAAAGGCGGCCGTCTCGGGCGACCCCGGCCGGATCCGGTTCCCGAAACCCCTCCTCTCGCGAGGAACCCTCGATTTCAGCTTCAGCGGCCTCAAGACGGCCGTAGCGCTGTATGTCAAGCGCTGGAGAGAAGGAGGAGAAGAGACAGCCGGGGTCGGCCTGCCGGACATCGCGGCTTCTTTTCAGGAGTCGGTCGTGGAGGTTCTCGTGCAGAAAACGGTGGAGGCCGCAAAGAGCGCAGGAGTGGAGTCGATCGTGATGGCGGGAGGGGTGGCGTGTAACAAGGCCCTCCGGGCGGCGATGGCGAAAAGGGCGGAGCTTGAGGGATGCCGGGTCTATTACCCCAGACCCGCCTATTGCACCGACAACGCGGCGATGATCGCGCTTGTAGGGCATGATCGAATGGTCCATGAAAGGACGTCCGATTTGGCCGTGGATGTCCAATCTCGATTCCCTGTGGAAGAGATTGCAGGGACGGAAAGAGAAGCAGGTCTCCGATGAGCTATTCTGAGGCGGGTACCGTTCTGCCACGAAACGGCCGGAAGAGGGGGTCCGGCGTACGAAGGTCCCTGCGGTACTTGTATCTGAGGTTCATCCGCCTGAAGGGCGGCCCCCATGAGCTTGCGCTCGGAATGGCCTTCGGCATCTTTGCCGGGTCCATGCCGATCCTGCCCTTTCAGATCGCCACGGCCGTTCTGCTGGCCCTGATTTTCAAAGGGAGCAAGATTGCCGCCGCCCTGGGGACGTGGATCAGCAACCCGTTGAACTGGTATTTCCTGTACTACTACAGCTACAGAATTGGTGCAGCCGTCCTGAACCTGCCGCCCAGAAACGACATCTTCTCCTCCATCATGATCTCTGTCCGCAATCATGACGACGGCATGGTCATCGCGGAGAAGATCGCCGGTGCAGGGGGCATGATGATGGGGGCCTTCCTGATCGGCGGTCTGGTCCTGGGCTTGGCCATAGCGACCCCCTCCTATTTTATCTTTCTCAAGATCTTCAGAAGACTCGAGCGCTGGAGGATGAAGAGAGGATCCCGGACTTGAGAACCCGGACCAGGAATCAGACGGGGACTTGGAGGCCACGGAAAAGGCTGGGGCAGCACTTCCTTCGCGATCACTCCCTGCTCGACAGGATCATCTCCAGGGCTGGATTTGCCGAGACCGCGCACGTCCTGGAAGTAGGGCCGGGTCTCGGGGCGCTAACCTTCCCGCTCGCCCGGAGCGTTGCTCACGTCTACGCAGTGGAAAAAGACTCCGACCTTGTCAAGAGGCTCGGCGAGGAGCTTCGACGGAGGGCGATCGCCAATGTCACCCTGGTCCACCAGGATATCCTCAGGACGGAGTTGAGAAACCTGCCCTTGCCTGCGGGGGAGGTTCTGCAGGTGATCGGGAACCTCCCTTACAACATCTCCACCCCTTTTCTGGAAAAGCTCCTGGAGAACAGGGAAAGGGTGGGGAAGGCGGTCCTGATGTTCCAGAGGGAAGTCGCTGAAAGGTTGATTGCATCCCCTGGAAGCAAGCGGTATGGATCCCTGACCGTACTCGTTCAGTACCACGCCCGCATCTTCCCCGTTCTGGAGGTGCCGAGGACGGCGTTTTACCCCTCCCCGAAGATCGAATCCAAGGTTGTCGGCCTCGACTTCAAGGCGCCGCACCCGAGAAGGGCGCCCGATGACGAGAATTTGAGGAGGGTGGTGAGAGGCGCCTTTTCCCACCGGAGAAAGACGCTCCTGAACTCGTTCAAGGGCAGTCCCTACGAGGTGTCCCCCGAAGACCTCAAGAGGGCATGCGTCGCCTGCGGGATCGATCCCGGGAAGAGGGCGGAGACCCTCACCATCGACGACTTCATCTGTCTCAGCGAGCAGCTGAAAGGGCCGCAAAGCGCATAGGGCGGAGCGCATGATGCTCCTTTGGACCGCTTACTCCATGCTGCCTACTGCAGTTTCTTGCGCCATGTCCCCCTGGGCTGGCGCTGCTTCGTCGCCCCGATTCACCATCAAGCATCCTCTGCACCGTTGCCCTCGTCCCTCGTCGCTGCGACGTACCGGTCTGTACGACTCGCTCCTCGGGCTGTCGGGCGCCTTGCATCTGACGCCTGCCGGTGAATCGGGAAAACCCCCGACCGGCAGGTTTCACGGAACAAGGCGAAGGTTGACGGTGGATTTGGGGTCGCTGCTTTGCTTGACAATTCGGGGTCCTGGTGCTAAGGGTAATCGATTTTGTGCCCCGAGAAGCCGGGAAACTGCCGGTCTATTCTGAACACGGTTTTCTTGTCCGCTGGTTTGAAATGCACCGCTACATCGTCATCGAAGGCCCACTAGGGATAGGCAAAACCAGCCTTGCGCAGATGCTTGCCGAAAGGATCGGTGCTCAACTCCTCCTCGAAGACGTGGAGGAGAACCCGTTTCTCACGAACTTTTATCAGGACCCAAAGAAGTACGGGTTCCAGGCCCAGATGTTCTTCCTGCTCAGGCGATATAACCTGGCCCTTCAGATGGGACAGATGGGTCTTTTTCAGAGGACCGCCATATCCGACTTCCTCTTCGAAAAGGACCGGATCTTTGCAAAAGTGAACCTGGATGAGAACGAGTTCTGGCTCTACGAACAGGTCTATCAGATCCTGAGGAAAAGGGTGACGCCCCCGGACCTGGTCATTTTTCTCCAGGCCAAGACCGAGGTGCTGATGCAGAGGATCAAGAAGCGGGCCAGAAAATACGAGAGGAACGTCCCGTTCAAGTATCTGGAGAAGATCAATCAGGCCTTTAACGAGTTCTTCTTCCATTACACGGAATGCCCTCTGCTCGTGGTGAACGCCTCCGACATCGACTTTGTTCATATCCCTGAAGACTTCGAAGACCTCGTCGAGCGAATCAGCACCATGAAATCCGGGGTCCAGTACTATATCCCGATGAGTTCGAGGAAGTAAAAGGAGGCCGCCACCAAGTCACGAAGTCACAAAGAAGAGGTTTTCAATTGGGATTCCTCGTTCTTGGTGCCTTGGTGACTTTGTGGCGCGATTAGGAAGTGAGATCAACATGGACGTGATTCAAAGCGTGGAAGAGGTCCAGCGCAGGTGCGAAGAGCTCAGGCTCGCCGGGAAGATCCTCGCATTGGTGCCGACGATGGGGTTTTTTCATGAGGGGCATCTGGAGCTGATGAGGGTTGCACGGAAGCATGCGGATGTGGTCGTCATCAGCATCTTCGTGAACCCGACGCAGTTTGGACCTTCGGAGGATTTCGCGGCCTATCCGCGCGACATGGAAGGGGACCTCGAAAAGGCCAAGGGAGTAGGGGTGGACATGGCCTTTACCCCGACGGTGGGGGAGATGTACCCCGCGGGCTTCAAGACGTCCGTCTCGGTGGCGGACCTCACCGAGCACCTCTGCGGGTTGTCCCGACCAGGGCACTTCCATGGCGTGACCACGGTCGTGGCGAAGCTCTTCAACATCACCAAGCCCCACATCGCGATCTTCGGCCAGAAGGACTTTCAGCAGCTCACGGTCATCACGAAGATGGTGGAAGACCTGAACATGGACATCAGGATTGTCGGCGTGCAGACCTACAGGGAACCGGACGGCCTGGCCATGAGTTCGCGCAACACCTACCTAAGCGAGGACCAGAGAAAAACAGCGCTCTCCCTGAAAAAGTCGCTGGATCTCGCCTCCGGGATGTATGATAAAGGGGAGCGGGATCCGGCAAGGATCCGGACGGCGGTTGAAGGACTCATCCTTTCTTACCCCGACACCAAGATCGACTATGTCGCCATTTGTGATCCGGTCACCCTGGAGGACCTGGAGACCCTCCAAGGAGAAGCCCTCCTGGCCTTGGCGGTCAGGGTGGGCAAGACCAGGCTGATCGATAACTGCCTTTTGGGCAGAAAAAGCAAATAGCTCGGCCATCGTCGCCGTGCGCGAAATGGGAAAGGAGTGTTCAATGAAACAGGCGAATTTTCTATTCTCCTCTGAATCTGTCACCGAGGGGCATCCCGACAAGATCGCAGATCAGATTTCGGACCACATTCTGGACAGGATGCTGGAGCAGGACAAGTATGCGCGTGTCGCCTGCGAGACGCTGGTCACGACCGGAATGGCGATCATTGCCGGGGAGATCACGACCTCGGCCTACGTGCACATGCCTGATGTGGTCCGGGAGACCATCAAGGAAATCGGCTACAGCAACTCCTCCATGGGATTTGACTGGGAAACCTGCGCGGTCCTCACCTCCATCGACAAGCAGTCGCCGGATATCGCGATGGGAGTCGATGGGAAGGGGTTGTTCACGGAGCAGGGGGCGGGGGATCAGGGACTCATGTTCGGTTATGCCTGCAAGGATACGCCTGTGTTGATGCCTATGCCTATCTACCTCGCCCATGCCCTCACCCGAAGGCTGGCCGAGGTGCGCAAGACCAGGGTGCTTCCCTGGTTGCGGCCCGACGGAAAGAGCCAGGTCACCGTCGAATACGTGGACAACAAGCCTCATCGGGTCCATACGGTCGTCATTGCGGCCCAGCACAATCCTGAAGTGTCCTATGAAACCATCTGCCGGTCCATCATTGAAGAGGTGATCAGGAAGGCGATCCCCGCCCATCTGCTGGACAAGGATACGCAGTTCTTCATCAACACGACAGGGCGGTTTGTCGTGGGCGGTCCCCAGGGCGACTGCGGGCTGACCGGCCGGAAGATCATTATGGACACCTATGGAGGTTTTGGCTACCACGGAGGGGGCGCCTTCTCCGGAAAGGACCCGAGCAAGGTGGATCGGAGCTCCTCTTACATGTGTCGCTATATCGTCAAGAACATCGTGGCGGCGGGTCTGGCGGAGAAATGCGAGATCCAGGTGGCCTACACCATCGGGAGGGCTCAACCGGTCTCCGTGATGGTGGGCGCCTATGGGACAGGGGTCGTATCGAGTGCGGAGCTGACGGAGATCGTGAAGAAGACCTTCGATCTGCGCCCTGCCGCGATCATCGAGAAACTGGACCTGCTGCGCCCGATATACAGGAAGACCACCAACTACGGCCACTTCGGCCGGGAGCTGCCCGAGCTGAGTTGGGAAAAGACGGACATGGTCGAGGACCTCAAGAGGGCGGTGAGGTAAAGCCGGAGGGCAGAGGTCGGAAAATGTTGGAGGCTTGAGGTTGGAGGTTGGAGGCGAAATGCATATTCAGTTGCCTCAAACCTCAAGTGAAGCGGAGCGAAGCGCTCCTCCAACCTCCTGCCGGGACGCTCTTGCCGGCGACTCCGCTGCCCTGAACCCCTGAACGCTGAACCCTGAATGGAGCACGTAGGATGGGTGGAGCGACCCGCAGCGCAAGCGCTTGCGCGGCGTGAGCGAAACCCATCAATTTCGGAGAAAGAGGAACCCAAATGGAATATGACATCAGAGACATCCGTCTGGCCGAGAAAGGCAGACTGAGGATTGAGTGGGCGGCCAAGAGCATGCCCGTACTGAGCAGGATCAAGGAGCGGTTCAGCAGGCAAAAACCGCTGAAGGGACTCCGGCTGTCTGCATGCCTCCATGTGACCACGGAGACGGCGAGCCTCGTGAAGACCCTGAAGGCGGGGGGAGCGGATGTGGCGCTCTGCGCATCGAATCCGCTGTCCACGCAGGACGATGTCGCGGCGGAGCTGGTCAAGGAAGGGGTGCCCGTCTTTGCCGTCAAGGGAGAAGACCACGCCACCTACTACGATCACATCCTCTCCGCATTGAAGCACAAGCCCAATCTCACGATGGACGACGGTGCGGACCTCGTGAGCTCCCTCCATTTCATCTGGCTCAAGAAGTGGAATGAGCTGGACAGCAGGGTCCGGGACTGGGGGAAGTCCCTGTCCGAAAGGGAGAGAAAGGGCTTTCTTAATGCAATCAAGGGCGGCACGGAAGAGACGACCACGGGCGTGATCAGGCTCCGGAGCATGGAGCGCGACGGGGTTTTGAAGTTCCCCATCATCTCCGTGAACGATGCCGATACCAAGCACCTGTTCGACAACCGCTACGGCACCGGCCAGAGCACGGTGGACGGTATCATCCGAGCGACGAACCGGCTGCTGGCGGGCAGCACCTTTGTGGTGAGCGGATACGGCTGGTGCGGCAGAGGGGTGGCTGCACGGGCAAAAGGGCATGGAGCGCATGTCATCATATGTGAGGTGAATCCCCTGAAGGCCCTCGAGGCGGCCATGGACGGGTTCCAGGTCATGCCCATCGAAAAGGCGGCGCCCCTGGGCGACTTCTTCTGTACCCTGACGGGAAACATCAACGTGATCCGGAGAGAACACTTTCCGAAGATGAAGGACGGGGCCATCCTGTGCAATTCGGGCCACTTCGACGTGGAGCTCGATCTGAATGGACTCAGGAAGATCGCCAAATCCAGGAGGGTCATTCGGGAGTTTGTCGAGGAATTCACCTTGAAGAGCGGCCGGAGGCTGTATGTGATCGGCGAGGGGAGGCTCGTGAACCTGGCCGCAGCGGAGGGACATCCCTCCAGCGTCATGGACATGAGTTTTGCCAATCAGGCCCTCTGCGCGGAATACATGGCGAAGGGGTACAAGAGCCTGAAGAAGAAGGTCTACGCGGTGCCTGACGTGATCGACAAGGAGATTGCCCGGCTGAAGCTGGAGTCCATGGGCATGGCCATCGACAACCTGACGGCCGAGCAGGAGAAGTATCTGAGCTCCTGGGAGATGGGGACGTAGAAGAAGAGGTCAGAGGTCGGAGGTCAGAAGTCAGAAAATGTTGGAGGCTTGAGGTTGGAGGTTAGAGGCGATATGCATATCAGTTGCCTCAAACCTCAAACCTAAAGCGCAGCGCTCCTCCAGCGCGTGCCTCCGCTGAACCCTGAACCTCTTCAACCCCGACGCAGAGGTCAGAAGCCAGGGTTCAGCACGACCAAGGTCCGGGGGTGCAGCAAGATCTTTTATCCTGAATCCTGCATCCTGTATCTTGCATCGTTTTTGAAGTTTCGACGTTCATCTGTTCATTCTCAGTAAAAGATCGTCACCGTCCGGTGATACGGCTTCTCCCTGAAGGCGTCGTCCTGCCCTAGGTTCCACAGCATCCAGTCGATCTCGAACGACCTCCAGCTCTTCCCCAGCCTGAGAAGCTCCTGCCTCAGGAGCTCGACCGCCCAGACCGTGTTCGCCCGGATCTCGACCTCTTCCGGAGAGCCGGGATCGATGAGCGTCAGAGAGTCGATTTTTCGGGCCAGCTCGTCGCTGTACCGGAAGATGCCGAGGTGGCGCAAGACCTGAGGCAGCTTGTAATCCGGGAAAGCGGTGAGCTGCTCCATGTCGAAAAAACGGCCCCACTCCTCTCCCCCAAAGGCGCCGAACAGGTCGGCTGCGAGGATCTGGGCGCGTTTGTAAAAATAGATCTCCCGGCCATGGTATGTTGCTACGTCCCGAAAAGAGGAGAGCTTCCGCGCCAGCAGACGGACCAGGTTGAGGGCCGAGCCTTCGGCCGCTTCGACGAGCCTCCATGCCTCTCCTCCGAATTCGCCGGCGAGCATTCGTCCAAGCTCCCGCAGACCGGCCGACCGTTCCTCCAACAACTGCAATTTTCCGCTTCCGTTGAGGACCTCCTCCAGCCTTTTCAAATCGATGGAGCTCAGGTAGCGTGCATCGCCGATCGGCACCCCGGATAGAAGTGCCCTCTTGAGGGCCGCGGCCAGGGCGACATAGCCGGACAGCGTCTCCGAATCCACAAGGACTTCCCATTTGGGTCTGCCGGGGAGCGGCCAGAAGCAGAAGTTGAGGGTGTCCAGGACCAGGAAGTAGGAGACCGAATCCGGGCCCCCGTCAAAGAAATGGTGAGTCGGATCCCATGGGGGGATTGCGGGGACTTCCGGGGCGAGTCTTTCGGAAAAGGACCTGAGCGCCCCCTCATCGACAGCCACGTGGACGCTTCTGCGCCCAACCCACTCGGATGTCTCCAGGACCTCGTTCATGGGGGGAGGATACAGGATCCGGGATGCAGGATGCAAGAGTGCGCTTCGCGGTGGGAGGAGCGCTGCGCTCCAGGCTTGAGGTTTGAGGCAAAGGCTCCTAGATTTCGGGCCTCCAACCTCCAACCTCCAACGGCCTTTCGCGTTGGAGGAGCGCTGCGCTCTAGGTCTGAGGTTTGAGGCAAAGGCTCCAAGATTTACTGACCTCCAACTTTCCTGCTGCTCTTTTCTTCGCCTCCAACCTCCAACCTCTAACCTCCAACTTTCCCTCCCTTCTGTCGTCCGTATTTGCCCCTACATTGGATAAGCTATTGCATCCTCTCGATGGTTTGCTAGACTATTCTCTTGACCTACCGGAAAACAGAGGGATTTCAGCAAATGACCATACGGAAAGTGCTCATATTGGCCCCCCTTCTGCTGGTGGGAGTGCTCCTCCAGTCCTACTTCTGGGTGCCCACTTATGAAGAGCAGACCCGGGGAAACCCGGAGCGGTTGAACGAGTACATCACGGCTTCCATCGGGGATGCCAGCATTCTAAACCCGGTGCTCTCAGCGGACAGCGCCAGCAGTGAAATCGCCTCCATGGTCTTCGAGGGACTGATCGATCGCGATGAAGAGCTCCGCTTCCGAGGGCGGGTAGCGAAGTCGTGGGAGATCTACGAGGAGGCCTATCTCGCCGTCAACGAGGATGCGGATGTACCCGGCCTGGGCCGGGCGGGCGCGGATGAGATCGCCGCTTTGATCCGGCGGGCCAAGGAAGAGGGGTCGCCGTCCGCCGGACCCGTGAGGGAGTCTCTCGAGAACATCCGTGAGATTTCGATCTTGCCCCCCGGCCGGTTCGAGGTGGTTCGAAGAGAACCTGCGAAAAAGGGGGAAAGCAGGAAGGAGATCAAGTTCATCGTCTCAGCCCCGGCCAGGGTGAAGCTCACCTTGAACCGGGTGGACCAGGCCCTTTTTGAAAACCTGAGCGTCTTTCTGGGGGAGACCTACCTCAGCTCCTTCGATCCGGGGAAGTACGTGAGACTCGCCGACCCGTCGGTCTCCGAGGGGGTGGACCCGGCCCGTCTGGCGGCCCATGTCAGGGAGATCTTGCCCCCGTTCGAACACAATCCCGTTCTGGTCTTTCATCTGAGGCCGGACGTGAAGTTTCACGACGGGCATGTCCTGGATGCCGGTGATGTGAGGTTCACGTACGAGGCCATCATGGATCCGAAGAACCTCTCTCCTCGCATCTCGGATTACGAACCCGTGAAGTCCGTGGAGGCGATCGACCCTCTTACGGTTCGGATCGTGTACAAGAGGCTCTACTCGCCGGCATTCGGGACATGGGGAATGGGGGTCCTTCCCGAGCATCTCCTGAACCATGAGGCCCTTCGAAAAGAGGCCGTGCGCAGGGATAGGGATCCGGAGACCTTCTCCATGCGCGACAGCGAGTTCAACCGTAACCCTGTCGGCTCGGGTCCTTTTGTCTTCGAGGAGTGGAGGTCGGATCAGTACATCACCCTCAGTCGCTTCGAACATTATTGGGAAGGTGCCCCGAACTATAACCGGTACGTCTACCGCATCATCCCGGATCTGATCACCCAGGAAATGGAATTCTATGCGGGGACGGTGGATACCTACAGCGTCCGCCCCCACCAGGTGAGCCGCCTGCAGCAGGACGATCGATACCAGAGCTTTTCCGGCCTGTCGTTCGGCTATACGTTCATTGGATACAACATGAGGCGCGCGCCTTTCGACGACCGAAGGGTCCGGAAGGCGTTGAGCATGGCCGTGGATGTGGACAAGATCATCAAGTATGTCCTTTACGGCCAGGGGGAAAAGATCACCGGGCCATTTGTCAAACAGACGGACTACTACAATCACGAGGTGAAACCGGTCCCTTATGATCCTGCAGGTGCGTTGAGACTCTTGGAGGAGGCGGGGTGGAGGAAGAACAGCTCCGGGTGGCTTGAAAAGGACGGGAAGAGACTCCAGTTCACCTTGATCACCAACAGCGGCAACGATCTCCGCAAGTCGATTATGACGATCGTCCAGGACGCCTGGAGGCAGATCGGGATCGATGTCAGGACCGACCTGCTGGAGTGGTCGGTCTTCATCCAGGAGCGGGTGGACAAGGCCGATTTCGACGCGATCGTGCTGGGGTGGCAGATGGGGATCGAGCCGGATCTGTACCAGATATGGCACTCCAGCCAGACCAACCCGCATCAGCTCAATTTCGTGGGATTCAGCAACCCGGAAGCGGACGATCTGATCGTCAAGATCCGGCAGGAGTATGACCACGAGCGCCAGGTGGAGTACTCCCACAGGCTCCACGAGATCATTGCCGGGGAGCAGCCGTATACCTTCCTGTATGTGGGCAAGTGGACGGCGGTGCTCGACAAGCGGATCGTCATCAAGGAGGTGGATGAACAGGGGAGCGTCGTCTACAAGAAGATCACGCCGACCAAGACCGGGTCGTTTACGTTCTATTTCAACAAGTGGATCAAGCTGCCGGAGGTTCCCACCTTCGCAGCACAAGGATAAGAGGGTTTAGACATCATCCTGTCCAAAGGTTTTCTTATGTTGTCTTTCATAGGCCGCAGCATCGTTCAGAAGATCGTCACGCTCTTTTTCGTGTCGGTGGTCTCCTTTCTCATCATTCATCTTGCGCCCGGAGAGCCGAGCCAGGTGGATCCGCTCAACCCCAAGTTCACCCCCGAGGTCGTGGAGCGGTTCCGAAAGGCGTTCCACCTCGATAAGCCCCTCCATGTGCAGTACCTGTACTTTTACCGGGACCTCCTCACCGGCAAGATCGTTTCGTGGAAGGACAACCAGTCGGTGCTCGTGAAGATCTGGGAGAGATTCCTGAACAGCCTGCCCCTCTTTATCGTCGGCACCATCATCACGTGGACTCTATCTTTTCCGATCGGGATACGATCGGCGATCAATCGAGGAGGGTACTACGACCGGTCGACCACCTTCCTTTCGTACTTACTCATCTCGATACCGGGCTTCTTTTTCGCGTACATCCTCATCATCTGGGTGGTCACCAGTTTCCATGTGCCGGTGATCGGGATGCAGACGTTCGGTCTGGGGGATTCCTCTCGGATCGTGGCGCTCATGGACAGGATATGGCACCTGCTGATCCCTTCCGTGCTCGGGGCCACGGGAGGCATTGCCATCCTGTCCCGATACGTTCGGAGCCAGATGCTCGAGGTGGAAGGGCAGGACTACGTGCGAACCGCCAAGGCGAAAGGTCTGCCGCCGGACCAGGTCCATTACAAGCATGCCTTGAGAAACGCCCTTCTACCCTTTGTCACCATGTTCGGGCTGATCCTGCCGGGTCTGATCGGCGGATCGGTCATCATCGAGTCCATCTTCTCCTGGCCGGGGATGGGAAGAATGGCATACGAGGCGATCCTGGCAAGGGACTACCCCGTCATCCTTACGGTCAACTTTATCTCCGCCGTGCTCGTGCTCGTCGGCACGTTCATATCGGACATGCTTTACCTGGTGGTCGATCCGCGGATCAGACTATAAAGTTGCTTCGCAAATCTTATACAACGCGGCTCCGCCGCTGTGAGTTTTCGGGACGTTGTCTAAGATATGGAACGCAGTCCCGTAGGATGGGTGGAGCGAAGCGGAACCCATCGATTCCGGGCGCACGAACCTCAAAGCCGATGGGTTTCGCTTCGCTCCACCCCATACAAGACTTGAAAGGAGGGCCGTTGGAGGTTTGAACCCTGAACGCTGAACCCGGAACCTCTTCAACCCAAAGCAGAGACGATGGTCGAAACCCAATTCCAGGCACCACGAACAAAAATCCAGCGCACCAGGCTCCAGGAGTGGTGGAGACTCCTTCGCAAGAACCGCCTTGCGCTTGCGGGACTCTTCTTTTTTATCCTCTTCCTCCTGGTCGCCGTCTCCGGGCTGTTGCTGACTTCCGGGACCAATCCGGTCCTCGATCCGGCTATGGTGCGGCTGCAGGAGAAGCTCAAACCCCCCTTTTCCCAACCGGACCTGGAGACGCTGGCACCTGAAGAGATACCGCGGCTGGGCATCTATCTCTTCGGCACGGACGATCTCGGGAGGGACGTCTTTGCAAGGATGCTCCAGGGGGCGTGGGTCTCCCTGACCGTGGGCTTCGTCGCAGTCGGGATATCGGTCCTGGTCGGGATCTTCATGGGAGGGATCTCCGGCTATTTCGGCCAGAACAGGGTCCGTCTGGATCAGATGCTCATCGCGTTGCTTGTCCTGCTGGGGGGGGCTTTCGTGTGGGGTGACACACGGACGATCGGGTTCATTCTGCTCGCTGCGGGGGGAATTCTCCTGGTCCTGTACCTTTCGGCCCTCAGGTCAAGGAGCGCTCCGCGATGGCTCTCGGCAGGCACCCTGACCGTGGACACCCTGATCATGCGGTTCGTGGACATCATGCTCTGCTTCCCGAGCTTCTTTCTGATCCTGACGGTGGTGGCCCTGCTCCCGGCCAGCATCTACAACATCATGATCGTGATCGGGCTCACCAGCTGGATGGGCACCACCCGGTTCGTGCGTGCCGAGTTTCTTTCTCTGCGCGAGCAGGATTTCGTCACGGCTGCGCGCGCCCTGGGGCTTGGGAACATGCGGATCATCTTCAGGCACATGATCCCCAATGCCATTGCCCCTGTCCTGGTGTCCGCGACCATCGGGATCGCTACCGCCATCCTGACCGAAGCGGGCCTGAGTTTTCTTGGTTTCGGGGTTCCGCCGCCGCATGCGACCTGGGGCAATATCCTGTCCGACGGAAAGAACTTTATCTTCGACGCCCCCTGGCTCACCTTTGTGCCGGGGATCGCCATCCTGGTGGTGGTCCTCTCCTTCAATCTGTTCGGCGAGGGCTTACGCGACATCTTCAACCCTAAACTGAGGGAAAGGTACTGAGGTGGCTGGAGTGAATGACAGGGATCTCCTCCTGTCGGTGCAGGATCTGAGGGTGTATTTCCGCGGGGACGAGACGGTCGCCCGGGCCGTGGACGGGGTGAGCTTCGACGTGCGGAAAGGGAAAACGGTCTGCATCGTGGGCGAATCCGGGTGCGGCAAGACGGTATCGGCTTTGACCATACTGGGCCTCATTCCCCGGCCCCCGGGTGAAATCGTCTCCGGCCGGATAATGTTCAAGGGGCAGGATCTCCTGAACCTCCGGGAAGAGGAACTGCGGAAGATCAGGGGAAATCAGATCGCCATGGTCTTCCAGGAACCCATGACTTCCCTCAACCCGGTCTTCACGATCGGGGACCAGGTCAAGGAAGCCATCGAGGTCCACGAGGACGTTCCCGAAGGAGAGGCGGAAGAGCGGTGCCTTCGGTTGTTGGCCGACGTGGGGATTCCCTCCCCGAAGGAGCGGATGCGGGACTATCCCCATCAGCTCAGCGGCGGGCAGAGGCAGAGGGTGATGATTGCGATGGCCCTTGCCTGCAATCCCGATCTGGTGATCGCGGATGAACCCACCACTGCGCTCGATGTGACGATACAAAAGCAGATCCTGGACCTGTTCGCAGACCTCCAGAGCAAGCGGGACATGTCGCTCCTCTACATTTCGCACGACCTGAACGTCGTGGCCGGCATTGCCGACACCATCTACGTGATGTACGCCGGCGTGGTCGTGGAACAGGGGACGAGGGATCAGATCTTCGACAACCCCCGCCATCCCTACACGATGGGGCTGTTGAATTCCCTCCCCCATCGATCGAAGCGAGGGGGGAGACTCTACAGCATCCATGGCAGCGTGCCGGACCCTTCGGAAAAGCCTCGGGGCTGCCCGTTCAATCCGCGCTGCACGTTCGTCCAGGACTCCTGCAGAATGGAGTTCCCGGGGATGTGCGACTACGGCGAAGGGCACCTCGCCCGTTGTCCGGTGCTGTGTGAACCTGAAAAATTTGGAGAGGTGAGAACGGGAGTCTGATGTCTTCCACCATGCCGAGTGCGATCACCAACCCGATCTTCTTATCCGGAGACGCCATCCTCAAGGTCGAAGGTCTCAAGAAATACTTTCCGGTCATGCGGGGATTCCTGCAGAGGGCAACCGGCTGGATCAAGGCCGTAGACGGTGTGGATCTGGAGATCGAGAAGGGAAAGACCCTGGGACTCGTAGGGGAGAGCGGCTGCGGGAAGACCACGGTCGGTCGCCTGATTCTTAAGCTCATCGAGCCGGACGAAGGGAGTATAACCTACCGCGGGGTGGAGATCGGCGCGTTCAGCGCAGAAGAGATGAAACCCCTGCGCAGGGAGATGCAGATCATCTTCCAGGATCCCTATGGCTCCCTCAACCCCCGCATGACCGTGGGGCAGTCCATCGAGGAGGGTTTGCGGGCGATCGGGGTCCGCGGACGCGGCGAACGTAAAGACCGCGTTGCGGAGCTGCTGGTGATGGTGGGGATCGCGCCGTCGGCGGCGGACAGATACCCTCATGAATTCAGCGGGGGGCAGCGGCAGAGGATCGGGATTGCAAGGGCCCTCAGCGTGGGCCCTTCTCTACTCATATGCGACGAGCCGGTGTCGGCCCTGGATGTCTCCATCCAGGCCCAGATCCTGAACCTCCTGAAAGACCTCCAGGAAAAACTGGGTCTCACCTACCTCTTTATCTCTCACGATCTCCATGTGGTCGGGTACATCAGCGATGTCGTGGCCGTGATGTACCTGGGTCAGATCATGGAATATGCCGCCACCGAGGAGCTTTTCGACAAACCTCTCCATCCGTACACCAACGCCCTCCTCTCCGCCGTCCCCTCGGCCGAGAAGCGTGAGCGGCCCAAAGGCCGAGGCCTTCCGGGTGATGTGCCGAGCCCCTTCAACCCGCCGCCCGGATGCAAATTCCAGGGAAGGTGTCGGATGGTGGAGGGCCGCTGCAGGGAAGAGGAAATCGGGCTCTATCGAGTGGGTGACATGCACTGGGTTCGCTGCTGGAAATAAAACTGCTCCGCAATTCTAGATAACTTTGTACAAGGCGGCTTCGCCGCTTCAGGACTTGGCATCGCGGAGCGTAGGATCTGACCAGGCAGACTGAGGTGTTATTATCCACAGACGTGCACAGACCGGCACGGACATTCCGTCGGGACGACCTGTCCGGCCAGAACTGGTCATGGCCTTCGGCCAGCAAAATTCAAGTCCATCGCGGAGCGACGGAGTTTGTCGCCGCTTGAGTGAGCGGCGACAGGGGTGATCCGTCCGTGCGGGTCTGTGCATGTCTGTGGTTGATTCAGAAAAACCCGGTTAACCACTTACGTTCTCAGACGAACGAAGACACTCTTGGCATGGATTCGAGAAAATGACGGCGAGAGAGCAAACTCATTCAGACCCTCTGATCCACGCCAGAGGGCTGACACGGGTCTATTCTCTCGGCTCAGGTGAGGTGGTCGGGGTCACGGATATCGACCTCGAGATCCCTTCGGGTCAGCTGGTCGTCCTTAAAGGCGAAAGCGGCTCGGGGAAGAGCACCCTTCTGGCACTCCTCGGCGGACTGGATCAACCGACAAGGGGAGAGTTGACCGTGGCGGGTCACCGTCTGCAGCGGTCAAGCCAGGCCGAGCTGACCCGGTTTCGCCGGGAGGTGGTAGGGATGGTCTTTCAATCCTTCAACCTGCTGCCTACCTTGAGCGTAATGGAAAATGTATGTCTCCCCGCCCTTATGGCCGGTAAGCCTCTCGAGGAGGTGCGGCGGCGGGCAAGGAAGTGGCTCGACTGGCTCCACCTGCTCGATCGCCTGGACCACTACCCTGCCCAGCTGTCGGGGGGTGAAATGCAGCGGACCGCCGTGGTTCGCTCGTTGATCAACGAGCCTGAGATCATCCTGGCCGACGAGCCGACCGGAAACCTCGACAGCCGGAACGGCGAGTCGGTGATTCGACTGCTCGCGGATTTGAACCGCCGGTTCGGCAGGACCGTGATCATCGCCACGCACAGCAGCCTGGCCGACCACTGGGCCACCATGCGGCTGCAATTGAAAGATGGGAGGTTGATGAATACGGAATAAAGGTTTTATTCGCGCGGAGGCGCAGAGACGCAGGTCAATATGTAGCTGTATTTTTGTAGACGATCTTGCCACGGCGGCAAGCGACCCAGAGCACGTCTCATCCAAGAAGCCTAATGGTTGATTCTGATCTTCCCTCTGCGTCTCTGCGCGAGAAAACTCTTGTCTTCTTGCTCTTAGGGGAAATCCTGTACATCCTTTCATCCTGTCAAGATGATGTTCTTTCTTCGGTTCATGAACTGGTTCAGCATTCGCCATTTCCGTTCCCACCCATGGCGGGTGCTGGCCGTGCTCTTCGGGATCGCCCTTGGGGCCGCGGTCTTCACCAGTGTGCGCCTCGCCATCGACGCCTCACTGGACTCCTTCAACCGGAGTATGGAGCTGATCTCCGGGAAGGCGGACTGGGCCGTCGTGAAAGCCGGGGGCCGGGTCCCGGAGTCCCTGGTTGCGGATCTGCTGTCCCACCCGGCCGTGGAGAGCGCGTCTCCCTTCATCACGACCTACGTGTCGCCCTCGGGGACCGGACACGAACCCTTTCTCCTCATCGGTCTCGATCCCATCCTCGGTCAGAGGTTTCATTCCTGGCAGCTTGAAGGACCTTCGGCAGAAGCAGCCAGGAGCTGGCTCGAGTTGCTGAGCCGACCCGGAAGCCTTTTCATCGCCGGCAGGCTTGCGGAGGAACGGGGTTGGCAGCCCGGCGGTTCAGTCGAGTTGGAGCACGTGAGACAGAAGGGCCGCTTCGACATCATCGGCATCCTGGAGCACAAGGGTCTGTCCATGGTGGAGGGGGGCCGAACGGCGATTGGCGACATAGCGACCATCCAGGAATTCATGGGTATCCAGGGCCATGTCGACCGCATCGATCTTCTGCTCAGGCCCTGGGCCGGCAGTGAAGAGATCGCCGAGATCCGCGCGATGCTGCCTCCCGGGATCTCTCTGGCGGAGCCCTCGGAGACCAGGGACTCGGGCCGAGGCATGATACGCGCCTATGAGCTGAACCTCTCTCTCCTCAGCTTCGTCTCCCTGTTCGTGGGCATGTTCCTCGTCTACAGCCTCGTCTCCCTCAACGTGGCCGCCCGCCGGCGGGAGCTTGCGATCCTGAGCTCCCTCGGCACCTCGAAAAGGGTGATCTTTGCAATGACCATTTCGGAAGGGTTCATCCTCGGGCTCTGCGGCTGGCTGCTGGCCATCCCGTTCGGCTCCTTGCTGGTGAGATATCTGGTGCAGGGGGTGAGCAGTACGATCGACAACCTCTTCGTGAGGGTCAGGGTGGATACCCTTCGGTACGACCCATGGGAGATCCTCCTTTCCCTTCTGGTCACCATCTTCGTTAGCCTGGTCGCAGCCTCCAGGCCGGCTGCCGCGGCCGCCCGAATCTCTCCAAGGGAGGCCATGGTCTTCCATGAGACCCCTCTTCAGGCCGGCCGGGAAAGGACATTCGTCATGGAAGGAGCGCTGATGATCGGCCTTGCCATTCCCGTGGCCAGGATCCCAGGGCTGCCGGGGTTCCCGGTCACCGGGTATATGGCCATCCTGATGCTGGTTGTAGGGTTCTCCCTCCTTTCCCTCCCCCTCCTCCGATGGATGGGGTCCCGGCTCCCGTTGCTGCTGCGAAGAGTAGGGGGTGAGCCGGCCTTTCTTGCAGCACGGTATGTTCGGGATGCGGGTCCCCGCATCTCGATATCGGTCGGCGCCCTGGTCACGGCCATGGCCCTGTTTGTGGCCCTGGTGGTGATGGTGAACAGTTTTCGCGAGACCGTGACACTGTGGGTCAGTCAGACCCTCGCCGGCGATGTGTTCATTCGGCCCAAAATGGCGGGACTGAACCACTATCGGGATCCCCTGCCCGAGGAGGTGGTCCGCGCGATCCGCAGCATTGAGGAAACGGAGGCCGTCCCTTATGTCCATCTGGAGCTCAGATACGGAGGGTTGCCGTACGAGTTCGAGGCCGTGGCCCTGGAACCCCTCCTCCGCCATGCCCGGTTCCTGCTGATCGAAGGGAACATGGAGGAGATCCGAACGAAGCTGCTCTCGGGTGAGGGGGTCCTGGTCTCGGAGGTCTTCTCGAACCAGTCAGGGTTGACCGAAGGGAGCCGCTTCACCTTCTCAAGCGGAGAAGTGCATACCCAACTGCCTGTTCTCGGGGTGTTCAGGGATTATCGGACCCGGGGCGGGATCGTCTACATGGATCTGAACCGGTTCCGGGAGCTGACAGGAGACGAGCGGTGGAGCGGCGCCCGCCTCTTTCTCAAAGACCGGGATCAGGACATGAAGGAGGCCGCAAGCCGAATCCGCAACCGGCTCCACAGGCGGATTGGAGAGGGACATCCGATCGAAATGGCCTCGGGCCTGGAGCTCCGGGAGGAGGTGCTCCAGATCTTTGACCAGACCTTTTCGGTGACTACCGTGCTGCTACTGATCGCGCTGATCGTCGCAGGCCTGGGGATTACGACGACGCTCACCGTCCTGGTCCTGGAACGTCTGCGCCAACTGAATACGCTGCTGGCTTTGGGGAGCGGTTCAGGCCAGGTGCGGTCCATGATCTTCTGGGAGGCGATCCTCATTGTAGCGGCCGGGGAGGGGGTGGGGCTGGTCTGCGGCTTCTTTGTCTCCTATCTGCTGATCTATGTGGTCAACCTCCAATCCTTCGGCTGGACCTTCCTCTTCAGGGTGGAGTGGGAATCGCTCCTGGTCTCGGTCCCGCTGATCATGGCGACCGCATTGCTGGCTGCGCTCCCTGCGGTGCGGCTGGTGCTGCGGAGTTCCCCGGCGCAGGTACTGAAGGATGCGTGAGAAAACGGAGACAAGAATTCTCGACAGGATGAACAGGATGAACAGGAATTTTCTACAAACTGAAAGAGAGGAATTGAGGTTTCTCCCTGATGAGATTTGTTCCCAGAACTCCTGGCGTGGGTCTGATCCGAGATTTGTCGGAGTCGAAACATGTCCAGGATCTCCAATTGACTGTTAACATCATCATCCTGTTGATCCTGTTATCCTGTCAAAAGGTTCTTTTTATGTTGTCTTCTTATAGGCCGCAGCATTGTTCAGAAGATCATCACGCTGTTTTTCGTGTCGAGTGGTCTCCTTTCTCGTTCTCCAAGGATAAGAGGTTAGACAGGATGAGAGGATGAACAGGATTTTGGTTCCCATGCTCCGTCGTGGGAACGCACAGGACGGACGCTCCCGCGTACTCTTCGGGCCCGAAGGCGTCAAAGGGATGCAGCTCCCACACGCAACGTGGAGGCCGTAAAAAGATCGAGATATGAAGCCATGAAAATCATCTCTGCAGCCGTCGCATTGATCTTGGCTGTCCTTTCCAGCGTCTCCGCATCGGAGGCGAATGACTACTGCCAGGTGACCGGCCCATGCAACCTGGTCTTTCCCGGGGATCATGGTTCCCATCCCTGCTACCGGACGGAGTGGTGGTACTACACCGGTAACCTGGAGACCGAATCATCCCGGAGATTCGGGTTTCAGCTAACCTTTTTCAGAACCAGGTTCGTGCCCCCGGGCTCAGAAACGGAATGGCCCCGCCATCCCAGCGCATGGCGGACAACGGACCTGTTTTTCGCCCATGCGGCCCTTTCCGACATCGAGGGGAAGCGCTTTTTCCAGGAGGAGACGATGTCGAGGGGTGCGGTGGGGCTGGCCGGCGTTCTTCAGGAAGGGCCGTCCACCCGCGTTTTCCTTGGCCCATGGTCCGCCGGGATAACCGGCGATACGCACCATCTGAAAGCAGCTTCAGGCCAATTCGGCCTGGATCTGAAGGCCAGAGACATCAAGGGGCCCGTACCCCATGGTCTGAGCGGCTACAGCCGTAAGGGCCTAAGACCTGAGAGCAGCTCCTGCTATTACTCCGTCCCTCGGTTGGAGGTCTCCGGAACGTTGACCCTGCACGGAAAAGCTTTGCCGGTCCGGGGGAAAGCTTGGATGGACCACGAGTTCAGCTCTGCCCCGCTGGAACAGGACGTGGTCGGATGGGACTGGTTCAGCATCCAGCTCAGTGACGACACGGAGTTGATGATCTATGTGCTCCGGCTCGACAGGGGTGCCTACAGCCCCGCTTCGAGCGGCACGTTTGTGGATGCATCCGGCGAAAAGATTCATCTGAACGCTGACGATTTCAGGGTGGAGGTGCTTGACAGATGGAAAAGCCCGAAGACCGGCGCCGTCTATCCCGGCAGGTGGCGCATCCTCGTGAATTCGCTGCAGATGGATCTTCTCATCACCCCGAATCTTCCCGATCAGGAGCTCGTGACCACAAGGACTACCCAGGTGACCTACTGGGAGGGGAGCGTCTCGGTCCAGGGGAGGACGGGTCAAAAACCACTGGCAGGATTCGGTTACGTGGAGCTGACCGGCTACCACAAGCCGTTTCGCCTGACGCCGCCGGAAGAAGAGGGGGCGGATTAGTGGAATCCAAATGCCAGGCTCAAATGACCAATCAAGCCCAAATCACAGAGGCTGTAAACATCCGGAAATGGCATTTCCGGATGCTCGCGATCAGGCCAAGAAAACAGATCCTGTTGATCCTGTCATCCTGTCCAGAATTCATATTTAAAATTCGGTTCTTCGGGCCACCCCGAGGTGGCGCGCCTTGTCCCGCAAAGCGCCGCCCCATCATTCCAGTATTCCATCGTTCCATCCCCCCCACTCTTCTTCCCCCCCATCATTCCATCGTTCCATTTACCCATTCTTTTCAACTATTCTTTTGTCTTGACTTTTGGGGGAGGGTACGCAACATTAATTCGTGCTGGGGGATCGTTCAGCGGCAGGACGACGGGTTCTGGCCCCGTTAACGAGGGTTCGAATCCTTCTCCCCCAGCCATCTGGTCCCATCGTCTAGCGGTCTAGGATATCGCCCTCTCACGGCGAAGACACGGGTTCGATT
>JAGVAP010000101.1 GCA_020060215.1 Deltaproteobacteria bacterium | reverse complement strand
GGTGGTCATCAAGGCGGCCATGCGCTGCCACCCGGCAACGTTGTCCAGCCGGTTCAGACCCTCGTGAAAGCCCTCCATGAACGCCGCCCACCCGGCGTAGAACTGCTGTCCGTACCAGACCCAGAATTCCCCTTTCATCTTTTCGAACCGGGTCTTTGCGGTCCCTTCTCCAAGGGCGGCCTCGGTGAGCGCGATGAAATCCTGGATGTGCTTGCGGCCCTGGATCGTGAAGGCCCCCGGCAGGCGGGCCCTGCCCGCATGATTTCCGATCTCCGTGGCCCCCCAGAAATCGCTCAGATGGACGTCCGGAACGGACGGGACCCACTTCCGTACGAGCCACCGGAAATCGCTTCCTTTCTTTTCGAGGAGTTGAATGAGGGCGGTCCTCAGCTGCGAGATCTTCTCTTCGCTGTCATATTTTTCGGGGTGCCACACGAGGTGCGTGTAATAGACGTCGCCGAACCTGGCCGCGATCTCCGGTGCCAGGGTCGTGCCGGGACTCTGGGTCTCCATGAGGCTCGCGGTGATCTTCTTGAATTCCTCGGAATGGGTAAGCTTCTTGCCCTTGATCTGTTCGTTCAACACGGTGATCCTGGCGACGACGTACCCCAGGTAATCCACGAACTCGTCCTCGGGCGTGTCCTGCGTCACACGATGGATGCTCTCGTACAATCTGCGATCGAGGGGATTCAGAAACCCTTCCCTCACCAGTCTCGAGAAGTGTCTCTTGAGTTGATCCACCGCCTGTCGGCTGTGGCCGAGCCCGAAATCGGGGAAGAACCACGATCGGTTCTTGCGCTCCATCTCCAGGATCTCGATCCGCATCCTGTCCAACATCATGAGATCCGTGTTGCGGTCGTTGGTCAGGCGCGGGGGATCGAAGAAGTCCTCCTTGAAACCGCGGATGCTTTCGGCGTTGAGGTAGAAGGAGAGGGTGAGGAGGCCGCACATGGCCAGTCCGATCAGAAGCCAGGAGAGGAGGCCGAGGCTCCTCGTGAGCCGCCTCCAGTGGACAAATTCCCGGATCGGCGTGTAGAGATTCCGGTCCCTGGGCAGGACGGCGCCGAAAAAGTCCTTCAGGAAGAAACCGTCCTCCGGATGGGGTGCATCCTCGTCGACGGGTTCGATCCCCATGCTTTCCAGGAAAGACGACTTGGCCGCACCCTTTCTCCGTGCGCTCGAAAAGTAGAGCCCCCTCAACAAGGGGGTTTCCTGGTAAGGGTTTTCCTCGAAGAGGGCCTTCAGGAAAGACTCCAGGCCCGGCTGGAGCCGGCTGAACTCGTCCACCAGGCTGATGGCCCCGGGCGCCTGGACTCCGGAGTGGTAGACCAGGGGCAGCCTCAGCCGCCTGAGCTTGTCGCAGATGTTGGACATGGACTCGTCCAGCACGTCCTTCCAGAAGATCCTCTTCTTCCGGTTGCTGAACCCCATGGCCTGGGAGATCGCCCCCGGCGGAAGGCGGCGGCTGAATTCCGTGAACCCGTGCACCAGGTCCATTTTCGTGACCAGGACATAAACGGGGAACTTCGCCCCCACCACGCGCATAATCTGGTCGACCCGCTGCCGGACCGTCTGTCCTTCCTCCCTGAGAGACTTCTCGTCGGCAGAGAGCAGCTTGTCCGCGGCAATCACGACGATCGCGCCGTTGAGGGGTTCCCTTTTCCTGTACTTCGAAAGCAGAGTGAGGAACTGCTTCCACTCCTCCAGGTCCTGCGACTCCTCCACCGGGATGGTATAGCGACCGGCCGTATCGAGGATAACGGCTTCGTCGAAAAACCACCAGTCGCAGTTCCTGGTCCCTGCAATCCCGCTTGCGCGGCTGACCTCGGTCATGGGGGAGCTCAACCCGGCGTTTCGGATGGCGGAGGTCTTCCCGGCGCCGGACTCCCCCAGCACGACGTACCAGGGGAGGACATAGAGAGGATTGCCCCTTTTTCGGAGGTGTGAGTCCTGGAGGCGCCTGACCGATTCTTTCCAGTGCTCCTGCAGCTCCGTGAGCTGGTGCCTTTCGGAGATCGGCACCTTGCCGATGGCTGCGGTATCGTGCTCGATGACCCTCTGGACGAACTTCCTCTCCCTGGTTCGCAGGAGGTATCTCTTCAGAAAGAGAGCGGCCGTCCAGATCCCGATCGCCGCCGCGACCAGGACAACCGCCACCCACAAGGGCCATCCTCTCCAGACGCAAAACGCGTAGGCGAGAACCCCCAGGCAGGCCAGGAGGAGGATGATCAGGAGCAATTTAATGGCTTTGACCAGCATCTGCAGAATGTCAATGTCCAACCACTAGGTTTCAGGTGTCGGTGTTCAGGTGTCAGTGTTCAGGTGTCAGGGCTCCAGGTATTTCCTCATGACTCATATGGGACTTCCGAACAGCTGAAACCTGACCCCCCGACACCTTCTCTTCAGTACCCCGCATATCTTTCAAACTCCCCGTGCGAGAGCTCCTCGCTGCGGATCGTCGGGGCATCCAGGATTCCCTTGATCGTTTTCACCCGTTCATCCGCCTCTGCGCGGGTCTTGAAAAACCCCACGCGGACCGTTGTCCATTCCCTCCCCTTCGACTTCGTCCGGGAGAGAAAGGCCGTATGCCCCTCCCCGACGAGACGTATGGCGGCACGGACCGCCCTCTCATGGACCGTGGTAGAGAAGACATGGACAATCCATCGATCTCCGGAGCGGCTCTTCTTCCTTTCCTGGATCTCGTGGGGTGTCGCGATGAGGAGTCGGATGCCCGGAGGAAGGGAGACGACCGGTAGATCGGCACCCTCCTTCAATCCGGACAGCTCCTTGAGATTCTGCCGGTAGAGGACCGTCCACATCAATGAATCCCCGTATACCTCCGGATGGCCGGCAATGGAGGAGAGGGTGTCTCCGGGCTTCACTCTGTAGTGGCCCGGCCCCGGGTGGTGCTCTGCCCGGTGGATGAGCTTCTCACCGGCCGCGATCACAGCTTCTCCGATGCTCTTTTTGTGCTCGGACGGCGTGGTCACCTGATGCTCTCTCTCCCTTGCAATCCGGTCCTTGAAGACCGGGCTCCGGTACAAGGGGGCCACGTCGAGTCCCAGGTATCCGGCGACTTCGTTCGAGAGCATGACGTCATAGGAGAAGAAGAGCCCCCAAAAGGCGACGATGGGCAGGAGGAACACCGTGATCGAAAAGAGAGAAGGGGTTCTCCACCTCTTTCTCCTCTCTCTCCTCCCCGCAAGGGCCGCTTCGTAGGCATCCGGAAAGAGTTCCTGCGGAAAATCGAGGGCGGATTCTTCGGAGACGGCCCTGATGTTCTGAACAGCGATCTCCTGGAGCTCCTTTTCGGCAGCCTGATAGTAGGCCCCCTTGAAGCCGATGGCGAGGCAGTAGGCATAAACCTCCCGCACCTCCCTGTCTTCCTCGCCGAGGGCTGCAAGTCTGGCAAATACCTCTTCTCCCGCATTGGTGGTCTGGAAATACCGCCGCTGCAGCTGCTCGTGCGCCCATTTCGCACTGTCGGACCAGTTGGAGCAGAGGATGGATTCATCGATCCACGCGCAGACGGGGAAGAAACCATCCAACCATTCCCGTTCCGAGTATCCGGAAGACCGCGCGCGTTCTTCAGACCTGGCGATGAGAAGGGAATAGTTCTTTTCTGCCGCCTCATAGCGGACCGGCTTGCGATCCACATCCCTCAGCAGATAGCCGGTGAACGCAAAGAGCTCGGAGTAGCAATCAACCAGCGACATTGGTGTTCACAGAAAGAGGGTTTTCAGGTTTCAGTGTTCAGGTTTCAGTGTTCAGGTTTCAGGTTCAGGTGTCGGGTGTCACCCGATATCAGCCCTCGACAGGATGAACAGGATCGACCCCTTATACCCTGAGGATGACCATATCCGCCGTCGTTCCTTCAGGGGCCTGGTCCCAGTAGAGGCAGACATTCCCGGTCTTTCTGATCGCCTGCCACTGCGGGTGAACCTTGTCGAGCATGAAGGTAAAGGTATCGGGATGACGAGGGACGCCCGGCAGGGGGGCTGTCCTGTGCTCGAGGGGGACCCCGGGCAGGGCCCTCGCCAGAAGCGTCGACATATCCTCCGAGCTCCCCACCTTGATGATCCGCTTGAACATCTCCATGATCTTTTCCCGGTCTCCCGGCGCCCGCACCACCAGACAGTACAGATCGCGATCCGAGAAACCCTCCTCCGGGATATGGCCCTGGAAACGACTTCCATCGCGCACCAGGTGGACCACGTTTTCATCCCCGAGGATGATGGCCCCCAGCAGCTCGTCGATCAGGACCAGGGCATCGTTGAAGCACTTGAACAATCCCTCATGGTCATAGTCGGGCAAAAGGGGCGTGTCGTCCTCCATCCTGGCCAGGGCGTTGATTCGGTCCGTGTAGGTGCTCAACTCTCCGATCAACTGTCTCAGACAACCGAAAACCTCCCACGGATGGATCACCGGCGCTTCGGTCATGTGGTAGAGAACGGGGATATACCGATTCAGGGAGTTCAATGCCATCAGGTATCTCAGGAACCCGATGTCCGCTTCGACGGCCCTGGCATCTCTCGAGAGCTTGTACATCTCGAGGACCCTGCAACGGGAGGTCACCTGCTCCCTGATGTCCTTGATCGTCCTCATCAGCGTCTCCGATGCGGAGACGGCGATCACAGGAGGGATGAAGTCCGGCACAAGACGGACCTCCTTCCCTTCCATCTTCAACTGTCCGATGGGAACGAGCTGGTAATTGCCCAGTCCTTGGATCTCGGTCGCCCAGAAGATCCTCAGAAGATGGCCTGTAAAGCGCACCTGGGCGGATGGCCCCGGGGCGTAGAGGTCTTTGACCTCCTCCGGATCGATCGGACACACGAACCGGGTGGCGATCCCGTTGAGGTCCTCGGAGCCGGCGGTCGAAGTGACATTCACACCGGCCATATCCCAATTCCTGATCCCGAGGTAGACCCCCAGGGGATTCCCGCTTTCGAAGTCAAAGGGGATGTCCTTGAAAGGACGCGGCTGCAGGACTGCGTTCCCGGGGTAAACGACCCATGCGCCGTCTCTGAAAAGCACTTCGGCACGGGAGACCTCAAAGACGCGGCTCTTCAGTGCGGACTCCTCCACCTGGATCCGGTTGACGCCCCAGAAGTGAGGCCTGAGATAATCGGCCATCGGCCTGAGCAGAGATCGCCAATAAAGGTCCTGGTGCTGCAGGTGCTGAGGCTGCAGGAACAGACCCTGATGCCAGAAGAGCCCCCTTGCGGAATCCTTCATTTCTTCTTCTTCTCCTGTGAACTTTCCGGCTTCTTCTCCTGCACGCTTTCGGGCCCCAGGACAAGCTCCAGGTGCAGCGGTGGGATCCTCGCGACCCTTTCCTTCGAGATGAAGCCCTTGCTCTCGACGACATGGGGGATCTCGAAAACCCTGACTACCCGGCCGGGGTCCAGGCTGTAGTATCCGGCGGCCACGCCGATCCACTTCGTGTTCTCGGCCCTGTCCAGGACGATGGTATTCGATTCCCCCGGCTCGACAAAGACCTTCTTCACGGCGGTGGTGGTCGAGTCCAGATTCCTAGCCTCCAGGAGCCTTCTCAACCCTTCTTCGTACTGGGCCAGTTTCTTGAAGCCGTTGGGGTCGTTCAACTGGTGGACAGTGAGCAGCAGAGTATGGGACTTGTCACCGACCCTGTTCAAAAGCTTGTCTGCGGTATAGCTGATCTTGATTGCGCCGGGCTCGAAATTCCAGGAGGGTGCGGGATCCGGTTTATGGGCGCAGGAGTGGACCGACAAGAGATATACCAGGGCAGCCGCCCAGCGAACTCCTGCTTTCGGATACCCGCGCACTTTCTCTAAGTATTTCCTTGTCATCATTGGGGTACAGAGTTTCCGCAAGTCTATACCAGAGAGCATGTACAATGTCCATTGCAGAATGTGGGGGATAAAGAGCGCCACAAAGACACGAAGACACAAAGACGATGAAGCTCTACTTCGTGACGGAATCAAGAAGATCCGCCACAAAGAGAAGAACAATCTTCTTCGTGACTTCGTGTCTTCGTGGCGGAACTACTTGGAAAAGAGGCCTCTCTGGAATTCGGTCACCGCCGGCGGTTCGGTCGACTCTTCCGGGTATTCCAGTCTGCCCTTGAGGAAATAGCGGTCGAAAAGTCTGTTGAAATCGGTCCAGCTCCCGTCCTGTCTGTCGCGCTTCATGAAGCGATCGACGCCGTTCATCTTGGCGTCCAGGTCGTCGACCAGGTGGAGTGCGAAACCTTCCAAAAACTTCGGTCTTTTGGGGGATCCGAACTCATATTCGCCATGATGGCTCAGGACGAGATGCTTCAACCTGAGGGCCAGGTCAGGAGGGAATCCCTTGATGTCGCGGATCTTTTCCTCGACCATGGACACGCCCAGGACGATGTGGCCGAGGAGTCTCCCCTCGTCCGTGTAGTCGATCCGCCGGTCGAAGGTGAGCTCTTTCACCTTTCCGATGTCATGAAGGAAAGCGGCTGTGAGCAGGAGATCCCTGTCGAGCTCGGGGTAGTGGGAAGCGACCGGCAGGATCATCTCGCAGACGGAGAGCGTATGCTCCAGGAGGCCGCCCAGGTAGCTGTGGTGAAAGTTCTTGGCGGCAGGGGCCTTCTTGAAGCGGGCCATGAAGAGGTGGTCGGAAAGAAAGCGCTCGGTGAGCGTCTTGAGGTGGGGATTCGTGAGGTTTTTCAGCACGTGCCTCAGGGAGGCCACCATCTCGGCCGCATCCTTCGGGCACGTCTCCAGAAAGAAACAGGGGTCCACGGGCTCCGCCGGGAGCTTCAGGGCCGTGATCGTGAGCTGGACCTGGTCCAGGTAGAGGCTTGCGCCTGCGTCCACATCGAGGATGTCCCCCTCTCTGAACAGGGGGTCCAGCTCCTCGACCCTGTCCCATACTCGCGCCTCGATGTCTCCGGTGCGGTCGGCCAGGGTGACGCTCAGGTACGGGTCTCCCTTCTTGGTGGCCGCACGCCTCTTGGCCTTGACCAGGTACAGTCCTTTGACCTTGTCATCCTTGCGGATATCTTTGACCCAGAGATGACCGCTCTTACTTTCCAACTCTTTCTCCCACGCAAGCCCACGAACGCGGTAAACTCGAATATCGAAATCCGAAACAAACTCAAAGCACAAAAGATAAAAGGTTCAAAGCAAAGACACGGCGAACCCGATTTGGTCACTCGAATCTTGTTCGTTCAGTATTGTTTCGGATTTCGTGCTCCGGATTTCGGATTTTCGACTCCTTCATTAGTCTTCAAAATTCCCTTCCGGCCCTCTGTCTCTCTTCAGCCTGGCCGCCTTCTCCTTGATCTTGGCCTCGGTCCACTCGGCCGGGTCCTCGATGCGCTCGGCCTTGGGCCCCACATCAAAGGAGCCCGCGCGCAGGATCGCCTCCAAGGCGAGGGGGGCCGTATCCGCGGCATTGAATACGTTGGTGAGGAGCTCGTAGGTGAAGTCCTCCACCCCCTTGGCCATGCGGTCCCTGACCTCCCTCGGGAGCCCCATCAGCTTGTTCTCGAAAGGGAGGTTCAGCTTCTTGTAGTCCCCCGCCTTCAACGACTTGGACTGGGCGTAGCTCTTCATTTCGGCCCACATCTCCCCGGTGACCCCAAGTTGCTCCATCTTCACGAAATCCTTGTTTTCATCGAGGTATGCGTTGCCGAACTCATTGACCTTCAGACCCCAGGAGATCATCTGAAGGGCTGTGGCCACATTGGCCTTGGTTGTGCGTGTCTCCTGCGCGATCCGGCGCAGCCTCTCCGAGCTGTTTCCAGAGGTGCCGTGCTGGGCCCCCGAGACCTTGTACTTGGCCAGCGCATGATGGATATCCCTGGTCAGCTCAACCTGGATGCCTGCATCGCTCGCCTCGATGCCATGGGTGGTCCCGTTGTTCAGGGCGATCCAGTCCGGGTGGATGCCGTGGGCATTCAACCCCTGGATCAGGAAGAGCGCCTCATCGACCGTGGAAAGGCCCTCCTTTCCCTTGATCTCGCCGACCTCCGTCTCATAGCCCGCCCACCTGGGGATGAAGGGACTGAGGGCGATATTCGCGAGCAGATTCTCGTCATCCATCATATGCGAGGCGTCGATCGCGACGGATGTGACCCCGGCATCGATCATGCTGGTGATCTCGACCTTGGCGGTTTCCAGATCCTTCTTCCCCTTGATGCCGTAATGGTCCGCATGGATGGCAACCGGGATGGTGATCCCCAGCTCATTGCAGACGGTATTGGCGTAGGTCGCCAGGTTCCAGAAATTGACGGCGCAGTAGGCGTTTGCGCCCCCCTCGGACTTGGCGATTTCGAGGATGATCGCCGCATTGGCCCTCTGGGCCGCTGCGAGCGCACCCCGGATGACGAAGTAGTTTCTTCCGTTCGCGGCAATGGTCATGGCCTTGCCCTTGGCGAGCAGGGCCCGGTCGATCACCTTTCCGCTGACAATGAGCGCCTTGGAGTTGGGGAAAAGCCGCACGATGTTGGGAGGACGGCCTATCTCCAGGGCCTTTTCAAAATCCTTGGAGTATTTCGGTTGTGGTAGTCCCATTATGATCCTCCTTTCCCTTGTCCTCATAGTTGCACAAACAGCAGGGTCTTTGACCATGTAGGATGGGTGGAGCGAAGCAAAACCCATCTTCGTGTAGGACGGGCGGCGCGAAGCGAAATCCATCTTCGTGTGAAATCATGTGCAACCTCAGGGTCATCTCTGCGGTTCTATAATCACTTTCACACAGTCATGCTCCACAGGGGAGGCGACGGCCCTGAACCCTCTTGATCCTTCCGCCAGGGGGAGTCGGTGGGTGATCATTCCGGACACCGGAACGGCACCGGCCCTGATCATCTTGAGGGCTGCACTGCAGTCGGCCGGACTCCCGGCATAGGTGGAGGTGAGGGTGATCTCCGTCCGCCAGAAAAGATCATTGATCGGGGAGGGGATCATGGCACCCTCCGCAGCGCCTGCAAAAAAGAGAACGGTCCCTCCCCGTTCCACCGCCTTCAAGGCGAGAGGGATAAAACCATCATAACAGATGATGACCAGGTCGGCCAAATGACCTCCGTTAACTTCTTTCAGCCGTTGAATAAATCGATCATTTACCTCCATGGCAAAGTGGGCCCCCATCTCCCGGGCCTTGGCCAGTCTGAAAGGGATCGTATCGCCGGCGATCACGAGCCCTGCGCCCAGGGCCCCGGCCAGGGCGACATGGAGCAGTCCCGAAATACCAGCGCCGAGGACCAGGACCGTCTGCCCGGGCTTGAGCCTCGCATTGGACTGCCCCCGGAGCACGCACGCCAGAGGCTCCATGAAGGAGTCCTCTTCGTAGGAAACCCCTTCGGGAATCGCAAAGACCCCCCGGTCCACATTGATGGAGGGGATACGAAGGTATTCCGCAAAACCGCCCGGATGGAAGTGCGTCCCCCGCAGGAGGGTGTCGCAGACCGTCTGATGGCCGTTCAGGCAGTAGTGGCAGGTGTTGCAGGGGACGTGATGGGTCACGGCCACGCGGTCTCCGACCTTGAATCTCGTCACCCCCTCGCCGGCTTCGACGATATCTCCCGCCACCTCATGCCCCAGGACGAGCGGCACCTTGTCCCTGCGGTACCACTCCATCACATCGCTGCCGCAGATGCCGCTGGCCTCCACGCGCATCAGCAGTTCCCCGGCGCCGATCTTCGGCCGCTCCATCTCCTGGAGCCGCACATCCCTGTTGCTGTAGTACATGAGCACGCGCATGATCTTTACCTTGAGCAGATTTCGGGTGTCGGGTGCCGGGTTTCAACTGGGTAACCTATCGATCCGTTTTCCTGACACCACCTGTGTAATTTCATGAAATAGACAGGATAACAGGATCGACCGACACCTGAAACCTGACACATGAAACCCAAATCCACCGTCAACTTTCGCCTTGTTCCGTGAAACCTGCCGGTTGGGGGTTTTCCCGATTCACCAGCAGGCGTCAGATGCAAGGCGCCCGACAGCCCGAGG
>JAGVAP010000087.1 GCA_020060215.1 Deltaproteobacteria bacterium | reverse complement strand
CCTGCCGGTTGGGGGTTTTCCCGATTCACCCGCAGGCGTCAGATGCAAGGCGCCCGACATCCCGAGGAGCGAGTCGTACAGGCCGGTACGTCGCAGCGAAGAGGGACGAGGGCAACGGTGCAGATGATGCTTGATGGTGAATCGGGGGAAGATGAACTCCTTTGACTTCTCGAGGCCTGGAAATATATGATCCTCCGTTTCCGAAGGGGTGAGAATCTTCTAATGGACCTTCAAGAGAAGAGCCCTCGATTCTACGGTTACTATGTGGTGGCCGGCGGGTTCGGGGTCTGGTTCATCGGCTGGGGCTCCTACAGCCTCTGCTTCGGTGTGTTCCTGAAGCCGCTCCTGTCCGAATTCGGATGGAGCCGGGCAGACGCTACGCTCGCCTATTCGCTGATGTTCGTGGTACAGGCGAGTGTAGGCATTCTCATGGGGTGGCTCACGGACCGGATCGGATCCAGACTCCTGGTGGTCGGTTTCGGGTCCTTTCTGGGGATCTCCTACCTGCTCCTCGCGATGGTGAACGATCTCCGGCATTTTCAGATCAGCTATGCCCTCATCGGGGGTATCGGCACGAGCATACTCAATGTGCCCGTGATCGTCGCCATTTCGAAATGGTTCACCGGAAGAAGAGGCTCCATGCTCGGCATTGTGCAGGCCGGGGCAGGGATCGGCGGATTCCTTTTCCCGCCCCTCACGGGGTGGATTATCATGGCTTATGGATGGCGCGAAGCGTATCTGTCCATGGGGATCCTCTCCCTCTTTCTCATGACCGTATGCGGGTGGTACGTACGGAGCGACCCCACGGAAGTGGGGACGACGGCGGAAGGCGGGGGCCCGGAGAATGGCCCGAAGGGAGCCCCGGGGTTGAAAGGGGAGCCCCCTGCGGAGATCCGTATCCGGGGGGTGCTGTCTCAGACGGAGTTCTGGATGCTCATGGGCATCTACGGCAGCTTCGGGTTTTGCAGGGCCACCTTCCTGGCCCACATCGCGGCGCATGCACAGGACATGGGGTTCACGCTCTACGACGGCGCATTGGTCACGGCCCTCATCAGCGGTGCCAGTATCGCCGGGAGGCTTGGAACCGGACGGCTGTTGAACAGGCTGGGGACCCGGACGGCCCTCGCGGGGAGCTTCGCGATCACCACGTTGGCCATTTTCGAGGGACTGGCGGCGGACAGGCTGTGGATGCTCTATCTCTTCGGGCTGGGATTCGGCTTTGCATGGGGTGCGCAGGCGGTGCTGAGATTCACGGCTGCGGCCGAGGTGTTCGGCCTCGGCTCTTTGGGGGTGTTGCTGGGGCTTCTCAGTTTTGTGGAGGCCATGGCCGCCATGGTCGGATCTTATATGGGGGGATATGTCTTCGATCTCGTCGGCACCTACGAGCCGATCTTCTGGACCGGCGCACTGATCGCCGCGCTCGGCGCCCTCCTCTCCATGTTCCTGAAAGGCCCCGCCGAAAAAAAGGCGGGATCACCCCGGCTCACGTGATTGTTGGCACGGATTTTGGAATAAACACAGCCGTACGGGGGAATGTCCGGTGAAATGGATGCAAAGCCAGGACGATCAGCGGTCCGAATGCATGGAAGAGTACGATCATAGTCTCCAGAAAGAACTGAAGAAGTTCCGGATCCTCTACGATCTTGCCATTGCGATGACCGCAGAAAGGAACCTCGAAGAGAACCTGCAGCTCGTGGTGGAGAAAAGCAGGGAACTTCTGGATACCGATACGTCCTATATCGCCCTTCGGGACGAGGCAAGAGGCGATGTCTACATGCATTCCCTTTCCGGGATCCGGACGGAGCCGTTCAGGAACCTGCGGCTGCCTTTCGGAGAAGGGCTGGGGGGGCTTGTGGCCGAATCCAGGCAGGGCATCATCGTGGAAGACTATCTCGGGGAAAAGGTGATCACCCATGTAGTGGATTCCATCGTTGCAGAGGAGGGGGTGGTCTCCGGGGTTGCGGTACCGGTCCAGATCGGCCAGACCAGCCTCGGCGTGCTCTACGCCTTCAACAGGAGGAGGACCTCTTTCACGCAAGCCGACCTGGAGGGCCTCCATCTCATCGGGAATCTTGCGGCGGTGGAGATCAGCCGGAAGCGGGCGGAGGATTTCGTCCGTCACAGTCGAGTGGACCTGGAACAGAAGGTCGCCGCCAGGACCTCCGAGCTGTGGAGGGCCAATCAGCAGCTCGAGCAGGAGATCCAGCAGCGAAAGAGGGCCGAGGAGAGGATCAGGGAGAGCGAGAGGAGATACAGGAGCATCTTCGAAAATGCGGTGGAAGGGATGTTCCAGAGCACCGTTGCGGGCTCCTTCATTGCGGTGAACCCGGCCCTGGCAAAAATGTACGGGTATGGCTCTCCGGAAGAACTCATGGCCGGGCTCAAGGACATCAACACCCAGCTATACGTGGATCCGGGGCGGCGCAACCAGCTCATCCATCTCCTGAGGCAGTGGGGAGAGGTCCGGGATTTTGAGGCGGAGGCCTACCGCAAGGACGGGAGCGTCGCCATCACCTCCATCAGTGCCCGACAGGTCCGGGATGAAAACGGAGAGGTCCTCTGTATAGAAGGTTCGGTGAAGGATATTACCGAGCAGAAGGCTGCTGAAAAAGCGATCAGGGAGAGCGAGAAGAGGTATCGCGATCTTTTCGAGAACGTCTCGGACTTCATCTATTTTCACGATATGGAGGGAAACATCACCGAGACCAATCTCGCTTTCAGAAAGGCCTCCGGTTACGACCTGCACCCCCATGCCGCCATGCGCATCAAGGACATGATGCCGGAGGAGAATCGTCCCCTTTTCGACGAGTACATCAGGAGGATCACCGAACGTGGTGAAGACGAAGGCTTCATGAAAGTCTTCAGCAGGGAAGGTCGGGAGATCCTGATCGAGTACAAGAACACCCTGGTGCGTGATCCGAACGGGGATGTTCTGGGCGTCCGGGGCTCAGCCCGGGATGTGACGGATCGGGTGCGCGCGGAAAAGGAGAAGAAAAGACTCCAGGCGCAGATCATGAGCGCCCAGCGGATCGAGGCGATCGGCACCCTGGCCGGCGGAATCGCCCACAACTTCAACAACCTCCTCATGGCCATTCAGGGGAACGCGACCCTGGCGCGCCTGGAAGTGGACCCCGCCGGACCTGTCAGTCGGAAGCTGGAGAACATCGAAAAGCTTGTCAAGAGCGGGGCCAAGCTGACGAGCCAGCTGCTCGGGTACGCAAGGGGAGGCCGCTACGAGGTCAAGACGATCAACCTCAACGATCTGGTCAAGGATGTCTCCAACACCTTTGCCCAGGCGAGGAAGGACATCACGGTAAGACTGGATTTGAGCGAGTCCCTGAAGGGAATCGAAGCGGATCAGGGGCAGCTGGAGCAGGTGATCCTCAACCTGCTCGTCAATGCCGCGGATGCCATGCCCACGGGAGGCAAGGTCGTCCTCAGGACCCGGAATCTGTCTCATGGTGAGATGAAAGGGAAGCCGTACAAACCTAAAAAAGGGAAATACGTGCTCCTGGAGGTTCAGGATTCCGGCATCGGCATGGACCGGAGAACCATGGACAGGATCTTCGAGCCTTTCTTCACGACCAAAGGCATGGGCAAGGGCACGGGGCTGGGTCTCGCCTCAACCTATGGTATTGTGAAGGGGCACGGCGGATACATCGATGTCGCCTCCCGGGAGCAAAAGGGGTCCACCTTCCAGATCTATTTACCTGCATCGGAGAAGACGGTCGTGGAGAAAAATGAGTTTTCCAAGGGCGTCACCATGGGAAAAGGGACCATCCTGCTGGTCGATGACGAAGAGATGATCCTCGAGGTCGGAAAAGGGATGCTGGAGACCCTGGGCTATGTTGTCCTGGCCTCCGGAGGCGGCCGAGAGGCCGTTGAGATCTACACGAGGAACCACGATTCCATCGATCTGGTCGTCCTGGATCTGGTGATGCCGGGCATGGGCGGACGGGAGACCTACCAGCAGTTGAAGGCCGTGGACCCGGGGATCCGCGTCCTCCTCTCCAGCGGCTTCAGCATCGATGCCCTTGCCAAAGAGATGCTCGAGCAGGGATGCGACGGATTCATACAGAAGCCCTTCTTCATCCAGGAACTGTCACAGGAGGTTGCAAGGGTCCTCTCGAACCGGGCAACCGACTCCCGCCAATAAGACACAAAGACACCAAGAGGGAACAAAGGTTGGTTTTCTTCGTGACTTCGTGCCTCTGTGGCAGATATTCTCTGTAGATCACAAAGAGAGCAAAGGAGCGAACATGAAGGTCGGTTTGATTCAGTTCTCGCCTCCCCTGGGGGAAAGAGACGAGTGCATCCGAAGGATCGATCCGCTGATCGAACAGTGCAAAGGGGCGGACATCGTGGTCCTTCCGGAACTCTGCAACTCCGGGTACAACTTCCCCTCGCGTGCGGTCGCCTGGAGCTCTTCCGAAACGGTCAAAGAGAGCGAATTCATCCGCTTCCTGGAGGACAAATGCAGCAGTCTCGGGCTGCATGTCGTCTCCGGGTTCTGCGAGAGGGACGGAGAACTCCTCTTCAATTCGGCCGTGCTGATCGGTCCCCGGGGATACATCGGCAGGTACCGCAAGCTTCACCTCTTCATGAATGAAAAGGACCATTTCGCCCCGGGCAATTTAGGGCTGCCCGTCTTCGATCTCGGGTTCTGCAGGGTCGGGATGCTCGTCTGCTTCGACTGGTTCTTCCCAGAGGTGTGGAGGGTCATGGCCCTTCAGGGAGCGGACGTGATCTGCCACCCCTCCAACCTGGTCCTGCCCGGACTCGCTCAAAAGGGGGTCCCGGTCCATGCGCTGACCAACCGCCTGTTCGTGGTCACCTGCAACCGGATCGGATCCGAGGGGGACCTTCAGTTTACGGGCCTCTCCCTGATTGCCGATCCGAGGGGGGAGGTGCTCGCCCAGGCTTCTCAGCAGGGGACGGAGGTCCTGATGCAGGGGATCGATATCGCGCAGGCGCGAGACAAGGGGATCACACCGAGGAACCATCTCTTTCATGATCGAAGGCCGGATGCGTATGGGGCCCTGTGTCATGGAGCGGGCTCGACCCCCTGCCGGAAAGGAGCAGGCGATGACCTCTCTGACCGAAAAAAGAGATCTCATCCTCGACCATGAAGAACGGTTTGCCGCTTCGCTGGCCCGGGAGGTGATGCCCGCGCCCAAGATGAACCTGTGGATGATCCTCATCCCGTTCATCCTCGTCTTCCACGTCATTCAACATCGGAGGGTCGTGGAGGGCCGCAGCCTCTTTGCCCGGAACTATCTGCGGAGCCGAAGACAGGGGCTCGAGGAGAGTGTTCGCTCCATCGAGAAAGGCGACAAGCCCCGGATCGAAAGGATGCTGAGCGAGTCCGCTCTTCCGGATTCCGCAAGGGCGCCGCTCGGGGAGTTCTTCAGGCTGATCACGGCCCATTACACGGATCTCCTCCAGGCGGACGGCCCGGATATGAGATCCCTGATCCGTTCCGCGTACCGGAGCCAAACCAACTACCTGCTCTTCCTGAACCGATTGAACCAGGCCGAGAAGGTGGTCAATGATGCCGTGAGACCACACGTCGCGAATGCAAGGGGCGTGGACGAGGTGCTGGAGGCCATGGAAGCGGCCTCTCAGAGGCTCCGAAAGGAGGATGCCGCCGCCGCTTTTGCCTGAGGGGGTACACCTTGCGTCCCGGACGATTACGGTATCCACCTGATTGATGGAGATCCTTCCCGGGTGCTACCATCTCTCCCCAGAAAGCCCCGATCAAGGAGGAAGATCATGATCAACTGCTCCGAAATGAAAAAAGGCGAAGTATACACCTGCAGGAATTGCGGACTGGAGCTCAAGGTGGAAAAGCCCTGCTCGTGCGGAACGGCAGGACAGGGCGGCGCCTGCAGCGTCCCTCTGCAGTGCTGCGGCACCGACATGCAGAAGAAGTAACCCCTCCGGGATCTCCGCCCTCGCCGAGCCATGGGCCCTGTCCCGGAGGGCGGGTTCACGGGTAGAAGCGGCAAGGCAGCCCGGGAGGGGAGGTTTGCACCCGCCAACCCCTTTCATTCGGGTCGGGCATGGTTATATTATTGGACATCGCGAACCACCGAACCCCCTGCTCCCCGGAGGTGAATGGAGATGGAGCAGCCCAACTTCGAGGTCGTCCCCTGTCCTCAGTGCGGTGCAAAGAACAGAGTCCCTCTAGACAAATCTCCGCTGAAGGCCAAATGCGGGAAATGCGGCTCTCCCCTGGAGCAGCGGGGGGAAAAGGACCAAGAGCCTTATTTTCTGCGATGCACGGAGTGCGGAGCCAGGAACAAGGTACCGGCCGCCAGACTGGACCAGGGACCGGTCTGCGGCAAATGCAAGAAGCCGCTCAGGACGGAAGAGCTCTTTGGACCCCAACCCCTGATGATCACCGAGGCCGGCTTTCAGAAGAGCGTGCTCCAGTCGCCTCTGCCGGTCCTGGTCTTTGCCTGGGCCCCATGGTGCACGACGTGCAGGACCTTCATGCCCGTGATCGACGAGTTCGCCAGGGAGGTGAAGGGCAGGATCAGGGTGGCCAAGATGAATGTGGACCAGACCCCGAATCTCGCCTCCACCTACGCCATCATGAGCGTACCTCAGATCTTCGTATTTGACGGCGGAAAGATGAAGGAGAACTTCCCGGGGGCCATACAAAAACACGAGCTTCGAACGAAGATGCTCCGTTATCTTTGATCTCTTTCCCTCTCCCACCCGTAGACGCTTTCCTGCAAAATCCCTACGTACAAAATACAGTGACAATACAGGATTCACCCCATGGAAAACCGTTTCCGGTGAGTCCACTATTAGCTCATCTTTTTCGGCGAGATCTGATCGACAGGCAACTCGTAATGCAACGGAAGGGGCGCCAGGGAATCCGGGTTGTATGGACTACCGGATCGAACAACTTCAAGACCGCTATGCTATGACCTTCCCAGGGTGATGCCCCAGAAGGGGTCGGAAGCGGATCGGAGCGAGGGAATCAGGAAAGGAGGTTTCGGAGTATGGTGCAAGGTACTGTGAAATGGTTCAACGATCAGAAGGGGTATGGTTTTATCAAGAGGGAAGACGGCTCTGACGTATTTGTCCATCACACGGGCATCAACGGGAGCGGTTTCAAGACCCTCAGGGAAGGGGACAGGGTTGCCTTTGAGATCGAACAGGGCAGGAAGGGCCCCGCTGCGGTGAATGTGACGGTAGTGTAATCCGGAAAACTCGGTGGGCAAAAGGGGGCATTCGATTCCGTTTCGGGCGAATCCCCCTTTCCTTTTTGGAGTGCTTGTAACTCCTTGAGTCGTAGACGCATTGCGCAAATCTTCTAGGAGGTACGTTGACAGGCAGACGGTGCTGACTACCATCTCGTCAGAAGGAAGTTCAGAGTGGTGCAAGGTTCCAATGAAGGCCAGGGGGGGTCCGCTATGAAGGGGATGGTCAAGATCGGTACCGTTTTTGGATTGTCGTTCTTCTTGCTGCTGACCGGGTGCGCCACGATGGAGATCGAGTGGCCCGAACAGGAGCCGAACCTGATTGCCGTCAGCTACTCGATCGCCGACGCCTTGATAGAGCGGCTGAAGGCCAAGCCCGTACCCTTCAGCCCGATCCTTGTGGCCTCCTTTGTGGAGACCGGGAAGGCCGACCGCCCATCCAACCTGGGCCGGATGATGTCGGATTTCATCGCCTCCCGGATGAGCATGAACGGCCTGAGGGTCGTGGGGGTGAGGCTGGGCGACCAGGTCCGTCTGGTGAGGGACGGAGGGGACCTCCTGGCGTCGAGGGAAGGTGGGGATTCCGCCGACCTTCAGAAGGCGCAGGCGATCGTCGTAGGCACCTACACCAAGGCCAACCGGGGCATCTATGTCTCCACGCGGATCCTTCGGGCCGACAACCAGCAGATCATCTCTTCGGTGGATCTGCACATCCCCCTTTCCTATGAGATGATGTTCCTCCTGTGAACAGAGCCGCTGCAAAAACCTTGTGACTGCCGGCGCAGGCTCACTGACGCCTCCACGGCAGGAAGCAGGGCGGGTAGACCCCGCCCTTTTTTTGTTTTCATGACGAAGAGGATTGTATATTGATAACCCATGAAGAGACCTGAACCGGAGAGTCTGTCAGAGATGGAGATCAACCCGCCCTCCCGCAAGCAGTACATGGCCGATCAGAAAAGAGACCACGGCCGCCGACTCCTGGGTGTGTTCCCGGCCCAGTACCCCAGGGAGATCCTCTGGGCGATGAACATCCTTCCTGTCGAGATCTGGGATCCCCCTCTGGAGGTGAGCCTCGCCAACGGACACCTGCAGCCCTATATCTGTTCGGTGGTGAAGCTCGGACTGGAACTGGTCCTCCAGGGGCACTGTGCGGATCTGGACGGTTTCCTCTTTCCCCATACCTGCGATTCCATCCAGAACATGGCCTCCATCGTGCACGACTACCTCGGTGTGGAGAAGCCCTGTCATTTTTTCTATCATCCCAAGGCCCCGTACCGCGATTCTTCCCGTGGCTTCTACAGGGATGAGCTGAAGCAGCTCGTTTCCTCCCTGCAGAAACAGTTCGGATCCATGGGTCCGGAGCGACTGAGCCGATCCATGGAGAAGGGGAGGGAAGTGGGTTCGCTCTTCGGGGAGCTCTATCGCCTGCGGGCCATGGGTGAACTCCACGCGTCCAACCGGGACTTCTACCGGGTGGTCAGACTCAACGAATACCTGCACCCGGACGATCTCATCCCCTTGCTGCAGAGGTTTGCGGCAGAGTCCCGGGGGCCGGACCCTGCCTCGAGAAGAGTGCTCCTGAGCGGGATCCTCCCGAATCCTCCTGAGCTCCTCGGCCTCCTGGATGACCTCGGGGTCAGGATCGCGGACGACGATCTGCTCAGCTGCGGTCGCCGGCTTCTCATGCCCCCACCGGCGGCGGATGATCCTTTCCAGGCCCTTTGCGACGCTTACTTCGGCATGCCCCCGTGCAGCACAAGGACATCCTCCCTGGAAGAACGGATGTCCCACCTGCAGGACAAGGTCGTACAGAGCCGTGCGCAGGGGGTGATCTTCTGCATGGTCAAGTTCTGCGAGCCAGAGCTCTTCGACGTCCCCCAGCTGATCGAGGGATTGAAGGGAATGTCCATCCCAACCCTCCTGCTCGATACGGAGCTCAATCAGGGCCTGAGCGGCCAGATGTCGACCCGGGTGGAAACGTTTGTGGAACTCCTGGGTTGACCCGCTCAGGGTCGACGGCTTCGTAAGGAAGTGGAATCACCCGCACTACGGAGAGAGACATGAACCTGGTCGCCCGCACCCGTTATCAGTGGATGAAGGAGGTCGGGGCCCCGGCCCTGATGAGACTGCAGTCTATCGGGAAGAGACGTCGCCCGCGAAGAAGGCCGGCCGCCGCCCATTTCGGGCCTCCCCTCGCCTGCGCTTCGCGCCTCAAGGAGATCATGACGAGGCATTACTTCCTCTCGCGTTATGCCGAAAGGGCCATGCCCGTGGCCTGGGTGACCAGCGGCGCTCCCGTGGAGATATTGCGGCCCTTCGGATTCTACACCATCTATCCTGAAAACCACGGCGCCCTCTGCGGGGCGCAGAAGATGGGGCCGGAGCTGTGCAGTATTGCCGAGGAGCACGGGTACCACCAGGACCTCTGCTCCTATGCCCGGATCGATCTGGGGGTCTGCTTCTCCGGCAGGACGCCCGCGGGCCGGCTCCCCAGGCCGGATCTCCTCTTCGCTTCCAACAACATCTGCCAGACGGTCGTGTACTGGTACAAGGTGCTTTCGCGAACCTGGAAGATCCCCCTCATCCTTTTCGACACGCCTTACAACTTCGGCGAGATCAGGGAGCGGGATATAGCATACATGAAGAACCAGTTCGAGGAGATGATCCCGATCCTGGAAAGGGTGTCCGGCCGCCGGTTCGACGAGGGAAGGTTCCGGGAGGTCATCGAGATCGCGTCCAGGACCGCAGAGACATGGGGGGAGGTCCTCGCCACGATGAAGGCAAAGCCTGCGCCCATGACCATCTTCGACGCCTTCGTGCACCTCGCGCCGGTCGTATCCCTCAGGGGCCTGCCGGTGGCCCTCGAATACTACAGGACCCTCCTGGAGGAGCTCGGAGAGAGGGTCGAGCGGGGGATCGGCGCCATCGCCGACGAGAGGAAAAGGCTGATGTGGGACAACATCGCCATCTGGTACAAGGTGAGAGAGTTTGCCGAGCTTTTCGCTGAACGGGGCATGAACTTCGTGACCGCCACCTACACCAATGCATGGGCCGAGACCAATTCCCACCTCGGTGAAGGCCCCCCCTTCGAGGCCATGGCCAGGACCTACAGCCTGGTGATCCTGAACAACAACCTCAACCACCGGCTCCACCTCATGGAGCGGCTCATTCGTGATTTTCAGGTGGACGGGCTTGTCATCCACTCCGCCAGGAGCTGCAAGCCCTACTCCGTAGGCCAGTACGATCTCAAGCGGCTGCTCATGGAGCGGCTCGGCCTGCCCTCGGTCGTGATCGAGGCGGACATCACGGATTACCGGGCTTACTCGGAGGAGCAGGCCCGCACCAGGCTGGAGGCGTTCTTCGAAACGCTGGAAGCCTAGGAGTCGCCGTCAGCGGTAAGCCCGAAAACCCTGGAGGGCTCTCCTGGAGTATTGGAATGATGGGTAACCCTCCGGGGGGCCGTAGAAGCCGGCCCCTCCGGAGCCGGATCTCTACCCCCTAACCCCCGTCCGCTCGCTCACCTCAGCAACAACTTTCGTCGTTCGTTAAGCCCGATCTGCACTCACCCGATGTTTTAGCCCCTGCCTCTGGTCGGATACATGCCATGCGGTATTTACTACCGCGCCGATCATGCAGATATTGGTTCATACGGCTCTATCACGGGCCGAGAAGCAGGAAGGGAGGATGGTGAATGATTCAACCGAATAACCGGTTTCAGGCCTTTACGTCGCTTCGCCGGTGGAGCACGGGGGTCGTCCTCGCGATGGCCTTCATCGGGTTCCTGTCCGGGTGCGCCGGTTTGTCCGTTCCCGTGCCGGGAGGGTCGGGTGGAGGTTCGGCCGGAAGCGCCGCCCCCGAGCTGGCCAAGGTCGATCCAGGCCAGGCCGAACGCATCAAGAGGATCATGCTCCCGCTGGTGCGCAACATGGACAAGCAGCTGCAGCCCGGGGAGGTGCGCATCGGGGTCATCGACAGCCCCGAGATCAATGCCGCGAATGCCGGAAACGGCGTCTTCTATGTCACCACGGGTCTTCTCCGGAAGGCCGACGACGAACGGCTGCGGGGTGTCCTGGCCCATGAGGTGGCCCATGAGGATCTCGGTCATGTGGCCAAGGCCCAGGCGATTGGAACGGGGCTGCAGATCGGGACGATTATCCTGGATCAGATCTTTCCGGGATCCGGCGCAGTAACCCCCCTGATTGCAGACCTGGGTGTGATGCGCCCTTACAGCCGGAGCGAGGAGTATTCAGCAGACGAGCACGGTGTCGAGATCCTGAACCGCGCAGGATACAACGGGGAGGAGGTCATGGCCGACACTCTTTCTTGGCTCATGAAAAGCACCGGTGGGGGAGGGGGTGGATTCTTCTCGACCCATCCGGGGACGGAAGACCGGATCGCGAGGATCCGGGAAATGTCGTAGTCGACCCCAAACCACTCCAGCTCCACACCGATGTGGCAGGTCTATGCGCGGAACCGCTCGGCATCCTTTCGTTTGAGCTCGATCCCCAGCCCCGGGCGAACGGGATCCGGGGTCAGTGTGCCGTCTTCGGGGGAGAGGACGCCGTCGAAGAGCATATGCTCGATCCGCACGTGATCGTGGAAGTACTCGATGTGACGCAGCCTCTCGACCGCGCAGAAGGCGTGGGCCGAGATGGACGGGGCGCAGTGGGCGGAGAGGTCGATGGAGTGCGCCGCGGAGAGCCCCGAGACCTGCAGAAGCCCGGTGATCCCGCCGCACCGGGTCACGTCGGCCTGCAGGCAGTCGACCGCGACGGCGCAGAGGAGGTCGAAGAAGTCGCTCAGGACAAACCCGTACTCGCCGGCCGCCACCTCCAGCCCCGGCGGCCCCTGGTCGCGGATGAGCCGAAGCCCGATGCGGTCGTCGGAGGAGACCGGCTCCTCGAACCAGGCTACCCCCCACTCCTCCCGGAAGCGCCACGCCCAGCGAAGCCCCTCCTTGCGCGTGAGGGCGCCGTTGGCATCCGTCATCAGCACGACCGAATCCCCCAGCGCCGATCTCACGGCGGAGAGCCGCTCCGGGTCCTGGTCGGGGCTGCGCGAGGTCTTGATCTTCACCCGCGGGATCCCCTGCTCGGCCCAACCCGAGACCTGCGACCGGAGCCGGTCGATCGGGTAGTTGCAGAACCCCCCCGAGCCGTAGACCGGAACCCGCTCGTGGAATGCGCCCAGTAGACGATAGAGTGGAAGTCCCAGCAGTCTGGCCTTCAGGTCCCAGAGGGCCACATCGACCGCCGAGACGGCCATCGAGCCGATCCCGGGCCTCCCCGCGTTTCGGAGGGAGGACATGAGATCGCGCCAGATCGAACCGATCTGCATCGGATCCCTCCCGATGACCCGATCCTTGAGCTTCGACTCGATGAGGGTTGCAGCAGCCTTTTCCGAATAGCTATAGCCGACTCCAACCTCACTCCCGGCGCGGAGTTCGACCCAGACCATCGTGGTCGAGCTCCACTCGAGGGTGCCGTCCGATTCCCTGCCTTCGGGACCGTCCGTGGGAATCCGGTAGACGCTCACCTCCAGGCCGTCGATCGAAAGGCCGGACCTTTCCTCCGGATCCTTTCGGGTCATGATGTTCCCTCCTGTCGTCAGCCTTCGAGGTCGCACCGGTCCTCTATGGCTTTCTGGACGATTCTCGACGAGGGGCAGGGCAGGGAGAATATGTTGAAGGTTGTATTCGAAACCCTGGGGGTTCTAAAGAGACCCTGCAACAGAATGGTAGTGAGGCGTGAGACCTTGGAGACATGCGGCGGCCGGGAGCGCCGCAGGTAAGGCCGTGGGTCTCCTGCCCCTTCCAGCAAGACCCGGAATCCTTCCAAAGGAGAGCTGGCCGTGAATCGGCTCCAGGGCATTGAGCGAGACGGCGCGCCTGGATCTTCTTGACACACCAAGCACAGATCCTCTAGATTCGAACCCATAGACGCGGACTCCTTATCTCCCTCAGCACATGTTCTTCCTGCTGTGGCGGCTATCTGTGGCACCTGGTGACATGTGAGCCTTATGGCACGCACCGCGACTTCCATCCAGACACCACCGGCACCGGCGAACGGCCTTCGTTTCCTCCTCCGGGTGGTGCTCCTTGCCGCATTCTGGTTTTGCCTGAACGGGACCGAGCTGAAGTCCTGGGCGGTGGGAGCCCCCACCGTGCTTGCCGCCGCATGGATCAGCCTCAGGCTGCTCCCCTCGACTTCGTGGCGCGTGGGTCTGCCCGCCGCCGCTTATTTTGTCGGCTATTTCATGCGCGAATCCCTGCAGGGCGGCTGGGATGTGGCCCGGCGCGCACTCTCTCCGGACCTTCCGCTATCTCCGGGGATCCTGTGCTTTGCGGTCCGTCTGCCGGTGGGAACGGCCCGCTGGTTTTTCTGCCATACCATCAGCCTGCTGCCGGGCACGGCCGTGGTCGCGATTGAGCGCGACCGGCTGCGCGTCCACGTGCTGCAGCTTACGCCCCATGTGGAAGGCAGGTTGCGGGATCTGGAAGAGCGGGTGGCGAGACTCTTCTGTCTGAAACTCCAGGAAGCGGCGAAGGGGGCGGAATGACCCTCGTCTATCTCTCCGCTGCCGGCGCGCTCCTGCTCACGATCCTCCTCGGTCTCGCCCACGTGTTTCGTCAGCGGGGCAGGGCCGAGAGCCTCCTGGCCGCCCTGCTTTTCGGCAGCACGGGTGCGGCGCTGGTGCTTGTGCTCGGCAGCGGCCTGGGCGTGAAAGGGGCCCTCGATGTCGCCCTGGTGTTCGCGCTTCTGGCCGCCGTTCTGGGCGTGGCTTTCGTGTTGCGCGGTTGGCCGTCCCGGAACACGGAATCGGAGGACCAAGGCTGATGAATCTCCTCCTCGATGCGCTTACCATCTTGTTGCTGGCCGCGGCGTTGTTCTTCTTCGCAGCCGGCACGGCCGGTTTGTTGCGTTTTCCGGACCTGTATTGCCGACTTCATGCGCTCACCAAGGCAGACAACCTCGGGCTGGGCATGGCCGTCCTCGCGTTGATGCTGCAGGCGGAGTCGTGGCGGGAGGTCTTCAAACTCGGGTTGATCTGGGCAATGGTGCTGGTGGCGAGCGGTACGGTGTGCTTCCTGATCGGCGATGAGGCGTATCGACGGGGCCTGAAACCTTGGACCGGGGAAGGCGATGATCCTGCAGATATTTGATGGGGTGCTCGTGGCCATGGTCGCTGTGCTCGCCTGGCGCTGCCTAAACGATCGGGACCTTTTCCGGGCGGTGATCGAGTTTATTGCTTTGGGCCTTCTGATCTCGGTCTGCTGGGTCCGGTTGCGCGCGCCCGATGTGGCCCTGGCCGAAGCCGCGGTCGGATCGGGACTCACCGGCGCTCTCCTCCTGGGGGCGCTTTTTCGCATGGAGCGAAGGAAACGGACCGCCGCTGGAGGCAAACGGGGGAAATCCGAACCATGAAACGCTTGTCGCTCGGGGTCGTCTCGGCCCTGCTGCTCTGCGCGCTCTGGTGGGCCGTGCTTTCCCTCCCCGCTCAACCGGCGGGCCTGACCGGGCTTGCCCTTGAGAAATTGTCCGGGAGCGGTGTGACCAACCCGGTCACCGCGGTACTGCTCAACTACCGCGGCTATGACACGCTGCTTGAAATCGCGGTACTGCTCCTGGCCATCCTGGGTGTCTGGTCGGTCAGACGCGGCCCATGGCCCGTCAGCGACCTGCGCGGCCGCCCGCTGCTCCTCTCCTTCCTGCGCATTTCGCTCCCGGTGCTGGTGCTGGCGGCGGGCTATCTCCTTTGGATCGGCTCTTCTGCGCCCGGGGGCGCTTTCCAGGGAGGGGCGCTGCTGGGGGGGGGGATCGTGCTGTTGTCACTTGGGGGTGTATTGCCTTCAGTCTACAGGCCGGGACTCCCGCGGCTCGGCCTGGTCCTTGGAGTGCTGGTTTTTGCGTCGTCCGCGGCCGCAACGATCCCCTTTACCGGCGGACTGCTGGAATACCCGGCAGGTGCGGCAGGCATGTGGATCCTGGTGATCGAATGCGCGGCATTGGTTTCCATCGGGGCAACGTTGGGATTGTTGTACCTCGGCGGCCGTCCCCGGCAGGAGGATTCAGACCTCCGGGAGGACGCAGCCGAATGAGTATGCCTGAGATCGATCATCGCATTTACCTCCTGGCGGGGGGGCTGGTTTTCAGCCTTGCTTTTTACTCGCTGCTGGTCCAGGCCAACCTGCTCAGGCGAATCATGGCCCTGAACGTGATGGGGTCCGGCGTATTCCTCGTGTATATCGCTGTTGCAGCCCGGACGGTCGGTGCGGTTCCCGACCCGGTCCCACACGCCATGGTGCTTACGGGCATTGTCGTCTCCGTATGCGCCACGGGACTGGCGCTGGCCCTCGCCGATACCGTTCAAGTCGCCACGGGCAAGACGGAACTTGCGCCAGACCCGCCGGACACGAAATCCGGCGTATCCGACCGGGATCCTGCACCCTCCGGCAAGGCGGAAGCCCATTCATGACGCCGAGCTCTGCCATGGCCCTGGTCATCCTGTGCCCGCTGGCTGCATCGGCCTTCAGCTTCCTGTTTCCCAGGAGCGGCCGGTGGCTGTCCGTGGCCAATGCGCTCGCCGTGGGATCAGGGTTGTTCAACCTCTCCCGGGAAGTGCTCTCGCGCGGGGTCCAGACTCACCTGGTCGGAGGGTGGGGAGCGCCGCTGGGCATTGACCTGCGAGCGGACGGCCTGGCGCTGCTCATGTTGATCCTCACTGCAGGGATCGGGGCGGCGGTCTCCGTCTACGCTTGGGAATACTTTTCGGCCGGCCGCCACCACAAGGCAGTCCATCGCGCGCGTTACTTCTGGCCGCTCTTTTTCTTCCTGTGGACCGGTCTGAACGGACTGTTCCTCTCAGCCGACATCTTCAACCTGTATGTCACGCTGGAGTTGCTGGGATTTTCCGCGGTGATGCTGGTGGCGTTAGGGGGGGAACGGCCGGCGCTCACCGCGGCCATGCGATACCTGCTCGTCAGCATCGGAGCTTCCCTGTTCTACCTGCTCGGGGTCGGGCTGGTGTACGCGCAGTGTGCCACGGTGGACCTGCCGCTCCTGGCCGTCCGGGTTGCACCGGGCCCGAGCGTGTGGGTGGCCCTTGGGCTGATGACGATCGGACTCGCTACCAAAGCGGCCTTGTTCCCGATGCACTTCTGGCTGCCGTCCGCCCACGCCAATGCTCCCGCCCCGGTGAGCGCACTGCTCTCCGCCCTCGTCGTGAAAGGCGCATTGTACATCCTGCTCCGGCTCTGGTTCGAAGGGTTCCACGCGCTGATCACGCCGGCCGTTGCCCAGTGGATCGGTGCGCTGGGTGCGGGGGCAATCCTGTGGGGCTCCATTAAGGCTCTCACCCAGCCTCGGCTGAAACTGCTCGTGGCTTACTCCACCGTGGCGCAGTTGGGTTACCTTTTTCTGCTCTTTCCGCTCGCCGCCGGGGACACGGGCGGTTTCACGGCCTGGAGCGGCGGGCTGGTCCTGCTCGGCGCCCACGCATGCGCAAAGGCTTCCATCTTTCTTGTTGCAGGTAACATTCTCCACGCCGCGGGCCACGACCGCATCAGGGACATGAACGGGATCACGCACGTGCTGCCGATCTCCGTGTTTGCCTTCGCCCTTGCAGGCATGAGCCTCGCAGGGCTGCCGCCCAGCAGCGGCTTCGCCGGAAAATGGATGCTGTTGAACTCGGGGATCGCGCAGGGACAATGGTGGTGGGTGGCGGTCATTCTGCTCGGCAGCCTCCTCGCCGCCGCATATGTCCTGCGCGTGTTGTCCCACGCCTTCACCGCCGAGTCGAGCCCGGCCGTTTTCACCCGGATTTCGCCGGTCAGGGAGTGGACCTCCCTTGTCCTGGCGCTGCTGGCGGTCGGTTTCGGCCTGGCGGCCACCTGGCCTGTGGAGCTGCTGCGGATAGGATCGCCGGTTGCCGGCCCGGCGTTGTCGAGGATGTTGGGTCAATGACCGTTCACGCGCTGCTCCTGCTCGGGATCCTGTTCAGCTCCTTTTTTACGGGACTGGTGATCTTCTTCCTGAAGGAAGAGAATCACCGGTTGCGCACCCGGCTCAATTTGCTGGGAGCCGTCCTGAAGCTGGTGCTCGTGGCGGTGCTGCTCAGGTTCGTTTATCTCGGCCGGACGTATTCGCTCTCGTTCGAGTTCTTGCCCGGCGTCCCCTTCGCGCTCGGCGCCGACGCCAACTCGGTCCTGTTTCTCACCCTGTCCAGCGTGCTGTGGTTCTGGACCACGCTCTATGCCGTGGGCTACCTGGAGGGTTCCCCACATCGGAGCCGGTTCTTCGGATTCTTCAGCCTGTGCGTCACGGCCACGACCGGTATTGCCCTGTCCGCGAATCTGGTCACCTTTCTGACCTTCTATGAGTTGCTCACGGTGAGTACCTACCCGCTGGTGGTTCATCGGGGCTCGAAGGAGTCCTTGCGGGCCGGGAAGATTTACCTCGGCTACACGCTGGCCGGCGGCGCATTGCTGCTGGTTGCGACGCTGTGGCTGCACACCCTCGCAGGGCCGGTGGTTTTTACCGAACGCGGGATGCTGGCCGGGTTGTTGGACTCCCATCGACAGGAGCTCCGGATCCTGTTCGCGCTCTTCGTGCTCGGGATCGGCGTCAAGGCCGCCCTCGTGCCGCTCCATGGGTGGTTGCCGAAAGCCATGATTGCGCCGGCCCCGGTCAGCGCGCTTTTGCACGCGGTGGCCGTGGTGAAAGCCGGCGCCTTCGGGCTGGTCCGGATCGTCTATGACGTGTTCGGCATCGAGAACGCCGCTGTGCTCGGTGTTCTGCAGCCGCTGTCGTTCGCGGCAGGCGTCACGATCCTCTATGGTTCTCTCATGGCCGTGTTCCAGGACGAAGTGAAGAAGCGCCTCGCCTTCTCCACCATCAGCCAGGTCTCCTATATCGTGCTGGGCACGGCCATCCTGGGCCCGATGGCCACCGTGGGCGGCCTCGTCCACCTCGTGCATCAGGGGCTTATGAAGATCACCATGTTCTTCTGCGCCGGAAACGCTGCGGAGACCCTGGGCGTTCATCGGGTCAGCGAAATGAACGGCGTGGGCCGCAGGATGCCGCTGACCATGATGGCGTTCACCGTGGCCGCGCTCGGCATGATCGGCTTGCCCCTCCTGCCGGGGGCGGTCTCGAAGTACTACCTGAAGCTTGGCGCCGACCAGGCGGGCGCCCACTGGGTCGGATGGATCCTGACCGCCAGCAGCCTGCTCAATGCGGCATATTTCCTGCCCATCCTGTGGCGTGCCTGGCTCAGAAAACCTCCTCCGGAATGGCCGGACGAGCACCGCTTCGGCAGCCGGGAAACGCATTGGATGCTCCTGGTCCCGCCCCTCGTGACCGCGGCGCTCGTGGTCTGGGCCGGTGTATTTGCGGATACACCCTTCAGCCCGCTCGCCTGGGTGAAACTGATCGCCGTCCGTGAATACTGCCCCTGAGGGGCTAGGATTCGACGGGAATGCTTGGGCTGAATTCCTTTCTCACTTCCATCCGGGAAGGACGCCTCTAAGCCTTTGTGCAGGAAGGTTTTTATCATGGGATGACTTTACCCCCCAGCTGTAACCCCCAGAGGTTACGGCTGGAACAGGAAAGGGTAACCTGATGCATCTGTTCCGAATGCCTTGACTCCCCTCGAAGCCTACGTATATAAGTAGGCAAAGAATACTAGGAAACAGGAGGTTGTGATGCGAAGAATACTGCTTGCAACGGATGGATCCCAACACGCTTTGAAGTCTGCATACTACCTGTCTGATCTGTACTCGGGCGCATCGGACGTGCATTTCACCGTACTCACCGTCTCTTCGGCCATTCCGCCCCTGTACCGGGAGGAGGCCCATGATCCTGCAATCCGGAAGCAGTTCTCCGCATGGCAGAAAAGGCGGGAAAAGGAGGCGAAAGCCCATATCGGCGAAGCCGTAAAGGTCCTTCAAAGGGGGGGGATCAAGAGAAATCGTATCACGGCCGTTTATCGCCAGCAGGCAATCGGGGTGGCGCGGGATATCATCCACGAAGTGGATGCAGGAGATTTCGACGCATGTGTGGTGGGGAAAAAGGGGATGGGATGGTTTGCGAGCACCTTGTTCGGAAGCATCACCGGCAAACTGCTCGAGGTCTCTGCAAACCGTCCTGTCTGGCTCGTAGAAGGAAAAAAGTGGAACAGCAGGAAAGTCCTGGTCTCCATGGATGAGACTCAGAGTGCGGTGGAGCTGGCTCGCTATGCGGGAACCATGCTCCAGGGAGTCGAAGGGGCTGAGTTTCTCTTCTATCACTTCTGCTGTCCCTTTACGGAAGATCTGACCGCAGAACAGCGACAAAAATTGGATGTGCTTGAAAAGCGGGTCGTTGAGAAGGAGAGGGAGGAGATGACCCATTTTTTCGAGGACGGCAGGAACGCGCTCCTGGACCTGGGTTTTTCCGAGAAGAGCGTGAAGTTTGAGTTCCTGCACCACAAATCCGCACGCCCCAAGAGGGTGTCGCAGGGCATCCTGGAGAAAACCAGAAAAGGAGGTTTCGGCACGCTGGTGATGGGCCGAAAAGGGACTACACAGGCGAAGGAGTTCCGGCTGGGATCCGTGGCCATGCGAATCGCGGCTGAAGCGGAGGATTGCGCCGTTTGGATCGTCTAGTTTTCTTCGAATCTCATAAGAGACGCTTTCTTCTGTAGGAGCAAGCTCTCCGCTTGCGATCTTCTCGGAGCCCAAAGAATCGCAAGCAGGAGCTTGCTCCAGAGTTCTGGTCCCGCGTCCCTCGTTTCTTCATTCGATGTTCGTCCCCTTCGATGTTCCATTTCGTCGATCCTTGGTGGTTATTCATTCATTCCTGAACGCTGAACCCCTGAACGCTTCCGAGTCCGGGCTTCCGCGCGGCCATGCTCGCAAGACCGCCTGAATGAGGGTCGCCAGAGGGATGGCGAAGAAAACCCCCCAAAGCCCCCACAGTCCCCCGAATACGACCACCGAGATGATGGTGGCCACGGGATGGAGGTTGACCACGCCGGAGAGGAGGAGCACCGCGAGCACGTTCCCGTCCAGAAGCTGTATGGTCCAGTAGGCGATGATGATGTAAAGCGTCTCCGATCCCGATCCCCATTGGAAGTAGGCCGTCAGGATGACCGGGAGAAAGGCGGCGATCGCGCCCACATAAGGGATCAGCACGGACAAGCCCACGATGAACCCGTTCAACATGGCAAAGTCGAGGCCGAGGATGTGAAACGTCAGGGCGCTCCCCGCCCAGATGATCAGGATCTCCAAGAACTTCCCGCGGATGTACCTCCCCATTTGACGATCCACATCGTGCCACACCTCCACGCTGAGCGCATGTTTTTCCTGTACGAGCCCCTGCAGCCAGCCCAGGATCGCATCCTTGTCTTTCAGAAAAAAGAAGACCAGGAAAGGGACGATGACGATGTAGATCAGGAAGGTGATCGCGCTGCGGACCGAAGCCAGAGAAAAGGAGAGGATCTGCTGCCCGACGCTGGCTATCTCGGATGACAGCATCCGGAGGATGGCGGATGCCTGTTCTTCCGACAGGAACTCCGGGTATTTCTGGGGGAGACGGATCAGCTCGTTCTGGACATAGCCGATCATGGCGGGGAGATCGCCGATGAGCTGGGCCAGCTGGCGGGAGAGCAGGGGGAGGAGGCCGAAAAGGAGGACGAGCAGAAAGACCATGAAGGCCAGGAACACGACAAGTACCGCAAAGGTCCGTGGAATACGCAGCCGACCGAGGCCCCCGACGAGCCCTTCGAGGATGTAGGCGATGACGACCGCCGCCAGGACGGGGGCGAGGATCCTCCCCATGGTCAGGATGATGACGGTCCCGAGGAGCAGAAAGAGTGCGAGCACCACCGCCTGGGGATCGGAAAGGTATCTCTGCACCCATTCTCGAAAGAGCCGCACCATACGACCGTTCTCGCTGTCTCCGGAACCGCCGCAGGAGGGCCTTCTCCGCCTCCACCGGTCCAAAGACGGCAAGACCTGCACCGGCGATCAGCAGCCGTTCCCTCCAGGGGAGGCGCGCGGTTCCGAAAAGGGCATGGGCATCATTCCAGTACGTGAGGCCGGGCTGGAAAAAGAGCAGGGCGGCCGACCGCGATGAGGGCCTGCCTGCCGGCCAGCAACCCCCCTGATGGTCTCAGGTAGCCCGAAAGCATGGCTTCCGAGGGCGGTCTCTCTGGGGGGACATCGCATGGTGCCCGGCTCGGGCCGGGCCGCCGGGGGAGCCTCACTGCTCTTTCGGGCTTTCCCCCTTTTCGCCGGACGCCTGCGGGGTCGGCGGGGGCTCCATACCCGAGACGGCCCCGCCTTCCATCTCCTCCCCCTTGAGCCTTACCACCAGCCAGTATCCCAGACTCATTGCAATGACCACGGATGCGGTGGCCCATATGTAATCCGGTGTGATGCGGTTGAAATCGAGGATGATGACCTTACGTGCTATGGCCATGAGCGCCGTGGCCATGACGATCTTCACGTGGATCACGTCCTCACGTAGATAGATGGTGATGTTGATGAAGATCTCGATGGCGATCAGCACGGCCATGAAGGCCCCGAAGGTGTCCAGGATGTCGCTGATCGTCAGCATCAGAAGGGGTGGCGTCACGAGCTTCTGATACAGCACATAGGCCACATCCACCACCCCCAAAAGGACCACCAAGGTCATGATGACGGCCAGGACCCGCACTGCGAAGCGAATCACCCATCGGAGTCTCTGGATCAGGGGTTCGACCGGATCATGCTGTCTCTCCATCCTTCACCTCGCGGGCCGCCGGGTCGCATGGAAGGCATCCAGGAAAAAGGCTTCCTATGCCGTTATGATAATCCTTATACGGCCTCCATCAAGGCGCCCCGGCATCCGCCGTCGTTCCGGATAGCACTAGTCCATGGTCGATCTTCCGGATATTTCCACAGCAGGCTGGCGATGCAACGGCGTGCCGATGGGGGCCGGCTCAGGCACCTTCCGGCCTTCCGCGTGGGCAAGGTAGAGCACGCTGTTGATGAGACCGATATGGGTGAATGCCTGAGGGAAGTTGCCCAGGAACTCCCCGGAGGCGGGGTCGAACTGCTCGGGGAAGAGGCCGACGTGATTGGCCCTTCCCGCGATCCCGTTGAAAACATCCCATGCCTCCTCCATGCGATTTGAAAGGGCGAGGGCGTCGACGAGCCAGAAGGTGCAGAGCCCGAAGGCGCCTTCCTTCCCGGGAAGACCGTCGTCCGCATGATAACGATAGACGAGGCCGTTCTCCAGGAGTCTTTCCATGGTACGGTCGATCGTCCCCTGCACCCGTGGGTCGTCGGCCGGGAGGAACTCGAGTACCGGGATGCGCAGGTTCGCGGCATCCAGTTCCAGTGAATCGTAGGACTGCACGAAACACCCCAGATCCGGGTCAAAACCCTGCTGCATGACCTGCTCCCGGATGGCCTCCCGTGTGTGCCGCCACCTTTCGTCCCCCGGGAAGCCGAACCGTTCCGAGAGCAGAATGGCCCGGTCCAGGCCCACCCAGGACATCACCTTGGAGTAGGTGAAGTGGCGAGGCGGGGTCCGCATCTCCCAGATCCCGTGCCCCGGTGTTTTCCACACCGACAAGAGGTAGTCCGCAACCCGGTTGAGAAACAGCCGCAGGCTGCCCTCGGTTTCACCGCCGCGCCGCACCAGTTCGTATCCCGTGTGGAGGAGCTCTCCGTAAGTTTCGAGCTGGAACTGCTTCTCGGCGGCGTTGCCCAGCCGGACCGGACGGGAGCCGCGGTACCCCTCGAGATGACTCAGCTCCTTCTCCTGCAGGTCGGTCTCGCCGTGAAGGCCGTACATGATCTGCGGATTCCATTCATGTTCGCACCGGGCCTCGGAAGCTCGTTCGATCCATTGCAGGAACTCCATGGCCTCCGCCTTGTGTCCCAGCGAGACCAGCGCCTGCGCGGTGAGAGAAGCGTCTCGAATCCAGGTAAAACGGTAGTCCCAGTTCCGCATTCCCCCCACCACTTCGGGGAGCGATGTGGTCGCTGCAGCGGCGATCGCGCCGGTATCCGCGTGCGTCAGCAGCTTGAGGACGAGCTCGGACCGGATCACCATGGCAAGCCACTCGCCCGTCCACTCCTCTGTCCGAACCAGGCCCTCCTTGTGCGCCCATTCTTCCCAGACCGCCTTCGTACGACCCATGGCCTCCATGGAATCCGAGATGATACATCCCCACTCCTCCGAGCCCCAGCGGGTAATCAACGCCCTGCGCTCTCCGTCCGCCATCCTGAATCGGCCGCGAAGAACAGGGCCAAAGCCCTCATCCGTGATACGGCCCCCAACGTGGCCGCAAAGGGTGATCTTCTGCCCGCCCGCCATGGCCAGCCAACCTCCTTCCCCTTTCTGGATGGAGGTCGCGGCCCGCGCATAGTCAAAACGGGGGGACCACTCGACCTCCACCTCCACCCCTTCCCCCTCGCAGTGTATGATACGATGGATCTCCTGCGGGGCTTGGGATTGGCCGCAACCATGGATGTTTCCGGAAAGGGGCATGAAGTCCGTCACTGTGAGTCGCCCGCCGGCGGAATGGAACCTGGTCTCGAGGATATTGGTGTCCGTCACATACCGCTGCTCTCCTCTACCGCCGCCGGACAGGGAGACCCTGAACCTCCCGCCTCGCCTGGCGTCCAGAAGGGCGGCAAAAACGCTTGGCCCGTCCAGATGCGGAAAACAGCACCAGTCGATGGCGCCGTCACGGGCTATGAGCGCCAAGGTCCTGAGATTGCCGATGACCGCATAGTCGGAAATGGGTTTGTATTCATCTGCTGAGTTCATCGATCGTATCCTCCCGGAATTTGGCCGGCTTGTGGTCTACTGGGGAGGGGAGGGTGACCACCCTTTCCTGTACGAGAGGGGTGATAAAGAAGCCCTCGACCATCTGCACGGCCGTGTAGTGGATCATCGCATACACCAGGACCGCCGTGCCCTCCAGCAGGGCCGCGAGCGCGATCGGGACGCTTGCGGCAATGGGGCCGGCATAGGGCACAAAGGTGAGTGCCCCGGCGACCACCCCCAGGAGCGCGGAGGCCGGGACCCCGATCAGCGCCAGCCCGGCCCAGGTCGCCACTCCCACCGCAATCATCGAGACCAACTCCTTCAGCTCCCTCCACAGCCGCCTCCCACCGGGGAGCTGCTCTATGAAGGACCGGATCTGCTCGAACACCGAGGGCAGCCTGTCCAGCAGGGTTTCGAATTGTCCCGTGATCCGGGGAGCCAGCAGGATTCCGCTCAGTACCGCGAGTGCAAGCAGGACGAGCAGGACCGCCGCCAGGGCAAGTTGAGGCCCGATCGTGGTCTTCAAAGCCAGGAAATCGGCCAGGGCTCGTATGAAGACGGCAAGGAGAATCGCTCCGAACAGGAGAAGGAACAGTTTGGACGCGAGCGCCACCGCCCTTCCCGCTGCCACGAAGAGCGCCGCGATTCCTATGTAGATGGTTGCCTTGCGTGTGGTGGATTCCGTTCGCTCTCCCAGCGGGGACTCCTTTCAGGGTTGAGGCGCGGGGCTGATCGTCAACAGCCTTCGAGGTAAGCGAAAACCGGCAGGCTTTCCACGAGGATGATCAGCGTGAACAGAGCGCTGAGAATGAAACCGAAACTGGACAGGTATTCGCCCCCTTCATCCTGGCCGGGGGGCGCATGGATTTCACCGTCACGGCGTTTGTCCCGATAGGCGACGATGGTCCCTGCAGCCGCAAGGAGGAGACAGAGAATGGTGACGAGGATGATGAGCCAGGCCACGGCGCTCACCGACCAGAATGTGACGCGGTCCAAACCGCTGACGCACCCGAATTCCCCGATTGCATAGATCGAGAGCAGGTGGGCGGTCCATGCGACACCGGCGCCGAGAAAGGCAAACCATCGCCTCCAGGTTTGCGGACGCGCAATTTCGATTTCTGCAGAAGGCATGTTTTCCTCCAAAGGACCCACTCCTTCTAGAGCACGTGTGGAACGACATAGGTGACGACCATTCCTCCGATCCCGACCGCCACCGCAAAGAACCAGAAGATCTCCGTGTTCTGCAGCCAGAGCCTGAGCCGCGGCTCCTCCGGCGGCTCACCCCTCACGAGCATCCTGAGCAGGGTCCCGATCTGCAGCGACACGGCGACCAGGACCATAAGGAGCGAAAAGCCATTGATGGTGAAGAAGATGGAGCCGTACGCATTGAGCGTGGGGGGAAAGGGGGTCGCGATCAGATCGCCCAACTCGATTCCAAGGAACCCCAGTCCGAGGATGGCAGCCACGAAGATGCTGAAAGCGAGCGAACGAACACGGCCGCGGTTCCGGGCCCACATGCTGAAGAGCTGAACCACTCCGCCTGCCGCCAACACGAGAAAGGCCAGGAAAGGCAGTGTGAGGTCCGGAACGGGCAGCCCCGCCTGCGGCCATTGGTCGGAGTACAACCGCAGGTAGAAATAGGAGAAGGCCAGGGCGCCGAAGACCGTGAACAGCACCGCCACCATACCGAGCATGCCCCACCACCCGATGGCCTGACGGCCGCTGCCCCGGAGGGGGAGATCGAGCCGGGAGGAAATCAAGCGGGCCTCCTCTTCGGGTAGATCCGGTTCGAGTGTCAGCCATCGGCCGATCAACCCGATGACGAGGAGCGCAGCGACCGCCGCCGTGATGAAGCTCTTTGCCAGGAGCGAAACGGCGGCGAGAAGGATGGCCACGGCAATCAGGAAAGGGAGGTGCGTCGGGCCGGGAATATATTGCACAGCCTGCGGAAATCCGTTCGCAACGTCGGTCAGGAGGGTGGCCCTCCACCCGCTCGGTCGGAACTCCAAAGCTTCGGCAACCGCATTCAGCCTCTCGGTGTAGGCGTCCGACGAAGGTCCGGACGGGTTTTCCTGCCACCGGGGGTAGAGATCCCGGACCACCGGGGACCGGCCGAATCCGTAAGGGGGCGGTGGTGAGGAGGTGGACCACTCCAGAGATCCCGCTTTCCATGGATCGCCGGAAGCCTTTCGGCCCCACCGGGAATGCCACAACAGGTTGAGCAGGGTGAGTCCGAACCCGGCCGCGAGCGCGTACGCGCCGATGGTCGATATCAGGTTCAGGGTACCGACTCCCAGCTCTTCCGGAAACGTGTAGACCCGCCGGCGCATCCCGAAGAACCCGATGATGTACATGGGGATGAAGGTGAAGTTGAAGCCGAGAAAAACAAATGCAAAGGCTATTTTTCCCCAGATCTCGCTGAACATCCGGCCGCTCACCTTCGGCAGCCAATGGTGGAGCCCGGCGATGAAGGGGAGCACCGCTCCTCCAATCAGCACATGGTGAAAATGGGCGACCACGAAGTTGGTCTCATGTACCTGAAAGTCGAAGGTCATGGTGGCGACCATGACGCCCGTAAGCCCGCCGTTGACGAAGATGAAAAAGAACCCGAGGATGTACAGGATCTGGACGTTGAAGGGGGGGCGGCTGCCCCAGACGGTCGCAATCCAGGCGAAGACCTGGACCCCCGAGGCCAGGGCGATCATGAAGCTGGCTGCGGTGAAGAAGTGCATCGGCAGGTGGGGAATCCCCGTGACGAACATGTGGTGGGACCACAGGCCGAAGCTCACGAAGCCGGTGATCACGAGCGCGGCGATCACGAACGGGTGCGCCACCAGCCTCCTGCGCGTGAACACGGGAACGATCTCCGAGATGATGCCGGTAGCCGGGAGGAAGATGATATAGACCTCGGGGTGGCCGAACCACCAGAAGAGGTGCTGCCAGAGCAGGGAGCTGCCGCCCAGGAGCGGGTTGAAAAACTGGAAGCCGAACGTACGCTCCATCTCCAGCATCAGGGTGGCCAGGAGCAGCGGGGTGAAGGCGAAGATGATCATCATCCCTGTGACCAAATAGGCCCAGATCAGGATCGGCACATGCTGAACGGCCATGCCGGGGGCGCGAAACTTCAGGATGGTCGCCACGATCTCCACTGCGGCGCCTATCCCGGCGATCTCGATCATGCTCAGGCCCAGCAGCCAGAAGTCGAGGCCGATTCCGGAATGCCTCGGCCCCGAAAGCGGCGTGTAGGCCGTCCAGCCCGCGTCGGGAACCGCCCCGAACAGAACGCTCGAATAGATGGTGAGGCCCCCGAAAAGATACAGCCAGTAGCCGAGACTGGAAAGCCGGGGGAATGCGACATCCCGCGAACCGACCAGCATGGGCACGAGGTAGAGTCCCAGCCCCTCGACAAACGGCACGGCAAAGAGGTACAGCATGGTCGAGCCGTGCATGGTGAAGATTCCATTGTAGGTCTCCGGGCTCAACAGGTTGTTTTCGGGAACGGCCAACTGCGTTCGCATCAGAACGGCCAGGATCACCCCGGCGGAGAAGAACGAGAGGGCCGTGATCATGTAGCGCTCGCCCACGGGTCGATTGTTGACCGTCGCAATCCAGCCGGACAGGCCGGGGGGCGAAGACCAGGTTCCGGCAAGGCGGCTTTCCACTGACTGCAGCTGGTTCTGACTCATTTCAGGCTCCCGAGATAGTCGGCAAGGGCGTGCAATTCCTCCGGCGGCAGGTAGGTGCGCGGCATCCGGTTTCCGGGCTTCAGCGCCTGGGAGTTGGATATCCATCCCAAAAGAGTTCCCCTGGTATTGTCGAGCTGCCCGGCCCCGAGCGTTCTGCGGGAACCTACGTGGGTAAGATCGGGGCCGATCTCTCCCTGCGCCGAACCCTGAATGGAATGACACTCCGCGCAGCCTCTGTTCAGGAACACCTCCCTTCCGAAAAGCAGCCATGGATCGGACGGGGCGGGCTGCGGCTCCTGGCGTTGCCGGAGCCACCACTCGAACTCTTCCGGTGCGTGCGCGACCAGGCGAAATGCCATCCGCGCATGCTGTCCTGCGCAGTACTCGGTACATATCCCGTAGTACACGCCTGGAGAGCCCGCTACCAGCCTGAGCTCGTTCGGATGGTCCGGAAGCTGGTCGCGCTTGGGGCCGAGTCGGGGAATCCAGAAGCTGTGGACCACGCCTTCGGCCGAGAGCTCATAACGCACCACGCTTCCGGCCGGAACGTGTATTTCGTTGGCGTCGATGATCCCGTAATCGGGATATCTCACCTCGAACCACCACCCGTGGCCGATCACCTGAACCTGAAAGGTGTCGTTCTTCTGATCGATCTTCTTGCTTACCCGGATATCCGAGATCAGCATGAAGACCAGGATCACCGTCGGGATCGCGATCCCGGCCACGACCACGAACCGGGAGCCGAGCACCGTTCGGTCTCTTTTGCGCGCAGCCAGCGCCGCTGCCAGGATCAGCAGTGTGATCACGAACACGATCCCGTAGACGATGATCATCTGCCAGGTCAAGGTCGAGATGTGGCCGGCATAAGGGCCTGCCGGGTTGAGCATCGACTGCGGCAGACTGACCGTGCAGCCGCTCAGCAGGAATGCAGGAGCCAGCCACGGCAGCAAAAACCCGGAGCGTGCCGAGTCTCGCGGTGCCCACGTGCTTATACCCCTCTTGCGCATAGCCTCCCGTTCATGACCACAGCATCAGGCCGAACAGGGCCGAAAGATGGACAATGGAATAGCCGAACAGCCCCTGAGCCGACGATCGGTCCTTCCGGCGGTGGAGCAGGATCACCCTGCGGATCATTTCCCACCCCAGAAGAACGCTTCCTAGAGAAAACACCCAACCCAACTCCGCCTGGACCCCCAAGAAGACGGTGACCGGCAGCAGGAGAGCGACATAGAGTGCAATCTGCGCTCGGGTGCTCTTTTCCCCGGCCGCTACCGGCAGCATGGGGATTCCGGCACGTGCGTAATCCTCCTTCCTGTAGAGCGCCAGGGCCCAGAAGTGGGGAGGAGACCACAGGAAGATCACCAGGGACATGAGAAGAGGCACAGAGCTCAATGTATCCGCCCCTGCGGCCCATCCGATGAGCGGCGCCGCTGCGCCGGCCGGTCCGCCGATCACGACGTTCATGGGGGTTCTCCGCTTGAGCCAGACTGTATAGACCAGGACATAGTGCGCAACCGCCCCCAACCCGAGCAGGGCGGCGAGGGTGCTGCCCGCCGCCTTTAAAAGATACACCCCGGTGAAACAGCAACTCAGGCTGAACCAGAGCGCAGCATGGGCGCCGACTTTGCCTGCGGGGAGAGGCCGTTTGCTCGTGCGGGTCATGAGCGGATCGACATCGCGCTCCAATATCTGGTTCAGGCCGTTTGCCCCGCAGGCGGACAAAAGGATGCCCAGCAGGACTCCCGCGAATCTCGGCGCATCGGCAAGCAGGGAGCCTTCGATGGCCAGAGCCGGCACTCCGGTGAATGTGACCAGGGCCACGATGCAGGGTTTGGTCAAAAGGATGTAGGGCCATATCCCTTCACGCATCCGGCAGCAGAGCCAAACGGCGGAGGGGGCTGATCCGACCGCACCATGCTTCATCTTCACACCCCTTCAATTCCCATAGAGATACGCGGCGATATCCCGCGCATCCTGCTCCGTCACGCCCAAGTCGGGCATGGCGGTTTCCGGCGAGAAATTCCGGGGAGCCCGGATCCACTGGATCATGTTGGCCGGATGGTTGGTGACCACCCCCCCGATATAGATCTGATCCCGGATATCCTCCAGTTTCGGGCCCACCCGGCCGGTTGCCTGGCGAATGTCGGGGATCACGTGGCATGCGTGGCACCCGTATTTCAGAATGGCCTGCTCCCCTCTGCGCTGATCGCCGCCCTCTACGGTCCACACCGGGGCCCGGCCTCCATGTCCAGGCTGCCAAATGAACATGGTCAGGAGCCCCGCTACCCACAGCACTCCAAGACCCTTTCGGGAAACACGCACCCGCATCCACCCCATCTTCAAATTCCTCCCCCGGGTCACACCGGCTCGCGAGGAAACGTCTGGGCAACAAGAACGAATTCCACCACCCTCTCAAGGTCCGGTTCCGAGATCCTTCCCCGGTAGCTCGGCATCGGCACCTCCGCAGGCGGCCCCAGGACATAGCTGCGCAGCTCCGTGGGCGAAAGGCGGTGGTCGATCCTCGCCAGGTCAGGGCCGACCTCCCGGCCGTGGCCCGAAACCGAATGGCAGCTGTTGCACCCGTATCGGGCAAAAAGCAGTCGCCCCATCTCCGCACCGTCTGCCAGGGCGATCCCGGCAGGAACCGGCGGAGGGTTCGGGTCCGGCCAGCCGGTCCAGGGAGATCGCACCCGGAGGTCCGTGAGATAAAGAAGCCCGATGACGGAAACCAGGACAAAACCGGTCCAGATCGGCCTCTTCCGAAAGCCCCGATTGGGGCCCCGGTCCAGCAGCGGAAGCAGGAGCAGGCCCAGAAAGAGGAAGATCGGAAAGAGGACCAGAAAGAACGGCGACACGGCGGGAGGCAGCTGGGCGATGAGAGCGCTGTACCACCAGAACCACCATTCTTCCGAGGGCATAGAACGTTCGACCAGATTTCCCTCCGGGTACATCTCCCGCGGCCCCCACAGCAGCGCAACGGTGAAGACGATCAGGAAAACCACGAAGGCCATGGTTCCGGTGAGCAGCATTGTCTCCGGGTGGAACCATTCCCCGTGTTCTTCGGACTCCGCCGCTTTTTTGTAGATTTCCTTCTGCTCTTCTGCGGTCTCGACCGGCTGCCTCCGCTCCACGTAAGAGGTTACCCCGTGTATGACGATGAGGTAGAGGTGATAGCCCACCAGGGCGAGCAGCAGGAGCGGAACGATCCAGACATGAACCGAAAAAATGCGTGTCAGCGTGGTCGATCCGAGCTGCGGCCCGCCCTGGACCAGGAAAACGAGATCGTCCCCGATGATCGGAACATGGTTGAACATGTTCAATGCCACCCGGGCCGCGTAGACCCCCCGCTCGTCCCAGCGCAGGATATAACCGGTGAACGACATGGTGATCACGAGAAAGAACTGAAACACCCCGATGATCCAGGTGCCCTCTCGGGGGGGCTTGTAGCCGCCGAGCACCAGGTGTCTGAGAACGTGGCTGACCAGCATCACCACCATGAAGCCCGCACCCCAGTAGTGGATCCCCCTGACCAGCCAGCCCAATGTCACACCATGGGTGATGTGGAGGACGCTGTCGTAAGCATGGTCCGCCGCATTCGTGTAATAAAGCGTCATGGTGATTCCGGTGACGATCTGCACCATGAAAAGCGTAGTGAGGGTGGCCCCGTCGCCTTGATACCACGGGGTTGCCGGAACCCGACGTTCGAGGACGTGACGGTAGAACCGAACCAGTCCGAAGCGCTCCGCGATCTGTGTCGCGACGGATTTCTTGGATTCCTTTCCATCGGTTCCGGGGACCATGTCGGATCCCTTCATGCCATCGGCGGCACGGAATGGAGATCGATGATGATCTCGCCGTGGTCGATGCGGGCGGCATATCGGTACATGGGCCGGCTCGGCGGCCCGGCCATTCGCTCGCCGTTCTTGTCGAAAATGCCACCATGGCAGGGGCAGAAGAAGCACTCGCTGCCTCGGTCAAAGGTAAGCGGGCATCCGAGATCGGTGCAGTTCCGGGAATAGACCACGGCCTCGCGCGGGGCAGGGCGCCATGCATAGACCGCCTTCTCCCGCAGGGCGCCGCCCCCCCACTCCTCTTCGGGGAGATGGAGAATGACCTTGCGCATTTCCCCCACCGGAAAGGCTTCAACGCGCCCGATCGACTGCCACGCCCCCCGTTTCGGCCTGCCTGTCCACAACGGCGCGATTCCGGCCATGAATGCAGGGACGCCGACCAGGCCGGCGGTCACCACCCCTATTCCCCTGATGGCCCATTTCATCATGGTCCTTCTGTCCATGGTTTGTCCTGCCGACTCATTGGATTCGGAAAAGTAGATGGGTATGCTTTTCCGATCGTACGAGGACCATCCGCGCAAATGAATAGGGTGGATTCCTGATTTCACCAGATCAGGACCGTATAGTGGGGCGGAGAGGATGGGGCCGGCCGACCAACTCCCGCCACGAAGACACAAAGACACCAGGAGGGACATCTGCCTTGGGAATATGCCTTCTTTCCTGGCTTGAATACCAGCTGCACCCCATTGCCGATGGAACCGTGAGGCTGGAGACTGTGTCAGGGGAGACACGGATCCAGGTAGGACAGGATGTAACAATGGGAACGAGAAAGAGGATCGTGAGAGGGCAGATCAATCTTGTGCAGGAGGAGCGATTCCGAATCGTGACGGGCAGCGGAAAGGCTTATCTCCTCGTGCTCGCCCACAGCAGCCCTGTTGCTGCGGATGATCTCCGTGAATGGTACCGCTCCGGCACCCAGGTCTGTGCGGAATACGAAGGGGAGCCCAACGTCGAAGACGGCGTGGCGCATCGGGTCTGGCGCGCCAGGGTGGTTGCCAAGTCCTCCTCCGCCCGCGTACCGGGAATGTAGGAGCAAGCTCCTGGCTTGCGATCGGGCGACGGGTCTGCAAATGGGCGTTGGATTGCAGCCGGGAGGTTGCTTGCAGAACTACGCCGGACCGCCGGAAAGTCGAAACGCAAAAGCCCGGTTTGGGAAAGGGATCATGCCGAATAAGAGCAGAAGCATCAAAAGGATGAAATACTTCTGGAACAACTGGTCCCTTCCCCGACAGCTTGCCGGCGAGGACACGATGGGGAGCGCGGCCGCCACAGAAGGATCGGCCGGGCTCAGGCCGCGTCTGGAGGACGCCGATCGGGTGGGCACGAGCATTTGCCCCTACTGTTCCGTGGGCTGCGCCCAGCTCGTTTATGCAAAAGACGGCCAGGTGATCCATATCGAAGGGGATCCGCGGAGCCCGATCAATCAGGGGACCCTCTGCCCCAAGGGTGCGGCCGCCATCGGGTGGATGATGAATCCCAAGCGCCTCACCAGGGTCAAATACCGGCCCCCTTATGGAACCCAGTGGGAGGAAAGGGACCTGGACTGGGCCATGGACCGCATCGCCTTCCTCATGAAGTGGACACGGGACGAGACCTTTGTCCGTCAACTGCCGAACGGCAACCTGGCGAACCACACCATGGCCATGGCCGAGCTCGGCGGCGCGACCCTCGACAACGAAGAGAACTACCTGATCAAGAAACTCTGCGCAGGCGGCCTGGGGATGGTGTGGGTCGAGAACCAGGCCCGCGTCTGACACAGCTCGTCCGTGCCCAGTCTGGGCGCAAGCTTCGGCCGGGGCGCTGCCACGACCGCACAATGGGACCTCGCCAATTCCGACTTCATCATGATCATGGGCTCCAACATGGCCGAAAACCACCCCATCGCCTTTCGGTTCGTTCTGGAGGCCAAGGCAAGGGGGGCGGTCATCGTTCACGCAGACCCGCGCTTCACCCGGACCTCGGCGCTCGCCGACATCCATGCGCCCGTGCGGCCGGGATCGGACATCGCCTTTGTCGGCGGGCTCATCCGTTACATCCTCGAGAACGACCTCTGGTTCAAAGAGTACGTCCTCAATTACACGAACATCGCCACCATCATCGACCCTCGCTATCAGGGTCCCGAGGAGCTGGACGGGTTCTTCTCCGGCTGGAACGAAGGGACGCATTCCTACGCGGCCGACACGTGGCAGTATGAAGGGCAGGTCGTCCCTTCGGCCCTGGCCAAGCCCGAGATGGTAACCGGAGAGTCGTATGGGGAGGAGGTGAAGCGCACCAAGGAGGAGCCCCCTCCGGTGGACATGACCCTCGAGCATCCCCATTGCGTGTACCGGATCCTGAAGCGGCATTATGCGGCGTACACTCCGGAGATGGTCGAGCGGGTGACCGGATGCCCGAAGGATACATTCCTGGAGGTGGCTCGGGCCATGACGCGCAACAGCGGCCCGGAGCGAACAGGGACCTGGTGTTACGCCGTCGGCTGGACCCAGCACAGTACCGGCGTCCAGATGATCCGGGCCGCCGCCATCGTGCAGGCCCTTCTGGGGAACATCGGGCGTCCCGGCGGAGGCATGCTCGCCCTGCGGGGACACACGAGCATCCAGGGGAGCACGGACATCCCGACGCTCTATGACATGCTCCCCGGGTATCTTCGCCATCCGAACGCCATGGAATCGGACCACCGGTCCTTCAAGGAGTATGTGGAAAACGAGACCGTTCCGACCGGGTACTGGAACAACCTTCCGAAATTCATGCGCAGTCTCATGAGGGCCTGGTACGGGGACCATGGTTCGGAGGAGAACGGCTGGGGGTATGACTGGATCCCCAAGATCATGGGAGACCATTCGCAGCTTCCCATGACCCTGGCCATCAGGGACGGGACCATCCGCGGGCTCCTGATCATGGGCCAGAATCCCGTGATCGGCGGACAAAACAGCCATATGATCCGCATGGGGCTGTCCAACCTGGAGTGGATGGTGATCCGTGAGACCTTCGAGAATGAGACCTCTTCCTACTGGTACAAATCGCCGGAGGTCCAGAGCGGCGATTTGAGACCGGAGGATATCAAGACCGAGATGTTCCTCCTCCCCGCCTGCGTCCCTGGAGAGAAGGAAGGGACCTTCACCAATACCCATCGGCTGATCCAGTGGCACGACAAGGTCGTGGAAGGGCCGGCCGACTGCCGGTCGGACCTGTGGTTCATCTATCATCTGGGGAAGCGCTTGAAACGGCTTTATGCGACCAGCACCGACCCGAAAGATGCGTCCATCCGCAATCTCCTGTGGGATTACCCGACCACCGGAGAACGCGAGGAACCCTCGGCGGAGGCCGTTCTCAAGGAGATCAACGGCTACACCTGGCCCGAACGGAAACAGATCTCCGGACCCAAGGAGATCCAGTCCGATGGTTCGACCGCCTGCGGATGCTGGATCTACTCCGGCGTCTTTCCGAGAGAGGACCACAACCAGGCCCGCTCCCGCATCCCGGACGGCCCGGAGGGCCCGGGCTCGCACCTGGGCTGGGGTTTTGCATGGCCCGACAACCGGCGCATCCTCTACAACCGTGCATCCGCGGATCCGGACGGGAAACCCTGGTCCGAGCGGAAGCGCTACATGTGGTGGGACGGGGACAGGAAGGAGTGGGCGGGCAATGATGTCTGCGACTTCACGCAGGACAAGCCCCCCGAATTCAAGCCGGACTGGTCCAAGAAGCCAAAGGGCATGGATGCCCTGGACGGCCGGTCTCCCTTTATCATGATCTCCGACGGCAAGGCCTCCATCTTCGTTCCATCGGGCCTGAGAGACGGGCCGCTGCCGACCCACTACGAGCCGGTGGAATCGCCTGTCCGGAACGGGCTGTACCGCCAGCAGGACAACCCGGCGGCAAAGAAGTGGGCCCGGGAAGACAATGCCTACCATGAAGTTGCCGATCCCAGGTACCCCTATGCGATCACCACCTACCGGCTGACCGAGCACCACTCCGGGGCCATACCGACGCGCATGGTGCCTTCCACGGCCGAGCTCCAGCCTTCCGCTTTCGTGGAGATCGCCCCGGAGCTTGCGGGTGAGAAGGGGATCGAGAACATGGACTGGGTGGTCCTGTCCACGGCACGGGGGGAGGTCGAGGCCCGCGCCCTGATTACCGAGCGGCTCCGTCCTTTCCGGGTGGACGGGAAGCCAGTCCACCAGATCGGCATGCCCTGGCACTTCGGGTGGGAAGGCTACGCGACCGGCTCCATCGCCAATACGCTCACCGCGGTGGTCGGAGAGCCCAACACGACGATTCATGAAAGCAAGGCGTTTACGTGCAATCTGCGGAAAGGTCGTATTCTTGAGGTGTAGGAGCAAGCTCCTGCTTGCGATCGTGCGGTGTGTTGTAAGAGCAAGCTCCTGCTTGCGACCGGGCGACGGGTTTGGAAGTGCGCGCTGAATGACAACCGGGAGGCTGCTCCTAGAGATGCTCTCTCTCTTCGTTTCGATGTTCGCTGTTCGTCACCTTAAAACCTTGTCAGGCCCGCGGACACGGGGGTGAATACATGAATGAAATCAGCGCTGCCGGTACCGTGGAAAAAGACCATGAGATAGTCGGGCTGTGCCAAAAGGCGCTTTCAAAGCTGGACACCGCACTCGATCTGCACCCGCCGAGATTGCTCGACGAGGTGGATGTCGCGGAAAACGCAGTGGCCCGACTGAGGGATGTCCTGATCGGCCGCCATCGCAAGGCCCAGAGCCCTGCAGACGGCGCGGAGGTCAAGAGGGTGCTCGACCGCGTCAACACGGCCCTGAGCCTGATTGCGGGCGTGATCTACCCGTCAGGGGGGATACAGCGATCCTGCATTGAAGAGGCGCGGAATCTCCTCAGGGACGCCGCCGGCCCCTGTGAACATGTACCGACCGAGGCATTACATGACGAAACCGCTTTTCCCTGAAACGGTTCCCGCGCGGGCCCTCGAATACACCGAATCGATCCTGTCCGGGGTCATCTCCGACGAGTCGGAGCTTACGGCGGGCGTAAGGATCGTGCCGGGAGGCACCTACGGCTTTTTCACCGATACCAGCCTCTGCATCGGATGCAAGGCGTGCGAGGTCGCCTGCAAGGAGTGGAACGCGCTCCCGGCCGACGGGATCAAGCTCTCGGGCATGAGCTACGACAACACCTATGCGCTTTCGGCAACGACCTGGCGACACGTCCGGTTCATTGAGCACATCTCGGACCGCGGGCGTCGCGCCGATATTCTGAAATCCTTCCAGAGCCACTGGCTCATGATGAGCGATGTGTGCAAGCACTGCAGGCGCGCCGCTTGCCTGGAGGCCTGTCCTACCGGAGCCCTCTTCCGGACCGAGTTCGGGACCGTGGTCGTGCAGCAGGACATCTGCAACGGGTGCGCCTACTGCGTCCCGGCATGCCCTTTCGGCGTCGTCGAGCTGAACATGGCGGACGGGAAGGCCCACAAGTGCACCCTCTGTTACGACCGGATGAAGGGAGGTTTGGAGCCGGCCTGCGCAAAGGCCTGCCCGACCAACTCCATCCAGTTCGGGGAGACAGGGGAATTGAAGGAGAGGGCGCACGCCAGGCTGGGCCAGCTCCGGAGATTGGGGCGGGAGGATGCCTTTCTCTACGGCGTTCCCGGTTCGCCGGGCGCGACGGGGGGCATCGAGGAACTGCACGCCTTCTTCCTGCTGCTCGATCGCCCCGAGACCTACAATCTCCCTGTTTCGCCCCGGCTGCCTTCCAGGAACGTAGTTCCCAGTCTCATGACCGGGGCGGCCGTCGTAGCCGGATTGGTCCTGTGCGCGCTGGCAGCGCTCAGGCACAGGGTGCAAGAATATTAAACCGCTAAGGCGCAAAGGACGCGAAGAAGGAATAACTGCAAGGATGGGACGCTCCGGCGTCCACTGCTCCAGGGGGTGAAAATGGCAGATCCTGATATCGGCCAGGTCCAGTCCACCCATCCTTTTCCCGCGTACGCGGGCCAGACCTATTATGGAATCCCCCCCCTGAAGCACAGCCACTATGGGCTGAAGACCGCAACCGGGTTCTTCCTGCAGGGGATCGGCAGCTCCGCCCAGATGATTGCCACGATCGGGGACCTCCTGGATCGGGAAACGAACCGAAAGTTGATCCGGATGGGCCGGATGCTGTCGTTCCTGGCCTCACCGGCAGGTCCCCTCATGTTTGTGGCTGCACTGCATACCCCCAAGCGCTGGTACAATATGCTCCGCATCTTCAAGCCCACCTCCCCCATGTCCATCGGCATCTGGACGCTCACGAAGATGAGCGGCTTCAATACCGTGGCCCTGGCCGGAAATCTTCTTGCGGATGAGGGAATGGGAAACATTGGCAAATGGCTGGACCGCCTCTCCGGGATTCTTGCGGCCGCGGCGGGAGGTCTGGTGTCCGTCTACATGGGGACGGAGATCGAAGAGACCAGCATGCCCATCTGGATCGGCGCCTTTCCATTCGTGTCCCCCCTTGTCGCCGCAACAGGCTTCTCCAACGGAGTGGCGGCCCTCTCTCTGGCGGCATCGTTCAACGGGGATTCCGAAGGGACCCTCAGGAGACTCCGGCGGATAGGCGGTTTTTCCTCCGCCTCCCAGACGGCTCTTGCATGTCTTATGTCCCGCGGGCTGCGCCGTTCCGTAGGACGGTCGCCCATAAGACGCCGGACTATGGCCGCGATCTGGTCCGGCCTGCTCGCGCCCGCCGCTCTTCGCGCTCTGGATATGAGATCCGGGCGAGCTTCCTCTATTCGCGTAGACATCGCCGCCCTCGCCGGGGGAGCCGCGATCATGGCAGCGCTCGTCCTTGCCGGCAGGAAATCGGGCAATATCCCTCAGGACTATTTCGAGCTTACCTCAGCCCCCGCTCTGCCCGAGCCGGCGCCCGGAGATCGTTCCATCCGGGATGGACGACGGCGCGCGTCGAAGAAGGCCCTGTGGGGGGTGGCAGTCGCAGCGGGTCTGATCGCATACTTTGCCGGGAGCAGACGATTGTCCACATGAAGCGGAGCGCCCCGCGCGCGGCTCTCCGCCGGAGCGAGCCTCCTGCGATTCCTCTCTACCTTTCTGAATCGTCCTGACGGCCGGCTTTGGTCCTCCAAGGCCATGATCCTGTGGTCTCCACCTCGAGGGCGAAGCTGAGGAAGGTTCGGATCAGGACAATGAGCCCGAGGATCCCCACGTTTTGAAACGTCGGCGCCACGGCAACCGTTCGGATGATGTCGGCAGCCACCAGGAATTCCAGCCCGAGCAGGATCGCCTGACCCACGTGCTCCCTGTACAACTGGTAGAGAGACCGGGTCATCCCTCTCTTCACGGCCGCAACAACGGCCTCGATGGTAGCCGCAGCCGCCCCTCCTACAATGGCGAGAATCCCTACTCCCTCGAGGACCCACACAACCCAGGCGGCCGCGTTCTGCAGAAAAGAGGGGCTTTCAACGAACCCCGTGCCTGGATCCCGTGCCGCGGCAACCTGAAGGCGGACGACGAGCAAGGACAGGAGGGCGAAGCCCGCCATGGGCAACAAGCGGCGGAGCGGCGATCTTCCGTTCAACAAGGACCTCCTCCTCGGGTTTTCACTTCCTTGTCTTATCGAGGGTTTCCCATGGGGCTGATGCGCCAGAGATTGCCGTTGTCCTGATCGGTCAGTACATAGATCGAACCGTCCGGGGCCGTGTCGACGTCGCGAATGCGCTCCGGCAGAGGCAGGCGATCTTCCTCTACCACCTTAGCGCCATCAAAGACGAGGCGGACGAGCTCGTGCGATGACAGGCCGCCAACGAGCGCGCTCTTTTTCCAGCCGGGAAACATGTCGGCTTCATAGAATTCCATGCCTGAAGGTGAGATGACCGGGGTCCAGCGTCTGACGGCGTCTTTGAACTCCGGATGGGTCGGAGGTTCCGGAATATCCCTCCCGTCATAATGGCTGCCCCAACTGACTACGGGCCAGCCGTAATTGGCCCCTTTTTCGACTCTGTTCAGCTCATCCCCGCCCATCGGCCCCATCTCCGCGATCCATAGAACGCCCGTTTCCGGTTGAAACGCCATCGCTTCGATATTGCGGTGCCCGTACGACCAGATCTCGTCCTTTGCGTCTCCCCGATCGGCAAAGGGATTGTCTTCAGGCACGCTCCCGTCCGGATGGATGCGGATCACCTTGCCGAGATGGGTGGAAAGATCCTGTGCAGGATCGAACTGGAACCGTTCACCGAGTGCAAAGAACAGGTATTTGCCGTCCAAGGAAAACTCGATGCGGTTGCCGAAGTGTTTCGAACCGTCGATATATGGCTCTTGAATGAAAATGTCTTCGAAATCCTCGATACGGTGATCGGCGAGCTTTCCGCGGCCCAGCGCGGTGGTCGCTGTGCCGCCTTTACCGGGCTTCGCATACGACAGGTATACATAGCTGCTTTCTTCGAAGTTGGGATCGATCGCCACGTCCATCAGCCCGCCCTGGCCACGAGCAAAGACTTCAGGTACGCCCTCCAAAGGCCTGGATAAGGTCTTGTCGGTATGAAAGAGGAACAGTTTGCCGGTATTTCGCTCGGTGATCAGCAGGCGGCCGTCCGGAAGAAAAGCCATGCCCCAGGGATGGTTCAACCCGCCGGCCAGTCTCTCAACCTTTACCTCGGTCCCGTTTTTTGTCTGCAGTGTTTCGACCTGCGCCGACGCCGTTGTGGATGTCCATCCCCACAACGCCAGCGCTCCCAGTACGATCTTCATCTGTTCTGCACTCTTCATCGGCTTTTCCTTGCGAAGGATAAGTTTCCGAGCAGGAGCGGTTTCTTTCACAGACACAGATCAGAGCCTGTGCTCTTCCTGTGCTCTTATATTAAGGAGGCTCGCCTGGCGGGGGTATAGGGCCTTAGACTGAATTTCCATCAACGGAAACCCACGCCGGGCGAGTCGAAAGGGGTTCCTCCGGGCCGTCTGTCGCATCAAGAGTCCTATCTTTCATGCGTAGGCGCCATGGCGAAAAATACGGCTCTTCATCCATTTGTCAGGAACGGATAGCCTGTTACCCTTCCGGTGAAGAGCGACAGGAAGGAGCGATCAAATGGAAATCCCGGTGGATGCGAAAGTCTATTGCCAGAACGAAGCCTGCGGGCAGTCCGCCTATGTGGTGATCAACCCCGTTCTCCGCAAGGTGACGCACCTGGTTGTGAGAAAGGAGGGGATCATCCGAAACGAGTGGCTGGTCCCCGTCGACTGGGTGGCCGAGACCGGTCCCGATCGAATCCGCCTCAACCGTACCCGGGAAGAACTGGAGCGGGCCAAACCCTTTGTGGAGACAGAGCTGATCGCAGGGAGGGAATCGTATTCAGGTTACGATTATCCGGCAAACAAGTACATGGAGTTCCCTTTCGTGGCGCCTGGCCAGTCGATCCCGGTTCCCCTGGAGCACAGGAACATCCCCCCCGACGAGCTCGCCGTCCGACGAGGGGCGAAGGTGGAGGCCCGGGACGGCCGCATTGGTCGGGTGGACGAGTTCATGATTGATCCAACCACAGGGAACATTTCCCATCTGGTACTGACCAAAGGGCACCTGTGGGGAAAGAAGGAGGTGACGATCCCCGTCTGCGAGATCGATCGGATCGAGGAAGGCACCGTGTATCTCAAACTGGCCAAGGAACAGGTCGAGTCGCTTCCTGCGATCCCTGTTCGAAGGTGAATCAGGAAGGGAGTTGAGTGGCTTATATGGGCTCCGGCACCTTCAAGGGGTACTACTGCTTCTTCGCTATGGCTCGCGCAAGCTCCTTCTTGGACATCTTCGACCGCCCTTCGATTCCGAGTTTCCTGGCCCGGTCGTAGAGCTCCTTCTTGCTGTTCCCTTCCACATCGACGCCGCCAAAGGTCTCCCCTTCGCCACGCCGCTTCTGGGCCGTCGTTTTCTTTGAACGGGGATCGCTCGGGCCCTTTTCCTTCTTCGGCTCCCAGTGGTCTCCAACCTTTTCGAAGCTGTGCTTCAGGGATGCGTATGCAGTCCGGTGGGCGCGCTCCCCCTCCCCGTATTGTTCGACGGCGCTGTCGTGCGTCTTCGCGAACGTCCGCTGTGCCTTTTTCGGCGAGCGCTTCAGGGTTTCGGGGAGCTCAGACTCCTTTGCCCTGCCGCTCGATTTCGTCTTTGGCATTGAAAAACCTCCTGATGTAGTCAGAGACAACTTAGCCATTGTGAAGACGGTCACAAGAGGATCTATGAATAGGCGGTCCACTTACATTCGTTTTCACCTCCAGTTACCTGTTTTGCCTACTCCCCGTTTTCAAACCAGCGTGTATGAGTGGACGATAGCGTTGCAGGATCCGGTCTAAGGAGGATGTCATGTACGGAGGACGGAGTCTCCCCCGCCTTCTCCTCACCGGGGCGGCGGCAGGGCTGCTGGCCGGGATTGCGGTCGGGTGGACGGACAAACTTGGAGAGCGGTTGATCAGCGACGAGCAGAAGCGCCGGGAAAGGCGGGTGCGGGAGGATTCGGCTCACAAGATGGCCGGTCCGCACTTCGCCCGGAAGATCCTGGGGCACGAGCTCTCCAGGAAGGAGGAACGAAGGTCGAGGGCGGCATTTGGGGTGGCCTACGGCCTCATGTGGGGACTTGTCTATGCCGGGTTGAGAGAAAAAGCTCCGACCGTCCGCAAGTACATGGGTCTTCCTTTCGCCGTCCCTTTCTTCTTCAGCTGCGACGGCGGACTGGCCCCCCTGCTCGGGGTCTCTCCGGGAATCCGGAAGATCCCATGGCAGGTCAACGCGAAGGAGATGGGCAACCACATGGCCTGGACCATGACGGCCGAAACGGTTCACCGCATTGCGTCACGCTTCGTCTGAAAGCAGACTGGATGCATTGTCTCACAGTGCACAGAGGGGTTGAAGGAGACAGGCCATGAAGAAAAGATCGAGCTTGCTGGATCGTGAGCTCCCGACGTGGTTGAACGGTATCCTGATCCTGGGGACCGCCCTGACCCTCTTGTATTTCGAAAAGAGGCGGCCCCTCAGAAAAGCGCGTCAGGAGAAGATCAGACGTAACGTCAGAAACACCTCCATGTCCGGGATGACGGCGGTCACCGTAGGGACCACGGAGAAACCCCTGGCCATGGGACTCATGAAGCTGGCCGAGCGGTGGGATTTCGGTCTGCTCAGGCTGGTTCGGCTGCCGGTATGGCTGGAACTCCTGTTTTCGGTGCTCCTCCTGGACTATACCCTCTTTGTCTGGCATTACCTGACCCACAAAGTGCCCGTCCTGTGGCGGCTGCATCAGGCCCATCACGTGGACCTCGACCTGGACGCCTCCACGGCCCTGAGGTTCCACCCCGTGGAGATGCTGTTCTCCGCTCCCTGGCGAGGGGCCCAGGTATTCTTCCTCGGCATCTCGCCGCTAGGGCTTTCTGTCTGGCAGACGATGACCCTGCTGGCGATCCTGTTTCACCACTCCAACGTCAGGCTTCCGTTCCCTCTGGAGCGCAGACTCTGCCGGGTGGTCGTCACCCCGAGGATGCACGGGATTCATCACTCCATCGTGCGTGAGGAGACCGATTCAAACTGGTCGACCATCTTCTCATGGCCGGACTATGTCCATGGCACGCTGCAGCTGAACGTCCCGCAGGATGAGGTCACGATCGGTGTACCTGGTTTCCAGGACCCGGAAGAGCTGACCATCGCCGGGATCCTGGAGTTGCCCTGGACCGCCGACAGGCCGAGCTGGCGCTTTGCCGGAAACGGCAGGCCCGAACGGGACCGTGAAAAGCTCCCGGGCCCCAGGCTGGAGTTGGCGGCCTAGCTTCGGACGAAGGGATCGCAAGCGGGAGCTTGCTCCTACAGGTGGTGAAGCTTCATGCGGGAAGATGAATATCTGAAATGGGAGCGTATCCGGGCACCGCAGACCGATGGGTTCGCTCCGCTCCACCCATCCTACAAGAACCTGTTCGGGCCAAGCTCTAGCGCCTTCTCCGGCCGTGCGTTTCCTCCATGACGATCGCCGAAACGGCGGCCGAAACCACCAAGAGCGCTGCAGTGACATAAAAAACTGCTTCGCTGCCGGCGAGCTCCGACAGGTACCCTATGGACAGACCCGCCACCGCATATCCGCTGTCGCGCCAGAACCTGTAAACCCCCAGGCCCGATGCGCGCCAACGGTCTTCGGCAACATCGGAGATCACGGCCATGAGGATCGGGTAGACCAGGGCCGTGCCGATGCCGATGATGCAGGCCGAGAGGAGCCACTGCCGGAAGCCGTCGCTGAAGACGAGAAGGACCATCCCGATAGCCTGGACCAGCATCCCGGCGGCAATCATCGCCTTGCGGCCCCAGCGATCGCTCAAGGGGCCTGTGATCAACTGGCAGAATCCCCAGGCAAAAGGATAAACGGCAGCCACCACGCCGATCTGCTGATAGGAAAGGTCTCGGCCTGCCAGATAGATCGGGACCAAGGCCCACATGACGCCGTCCTTGATGTTCGTGGTGAATCCCGCCTGGCATGCGGCAAACAGCGAGCGGTTTTTCCACGTGGTGAGGGCAAACACGCGCTCGTGCGAAAGCTCTTCGCCGGCCGGGAGATCTTTCTTGAACAGGAATCCGGCCGTCTCCCGGGAGAAGAAGGAGAGGAAGAGACCGGCCAAGGCCACCCCGATCCCCAGGTAAAAAGGAGCGGGCCGCACCGAATATCTCCCCGCGAGCCATCCGGTTGCCAGTGCGGCAAGGGACAAGCCCACATACCCGGCCCATTCGTTTGCCGCCGTGGCCAGCCCGCGACGCCGGGGACCGGCCAGGTCGATCTTCATGATCACGGTGACCGACCAGCAGAGGGCCTGGTTGATTCCGAGGAGTGCGTTGGCCGCAATGATCCACGTCCAGTCGGGGGCGAGCATCAGCAGCCATGGAACCGGGAGCCCTGCGAGCCATCCGGCGATAAGCACGGTTCTGCGACCGAACCGGTCTGCAGACCGGCCCGCGACAAAGTTCCCCAGGGCCTTGACGGTCCCAAAGCTGATCAGAAAGGAAACGGCGGTCGTTTTCGAAGCGAGGCCGAATTCCGTTTCAGCCAGGTTGGGGAGGACGCTTCGCTCCATGCCGACCATGGCCCCGACAAAGCCGTTGATCAGCACGAGCAGCAGAAACTGTGGCAGGTTCTCGCGGATTGCCTGGGTCATTTCCCAGGGCTCCCTCCGTGCAGTCCGAAGATCTACCAAAAGATGAGCTTTTGGACATCCAAGTCAATGGACCCATGTTCAACCGAAAGGTTCTCACAGAGAGCATTCGGGTTCAGGCATGCATTGGAGAGTGTATGGAGGCTATGTACTTTGAGAATGGGATCGCCTATAATTCCCATTGGCCGTTGAGCCCTCTTTGGAACTGGAACGGAGGTCTTATCGGCCGCCGGGATACAACCATCGACAAGGCAGAGTGCATTTCATGGAACATATGGAGCATGAGTCGTTTGGAAGCCAAAAGGAAACCGGATTCCTCGGTCTGTTCGTTGCGATCACCAAGGCGGTTACATCCAGTCTCGATCTCGACGAGGTATTCACACTCATCACCCGGAAGATCCCGCAGATCATCCATGTCGATGCCGCAACGGTTCGACTCCTGGACGCCTCCGGCAAGAGGCTGGTGTTGAGAGCGGCGAGCGGCTTGAGCGAAGCCTACCTGAACCGCGGCCCCATCGATACGGAAGAGCCCATTTTCAAGGCCCTCAAGGGCGAGCCGATACTCATAGGGGATGCCGCGCAGGACGACAGGATCAAATATCCGGAGGCTACGGAAAGGGAGGGGATAAAGACGATCCTGGTGGTCCCCATCCCCATCCGGGGCAGGATCAGCGGCATACTGAGACTTCTGACCAAGACCCCACGCTCCTACGGCCGGGACGAAATCGATTTCCTCACGGCCCTGGGCGAGCAGTGCGGTATTGCCATCGAAAATGCACGCATCTTCAAAGAACAGCAGATCCAGTTGAATTACTTCAAGGTCATTCATGAGATCGGCAGGATGATCAATTCCACTTATGACCTTGACAGGATCCTGGACCTGATCGTCACGCGCCTGTCGTCCGTCATGAACCTCAAGGGAGCCACCATCAGGCTCTTCGATGAGCACAAGGGGAAACTGGAACTGAAAGCCGCCTACGGATTGAGCAAGTCCTACCTGGAAAGAGGGCCGGTGGATGAAGAGCTCAGCACCTATTTCGTGAATCAGGGGGACCCGGTGGTCATCCCCGACGCCCGGGTAGACCTGCATACCATCTATCACAAGGAAGCCGAAGCCGAGGGCATCTCCAGCATCCTGGCCGTACCCATTTCCGTCCAAGAAGAGATCATTGGTATCTTGAGGCTGCTCACATCGGAAGTCCGCTTCTTTTCCCACGCCGACATCAACTTTGCCATGGCCGTAGCGGAACAGGGTGGAGTCGCCATCCAGAGGGCCATTGACCACAGCAGGATGAAAACGGACCAGCTTACTTGCGGATGAGTCTTCCATCTCTGGTGGAGGACCCGGACAGGTTCTACCGATCCGGGGTGATCGTCATGGTCCGAACCGAATCTCGAATACCGGAACCCGAAACCAATTCAAGACCGAATGCTCGCAGCGGAAAACCTTCAAAAGGTTCAGGGTTACCGTTCAGAGCCAAGCCACGGTCTTGTTTCTTTGCGCTCTGTTTCTGGGGCGAGAATAGGCCCCTCTACCCGGCCAGGGCCGCGGCCATGGCGCGGAGACGTTTCAGCAGGTCCGGCGAGGGATAGCCGTCCGGCGGGAGCGAATGCTCTTTCTGGAACCCGCGGATGGCGGCCTGCGTGCGAGAGCCGGGGAGGCCGTCCGCTTCGCCGGCGTCGAAGCCGAACCGGTTGAGGTGCTGCTGCAGCTCCTCGATCTCCTCACGCGAGAGCGGCTTATGCTCCGCATCCCTGCCGTTCACGATCGGGGGCAGTCCGGCAATCCTGTCCGCGAGGTGGCCGACCGAAATGGCGTAATGGACGGCGCGGTTCCAGCGCATGATCACCCGGAAGTTCTCGTAGACCAGGAACGCCGGTCCCCGGTACCCCTGCGGCAGCAGGATGGATCCCCTCGTTCCTGCCTCGGGCAGGGCAGAACCTCCAGGCCGCCGCACCCCAAGCGCCGACCACTCCGCCGGCGCCTTTCTGGTGTCCAGGCCGGCGAGCGTCAGGTCGAAGTCCCCCGGCAACTGCACCTCCCGGCCCCAGCTTTCTCCCGGGTGCCAGCCCAGGCTGGAGAGGAAGTTGGCTGCGGAGGAGAGGGCGTCCGGCAGGCTGGACCAGATGTCCTTGCGGCCGTCGCCGGTATGGTCGACCGCGTGCCCGATGAATGTCGAGGGGATGAACTGCATGTGCCCCATCGCCCCGGCCCAGGAACCGGTCATTGCATCCGGAGAAACATGGCCCTCATCGAGAATCTGAAGCGCGTACAGAAGCTGCGTGCGGAAAAAAGGGGCGCGCCGCTGATCATAGGCCAGCGTGGCCAGGGCGTCGATGACACGAAAGTCGCCCAGACGATCCCCGAAATTGGTCTCCAGCCCCCAGAATGCGATGAGATAGCGTGGAGGCACGCCGTATTGGGCATGGAGCTTGTCCAGCAGGTCGCGATGCCTTGCCAGCAGCCCCTGGCCGCGCCTTATTCTCTCGTCGCTGACGCGCTGGCGGAGATAAGTCCAGAAGGTCTGGAGGAACTCCGGCTGGCGGCGATCGAGTTCGATCACGCGCATGTCCGGTACCACATCGCGCAGGGCCGCTTCAAGGGTGGCCTCGGAGATGCCTTTTCCGCGTGCCTCTTCGCGCAGCTGATTTAACCACTCCTGAAACGGCTTTTCGGAAAGGGGTTCATTCCCCGCGGTTTTGCCGGGATCTTCCATTGCCCGCGCGCTGCCCTGACAAGATGCGACCAAAAAGGCCGCACAGATCGCCAATGCAATTCCCCAGCGTTTCGTCGCACCCCGAAAACCCATCCAAACCTCTCCTCTCTCCACAGGACCAACTCTCGCCGTCCCTTCTTGTCCTGTCCCGGCAAGGGCCGACGGGAGACGTGAACATCATACTTGAATCCTCGAACACGCCAACGATTTTTTTTGGTTCCAGATGAAAAAGCGGTCCATCCGAGGGGATTGGAGCAGGACCGGAGAGGTCCCCGGGGGGAAGGGGAGGACAAAAAGAGAGGGGATTGCTCATCCCCTCTGTCCAAGAGTTAGCATTCCTCGGTGCTAATAGCCATAATCGAGCCCGGCGCCTGCTTGGGTGTCAGTATCTCGATCGGCGTCGAACTCCTCGGTCATCCCTTCTTCAGTCCCAAAATACCCGTAGCTATCCAGCTCGGCGGCACCTTCATCGTCCCAATAGGGCCGCTCGCCGAAATGCCTGTACACTTCTTCGAGCGCAGCTCGATCGGCCAGGTTCTCATCCGACTCGATCTCCGGGGCATTGGCCAGCTGGTCCATGGTTGCGTCCAGGATGACATGATCTTCGCTCTCATCAAAAGAGAGAGAGTCATAGGGAACGGGCACACTCCTTTCATCGAACGACACGACTGCAATGACGATCTCCCCGTTCTCGTCGAGAACAAAGTTCTCAATGTCCCCGAGGACCTCGCCCTCCGAATTGATCACATCCTTGCCGATCCAGGCACTCATGTCTTTGGACCCTTCCATCCCCGCCGCAGATACGTTCGGGGGGAGCCCAAAGGCAAAAAAAACGGCTGCCAACAACATGGCTACGATACCCTTCATAGCAAAACCTCCCTTCTATGTGGGATTTGCAGTGCTTTCAGTGTCGGCATGTTAATCATCTCCACTGAAATCACAAGGGAAACGAATTCTGACGTCTTCGATTGCGACTTTATTCAAAGGTTATTACGCATAAACCCCACCGGTGAGCTTATGGTGGAGGAGGCAGGTGAAAGTAAGCTGTCCTCTCGACCGAAGGGAGAGATCTTGTAACGGACCGCAAGTATAAGATTCTCACGATAAACAAAGGAAGATTATTTTCTTGATCCGCATGGTCTACCCCCTCTATGCTCTTCGTACCTGAGGATCTGCTTCCAAAGGATCCCAGGTTGTCCCTCTCATTGGAGTATACGATTTTTGAAAGTCCAATCACTGCGGTCTGGTTCTGATTGTGATCGGGAAACCATTGCATCCAAAGCGAAGATTCTACCACACCCACGGCCGGTGAATCGTTGGAGAGTCGATCTCCGGATTCGGCACCGAGAAAACCCATGCAGAAAGACAAAGACCGAGAGTTGCGCATCCATGAACTCCCTTCGGCACTGGAGCGCATGGATGAGATCGCCGGCCGCGTGAGGGGCCGCCGGCCGGCCGTTTTCCTGGACTACGACGGTACGCTGACCCCCATCGTGGAGAGACCCGAGGACGCAGGCCTTTCCGAGGAGATGAGGCGGATCGTCAGGGAGCTGGCTCAGCGCTGTACGGTTGCGGTAGTCAGCGGGAGGGACCTGAAGGACGTCCGGGAGCGCGTGGCCGTCGAAGGGATCCTCTATGCAGGGAGCCACGGGTTCGACATAGAGGGCCCCCGCGGCATGGGACTGCGGAACGAGAAGGGGCGGGAATTCCTGGCCGTACTCGATCAGGCCGAAACCATGCTCAGGAAAGAGGTCGATCCCGTCCCCGAGGCCTGGGTGGAACGAAAGAGGTTCTCCATTGCGGTGCACTTCCGCAAGGTGGACGGGCCCCGCGTCGGCGAAGTGGAAGAGGCGGTCCACCGGGTAGCCGGGAGCCTGCCCGGGCTCCGCACCTCGGAAGGAAAGAAGATCTTCGAACTCAAGCCCGCTATCGACTGGGACAAAGGGAAGGCGGTGCTCTGGCTCCTTGAGACCCTCCATTTGAGTTCCGATGTGCTGCCGGTTTATCTTGGAGACGATACCACCGATGAAGACGGGTTCAGGGCGATAAGGGATTTCGGCATCGCAATCGTGGTGGGGGAAGAGAACCGGGAGACGCTCGCCCACTACAGGCTGAGGGGCACGGAGGAGGTGCGGGTCTTTCTCGCGAGGCTGGCATACATACAGACATCATAGAGGGGGAGGGATGACAAGCGAATGAGCCTGTTCCTGAGGGCTGCACCCGATCCCATGCCCCCTCTACTATTTCGTCCCCACCCTCCTGGTTCTCATCGTGCCCACCCTCCCATCTCCTGTCGTTCCCCCCATCTCGCTCATCGTTCCCATTTATCATTCCCTCGCTCCAGCGTGGGAACGCCAGACCGGGACGCTCCTGCGTCCCTTTCCTTGCCTCCGACAGGCCAGTTTTCCAATCCCCAGCGGGAACAATACAGGTTAGCGCCCATTCTCGGGGAGGCCGCCGTTCTTACAATAGGAGGTCTCTGGAAAGAATCAGCCGGAGCGGAAAGAACCAGCGAAGGGAGCTATCCTGAATGGGCAAATCGCGGAACACGGATGTCATTGTCGTGACCGGCGCATCGGCCGGGGTGGGCCGGGCCACCGCGCGGGCCTTTGCAGAGAGGGGCGCCCGGATAGGGCTGCTCGCCCGCGGACGTGATGGACTGGAAGGGGCAAAGCGGGAGGTGGAGTCCCTTGGGGGCGAAGCCCTGGTGCTGCCTACCGATGTATCCGATCCCGGTCAGGTGGAGACGGCGGCGGACGCGGTGGAGGACGCCTTCGGTCCCATAGACATCTGGGTCAACAATGCCATGGTCTCCGTCTTCTCCCCTGTGAAGCAGATGACCGCCGAGGAGTTCAAACGCGTCACGGAGGTGACCTACCTGGGTTATGTCCATGGCTCTCTGGCTGCGCTCCGCCGCATGCTCCCACGGGATCGAGGGACCATCGTCCAGGTGGGATCGGCGCTCGCCTACCGGGGCATCCCGCTCCAGGCGGCCTACTGCGGGGCCAAGCATGCCATCCAGGGGTTCACCGACTCCCTCCGGACCGAACTGCTCCACGACCGCAGCAACGTCCGGGTCACCATGGTCCAGATGCCCGCCCTCAACACCCCGCAGTTCGGATGGGTCAAGAGCCGGTTGCCCCGCAGGGCACAGCCCGTGCCGCCCATTTTTCAGCCGGAGGTCGCCGCTTCGGCCGTGGTCTGGGCGGCCTACAATGACAGGCGCGAATTATACGTGGGCTTCCCGACGGTGAAGACCATCGTAGGGAACAAGATTGCGCCCTGGTACGCGGATCGGGTCCTCGCCCGCAGCGGCTATGATTCTCAGCAACATGACGGGCCCGACGATCCGGACCGCCCCCACAACCTCTGGGAACCGCTGCAGGGAGATCACGGCGCCCATGGGGGTTTCGACGACCGGGCCAGACCGCGCAGTCTTCAGCTGTGGCTGACGACGCATCGACGGGAACTGCTCCTGGCCGCCGGCTCCTGCCTGGCCGGAGCGTTCATGGGGCTGCTCTTGGCCGGAACCGATGCACACGGGAAGCAAATACCCGTCAGTCGAGGGCGTGCCGCATAATGCCCCACTTGTCCGTCCACCCGTGGGCCCTATAGGGCGCTGCGCTTCATAGCTCCTTTTCGGTTTCCACCGGCTCGACGACAAGGGTGAGCCCGCGGCTGGAGGTCACCCTCACCTCCTCGCCCGGCTCGTACCTTCTCTTCCCCATGGCCCCCCACAGCTCACCGCGCACACGCACATGCCCCTTGCCTTCGGACCAGTCGACCACCTCCGCCCTGCTGCCGGCCAGCCCCTCCATCCCGGTGGCCACGGGCCGGCGTTGGGCCTTCCAGACAAAGCCGACGACGAATATGAGGAACGCGGCGCTCGCCGCCGCGGTCCCGATGATCACGGACCAGGAGATACGGAAGGCCGGAATATCGGTGTCGATGAGAATGGTGGCGCCGATCAGAAACGATGCGATGCCGCCGATCCCCAACACGCCGAAGGAGGGGACGAAAGCCTCCGCAACCATCAGGGCCACCCCGAAGATGATGAGGGCGAGCCCCGCGTAGTTGAGGGGCAGGATGTGAAGTGCGTACAGGCCCAGCAAAAGGCAGATCAGGCCGATGATGCCCGGCCCGATGGTGCCGGGACTGGTGAATTCGAAGATCAGGCCGTAGATGCCGACCAGGAGCAGGATGATTGCAACGTTCGGGTTGGTGATGACGTTCAGGAACCGGTTGCTCCAGCTCGGTTCGATGGATTGGATGGACAGCCCCCGGGTGTCGAGGACCACCTCCCGGTTCCGGACGGTGACCTTCATGCCGTCGGCCTTTTGGAGCAGCTCCTGCATGTCTGCTGCGACAAAGTCGATGACCCTCTTCTGAACGGCCTCCTCGACGGGGAGGCTGGCGCCCTTTCTCACGGATTCCTCGGCCCAATCCGCATTGCGGCCCCGAAGCTGGGCCAGACTCCGGATAGAGGCAACGGCGTCGTTGACGATCTTTGCCTGCATGTCGCCGCCCCGCTCCTCCTTGTCCCCCTCCTTGCCGCCTCCCGGCTGGATGGACCCGATCTGAATCGGTGTGGCTGCGCCAAGGTTCGTACCCGGCGCCATGGCGGCCACATGGGATGCGTATAGGATGTAGGTGCCGGCGCTGGCGGCCCGCGCGCCGGACGGGTAGACGAACCCGGCCACCGGAATGGGGGAGCCCAGGATCTCCCGGATGATCTCGCGCATGCTCTCGGCCAGTCCGCCCGGGGTGTCCATGACCAGGATAATGATCTCCGCATTCCGCTCGACCGCCGTGGACATCGCGTCCTGGACGTATCTTGCGGCTGCCGGGCCGATGGCGCCCTCGATCCGGATCACCTGGGCGGTTCCCTGAGAAACGCGCCGCTCCGTACCCGCATCCTGAGCGGCTGCCGCAGGTCCGGCCGCGCCCGGAAGGAGAAGCGCGATAAGAATGGAGAGGAGGTGGAACACTTCAGCCTCTTGACCTGATCGCCATGAGTTTATTCAGCTCGATAACCGCCGTCTCCGTAAATAGGGGGAAGCTTGTATTCGGGGGGCACCAAGGGTGCATTCCCTCAGGAAAGGCCGGACGGCCCGAGTTCAGCGGCAGGCCGATCACCTGTACAGTTCGTTGAATTTTTCCCATTGCCCGGCATCCCCGATCAGCAACACCTCGCCCTCGGCTGCGAGGACCAGGTCCGGGGAAGGGTTGGTGATCGCCTCACCGCCACTCTGATAGGCGACTACGTTCAACCCGGTACGCAGACCGATCTGGCTCTCATTGAGCGTTTTCCCGGCCAGCGACGCGGGTACCCGGGAATGAAACAGGTCGATTCCTTCCGCCATCACCACCATTTCACGGCCCTGCAGGATGGACGAGACCAATGCCGCGCCGACCGAGGCATAGCTCAGCACGAAATCAGCGCCGGCCCGATGAATGGCCTCTATGTTCCGCTCGTGGGTGATGCGGCTGACAATGCGGATATCGGGTCTGAGGCGGCGGCAGTATACGGCCAGGTAGATGTTCATGGCGTCGTCATTGGTCGTGATGACGACCGAAGGGGCCTCCGCCAGACCGGCCTGCATCAGCGTCTCGCGGTCGGCTGCATCTCCGATGAAAACCCGTTCGGCGACCCCTGCGGCGCGCTCCATGATGGAGCGGTCACGCTCGATCACGTGGACCGAGATACCGTTTTGCCTGAGTGCCGAGGCCGCGGCATACCCCACGTTTCCGCAGCCGATGACAAGCACCGGATTGTAGTTGGTGTCGTATATCACCAGAAAGGACTCCAGGGCCGCGATCTGCTCCCGTGTCCCCACAACCACCAGCACGCTGGAGTCGGACAGAACCGTGTCGGCCTGTGCCGGAAGCAGACGGCCTCGATTCCAGACCCCTACGAGGTTGACGCCGATCTTCTGCCGAAGGCCTGTTTCGCGGATCGTCCGCCCTGCCAAGGGGGTGTTGTGCACCGGGGTTTCCGCAATCTGCAGCCCCCTGAAGGCGCCGGTGACATGCACCCTGGCATGGCCCGCACTGACGCGGTGGGACAGGTGCTCCCCCAGCCGCTGTTTCAGCGGGAGGACGTGGGTGGCACCGGACAACTCCAGGATATCGATCGAATCGCGGTTCTCCACGATGGCGACTACCGGGACACTGCCGGCCTTTTCGCGGACGGTCAGCGTAATGTTCGTGTTGGTCGCGTCGTCGAGATTGGCCAGCACGAGACGGGCGTTTGACGCAAGGAGGGCCTCGTAAGTCCTGCTGTGGTCGATCTCCCCCGTGACCGCTCTGATTCCTTCATCGATCAGGTTCGCCGCCAGTGCGGGTTCGGGCTCGATGACGTAGTAGGGGATCCCCAGGAGCTTCAGTTTCCGAATGAGCCCCCTGGCCACGGAATCGTAGCGGCAGAGGATCACGTGGCCCGATGTACCTTCGGGAACCTCACGGGGGGCCCGTGTCCGCACCTGCGCCTCCAGCCAGGGGGCGTAGAAAAAGCGGATGAAGGCAAAGGGCAACACGATAAGCAGGAGGACGATTCCTGAGATCAGGACAAGGATGCTGAAGATCCGCCCCGCATCGCTGTGGAAGGTGATGTCCCCGAACCCCAGGGTGCTCATCACGGTCAGGGTCCAGTAAACACCGGTGAAGAGGGAGTGGCGCTGGTTTTCAAAGTGGATCATGATCCAGTGGAAGACGGCCGCATACAGGAGAATGACGGCGACAAGGAAGAGGATGTACCTCACCAGCGCCTTCAGATTCCCGCGTGCTCTCTGCTGGCTGAGGAGATATGCAAGCTGTGCGCCGAGAATCTTCATAAGAAATCATCCTGGGGTGGAGAGGACCTGCATCCACCTATTACATAACATCCAAGGAAGATTGCGCTCAACCGGAATATCCTCACCCGTCAGCCGGCTGTAGTGAAGGAATATCCCGCGAGTTCAGAGGTGCTTGTTTTCCCGTTCCTTTCGGCATAAGATGCATCCTGGCGCGAAACGCTGTTCATGAGAAGGCGACACCGGAGGGCTGGGATGTCGCCTGAGTCGGGGGGGGGGAATGGAAATCTTCGTGGGCATCGATGTGGGCTCCCTCAGCACCGAGGCGGTGATCATTGGAGAGGATGATCGCATCCTGGGATTCAGTATCGTACAGACAGGGGCAAACAGCACGGAGGCGGCGGAACTGGCCCTGGCGGAGGCCCTGACCCGGGCGGGGATAGACAGGCAGAGGATATCGAGGATCGTCGCCACAGGCTATGGCCGGATCAGCGTGCCCTTTGCGGGGAAGAGGGTGACCGAGATCTCCTGCCACGCGGCCGGGGCCTATCACGTGTTCCCGGACACGGGGACCGTGATCGATATCGGGGGCCAGGACTCCAAGGTCATCCGCGTGGGCCCGGGCGGAAAGATCCTCGACTTCGGCATGAACGACAAGTGCGCTGCGGGGACGGGACGGTTCCTGGAGGTCATGGCCGCCAAGCTGGGCGTCACTCTGGAGCAGATGGCCGAGCTTTCGGTTCAGAGCGGGGGGGAGGTGCAGATCAGCAGCGTATGCACCGTCTTTGCCGAGAGCGAGGTGGTCTCCCTGGTGGCGCAGAACCACCCCAGGGAGCGGATCATCAAGGGGCTGCACCGGGCCGTGGTCAATCGGGTCTGGAGCATGGTCAAACCCCTCGGGATTGCAGGCGCAGTGACCATGAGCGGAGGGGTCGCCAAGAACAGGGGAGTGGTGGTCCTCCTGGAGGAAAGAGTGGGCCGGCCGATTCACGTCTATCGAGAACCGCAGATCATGGGCGCACTGGGGGCCGCGCTCCTTGCAAAACCTGCAGGTTGCTGAAAACGCCCGCGGCCTCTCCGGTCACCTCCTTATTTCTCATTGACAACAAAGCGGTTTTCGCCTAGGCTTGCCCCGAATTATTTTCACGAAACTCAACAGGGCAGGAGGACCATGGCAGAAACCTCTGTCAAACTTCTGCAGTGCGAGCTGGCCACTTCCGGGCTTTTGAAGATCGATCAGATAGGCTCCGGCGTCGGCGTCATCATCTACAGCTCCTCCCAAAAGACCGGGGCAGGGCTTCACATCCTCGCACCCCGCTCGGGGAGCGTAGCAGCCAGAAACCCACTCATGTATGCGGATACCGCTATACCCTTTGCGATGGAGCAGCTCGCGAAAAAGGGAGTGAAGCCCCCTTTCTCCGTCGCGATCGCGGGGGGAGCCGCGCTGCTGAAATGCCAGACTGCGATGGGAAGCAGCCAGCGTATGATCGAGGCGGTCAAGGCGGCCCTCGCAAATGCAGCTCTCTCCGTGAAGCTCGAGGAGACCGGAGGCACAAAGGTCCGCTCCATCACCCTCGATATAGACGCAGGGAAGATCAAGATCGAATAGGGGCGCGTCGGTCAGAGGCGCGGAATCAGAATATCGATTTGACGGTGACGACATTGGCAAGTGTAAAGCTGGAATGCCCTGAGTGCCATAAGGTCTATCAGATCCCGGAAGAGCGGCTGCCCAGGGATCGGGAGATCGCGTTTCCCTGTCCCGTGTGCAAGGCCATTATCAAGCTCGATCGCAAGAGCGGTCCGTCGGCCCAATCGCAGGCGGCCGGGGAGCTGGCAGCCGCAGGCGAAGCCCTGAAGGGAGAACAACTCAAGGCCAGGATTCTGAAGAGGGTGACCGATCTACCCCCCATGCCTCAGACGGTCTTCAAGGCGCGGGAGATCCTGCGGGACCCCCATTCGAGTTCTCAGGAGCTTGCCAGGATCCTTCAGACGGATCAGGGGATCGCCACCAGGATCCTGAAGATGGCCAACTCGGCCTATTATGGAATGATGGGAAAGGTCGCGTCCCTCCAGCATGCCTCGGTGTTGCTGGGGTACAAGACGCTCGCCGAGATCGTTTCCCTCGCCGGTGCATCGACTGTTCTGGGAAAGGTGCTGGAAGGATACCGCCTCCCTGCAGGGGACCTCTGGAAGCACTCGCTGGCCGTCGCGTTCGGCTCCAGGATCATCGCCGCAAAGAAAAACCCCGACCTAGCCAACGATGCCTTTGCGGCAGGCCTTATCCACGATGCGGGGAAACTCGTCCTGGATCCGTATATCTTCGAGCGAAAGCATGCCTTTGAGGCATACATGGCCGAAGAGGGCCAACCCTTCGTCAAGGCGGAGAAGCATATCCTCGGTTTCGACCATGCCGAGATCGCCTTCGAGTTGTGCAAGGTCTGGAATGTCCCCCAGCCCTTGATCAAGGCCATTCGACATCACCATGCCCCCGCAAACGCCCTGGGGGACGATCTCGCGCATGTCGTGCACATGGCCGACGGAATTGCGTTGATGAGCGGGATGGCCGCAGGAGTGGATGGGCTGCAGTACGAACTGGACGAGCGATCCATGCAGGTGCTGGGGATGCAGGAGGAAGACATCTCCACCGTCATGGTAGAAGTGGTGGAATCGGTCCAGCGGATCTCCGGAGAGATGAAGAACTGAGTCGTCCCTGAACTGAAGAATCCGCCACCAAGACACAAGGACACGAAGACACAAAGAACCACCATCTTGCTTGGTGTCTTCGTGTCCTAGTGGCGGGATCCGGAATCCTTGGAGCACTTCGGCAGGATCGATCTGCATTCGCCCAGCAGGTTCTGAAGCTCCTCGGCCTCCTCGTTCAGGATGATCTCACCCTTACTCCCCCTTCTCACCTTGGTGATCCCGGGGTAATCCCTCTCGAGTCTTTGGATGAAGTCGCGCTGCCGCTTCACCATGGCGACCAGTCTCTCGTTTTCCTTGACCAGTTCCAGGTGCTGGAGCGCATGGCGGATGGTGATGGCCAGGTCGAAGATGTTGCAGGGTTTGGTAAAGAAGCGATAGATCTCCCCTTCGTTGATGGAGCGGATGGCCGCTTCGAGGCTCGCATGCCCCGTGAGGATCATCCGCACCGTCTCCGGATACTGCTTTCTTACGAGCGCCAGGAACTCGGACCCGGTCATTCCGGGCATCATTTCATCGGAAACCACCACGTCGACCGGCTGGGCGGAGAGCAGATCGAGGGCCTCCCTGGCCGAACACGCGCTCAAGACCTGGTACGGCTCCCTGCAAAAGGCTTCATTCAGGAGGGAAATGAAGGTGGGGTCGTCGTCGACTACGAGAATTTTGTGGTTCATAGTTCATCTCCCTGCCGCTAGAATGGTCGAAGGATATGGATGCCAGGATCAAATGCAATAGCGGTGCCACCCGGAGCCGTGACGGAACAAGGGTCGCGTCCGGTTCGCATGAGTACGATAGATCGGCGTGAAAGAATACAGGAAAAGATCTTACAGGGAAAGGATAAAGGCAACGGACCTGGTGCCGTTTCCCGTCGCGGTCAAGGAGACCGATCTCTGGGTGAGCGCAGGGAGGAGACTGGAGCGGGAAACCATGGACCTGGTTCTGGATGCAAGACATCAGCTGGAGACCTATATCGAGTCCCATCCTTATTTCCTCACGGCCATGTCGCCCGTGGCGGACGACCCGACCGCACCCCCCCTGGTCCGTGAGATGATCCGCTCCGTGCGGCCGGTGGGGGTGGGACCCATGGCCTCTGTTGCGGGCGCGGTTGCGGAGTTCGTGGGCCGGGGACTCCTGGCGTACACCGATCAGGTCATCGTCGAGAACGGCGGCGATATCTTTCTAAAGACCTCCCGGGAGACGACCGTCTCGATCTTCGCAGGGGAGTCGCCCCTCAGCCACAGGATCGGCTTTCGCATCTCCTCCGGCCAGATGCCCCTCGGGATCTGTACGTCATCGGGCACCGTGGGCCACTCCTACAGCCTGGGGCGCGCAGATGCCGGTTGCGTCATTTCCTCTTCGGCCGCCTTTGCAGACGGGGCCGCGACCGCCCTGTGCAACAGGGTCCGGTCGAGAAGGGACCTGGAGCGTGTCGCCCCGTGGGCCGAATCCATCCCCGGGATCATGGGCTGTCTGGTGGTGCTGGGGGAGCACATGGTGGTCTGGGGAGAGGTGGAGCTGGTGGCCATCCAGCATCGTCACAGGTCATAGAGCGTCGCATCCACCTTCGGCGGTTGTCTCCTCGCCCCCTTCCCTTTCTTTTTCCTGGAGATGAACGGCTCTTCGCCCTCCAGGAGGTCTCCCATCTCGGCCTCCACCTGTTCGGGGTCCTCCCCCGCCTCCATCCTTCTCAACGCCTCTTCCATCCCGGAGCCGAGGTTCAGACCGGTCATGTCGGAGAGCTTTCGCATCAGGTTTGCGGCCTGGCGCGGATCGTTTTCATCCAGGCCTTCGGCCTCACTGGCGAGGGCGCTCATGGCCTGCATCATCTTGGACTCGTCCAGGTCGGGCATGGCCGAGTCGTCCTCTTCCGAACCGCCCCTGGGGGTGGCGAAGGGCGACATCTGCCTGGCAAGCTTCCCCCGCTTGCAGCGGGGACAGGTCGGGACCTTTTCCGTGTTCACCGTGGTCGAGAAGAAGTTGAAGATCATGTGGCATTTCCCACAATAGAATTCATAGATGGGCATCTTTCCTCCTCCCTCCTTTCGGGCATCCGTTTCACTGATATACGATAAAGCGGGGGGGAGTCAATCGCCTTGACGGATGGAGGTTTGAGGCTCGAGGTCGCAGGGGCCGGCGCTCCTCCAGCCTGATACGCGCGCGGAGCCCTGTACGGGGGGGGTTTATCGCTTGTCTTTTTCCTTGAGGCTGATATACTCCCAACTCCAAAGTACCAGCTGACAGAGGAACTCCAAAATGGTAAGGAAGGTAGGGGTCTTGTCGGACACTCATCTGAGTGGGGTGACCAAGGACCTCAGGCAGATCATCGACCGCCACCTGGCAGGGGTGGAGATGATCCTGCATGCGGGGGACTATGTGTCCGCCGACCTGGTGCGGTTCTTCCGGACCATGAATTTCCACGGGGTCCACGGCAATATGGATGTCGCTGATGTGAGGCGGACCCTGCCTGAGAGGGAGGTCGTTCAGCTGGGGCCCTGGAGGATCGGCCTCATCCATGGGTGGGGTCCTCCGGACGGGATCGAAGACCGGATAGGTTCCGAGTTCCCGGACGCGAATGTGATCGTCTACGGCCACTCCCACAGGCCGGCCAATCATGAGAGACAAGGGGTTCTCTTCTTCAATCCGGGTACTGCGACCGGATACAGCAAGTCCGGGATCCACACCGTCGGAGTGCTGGAATTCGGGGATCAGGTCAAGGGAGAGATCATCGAGATATGAAGGTACTCTGGGCGCCCTGGAGGATGGGCTACATCCTTTCCGAAAAAAAGGACACCAACTGCATCTTCTGCCCTGGCGCCGATCGGAGCAAGGACGCCGATCGGCTGATCCTGTGTGTCGGGGAGAGGTCGATGGTGATGATGAACCGCTATCCTTACAACAACGGCCATCTGCTGGTCTCCCCCGTCAGGCATGTCCCGGGGATGGAGCAGTTGAACCATAAAGACCTGCTCGATCTTCTCTTGACGGTTCGCAGGTCGATCGGGATCCTCAGAAAGGTGATGGCGCCCCAAGGGTTCAATGTCGGTCTGAACCTGGGGCACGTGGCCGGGGCCGGGGTGGAGGAACATATGCACTTTCATATCGTGCCCCGCTGGAACGGCGACACCAACTACATGACGGTGCTGGACGACATCAGGGTCATCCCGGAGCATATTCGAAAAACATATGGAAAGCTGCGGCCTGACTTCATGCGAGACCACGCCGACGGAGGGAGGTAGGCATGAGTCATCTCAAGATCATCCTGGGAATCCTCATCGGATTGCTGGTCATTGTCCTGGCGATCCAGAACAACGATACCCTGAACCAGACGGTGCAACTCCGGTTCAACCCGGTCTTCACCCAGGAGATGAGATCGGGGGCCGTCAGCCTCTACCAGATCGTTCTCGTCTCGTTTCTCGCGGGGGTTCTGGGGACGGGCCTGCACGGCATGATCGAGCGCTTTCGCCTCAAGAAGCGGATCCGCAGCCTCACCCGTGAGCTGCAGGAAAAAGACCAGGAACTCAATTCCCTCCGGAACCTGCCGTTGACCTATGACAGCGTGGGGGCGAAACAGGGAGAAGCGACGTGAGGGGATGAGAAGGGAGACACCGCATGTGGCAGCAGCTCTGGCAGTGGTTTCTCGAACCTGGCAACCAGAGGCTTTGCCTGGGTGTCCTGGCGGGCGTTCTGAGCGGTTTGATCCTGGGGGTCCTTGCCGGCCGGCGCAAAAGGCAGGAATCCAAACCTCTGGGCAGGGGGAGGGATGAGGCCTTTCTCAAGGGTATTCAGTATATCCTCTCCAACGACCACGATCAGGCCATAGAGGAGTTCACCAAGTCCGTTCAGATCAATTCCGACACCATCGAGACCTATGTCGCGCTGGGGAACCTGTACCGCTCCAAGGGCGACATCGACAGGGCCATCCGGATCCGCCAGAGCATCATCCTCAGACCCAACACGAGCGACCAGATGAAGCTCAGGGCCCTCATCGATCTCGGGATGGATTATCGCAAGGGCGGATTCTTCAACAGGGCCCTTGAGACCTTCTCCGAGGTCATCCAGAAGCAGCCCTCGAACCTGGAGGTCCTTCGTGAACTCGAGAGGATCTACGAGGAAGTGAAGGACTGGTCCAATGCCTTTGCCACCCGCCAGCGCATAGCGCGACTCGCAAGAGGGGATCACGCCCACGTCCTGGCCCACCATCAAACCGAGATGGGAAAGGACTTTTTGGAGAAAGGGGAGTTCGGCAGGGCCAAGTCCTCCTTCAAATCGGCGATTTCCATCGACAAGACCTGCATCGACGCCTACCTGCACCTGGGGGATCTCTATTTTTCGAAACAGGAGTACAAGCAGGCCATCGCCTCCTGGAGAAGCGTGGTCGATGTATCCCCCCGCTTCACCTTTCTCGCCTATCGCCGCCTCGAGGGCGCCTATTCACGGATGAGGAACCTCAAGCCGGTCGGGGACTTCCTGAAGGAGTGCGCCCAGCTCACCTCCGATCCTTTCACCCACATGGCCCTCGCCAGATACCTGTACAACGAAAAAGACGAGCAGGGGGCACTCCGCGAGCTCCAGAGCGCGCTCGACCTGGATCCGGCTTTCTGGGAGGCCAGGAGGTTCATGGGAGAAATCCTCGTCGCCCAGCAGATGAATGAGCGGGCCCTGGAGGCATACCGGGACCTGATTCCTCATCTGGAAGTGCCCTATCTGAAATTCCAGTGCGGCAACTGCGGGTACAGACCGGCCGATCTTCAGTGGCAATGCCCCCAGTGCAGGCAGTGGGACACCGTCGATCTCCTGGAGTCGGCGCAGGTGGACACCGCATTTCCCCAACCCCGGGGACCTCTCCCGACCAATCCCCCGAAGGTTGCCGGGGGAGAGGAATGAGCGTCGCCACGCCTATGCTCCATCAGTACATGGGGATCAAGAGCCGGCATCCGGATGCGATCCTCTTTTACAGGATGGGGGACTTCTATGAGATGTTCTTCGAAGATGCGAGGTCCGCATCCAAGATCCTGGGAATCACCTTGACCTCCCGCGGCACCCACAACGGGGAAAAGATTCCCATGTGCGGCGTCCCCCACCATTCGGCCAAGTCCTACATCGCCAAGCTGGTTGAAAGCGGATGGAAGGTGGCTGTATGCGAACAGACGGAGGACCCCAGGACGGCCAAGGGCATCGTCAAGAGAGAGGTGGTCAGGGTGGTGACCCCCGGCTCCCTCCTCGAAGAGGGGGAGATCGACAGCAGGAGCAACGTCTACCTGGCGGCGGTTGCAGGGGACGACTCCGGGTACGGGCTGGCCCACGCGGACCTGTCCACGGGCGAGTTCCGCCTGACCGAGCTGGAGGGATGGGCCCAGGTGCTCGACGAGCTGAAGAGGATCGGCCCTGCCGAGATCCTGATCCAGGAGGGGAGCGGGCTCCTCGATCGCAAGGAGCTTGCAGGCTACCGGCTGGAGCCGATCTCCGGGGAGATCTTCGAGAGACATCGCGCCGAGACGGTGCTCAAGGAACAGCTGGGCGTCAGGTCCCTTGCGGGGTTCGGCTGCGAGGAGCTGCTCCGCGGGGTCTCCGCTGCGGGCGCCCTCGTCCATTATCTGCAGGATACGCAGAGGGGGAGCCCGGCCCACATCAAGGAAATCGCGACCTATCGCCTCGGCGACTACATGTTTCTGGATGAATCGACCTTGAGGAACCTGGAGCTCTTCACGACCCTGCGGCGCCAGTCCGAAAAGGGTTCTCTTTTCAGCATCCTCGACAGGACCCTTACCCCCATGGGGACGAGGCTGCTGAAGAAGTGGATGGCCTACCCGCTCCTGGACCTGAGAGAGATCCGCAAGAGGCTGGGGGCGGTTTCGGTATTCAGGGACGATCCCGCGCTCCGGGAAAGGGTCCGGGGGCTTCTCCACGGCGTCTATGACCTGGAGAGGCTGAACGGCAGGATCTCGGTGGGCCGGGCGAACGCAAGGGACCTGGTTTCCCTCCACCTCTCCATCCGCAAACTCCCCTTTCTGAAAGAGCACCTGGCGGATTCCGGCAGCGAACTCCTCGCTGAGGTCTCCGCCGGGATCGACGTGCTGCAGGACATCGGGGATCTGATCGGAAAGGCGATATGCGATGAGCCTCCGGCCGGCCTGAAGGAGGGCGGCCTCATCAAGGAGGGATATCACGCGGACCTGGACCGGTTGATCTCCATCACCAGGGACGGAAAGGGATGGATTGCGGATCTTGCGGCCTCCGAGCAGAAACGCACGGGCATATCCAATCTGAAGATCGGCTACAACCGGGTCTTCGGGTACTATATCGAGCTCTCGAAATCGAACCTGCACCTGGCCCCGCCCGACTATGTCCGAAGACAGACCCTGGCCAACGGTGAGCGATTCGTCACCGAGGACCTCAAGAGGTATGAGGAGATGGTGCTGGGGGCCGAAGAAAAGCGGATTGCGCTGGAGTATGAGATCTTCGAGGGAGTGAGGAAGGGCATCGCCCTCGAGAACAGGCGGATCAGGGACACGGCGGTGCGGGTGGCCGTGCTGGATGTCCTCGCGTCGCTCGCCGAGAGCGCGGACCTGAACGGCTACGTATGCCCCGAGGTGGATCAGTCGGGGGTGATCGAGATCGTCGACGGCCGCCACCCGGTCATCGAGCAGACCGTCAGGGACGAACCGTTCGTGCCCAACGACATCCGCCTGGACAACGAGGAGCAGCAGTTGCTGATCATCACGGGACCGAACATGGCGGGCAAGTCCACGGTGCTCAGGCAGACCGCCCTGACGGTCCTCATGGCCCAGATGGGAGGGTTCGTGCCGGCCTCCAGGGCAAGGGTGGGGCTCGTGGACCGCATCTTTACCCGCATCGGCGCGTCGGACGACCTGGCCAAGGGACAGAGCACCTTCATGGTCGAAATGAACGAGACCGCCAATATCCTGAGGCATGCCACTCCCGGGAGCCTCGTCATCCTGGACGAGATCGGACGCGGAACCAGCACCTATGACGGCCTCAGCATCGCTTGGGCCGTTGCGGAGGTCCTTCACGATCGCGATGAGAAGGGGGTCAAGACCCTCTTTGCGACCCATTATCACGAACTGATTGAACTGGCCACCACGAAGAAGAGGGTGAAGAACTACAACATTGCCGTGAAGGAGTGGAAAGAGCAGATCATCTTTCTTCGGAAGCTGGTCCCGGGGGGGACGAGCAGGAGCTACGGCATACAGGTGGGCCGGATCGCGGGTCTGCCGCACGTGGTGATCGACCGGGCCAAGGAGATCCTCGACCGGCTGGAAAACCAGGAGCAGGACGAACTGACCCTGAGGGTGGCCCGAGGCCGGCAGGCCGGGAGGGATGAACACCTGCAGCTCGCGCTCTTCAGCTCGGTGGATCAGCGGCTGAGGAGGTGGATTTCGGGCCTCGACATCCAGTCGATGACTCCGCTGCAGGCGTTGATGGAGCTGAATCGGATCAAGGAATACCTGGATAAAAAGAATCCATGAAGCTCGGCACCGTCCATAGGGCAGGGGTTCTCCTCCTTGCTTTCGCGCTCCTTGGGGCAACGGAGCCGGTCTGCGCAAGGACCCTGCTCAAACCCGATGCCCTGTTCAGGAGCGCGGAGGAATGCCAGAAGTCCCTCTATGCATCCAGGGAGAAACAGAAGTACCGCCATAACTGGCTCCTCTGCATCGAGCGGTTTCAGGCCCTGGCCCACCGTTTCCCCCAGGACGAGCATGCGCCAAGGGCCCTCTTTATCGCGGCCAACCTGTATTCCAGGCTGTACCTGGCCTCCGGCAGGGAGCAGGACCTGGACGAGGCCGTGCGGCTCTACAAACATGTCTCCGAACGTTACGCCGAGAGCAATCTTGCGGACGACGCCCAGTACCGCGTCGGCGAGATCTACTACGAGTACAAGAACGACCTTACTCAGGCCTATGTGGAGTTCCTGAAGGTGGATATCCGGTTCCCTTCGGGAGACATGCGTCCCAGGGCAAGGGGGATGCTGGACAAGCTTGCGGCCGTCCTCGCGAAGAGGGATGAACAGAGGGTGGAGAAGGCCGAGCCCGCTGCGTCCCAGGGCCTTACCCAGGTGCAGGGAATCCGGCACTGGTCCACACCCAATTATACGCGGGTGGTCATCGATATCTCCAGTCCCGTCAGATATGAGTCCCACCTCCTGAAGGAGGACCCCGGCCTGAAGAAACCCCGGAGGCTCTATGTGGACCTCAAGGATGCACTGGTCAGCTCGGACATCAGCACCAGCATCCCGATCGGGGACGGGCTCCTCAAGGGCGCGAGGGCCGCGCAGTTCGCCAGGGAGACGGTCCGGGTCGTGCTCGACATCAACAGCATCGGGGGATACAAGATCTTTCCCCTTCACGACCCTTTCCGGATCGTCATCGATGTACAGGGGACGGAGGAGAAGGAGACCAGGACCAAGGCGGAAGAGGAGGCGGTCGAGAAGAAACCGGAGAGGGAGGTCTCGGAGATCCCCCAGGCGGGGACCAAGGTCAGTCGGACCCGAGTGCGAAGAGGGGTGCGCAAGGAGAAGACCCCCGACCAGTCCGTCTCCCTTGCCAGGCAGCTCGGGCTTGGCGTGCGCAAGATCGTGATCGACCCGGGGCATGGGGGCAAGGATCCGGGGTGTTTCGTCGGGGACGGCATCGAGGAGAAAGAGATCGTGCTCCGTCTCGCGAAGCTGATGGCGGAGAAGGTCAAGGAAAAACTCCAGTGTGAGGCGGTGCTGACCAGGGACAAGGACCATTTTGTACCCCTGGAAAGGCGGACGGCATTTGCGAACATGCAGAAGGCCGATCTGTTCATCTCGCTGCACATCAATGCGCACAAGCAGGAAGAGGTGCACGGCCTGGAGACCTACTTCCTGAACATGGCCACCGACGAGAGGGCCGTCATGGTCGCGGCAAGGGAAAATGCGACCTCGGAGAAGAACATCAGCGACCTGCAGAAGATTCTCAATGACCTGATGCTGAACACGAAGATCAGCGAATCCAGCAAACTGGCCCACGAAGTCCAAAAGGGCATGCTCGGGAACGTGAAGAAAAGGTTTGACAAGGTAAAGGACCTCGGGGTAAAACAGGCACCCTTCTACGTGCTCATCGGCGCCGAGATGCCGGCCGTGCTCGTGGAAGTCGGTTTTATTACGAACCCAACGGAAAAGAAGCGCCTGCTGAGCAGACCCTACATGGAGAGCATTGCCGACGGCCTCGTGGCCGGGATCGGGCGCTACGTAAAGGGGATTGAAATGGTGAACAGGGGCCGTTGAGCCCTTGGCAACGTAAGAAGTTCCGGTAGCAAGTTGCAGGTGTGCTGGTACTGAAATCGAGATTGACCGTCCTGCCCGATTCTCCTACTGCCTTGTCCTCCTTGGATTCGCTCCCCCTTCAACGCCTTCATTCTGTGCGCCCGTTGCTGCCTGCGGCCGATCGGCCTTGGTGAAAGATCCAGACAGAGAACCCATTCCGAAAGGAGGATCTATGCTGTCCTTGAGAACCATCCTGTCGGTCCTTAGCCTTCTCATCTCTCTCCCATGGTTTGCCGGGTGCTGGGTTCCATTCACGAAAAAATCGCCCGTCGTTGTAGAAGCCCCCGAAGGACTTCCCTCCTTTGCCAGAGAATACAGGCAGATCGTCATCCCCGGGAATCACGCCGGGATGATCCCCACCGGGATTCATCTGGAGATGGGTGAAACCTACACGCTCCTGGCCGGCGGGGTGGTGGATGTCTATCCACGCATCGGCATCCGAAAGAAACCCTCGGACGGAGTGCTCTACCTCAAGATCGGCAAGAGCGGGGCCGTCCCTGCGTTGCCCGGCGGCTCCTGCGGCAAGACCATGGATTCCATCACTGCGGGCGAGCTCCTCCTGGGGATGGGCGAAGGGGGCGCCGGGTTTCGGGCGGACGGGTCGTCCCCGCATCTCAACTATTACAGGGACAATGTCGGGTCCTTCAAAGTGGATGTGATCGTCTGGGAGAAGAAGGACTATGTCCGGATCGCGAATTTCCTGGAAGGGCGCTACGCCAAGGACCCCCGGAATCAGGCCCTCCAGGATGCGTTGCGGGAGGCGGGCACCCTCAAGGAATACCAGATCGCCTCTGAGAAGACCTCGAGGCAGATCGCCGAGACGATGAAGGAGATCCAGGATCTCCGAAAGGTGAAGGAAAAAGAGAAGGGTCCCCCCCCGGGTGGTCCCGCAGTGGATGAAAAGGAAAAGCAGGAGCGGATCAACGAGCTCGAAAAGATGATGAGCGAACTGGGGGAGAAGCTCGCCCAGCTCGAAGAGACCAAGGCGAAACTCGAAAAAGAGCGGGAGAAGACGACCGCCCTCGCCGTGGAGCTGGAAGAAAAGGAAAAGGAGCTGGTCCACAGGCGGAAGGAGACCTCCAATCGGCCCATGGTGATGATTGCCGCCCCTGCGGAGGGCAGCAGGATCGAGGTGAGCCATGTTGCTCTCACCGGTGTGGCGGAACATGATCTGGGACTCGCCAGGGTGGAGTTCTTCGTCAACGGCAGGCCCCTGAGCAGGGAAGGGCAGCGGGGCCTGGTCGTCAAGGAGGCCGAGTTCCCCAAACGGGTCGATTTCAACGAGCGGGTTTCCCTCGATCCCGGTCTGAACGAAATCGTCGTAAGGGCCGTAGATCGCGAGGGCGGTGCCTCGGAAAGGACTCTTACGGTCTACCGGGGCGAGATGCAGAAGAACATCTGGGCGGTGGTGATCGGAATCAACTCCTATCCCAAGGCTCCGCAGCTGAAGTACGCGGTGGACGACGCCAAGGCGTTCCAGAGGTACCTGCTGGAGCAGAACAAGATCCCTGCCGAGAACGTCATGCTCCTCCTGAACGAAGAGGCCAGCCTTGCCAAACTGCGAAGCGTCCTCGGCACCCACCTGAAGAACAAGGCGGGCAAGGAGGACATGGTGATCCTCTTCTTCGCCGGGCACGGGGCCACGGAGCGCGATGTCATGAGCCCGGACGGGGACGGTCTCGAGAAGTATCTGCTGCCTTTCGACGCAGATCCGAAAGACCTCTACGCGTCCTCCCTGCCCATGAGAGAGATCGCCCATATCTTCCAGAGGATCCGCTCCGAACGGCTGATCTTCCTGGTGGACGCCTGCTACAGCGGGGCAAGCGGCGGCAGGACCATTGCCTCATCCGGCACCCGGGCCACGATCTCGGATGCCTTCCTGGACCGGATCACCAGTGGAAGGGGCACCGTCATCCTGACCGCGAGCGGAGCGAACGAGGTGAGCGCCGAGAGCGACGAGCTCGGCCACGGGATCTTCACTTACTTCCTGCTGCAGGGGCTCGAGGGGGATGCCGACGCGGACAAGGACCGGATGATCACGGTCGACGAGGCCTTCGGATACCTGTCGAAACATGTGCCGCTGGCGACCGGACAGGAACAGCATCCCATGAAAAAGGGGCAGGTGGAAGGTAAGTTGATCCTGGGCGTGCTGCCGGAGGTGAGGGAAGCAAGCAGTGGCGGAGAAGAAGTAAGCAGCAGGCAGTAAGCAGTAAGGAGTCGAGAAGAGAGGAAGCAAGCAGCGAGGTGTGTACGAAAGCCGTCCGAGGGTAGATCTCTCCATCCTCCCCTCAACCCAGTGCCCAACCGGAACTGCCCGATGTGACCGCGTATCTTTTCATTGCGGTGGAAGCCGGAACACAGTGTCTTCTCTTCCGCTGCTTACTCCCTAATGCCCACTGCTTACGTCTTTCCTCTCCGAGCATACCGCCTTGCAGGCCGTGCACTCTTCGTTGCAGGGCTCCAGGTGGAGGTCGATCTCCGCCCCCTCCGGAAACAGGCCCCGGATCTGCGACTCGAGATGGTGGCCGACCGCATGCGCCTCGGCAACGGGGAGGGCGTGGGGGACCCCCAGCGCAATCCGGACCTTGTGCATGCCTCCGGAGGAGACCACCTCCAGTTCGTGGATCCCTGCAAACCTGCCTTGCTGTTCCCCGACGATTCTTCGGATCCGCACCATGTCGTCCTTGTGGATGGCGCTCTTCCATCCCCCCGCCGGGTGCAGGGAGATCACGGTCTCCTTGACCTCGTGAAAGCAGCTTTCCAGCCGCGTCCTCAGCTCGTCCGTGAGGACCCGGCTTTCGGCCAGGGTGACCTCGGGGTCCAGGAGCAAGTCGGCCTCCACCCTCAGATCTCCCCTGTAGGACTGGGCCTTGATCTCCCGGACCTCGCGGACCCTCTTGTCTTTGAGCAGTTCGTCCCGCATGCAGCGGACCTGCTCGTCCGTATCGGTGAGGACCTGGATGGACTGGGCGGGCTCCAGATGGACGAGCACATTTGCCCCAGGAACGGATTGCTCGATCCTGGACTTCAGGATATGGCTCAGTTCGTGACCCTTTTCCAGAGAGATCCCGGGTCTGCATCCCATGTGGAGGTCTATGTGCAGGGAGCCCCCGGCGCGCCGTGTCCTGAGCTTGTGAAAGTCCATGCCTTGAGCCCTGAAGCCGCTCAATGCATCCCTGATCACCTGCATCTCCTCCGGGGAAGCCGGGCTGTCCATGAGGGGCAGGAAGCTCTTCCTGGTGATCCGATAACCGGCCGAGAGGATGAGCATGGCCACCACGATGGCAATGGCGGGGTCCATCCAGCTCAAATCCGTACCGAAGAACCCGCTGCCGATGCTGATCACGAGCAGCCCGACCAGGACCCCGGCCGAAGTGTAGACGTCCGTCAGGAGGTGGGCCGCATCCGCCTCGAGCGCGACCGAGCGGTTGAGGAGGGCGGATCGTCTGAGGCCGGTCGCCACGGCGAGGTTCAGTCCTGCGGAGAAGGCCATGACGATCAGCCCATAGCCGAGGGATGTGAGCTCCACGCCATGCACCAGTTTCTCCACCGATTCATAGATGATCCATGCGGCTGCCAGGAAGATGAGAAGCCCCTCGATCACCCCGGAGATGTTCTCCACCTTTTCATGGCCGTAGGGATGGGTGGCGTCGGGAGGGCGGTCGGCCACATGGACCGAAAACGTGGCCAGCCCCGATGCCACCAGGTCCATGCCCGAGTGGGCCGCTTCGGACAGGATGCTCACGGATCCCGTGGCCAGCCCCGCCACCAGCTTGCTCAGGGTGAGGAGGGTGTTGCTCCCCACCGAGATCCAGGCTGCGTGTCGTTTATCGGAAAAGAGGTCTCGCATGTTGCCCAGGTGTCATCCTTCGGTGGACGTCTTCATTGTACATCGGAGACAGCAGGCCGGCGCTTGAATATTACCCCTCTCCATTCACTTCCTGGAATGATGAAAAAATGGAATGGTGGAAGAATGGGTTGAAAAGAGCCTCGATAAAAAGTCTCCGGTACAATATCTCCCCCGTCTTCGGATTTTCTCAACATCCCACTGTTCCATCTTTCCAATATTCCGTTTCTTCTCTCACGCCTTTTCCAGCAGGACCCTTCTGCCCATCCACCTGCCTCCACGCACCAAGGGCCTGAAGCCGATCCCCGTTGCGAGCGAGACCGAATCCTCCACCTCGCGCCTGGAGACATGCATCAGGGGCTCCATGATGAACAGTCGCCCATTCTCCTTCAGCGATTCCCGAACCTCCCTAAAGAAGGATGCCTGGTCGTCCACCTCGTGGACCATATGCAGGGCCACCGCGAGGTCTACCGTTCCCTGCAGGCCCTCGAGACCGAGACCCGACTCGGCGGCATGGCGGATCTCGATCCGGTCAGTCAACCCCGCCCTGTCCGCCCGACGCTTCAGACCGGAAAGCATCCCCGGCTGGATGTCGACCGCGATCACCCTCCCGTGCGGACCCACCATGCGGGCGATCGGCAGGGTGAAATAGCCCATGCCGCATCCGGGCTCGAGGACCGTCATCCCCTGGGCCATCAGGGGGCCGAGGATCTTTTCAGGGTTTTCCAGAAACCTGCGGAAGGGATGGAGGAGGAACGGGCCGAGCCAGGAGGGGCACCTGTGGGGCATAAAGGCCTCCGAAACGTCCTGTTTCCCCGGATCATATGTACCCGACCCGGACCGGTCAATGATCAGGCGAGCATCAGCAGGGGGGTCTCGACCATCTCCCTGACCCGTGCGAGAAAACGGGCCGCCAGCGCGCCGTCCACGACCCGGTGGTCCACGGAGAGGCATAATCTCATCATGGGCCTCACAGCGATCTCTCCCTCCACGACCACGGGGCTCGGGACCATGGCGCCCACGGCCAGGATGCCGCTTTCCGGGGGGTTGATGATCGCGTGAAATCCCTCCACCCCGAACATTCCCATGTTGGTGATGGTGAAGGTGCCCCCTTCGTATTCATGGGGGAGGAGCCTCTTCCCCCGGGCCCTGGCCGCCAGGTCCGCGGCCTCCCGGCTGATCTCGGAGATCGATTTCCGGTCGGCGGACCTGATCACCGGGACCACAAGGCCCTCCTCCACGGCGACCGCCAGACCGATATGGATCGTCCTGTGGAGCCTGATGCGATCGCCCAGAAAGCTTGCATTCACACCCCGGAACTCCTCCAGCGCACGGGAGACGATCTTGATCAGGATATCGTTGAGGGTGATCTTCACGCCCCGCTTTTCCAGCCGCTTCTGAAGCTCATCCCGGCACTGCTTGATCGCGGTCCCGTCGGCGGAGAGGTCTACATAGAAGTGCGGGGCGTCAGCCTTGCTCTGCCGGAGCCGCTCCGCGATGATCGCTCTCATGGGGGTCAGCGGGATATCCTCGAACTCCTCCATCGCCCCCGGGGCAGGCTCGGCGGCCTTCTTTTCAGCCACCGAGGGCTTCTGCGATCGTTCGGCCATGGCCCTCTCGACATCTTCCCTGGTAATGCGGCCTTCAGGCCCTGTGCCCCTTAGGGAACCGATGTCGATCCCCTGCTCCTCGGCGATCCGCCTGGCCAGGGGGGAGATCCTGATCCTCTCCCGCTCTCGTTCGGTCCCTCTTTTGGCCGCCGGGGGTTCGGAGACTGCCTGTTCCGGGGTTTGAGCCCCTCTCTGAGCGGCCGCCACTCCCCTTGCTTCAACCGACTGCGAGATGTCCTCCTCCATGGTGTCCGCCATGACGGCGATCGGGGTGTGGACAGGGGCCTCGAGCCCCTCTCTCAACAGGATCCTCCTCAGGAAACCGGTGACCAGCGAGTCCACTTCGACATTGACCTTGTCCGTCTGGACCTCGAAGAGGATCTCTCCCTTGGCTACCCGATCCCCCTCTCGCTTGTGCCACTTCACGACCTTGCCCTTCTTCATGGTGGAGCTCAGGGAGGGCATTTCGATGACCGTCAGCATATCCACCTCTTCCATTCGAAAACAGAACGGATGCCACAAAGAGACTCTTCGTGTCTTCGTGGCGGACCTCTTTTTTTACACAATCTCTTTTACAGCGCGAACGATCTTGTCCGGGTTCGGGATCACGGCCCGATACAGGGGTGCGGCATAAGGGACGGGGGTATCCACTGCAGCGACCCTCTTGACCGGTGCATCCAGGAAGTCGAAGGCGTGTTCGACGATCAGGGCTGCGATCTCCCCGCCGTATCCCCCGGTCTTGCAGGCCTCGTGCACGATCACGGCCCTTCCTGTCTTTTTCACCGACTCGACCACGGTATCGAGATCGAGGGGAGTGAGGGTCCTCAGGTCGACCACTTCGCCATGGATGGATTCCTTTTCAAGCGCAGCGCACGCCTCCAGACAGTCCAGCACCATCTTGGACCACGTGATGATCGTGACATCCCTGCCTTCACGCTTGATGTCGGCCTTGCCCAGGGGGATGGTGTACTCTTCCTCGGGCACAGGCCCCTCCGTCTGGTACAGCAGCTTGTGCTCGATGAACACCACGGGATTGTCCTCCCGTATGGATGCCTTCAGGAGTCCTTTGGCATCGTAAGGGGTGGAAGGCATGACCACCTGGAGTCCGGGGATGTGGGTGTGCCATGCCTCGAGGCTCTGCGAGTGCTGCGCCGCATCACCGATGCCGACGCCCCCCTGGGTCCTGATCACCACGGGCACCACGGCCTGTCCCCCGGTCATGAAATGAAACTTGGCGCACTGGTTGGCGATCTGGTCCATCGCCAGGGTCGTGAAATCCACGAACATGACCTCGGCCACCGGCCTCAGGCCCGCCAGCGCCGCTCCCAGGGCCGCGCCTACGATGGCCTGCTCCGAGATGGGCGTATCCATCACCCGGGACGGCCCGAACTTCTCCCAGAGCCCGGCTGTGGCCTGGAAGACCCCGCCGAACTGCCCCACGTCTTCACCCAGCAGGAACACCGTTTCATCGCGGGCCATTTCTTCTCGGAGGGCTTCACTGACGGCTTCACGATACCTGATCTTTCTCATGTTCCCCTTCCCCCTTTCCTCAAGCCCGGGCGATGATAGGCGCCCCTCAGCATCTCCTGCACGTCCGCCTCCGGGCTTTCCCCTGCAAACCTGAAGGCCCGCTCTATCTCGCCGTCCACCTCCGCATGGATGCGGTCCAGTTCCTGCTGTGTGATCTCCCCGTCATCCCGCAGGCGGGCGGCGAAGTTCCTGATGGGGTCCCTTTCCTCTTTCCACTGCCTGACCTCTTCGTCCGGACGGTACTTGCCGTCATCCGCAGTGAAATGCCCATACCACCGGTAGGTCTGACATTCCAGAAAGGCGGGGCCCTCTCCCTTGCGTGCGCGATCCACCGCCTCGGTCGCCGCCTCCCGGACGGCCAGGACATCATTGCCGTCCACGCAGACCCCCGGCATTTCGTACGCACCGCTTCGCTTGGCCAGGGTGTCCAGGGCGCAGGATTTCCTGATGGAGACGGAGATCCCGTAGAGGTTGTTTTCACAGACGAACACGACGGGCAGCTTCCAGACAGAGGCCATGTTCAGCGCCTCGTGAAAGGCTCCGGTCGCGATGGTCCCGTCTCCGAAGAAACAGAGGACAACCCTGTTCAACCCCTTGTATTTGACCGCCAGCCCTGCCCCCACGGCGATGGGAAGACCCGCGCCGACAATGCCGTTGGCCCCCAGGATGCCGAGGCCCAGGTCGGCGATGTGCATCGAGCCGCCCCTGCCGCGGCAGTACCCGGTCTCCCTGCCGAGGAGCTCTGCGGCCATGCGGCCCAGATCCGCCCCCTTGGCGATGAGATGCCCGTGGCCCCGGTGGGTGCTGGTGATGTAGTCCTCTTTGTGCAGATCGTAGATGCTTCCCACGGCCACGGCCTCCTGCCCCACATAGAGGTGGAGGACCCCGTGGGTAAGCCCTTTCCTGAAGGATGCGAAGCCCTGTTCTTCAAAGGCCCGGATCCTCGCCATCCGCCGGTAGAGATCGATCTTCGTTTCCCTCGACGCTTGCATACCCCCTCCTCATACCAAGGCCTTCACCATGCCGCCGTCCACGTTGATGGACTGTCCGGTGATGAATTTCGCCCTGTCCGATGCCAGGAAGGCGACGATGTTCGCGATGTCTTCCGGATCTCCGTGATGTCCCAGGGGGATGTTCTGCTCGGCAAACCACCTCATCACCTCCGGGACGGTCATCCCGAGCTCCTTCCCGATCTTCTCAGCCATCTGCCCCGGCCCGTCCCAGAGCGGGGTCCTGATCGGCCCCGGGCAGACCGCATTGACGAGGATGTTGTCCTTGGCCAGGTAATTGCTGAAGTCCTTGGTGAACATGTTCATGGCGGCCTTGATGGAGTCGTAGTCCAACAGGCCTCCAGGCTGCTTGGAGAAGATGGAGGAGATGTTGATGATCCTGCCCCACCCCTGCTTCCTCATGAAAGGGATGGTCAGCCTGCACAACTGAATGGGACCGAAAAGCATCAGGTCCATGTGGTGCCGGAAGACCTCCTCCGGGAGGGTCAGGGGGTCGCTCTTGGGACCGACCCCGGCGTTGTTGACCAGGATATCGATGCGGCCGAACTTCTCGGCGGCCCGGGCGACGAAGGTCTCGTTGTCTTCCCGCCTGGCCACGTCCGACCGAAGGGCGAGCACCTCGACCCCCTTTCTCCTGAGCTCCTCTGCGCTCGCATCGATCATCTCCTTGCGGCGGGCGCAGATCGCCAGACTGCACCCTTCTTCCGCCAGGGTCACGGCAATGGCCTTGCCGATGCCCTGGCCGGCGCCCGTCACCACTGCGACCTTTCCCTTGAGTCCGAGCTCCATCTTTCTCCTCCTTTCACCTGGAAAAACACGGTTGGAACGGTTGGACGTATTCTTAGCAGCAGACGATCGAAAGATCCATTCCGCCGGTCGTTCCCGCTTTGTAGGATGGGTTTCGCTCCGCTCCACCCGGAACCGCGATTCTCTGCATCGCATGAGAGAGTTCTGTGGGAATCTCACCCGCTCTTCGTGATCTTCGAGTCCTCGGTGGTAAACAAACGGAACCCACTCGAAACCGAAGTGCACGAACGGGTTCGGACTAGAAGGCGCGCATCCACTCCGGCTTGAGCCCGATCTTGCCGCTCAGGGCACCATCGATCGCGTCCAGTCCGGCCTGTTTCTCCCGGGGAAGCCGCACCCGTACGGACAGGTAGTTGGATGCATGGTTGGAGGCGAAGACCCCGCCGTTCAGGTCGGTGTGGGCGAGCATCTCCTTCATCTCGAGGAGCATTCCCCTCTCGTCCGGTATCTCTGCGGCGCCCCGCCTCAGGTCTTCGTAAAAGGGCGTGCCCGGGACGGGGATCACCGTGAGTGCGGCGACGTGGTCCGGGTCCATGGCCGTGAGGAGCTCTCCCGTTGCGCGGGCGTGCCGCAGGGAGTCCTGGCGGCCGGCGATCCCGAGCAGCACCGTTGCGGTGAGGTGCATCCCCGCATCCTTGATCTTCCTCCCCATCTCCAGACAACGGGCTGCGGTGGAGCCCTTGTTCATCCTTTCCCGGATCTCGTCATCCCCGGACTCCACGCCGAGGTAGATCCTGTCCACCCCCCTTTTTCGGAGATCGAGGAGCTCCTCGGGAGACTTCCGGCCGACGCTCTTGGTATTGGCATAGGACCCGATCCCCCCGACCCAGGGCAGGTGCTCGCGGATCCAATCGATGATCCGGACCAGCCTCTCCTGGGGGATGATCAATGCATCCCCGTCCATGAGAAAGACGCGGTCCTGTCGCTTCATGTACCTGGAGGCGAAAAGGATGTCGCCGAGGATGATGTCGTCGTCCTTGATGCGGAACGGTTTGTCCCTGTAGGTCCCGCAGAAGGTGCATCGGTTGTGGGAACACCCCAGCGTCACCTGAAGAAGGATGCTGTACGCCTCGGGGGGCGGCCTGATGCAGTTCCCCTCGTAATGCATGCCTTCGCTTTCGCGGATTTCCGCCACGTCCCCCCCCCAAAGATCCTGCCACAAAGACATGAAGGCACCCAAGAAGGACGATGACGGTCTTCTCTGTGTCTTCGTGGCGGAAGTTGGTGTTTAACGCCCTTTGTATAAGGGCTTTCGCCGTTCCTCCAGGGCGCTGAGCCCCTCGCGGTAATCCTCGCTCCTCAGCACCTCATCGAAGAAGGCCAGCTCCAGGCGCAACCCGTCCTCCAGGCTCATCTCCCTTCCCCGGACCATGGCCTCCTTGGCCCTGCGGATCGCCAGCGGGCCCTTCTCGCATATCCTGGCGGCCCATTCCTTGGCCGTCGGCAGGAGCTGCCCGGGAGGGACCACCTTGTTGACGAGCCCGAACCGACAGGCCTCGTCCGCGCTGATGGGCACCCCCATGAGGATCATCTCCGCAGCCTTGGCCGACGGGAGCATCCGGGGCAGTCGCTGCGTCCCTCCCCACCCGGAGATCAGGGCCCGGCCCACCTCGGGCAGCTGGAGGGTCGCCTTCTCCGAGAGGATCCGGATATCGCAGGCAAGGGCGATCTCCGTCCCTCCGCCCCGGGCAGGACCGTTCACCGCGGCGATCAGAGGCTTCCAGATCTCCATGCCCCGCGTGATGTTCGGGGGCGGGGTGAAGGAGCCCTCGGCCCACGGCACCAGGAGCTTCCGGTGATGTGCGCCGTCCGAGAAGGATTCGCCGGCGGCGGTCACGATGCCGACCAGGGCCTCGGGGTCGTCGCGGAAATCCACCAGGGCGCCGCAAAAGGCCGTATAGATCTCCGCATCGATGCGGTTGAGCGTGTCGGGTTTGTTGAGGGTGACCGTGACGATCGGACCCTCTTTGTCGTAAAGGACCGCAGGCATCATCACCTCCTGCTGCGAAGCTTACGGGTTCGGAATTCTCGATCGCATGGGCAAACCTCCTGGTGCGGCCGCCTCAGGGGTCTGCCTGCGAGGGCATCACAGGCAAAGCCTGCGCCTGCAAGAAGAAGCGGACGTCTTCTGGGGTAGGAGCAACCTCCCGGTTGCGACTCCGAGGGAGGATTGACATCGCTCCCGCGGGTCGCTTCCAAGGGTTATCCGATCACTTATCCAGGATGAACACCACCCCCAGATCCCCGTCGATCTTGACCTTCTGCCCGGTCTTGATCTTCTGCGTCCCCTGCAGGCACCCTGCCACGCAGGGGATGCCGCACTCCCTCGCCATGATAACAGGGTGGGAGAGGGCGCCGCCGCCGTCCGTGATGAGCCCCTTGATCAGGCTGAAGGCCACGGTCCATGCCGCGGAGGTCCCCGGGGCGACCAGTATTTCTCCCGCCTTGAGATCCGAAAGCCTGTTCGCCTCCATGACGACCCTGGCGGTCCCTTCCACGATCCCCGGAGCCGCGGCCGCGCCGTAGAGATCGGCCTTCAATTCCTCCCTGACAATCGGCAACTGCGTGGAGACGGAGAGGGTGGGATCGCTTTTCAGGACCTCTCCGGCCTTTCCGATGTCTCCGTAGAAGGTGGGTGGATTGACGTCATAGGCCTTCTGCCAGGCCGTCTTTCGCCTTTCCACATAGGGCCGCAGGTTGACGTCCCCGAGGGGGACCACGGCCTTCCGGATCTCGTGGGCATGGAGGAAATGGACGTCCTCGGCCGAATCGATGCACCCGGCCTCCGCAAACCGTCTCCCGATCTCCGAGATGATGCATCGCCCCAAGGCCCCCACATAAAAGTCGCAGAAGTAGGTATGGTCTTCGCTCCAGTATCCCGACTTCTGGGCCGACTTCATCAGCGTCTCGAACCATCCCTTCTGGCTCGAAGCCAGTCTGGACAGCACCTCCTTTTCCGCAGCCTCACGCTTCGCGACCAGACGGACCCGCTCTTCGTCAAAAGCGAAGGTCTCCTGGTTCATGTACACCTTCACCCGGCCTATGGCCAGCTCCGGTCTCTCGATCCACGCCGGGGTATCATAGGCATGCATGCGTTCGCACCGCCACCCGTGCTCCATGAGAAACCGCTTGTACTCCTTCAGCCAGGCCTTTCCCGCATCGCTCTTCTCGAGTTCCTTCAAGACCGCCTGGTTGTCTTCGATCTCAAAGACCTTTTTCAATCCCATGCCGGGGATCTTTCTGGAGATCTGCCACAGCTCCTTGTTGACCTTGTGGTCCTGCGCTTCGTAACCGCTCATCAGGGCGCCGAAAACCGGATCGATAGGGGCCTGCTTCCCGAAGATCTCGAACCACATCTGCTGGAAAAGCCCATTGATGTAGTTTGCAGCCACCAGCATGAGCATGTGGATCTCCGCCTCTTTGCGATTGATCACGAAAGCGTAGTCCAGGAAGAATCTGAGGAGTTCGATGTTGCGGAGCTTCCTGATGTCTTCCCATTCCCGGATTCCGTAGGTCTCCTTGGCCTCCTCGTAGACCCCCATCAATTCGGTCTTCAAAGGGTTCCACACGCCTTCGAAGTCCTCGATAAAAGGTCTGATCTTTTCCCTGAACACCGGTTCCCTCGCCTTGGCCTCTTCCTTGGTGGTCCTCATGGCCGTGAGGTATGGATAGCCGTCCCTGACCCGGTAGCCCCATCCCTTGGTGGTCGGGAGCTGAAGGGTCTCGGCCGCATTCATGATCGAGTAGACGTACCAGTACCAGCCGATCCCGAGATAGAGCGGCTTCAACGGCGGTTTGCCATGGACGAGATCACACAAGAGCACGTCCCAGGCCTGGGTGTTCCTCTCATCGTCAAATTCGTAAAAGGTGAGATCAT
>JAGVAP010000046.1 GCA_020060215.1 Deltaproteobacteria bacterium | reverse complement strand
GCTGTAGAGGAATTCCATGTATCTGGGGAGGTCGTCTCCGCTGGATGTGGCCATGGACACGATCACTACCTGCGCTTCCTGGCCCTGAAACTTGTCAACCGTCCCCACGCGAGCGCCATCCGGCAGCTTTTGCTTTAGGAGGTTCACCTGCATATTGTAAGGGGTGACGACAAGAATATCCTTGGGTTGAACCCGGTGCCGGCCGTTGTTGTCCATGTAGGATTGCCTGAGCAGATCCAGGTAGATCACGCGCACCAACTCTGCTTCCGGCTCGCTGCGCTGAGAACAACCCTCATGATTTATCGGAAGGAATCGGATCCCGGTTTTGCGGAGGGCGGGATGAGCCCGCGGGCCAAGGACCAGCCTTTGGCTCTCGGTGTCGGCGGCCGGATAAAGTCTTCCGTCGTAAACCGCCTCTGAAATGAATCTGCAGATGTCTTCGTGCATTCGCCAGGTGAGTGGGAGGAAGACCCCTCGATCATCAGAGATGGTCGCCTCACCCTGGAGCAGGTAATCCAGGGCAGATTCCCCGGAATGTCCCGGGTGCACCCCTTGTATGGGTTGCTGAAGCTGCATTTGGTCCCCCAGCAGGACGATGTTCTTTGCGCTTGTACCCATGGCCACAAGGTTTGCGAGGGCCACCTGCCCGGCCTCATCCACAAAAAGGTAATCCAATGACTGATCCAGATCCGGATCCGAGAAGAGCCATGCGGTCCCGGCAAGCAATTGCGCCTGGGACCCGATAACCGCCTCCTTGTCTTTCTCGTCCCGGATAAGCTTGCCATTGAAAAAACTATCCGGATCGCCCGCGCTGGATTTCTTGACTCCGGTAAACCTCAGCCCCTGTTCCTGGGCGCGCTTTTCGACTGAGGCGAGCAGGTTGTTGATGGCCTTGTGACTGTTCGAAGAAACCCCTACGCGAAAACCCATCTTGATGAGGGCAGTGATCAAGTGCGAACCGGTATAGGTTTTTCCAGCCCCCGGCGGCCCTTGAATGAAGAGATAGCTCCGGTCCAGCCGGCTTGCGGCATCAATCACCTCCTGGATGAGATTGCCGCCCGGGCTTACGATTGAAGTTTCGCCCCTTCTACCCTTGATGCGGGGACGCTCACGGCGCAGGAAGTCGATGATGGCCTGATATCGTCCACTCGCGGCGATGAGGCTGTCGGCAAAACGGTATAGCGCTTCCCTTAGGATCTCCGTCTTTATTGGCCCGGTTGGAATGATACACAAGCGTTCAGGTAGTCTGTTCTTGTTCCCGAGCTTCAGACGGATCACGCGGCGGTTCTCGTCTATTTCTTCGATTGTGCCCGATCTTTCCAGCGTATCCGCACGGAGGCAGTCATCCCCTGCCTTGAACTTGAATTCCTGCTCTGGGAACCGATACGTGTAGAGCAGGGATCGCTTGACCGGTTCAGGACGTCCCACCATTTCGAGGCAACCGATGCACTCAGGTTCGTCGACCAATTCCTCTTCTTCCATTTCGCTTCGGGCGAACATGGACCACCATTCCGGTTTTGCGGCGCGGCGGTGGAAATCGAGGATTTGATACACGACCTCCCTGAAGCTGCGCTCCGGGTCTGAAATGGTTTGGCCGATGGAAGGATCAGAAAGCAGCTTTAGCCTGTACTGCTCGAGACGCTCTTCCTGCTCCCGCACCTTCTCCGGCTTTTCGGGCTCACCCTCTTCTTCGGCCTGCTCTCCGCACCAGGGGGTGCCCTGGGGTCTTATTTGAAGCAGCCATTCTCTTAGCTGATACAGGGACCGGCAATCGGTCTCATTGTAAGCCAGGATTTCCTCCAGGAGCCGAGGATCTCGGGTTTGTTTCCACTGCTCATAGTAGACGATGCTTGTCCCGCCGTCAGCCAGCTCCCCCTGCCGTTTCCCGGCATAGAAGACCTCCAGGTTCTTGATGGAGTACCTTGGCTCGGAAACCCGGATCCCGCCCTTGACTACTTTGTAGAGGTCCACCAGTTTCCCGCTTCGCAACAGGTAATCGACCTCCGCTTCGCAGACTCCGTGGAGAGACATCAGTCTTTTGAGCGCCGTCTCCTCATAAGCGGCGTAATGGTAGATGTGGGCCTGGGGATGGCTCACAAGCCGCGGCATGACAAATGCCATGAAATCCCGGAACGCCTGCCGCTCCTCCTGTGGGTTGTGGGCCCAAAACGCTTTGTAATGAGCTGAGCCATTTTCGAAATAGTAGATTCCGAATAGATATTCCAAGCCCCCTTCCTCCAGGGGATCACCTTCCATGTCGAAGAAGAGATCGCCGGCATCCGGTCTCGGCAGCCGGCAAAAGCCCTGGATGCCGTCCGGGTCGACAGGCAAGATCTCGTAGCGGTCTTCTCCGGTTTTCAGCTTATGCTTCTGCAATGCGGCTTGACCCCTGAGCCGCTCCGCCGTGGAAGGCTGGATCCCGACCACCCGCTGACCTTGAGGGAGTCCAGCCAGTTGAGCCATTGTCTCTATGCCCTGGCTTCCCAGCTTCTCGATTTGACCACGGGTGATGTTGGCGACCCGGCAGAGATGGTCATCCTCCTCCCATTGGTCTTCGCAGATCCCACGCCAATGGCATTGGCCGCAGTGGGCGCTGGGTTCAGGATAGGTTTTCTCTCCTTCTCCTCTCACATGATTCAGAAATTGGGCTTGAACCTGCTGGAAGTAGTGAAAGAATTCCGCCACCCGAAAACTCTTTTCCGTGCCGTCGCCCAAGATCAAGTGCATTGCACGGGGGGAGACTCCCTGGATCTTCTCAATCATAGAAGAGTAAAGGCAAAGCTGGATGATGTACCTGGCCCTGGGACTCCTTGAGAGCTTTGTGTCCACAACTTCGTAGCTGTAACTTCCCAACGTGGAGGGTCGCTCCACTCTTCTTAGAAAATCGGCGTATCCAAGAAAAGGGTCGGAACGCAGGCATGCCTGGTAGATCACCTCGGCGCCCTGCTTCATTGCATCCATAGTGACACGAACCGACTCGTCCAAGTCATGGCTGCCAGTTTTCAGGTCCTTCACGTGGACGCCCGCATTCACAAGTGAGGCTAGATATCTCTCTTCGTGCTGGAACCCTTTTTCTTGGATGAGCTTCGTTTGGGGGTCATCCGCGGTCTTTTCCAGCGGTTTTTCCAGGTTTTTCAGATCGAGGGTGGTAGCATGTCGGCAATCCAGGAAGCCGGCCAAATCGCTAGCTGAAAAGAGAATCTTTCCATCAATCTTCTGCATGCGATATCCCTTCCTTTAGAAAATCACCAATTCGCTCTTGGCAAGATCTTTCCAGCTTATATTTGGGTCCGAAGGGGTTGAGGTGTGAGTGCCAATCCCCTAGATACGTATGGACAAAATTGCTCTCCTCGTAAGTTCTCGCAATCTCAGAAACCTGCCATTCGTGATCAGGCGCAAAATTCAGCTCGGCGTGCAACGCATTTGGTCCAGGTCCGATCATCTCGGTTATCACAATCTCCCTGGTTGCCCAATAACCTACGAGACAGCCCCCGGTCTCATGCGGCAATGATCGCTCGCATTCAGCCACGATCTCCGCCATTCGACCTCTTCCTGGAATAGGGCGCCAACCACAGCGACACTCCTAGTCTTGGGTTTCTGCCATATCGGCAAGAGGGATTTCCTTCTTTCACTTGCTGGTTTGTCGAGCTTGAAGATGTCAGGTCGATTACATATAGAAACGATATTCAGGACGCATTGGCATCTTAGGTCCTAATTCGGCAAGTATCTGACCCACTTTTCGAGAAAAAGCCAGAGTGATGGGTTCGTGGCAAGCAAAGGCCGCAGTGTTCCAGTTCATCTTTGTAAGAGCCATAATCTCTTCCAGAACGACGCTCCATGGGCTATCACCGTGGTGTTCGACTATTTCCATTGGCTGAGGGACGCGGGCGCCTGGATAGGTCCGGAGGTACGGAACATATCCCACCGTATAGAGCAGCAAGTCGCTATCGCTGAGCTTGACATATGTGCCCCGCAAGGGCGGATAATCTCCAGGCCGATAAAACTGCAAACCGCGCGAACCAAAAGCCACGAAATCGTGCTCTGGGACAATATCGCAGGCATTTTGAAAACCGGCCAATTCATCCTCCCAAAAGCGAGATGTCTTATGCACCACAACACGATTTGGCAGACTGCCGCGGTTCTGACGCTTGTATAGGTCAAGCACATCTCGCATGAGATCCGCAGAAGCATTCTCGTCGAGATGCGGGGAACGCCCTTGTTCTGATTCATCCCATTCAAAAGAGGTACCACGTAGCACATATCCATCACCAGACGAGGTGAAGGCCTGTGCCATTGCAGTTCGTATCCTCGGATTCGCTCCTCCAGCATCTCGGTAAAAAGAAACACCTACGAAACATGTATTGGGTGAAACGTCTGCTAGTCGCCAAGGCGAGCCACCAGCCTTGTGGTAAAGTGCCGTCGCAAGATTCCAGCCTCGGGTAGCTATGTCCTGGCAAGCGCTCTCGCCAGTTCTCAGATCTTGGCCTCCTAGGCGTAAAGTACGAGGCCATACAAGTTGCGTCGGTATATCAAAACGCATTCCCTGAGCCTTGAGACCTCGGCGTAGATTTTGATGACCTCCCATGTCGTCCTCAATGCTCAACGTCGGATCCATATTCGGGAATAGAAATGCCTGTCCCTGAGCCACCGCTTTGAGGGCTTTCCTTTCAGCACTACTGACGCGCCTCCTTTTCACTTCCCCTGACTGCCTCGTCACGACAGTGCAGAGGTCGATCACTTCCTTTGGGATACAACAAAGGATTACATTTGGTTTTGGATCGCGACCGGCCAAAATTTCAATAGCCTCTATATAAAGACGAATTATCTGACGGATGCGTTCATAGAAATTCGGTTCCCGTAAGGCTGCGTCCATGTCTGTATTCTTGACCGGCTGGCGCCAGGGATCGCCGAACAGCAACTCGCATTGGAATGGGTGATCTCTATTGAACCCCGGAAAAAATGGATTTTGTAGCGGCTCTATCCCGCTGTTGACCAGTTGTCTCCGACAGGCCTGGACCCATTGCTCCGCATCGGCTATCATGTTTGGAGGACCGACGCAGCCGAGCGCAATGCTAGTCAAAACAGGATTTCGCTGGCCAGCCGGACTGTAGGGACCATAAAGACCCAGGCCAGTCTTAGGATCGATATGGACATGCTGACCACCGAACGAAAGCAGCGGCTCTGAAATTATCCCTGATTCAAATGACGGTCTCTTGTGTGGTCGTTTCCGCCGTCGCATGCTGTATCTCCTACTCTTCAGTTTTCCCTTCACTATCCACGAACTCAGGAGACTCGCTATCCTCCTCATCTTCAGGAGTATTCAATTCAAACTGAAGGCCCTCCTCCTCCAATGCTATTCTAGGCGCTGCCTCATCAAGTGCCTCCAAAACGTTCCTTTGATCGTTCGCAATTCCGTAGGATTGTGCGACGTACGCTGGGACAGTCGCCACATCCATCGTCTGCTCACCAACGCGTATCGAGATAAATGGTCCGGGGCTTCGACGGAGGATCCACGTCCAGAACCTAACGTGATAAAGGACGCTTAGGTTTCGCTCTCGTCCAGTCCATCGGTTTACGATCCTGCCCACCTCAGGCCCGCCTTTGACTTTTTCGCCGTCTTCTGTAAGCAACCATGTTGGCGTGATCTGCAGGAAGAACCTGGAAGCGAGAAAGACGACCTTTATATAGGCAGCTTGGTGGATCCAATGGATGATGTCGTCGCCTTTCTTGTAGGGTTTGGTCACTGTTCTTCTGGTTTGCTTCCGGAATGGCTTCCATGGTATTTCGTGAGCCTTTCCTTCTTTCGGTGGGAAGAAGAAGCGATTCCCTTTCTTGTCATCTACACGCAAACCTCGTCCCATCAGGTGTCTAATTAAGCTCATATTCAAGAGAGAAGTCAGGACCCGCCTATCATCTTCTTCTTGGAGTGCATCAGCAAAGTGAATCCGAACCGCGTCCTTCTGATCAGCTATTGGAGCCAGGGGCGAGTCATCCTCTTCAAGATCATGGAAGGTTAGGACACGATCGCCCAGGATGCGGAATGCAGGAGTCCAAAGCTTTTCCTCGCCTGAAGCCACTTGAACTCTGCGGATCTGATCTTTGAGCATCGCTTTCGAGGGCAATTTTTCAGTCCCATCAGGCTTTGTCTCCCTCAGGTCGCGCTTAATGGGTGCCTCGTACAGGTACATCGGTAGACGATCTACAGGCAGAAGGTTGCACGACAGAATCTCTTCTACTGGGTCGGGATCGCCTTCCGGAACTGACCGTTCAGCAAAGAGAGTTACCCGGTCGATCAAGCCATTGGATCTGATCAATTGTCCTCGGTATGTAATGGGCCTCCGTAGAGATTCATTCCTCAGGATGGCAGAAAGGCGAAGGAAATCTTTTTCATAATTGCTTCCTCGGAGATCAAGCGAGAGGAGGTGACGCAAAAGCATCGGCACATAGGGACAATCACCAGCTACTATGGGGATGATGCGGCCTTTACGATTGTCCGGATCCCTATATAGGGCCGCGTGCCATTCCGCGTCAGTCCAACCGCTCTCACTTGTGAAATACGCAGACGTCATGACCAGAACGATGAATCGGCTTCTTTCCAGTCCATCATTGACCATTCCTGGCACGCTTTGACCCGGTCGAATTTCTGCCTCATCCAGCCACACTCTCAAGAAACGGTCGCCATATCTCGTGTTCTCAATATCTGCCGCCAGTTTACGTACAAAAGGTTTATCATTTCCCCGGTGAGACAAAAATACGTCACGCTGTTCTTTGATCGCTCTTGCCACGGACATATTGTTTCTCCCCTATTCCCTTTCAAATCCTCCACTCGTGAACTTCAGGGTGCGGCCGTTTTCAGTGACAATGCGCACGACGTTGTCGGGGGCGCCACCTGGGAGTTCGGCCTCGATCTCGAGGGTGACTTTGACCGATGCCCCGACTTGGCCGACCAGGTGGGCAATGACCTCTTCGGCGATCCTGCCCGCGTCGCGGCCTACCCGCTCGGGGTCAAGGGAGACGGCGCCGTGATAGCGTTTGGGCCGCTGGGGCTCCACTGGACTCGGCGGAATGGGTGCAGGAGGTCCTGGGTCTTTGCCGGTCCCGCCGTCACCAGTTCGTGGCACAGGTGGAGGAGGTGCCTCGGCTTTCAACTGCCTCACTGCAACCTCGGGTTTCACGAGCAGGCCCGTGCTGTCTTCTCCCAGCAGGATGACCTGACCACCACGGAGTCCGCGGTATCGCTTGCTGTCATCGTCGTAACTATCGGCATAGGCAAAGGAGTCACGGGTCCAGGTCAGCAATCCGATTCCACCTCTGATCGCCTCCAGCAGGACAGAAGAGTCCTTTAGGCGCGGCAGGTACAGGTAGCGCCCGAAGTCCTCGATCAGTTGCTTGATGGCCACATGGTCTCCCCGCCAGAGGGGGACGCGATCCAATTCCATCCGAAGGAGCGAGGCTGCGTAGGTTATGACGAGCAGCTCATCGTTCTTCAGCTTCTTGCTTGCACGGACAGCCAGGGCATCAGAGCCGGAGAGCCGAATCGCTTGGATCTCGACCGGAGCCAGCGGGTTAGTCTGCGTGGGGACCAGCAGCCATTGATAGGCCTCCGGCAGCCGTGCCGTCACGGCGCCGTCTGCACCCGTCTTCTGGGTCTCTGCCTGTTTCACCTGGTGAGGTGAGAGATCCAGGGTGTCCTTCTCGGCAAGGATGGATTCCCAGGCGAGGTATCTGCGGACCGCTTCATCGAGATCTTGAAGCCTGGTTTTGTCGACTGCCAGAAAAACCAGGGTGTTCCGGTAGAGGCGTGGGGAGTTGCCGCGGTTTTCGAGGATGGCCTTTGCTGCTGTAATTGCCGGGCTCCCGGGCTCTTTGCTGTAGGGGTGGTCAATCCCGAGAACCACGAGTCTCGCATCCAGATCGTCGGGCACATCACCGCTCGATCCTGGAAGAGGATGGATGCGGCTAAAGTCACCCTTCCGTTCCAGGTTCCTTCGAAGGCGCTTATCCAGCTCCTGGGCTACCTTGTCCGGATCGCGATTAAGCTGTTCGGCCCGATCCTCGGCGAGCTTTGTGACCGTGGGCTGGGTGGAATACCAGTACCTGGGTCCATCCTGATAAAGATAAGTTGCCGCAGCGGCAAGCCGTCTCAGTGCATCCCCGAAGACCGCCGGCGACTCGCCGGGCATCACGCACCCAAGCTTCACGTGCCGGTCTTCCAATCCCCTGTTGGCAGCGGTGGGAGTCGGTGCCGAGCCAAGGTAGATGGTTCGTGCCACGCGCCGGCAGGCAGCGAATTTGCCCAAGTTCGGCACTTCACTGTCAATCCGAAGAGGCAAGGAGCTGGGGCCGTCCACGTCCTTTTCAAGGATGGGGGTCCAGTTGTCGGAAAGATAGCGCGTCAACTCGAACTGGACCCGGGGGTCATCGATGGAGATGTTGGCGGGCAGGATGAGCGGGTTCCGGTCCCCCTTTTCCCAGAGGCTGTGGATCACCGCGGCCATCAACCGCAGGACACCCCGGGTTCGCTGGAATTTCACGAGAGTGGACCAATCCGTGTAGAGACGGTCGAAGACCTCCGGGTGGATGGGATAGGCTGCCTTGATCCGTTTTTCGTAATCCGATTCCCGACACTCGAGCGGGAACTCCTGGTGCTGACCCTTGTACAGATCCGCAAATGCGCGCGCCACTACGTCCCGGTCCTTGAACTTCGAAGGTTCCACCAGGGGCTCAAAAAGCCGCCGGCGCACGATCTCGAATCCTTCCTCGGCGCTGGCCGGCCGCCAGGAGGACTCCACCCTGCCCACGACATTTCGCAGGCGGCCAAGGGCCTCCCGTCCGCGCTGCCCTCCCACCTCCGCATCGTCGGCCTGGATGTGAGGCGACCCTGTTGTGTCCGACGCTGGGAGACTGATCACGAGAAGAGAGTTCTTCGTCAGCTTGGCCGACTCGGTGAGCACCTGCGCAAACGTGAACTGCGTCTCGAAACTTCCCGCCGGCAGGTCGCCCTGGTCGTGGAGCTGGCGCGCATAGGCGACCCATTCATCGATGAGAATGAGACACGGCCCGTACTCATTGAAAAGCTCCCGGAGCACATCCCCCGGGCTGGTGGCCTTTTCATCGTCGGCGCGCACGCGCGCAAAGGCCTTCTTCCCGCCCAGCTGATAAGCGAGCTCACCCCATAGAGTCCGCACCACCGTTCCATCGGGCTTCTTCACTGGGTTTCCGGGTGAGATCTTGTTTCCGACGAGCACCACCCGTTTCGCGCTCGGGACCTTCGTTGCCCCCGCCTCCTCGAGCACTCCCCCTATTCCGAGCAATTCCGTGGGAGGAGTACCCGAGAAAAGATGATACAGCGCCAACATCGAATGGGTCTTGCCGCCCCCGAAGTTGGTCTGGAGCTGAATGACCGGGTCCCCTCCTGATCCTGCCACTCTCTGCACTGCTCCAGAGAGCAGCCGCTTCAAGCTTTCGGTGAGATAGGTGCGCCGGAAGAACTCCACCGGGTCCCTGTACTCGGCAGTGCCCTCTCCCAAGTGCACCTGCCACAGATCGGCCGCGAACTCGGCCTGCTGGTAGCGCCCGCTCGCAACATCGTGGTGAGGGGTGATCACTTCCCGCCAGGGCTTCAAGGTGGAGCTGGCTTGGCTCTCGATTGCGGTTCCGGCGCTTTTGCGTTTCTCCGTCCGCACCTGCTCGTCGAACCGCAACCGCAGGAGTTCCATCTTCATCTTCTCGATTTCATCCGCCTGCGGAGCCGAGACGGCCGTCAGCAATCGCGCCACTGAATCAAGCACCCTGTAGGCATCATCGGTTGAGAAGGAGGATTGGTGTGCCCACTTGTTGCGGGCCTCGCGTAGTTCGCTCACCAATGTCCGCTCGGCCTGACCCAGTGTATTGCGAAAAACCTCGTTCCACCTGGCCCAGATAGCGGTCAGGACCGCCGCTGCATCCCATCTCGCCCCGGACTCATCTGGGAAGAAACTGGCCTGCTGCGGGGGCAACGCCTGCCGCAACTCTTGAAACCAGGTCTGCTGATACTGTGCCTTCATTTCTCGTTCGAGGAACGGGCGCAGTCCGTCTTTCAGCAAATCAAGAGCCTTGCCGACTCGTTCATGGTTGGTAATCGCCATGGCTACTCCTTATCAAAGAGGGATGTCTGGTCTCGCGGCATTCCCTTTCTGGCTTCTGTGGCCAGCCTAATGATCTCGGGCCAACTCTGAACGAGGGAATTATAGGCCAAGGCCTCAGTCGCTCGCTTCTTTCGCTCGCAGAGCGTATAGAGACGGTAGGCAAGCTCTCGTGCGACCTCGGCTTTCGAACCCAGCTTTGCGACCAGTGCCGCCGTCGCAACTTCGCCCGCTTCCGCCATTGCGCGAATAAGCCGGTGGACTACTTCCCAGGCAGTCAGGCGCTTGTCCTTCAAAGGATCCCAGATGGTCACCAATTCCTCGGGGCGAAGAAGGCGCACCTTGCCGGCCTTCGAGCTCAGTATCCCGTCCTGCTTCATACCTTCAATGCTGGTAACCTTGGCCTTTGACAAAACCTCAGCTATGCCATATTCGCCTTCAGTGAAACCGTACTGTTCAAACCATGCCAGAGCCCAGCGGGTGTCAGCATCGAAATCGCCCTCCCGCTCAGCTAAGGCTTCATCAAGTGTCTGGTTAATGAGCGCAAGCGCATCCCGTACCGAGAGTGGCTTACCTTCTGCATCTAGTACCTTGGCATAGCGCGTGTAAACGGCCATGCCTGGTCCTATGGCTGCTTGTGCCAAATCTGCTGGAGCAATATTGCCACGTTGAAGGATTAGAAGTGCCAGAGGGAGCTCGACCTTGAGGGCGGTGACGAATTCACGGCGCGTAGCAGAAGGCGCACCCGGAACACGTGGCTGGCACACCAATACGATGCTAGAAGCAAGAGCGTTGGAGTCCAAGCTCCGAGTGCGATTTCCAAGCTCAGTCCGGATTGGCCAAGTACCGGTGACCGCGAAGCCTGCCGAGATCACTGCATTCAGGAATGTCTCCCAGCCAGTGCTTATAGAACCGTTGAAGCCATCATTTTCAGATTGTTTGAAGGCGTAGTAAATAGTTACCGGGAAAGCCGGATGCGCCTGATTAGCAAGTTGCTTTAACGCACTGGTCATTCCGTCTAGGAAAAATATTTCTGCCTTTTCCTTGCTGCCATGGCGATGAGGGGCAGCTATCAGCTCTTCCGCTTTTGGAACAGAAATGGTTGCAAACAGCTCTGGAAAAATTGGCTTAAGTGTTCGGAGAAGCCAGACATAGAAAAAATCCGACAAATCGGCGTAGCCAACATTGTCATAATAAGGTGGATCCGTCGAAACCACTTTGTCCATACTGATGTACCCGCGTGCTGCATCACATTGCATTGGATGTCCAATATTGAAGGCCATCCCATTCATTGATATAACCCGGGTAATCCAATCAAGTGTTACTGCCCAGCTGCCGGAAGAATAAGAAAAAGGGTTACCTTCTGCGTAATCCCAGGTCATCGAGATGGCCTGACGCGCGAATACATGACCAACTCCGAGGTTCTTGGGATCGGATCTCCAAATGCATATGTTTGACCAATAGTCTGCACACTTGCTAAGGCAAAGAGCCAGATATGTTGTTATGCAGTCTCCTGCGTCAGTGGAAGTAGGGACTTCATCTTGGGAGGGTCCAGCACTGTCAAGCTCACACACCGCAGATGTGTCACGCTTCACTTTATCACGCACTTCTTTGACCAAATCAGAAAAGGTCGTTAGCGCCACCAGTTGGCGTTGGGTAAAAAGGTCACTCCAACGTAGCATCCCGTATTCCTGTACGCGAAAGCCTAGCGCCTTTTCTGGAATTTCTGTTTCCGGTACATTCTGTGGCTGGGTACTTTTGGCCACCCTTTCCATTTCAGGGGTTGGGGATAAATACACGCGCCCTCGATCACCCTCCGCTACAACTGCCATCAGCCTTTCACCTATGCGGTTTGCTTTTCCCTCCCTCCGAAGGTACTCGAAAGGCATGGGTGTTCCGGAAATGATGCAAAGGAAGCTGCTCCCGCTGCCACCTGACTTCGTGCCGCGTTTTGCAACCTGGGGGTTCTTTGGTTTGCCAATCCTAACCGTAAAGCGATACCCCCCGTTTTCGATTACTGGCTCCACATAGGCTTCTTTTCCCGTCTTTGTCGATAGCATGAAGGTTGAAGCAAGCGGAACATCCACATGGGCGAAAGCTGGATTAGGACTCTTGACCGTGCGTGCCCAAATCCAAGCAATAACGGTTAGTTTTTGGCCTATGTATTTTTTAAGGTCAGGTCGTTCTTTCGCCATGTCCGGCGTTATTTCGACCTTTGGGTAAAGATAGCCGATTCGTTTCTCAGCCTCATCACGGATCCACTTACCATAGTACCGGACATCTTCCGCCAATCCCTCAGCACCGCGCCAAGCTTTTTGAAAAAGGCTCTTGTCCTTCCTCGCTTCAGGATTTACCGGCGGTCGCCCAGCGAACTTGGGCGGGATCTCGATCATGGCTTTGCAGATCAGGACCGCCACCGGGTTCAGGTCGCTCGCATAGGCTTCGAGTCCCAGCCGCTGCGCCTCCAATGGAAGGGTGCCGCCTCCGGCGAATGGGTCATGGAAGGCGGGGAGCTTGTGGCGATCGAAAAGCTCCTTTGCTCGAGGATGATCGGCGTTCTCCGCACAGGTATAGCGCCAGCTCTGCCAGATCTCGTCACGCGCCTGCTGGAGCACCTTTTCGTTGGTGGTGTTCTCCCACTGAACCAGATCCTCAATGATTCGGAACAGCCGTTGTCGTTCCTTCTCCTGGGCCTTCTCGGTCCTAAAGATATCCGGATGAGCCGAAGGGTCATCCACCATCTGCGCGAAGATCACCGCCCGAGCTGCAGCGAGCGGCCGGCGTGCCCACCAGAGGTGAAGGGTGCTCGGGTGCCCATGACGGATGGACTTCTCCCGCGCGGAGGCCTTGTTGATGGCATCCAGGGGAAGGGCTACTTCGATGAGTTTTTTCTTATAGGTCACTACTTCTCCTTAGCTGCAATTCTCGATTCTTCCAAGGTAGTGCTGAAGACGATGTTCTCAGTCACGTCTCTTTTCGAATGTGTGGGTTGCGTAGAATCAGGGCCAGCATCCTCTTCGGGTCTTCGGCCACTCTTCTATCAACCTTTCTACCAACCTTTCTACCAACTCCTCCTAACTTTTTCTCCGAACTTTTGTCCGAACTTCCCTTTCTCTGCTCAGTGAACAACCTCCCAGTGCCCGCCCCTGTCAGGTCCGATGCGACGGATTCGGTCTTCCGCCTTCAGCTTCTTAATCTGTTTCTTGACGGCCCGATCCGTGAGGGCGGCAATCGTGATCGTCGAATCGCCCTGCATGAGCTTGATAATCTTCTGGGAACTATTCTGTGAACTTTCCTGGGAACTTTCCTTCTCCGAACCTTTCTCCGAACCTACCAACGCCCTTTCTACAGCTCCTCCGAACTTTTCTCCGAACCTTCCCCTTTTCCTTCAAGGCGAACTCTGGCAAGCGGTGGAAGGTTGGGACCCTTCATCTCTCGGTCAACTTAAGACCTTTGCTGGTGAGCTGATATCTTTGCTTGCTGCTCCGCGGCTTTTCCGGCATCGTCATTTCAACCAATCCTGCCTCAATAAGGGGGTTCAAAACTTGGTCCCTAAACTTGGTCCTATTCGTTCGGCCGGTCACAGCCATCAAGCTTGTAATGCCTTGATCTGTAAGTAGCTTCTGCAGTATCAGTTGTTGTTCGGAACTTAGTCCCAGCTTGGTCCCGACTTGGTCCCACCCGGTTCCTCTTGCCTTCCCTGCCGGCTTTTTTACCAACTTCTGCGAACCTTCCTGCGTCTCCTTCAGGGCGAACTCTGGCGAACGGTGGAAGGTTGCCCGGAAAAAGGCATCCGTGGCAAAGGTCGGCTCGCCTAATCCTGCGGCAATCATCGCCTCCCGCATCTTCCGGATGCCCATTCCGATGCGCTCGACCTTGTGCAATCGGAAGAACAGGTCCGCAATAAGCTCGTTCCGACGGATCGAAACAGTGCCGATGTCACGCAGAGATAGCCCTTTCGGCAGGCCGCCGGGATTCACTATCTCCACGCGGTCATCGTAGACCTCAACGCTGATCTGGGTACCGGTGATGCTGTAGTCACGGTGCATCAGGGCATTTACCAGGGCCTCGCGCAGGACCTCTAGCGGGATCTCATAGATGTCTTCGCGATTGACACCCCGGATTTCGCTGCGGATGTTCAGGTGTTTCTTGAGAAAGGCAACGCCCTCGTTGAATTGGGTGAGCAGATCGTCCCGCACATCGCGGCGGTCATAAATATGCAGCCTGTCTTTTCCCTTGAAGGCCAAAAGCGTCATTTGCGCCTGGTGCAGATGGTCATAAACATCTTTGGCAAAGAAGAGAATGCCTGCGTTCTTGACCCGTTTCTCGTCGGCAACCTTAAGACTCCGTAGGAAGTCGGGTACCGGAGTGGCGCCAATGCGGATCCCGGCTTCCTTTGTGAAGGCGCGTATCTTGGGCTTGGAAACATCATCAAAGGTGAACCCCTTGATTGTTCTTTCCTCAAAGGGCAGCGGCTCGTTCTCCGCGAACATGATGCGCAGCTCTTCATGGCTCATCTTCTGAGTGTTGCCATCGAGTCGCCGAAAGTAGCCGGAGCTGCAGGAGTACGGCTTCTCTAATCCTTCCTCCACAACAACCGCAACAAGGGAGCCAACCTGAGAAAGCCTGGTCGTGATAGACGGCTTACAGTTCCTGGTCAGGCTGTTGATCTTGGCCTTGAGGTCATTCGTCAAGCGCTCGCCAGTAATGGTCCCATCATCTCGCACGCCGAGAAGAATCGTCCCGCCTTTCCCGTTGGCGAATGCAACGATGTCTTCGTCAATCCGAGGCGTATAGCGCTCCTTGAATTCTATTGTGAGGCCTTCACCTTCATGGATAAGGAGCTTCACTTGGTTAGCAGTAAGGGGCGTCATCGCGGCGCCTCCGCTCTGGCAAGAAGATCGGCAAACGCGTAGTTCACGCTGGTGACTCCGAAGTCCGGTTCCCGCTGGAACGGCCGGCGGACGTAATGCACGCGGTGAGAGTCGCCATCCAGAAACTCGACGATGGCCAGAATGAAATCATCCGGCTTGTTCAATGAATAGAGGATCTCGTTCTTGGTGACGGTGATCGAGGCCGCGCCCTGGACCCGACCTTTCACTTCGAGGAAACGCAGGCGGCCGGTCTTGGGGTCGAGGCTCTCGATATCATACCCGAGTTTCTCCTTCTCGCGGTCGACCGGTTCAAACCCGAGACCTCGTTCCACCTCCAGTATGACGGCCCGGGCCCTGGCGGCCGAAGCCTGGGTGTCGATCGGTGGGGTTGAAGCGGACAACGGGTGGCCCCCCATCTGGGCGATCAGGCCGGCAGGGACGACGACGAGTCCACCAAGCGCCACAGGCGGAAGCGCCGAGATCTGACCCTCCAGGTCGAGCTGGGCAAGGCGTTTCTGCAATCTTGTTTGGAGCTCGTCTGCGCGGCGGCGCCCCTCCTGGGAGTTGAGCCGGCTGCCTGACTTGCCCGCATGCTCCTGGAGCTTGAGCTCTTCGGCCCGGTGATCCCAGTAGCCGATCTCTTTTGTGAGCCTGTCTTTCACCGCTGCCCGGGTCTTGTTGATCCAAGTGATCCGGCGATCACGCACCTCCTTCAGGTGGAGGGGCACCACCTTTGAAATCGCGTGGCTCAGGGCCTTTTGCTCCAGGTCGCGGTTGATCCATTGGCACTCTGGTCTTGAAAGCAATCTGTCGAGCTCGAGCTCACCCGGCTTGAGCGGCCGGTAGTCGAGATAGGGGGCGTAATTCAGGTGACGTGCATAGGCTTCACTGTCCAATTCCACGTAGAGCATCTGCCTTGAGATGACACGGCGCTCACTCCCTTTGGTGCTGCTCGCATCCTGGATCGCATGTTCGAGGTAGAAAAGCACGCGAGGGGATGTCCCCGGGTCACGCTCATCGACCAGCACGGTTCCGCGGCGGAGAAGATCGCGGTTTCGCTCAAGGGTCAGGTCGAGAACGGCATCCAGAAGTGGATGGCCCGGGCAGACAAATGCAGCCAGAGGTTGCCCCTGGGGGGCGACGATTTCCTTTTCAAAGGTGACCCGCTCATACCTTGGGAGCACCGGCTCACCGATTCCGATCAACCGGTCCCGGTTTCTTACGGGTGCAGGCACATGGCTGATCTCGTAGCGCCGGGGTTCGCGCTGGCGAGTGGCGCCGCCCAGTTGCTTGAAGGCCTCCAGAAAGAATGACTCGATGTAGTGCGGCTGTAAGCGACGCGCCTCCGCCCTTTCCATCTCCTCACGGACCCGGGCCACGCGGCTCGAATCCATGGCATCATGGGCGAGTGCCCGCTCCTCGATCAGATCCTCGAGCTGCCTGCGATCGACCGCATCGGCAACTACCCGTGTGAGCCTCGCCCGCACCTCCGGCCGCTCGCCGTAGCGGATCGCCTCGATCAGGAGATCGCGCAGAGGACGGCCCTCAAACTGGAGCTTCCCGAGGACATCGAAGACCTGGCCCCCAAGGGCCTCCCGGGCCTGCTCCAGCTTTTCAAGGAGGGTGCGGTAGACATCGCCCTCCCGAGTCTCCTCTGCCACGAGGTTCCACAGGTGACAGACTTCGGTCTGGCCGATACGGTGGATCCGGCCGAACCGCTGCTCGATCCGGTTGGGATTCCAAGGGAGGTCGTAATTGACCATCAGGTGCGCGCGCTGAAGGTTGATCCCCTCTCCTGCGGCATCGGTGGCGATGAGCACCTGGACTTCCGGGTCGTGCTTGAAAGACTCCTGGGCCTTAAGCCGCTCCTCGCGGCCCATGCCGCCATGGATGATGACGACCGCATCGCTCCGGCCGAGAAGGGTCGTAACCCGGTGCGTAAGATAGCTCAGGGTGTCCCGGTGCTCCGTAAAGATCACGAGCTTCTGATGAGGGGAGGGTTTTGGCGGAGGAATGGGTCCTGCCCCATAGGGCGCCGGCGGGTCTCCTATCTCGCTCTTTTTCGAAAAGGTGCTGAAGATCCCGGTGAGGAGGTTGGCAAGCTCTCGCCACTTCTTGTCTTCCCCGCTCCGGCGAACCGCTATGGCCAATGCCTCCAACCTCGAAAGGGTGGCGATCTCGGCCTTCAGCTCGTCAATGGTGCGGGCGGCGGTAGCCTGATCGAGGATCTTCTCCTCGGTATCCTGGACCTCGTTGTCGGGCGCCTCCTCCAGATCCTCCACATCTTCGGCGTCGAGGGATGGGACAACGGCCGCAATGGCCTCAGCAGCGGCCCCTCTTTGGAGAAGTTCAAGCTCCCTCAGGCGCTTCTCCAGCCGCTCTCTCCTTCGACGGAGCGACTGGTAAATGGCTTCGGGTGATGAGGCAAGCCTGCGCTGCAGGATAGTGAGAGCGAACCCCACTGTCCCGGCCCTCTTATCGTTTTGGAGGGCCTCGGCCCGGTTGAACTCCTCACGGACGTACTCGGTGACTTCCCGGTAGAGCTTTGCCTCTGCGTTGGAAAGCCTGTACGGCACGGTGTAGGCGATGCGCTCCGGGAAGAGCGGGGTGCTGTCAAATTTCAGGAGGTTCTCCTTCACCATGCGGCGCATGAGATCCGAGACCTCCACCTGGTGGACCCCGTCCCGGAAGCGGCCTTCGAATCGGTCTCCGTCCAACAAGGCCAGGAAGAGCTGGAAGTCCTCCTCCTTGCCGTTATGCGGTGTGGCCGTCATCAGGAGAAAGTGGCGGGTGAGCGTCGAGAGCAGCTGCCCGAGCTTATAGCGCTTGGTGTACTTGATCTCCCCACCGAAGAAGGTGGCAGACAGCTTGTGCGCCTCGTCGCAGACGACCAGATCCCACCGGCAATCCGGCACCTTGAGCTTCAGCTGGACATCCTCATTCCGGGAGAGTTTGTCCAAGCGGGCGATCACCAGGTTGTTCTCCAGAAACCAGTTGCCGCTATGTGCTGCCTCGAGCTTGTCGTTCGTCAGGATCTCAAAGGGGAGCTGGAACCGGCGGTAAAGCTCATCCTGCCACTGCTCGGCCAGGCTGCCGGGGCAAACCACGAGGCAGCGCTGGAGATCTCCGCGGACGATCAGTTCTTTGATAAAGAGCCCGGCCATGATGGTCTTGCCGGCGCCCGGGTCATCGGCCAGGAGGAACCGGAGGGGTTGACGCGGAAGCATCGCTTCGTAGACGGCCGTGATCTGGTGCGGCAGGGGATCGACCATGGAGGTGTGAACCGCAAGAACCGGATCGAACAGATGCGCCAAGCGGATCCGGTGTGCCTCGGAGACCAGGCGAAAGAGGTGCCCATCTCCGTCAAAGCTCCAGGGGCGGCCTTGCGCCACCACTTCGAGTCGCGGCTCATCGTGCCGGTAGAGGAGCTCGTTCGCAACGCGGCCCGAAGGGTCCTTGTATGTGAGTTCCAAGGCCTCGGAGCCGAACCACTGGACATTGACCACGGTAACCAGGCTATCCGGAAGGATCCCGCGAACACTGGCTTTTGGCTGGAGGTCTTCGAGGCGGCTCATCTGGGGGCCTACTCCCTGGCGTCAACTCTAAAAGGAGCCTTTGACAGAGACGGTCAAAATACAAGACCCCATTTCCTTCGAAAAGGACTGGGGTCTTGCCTTCATGTTCGCGTTCTTTTTGGGGTCTATCAAGGGAACAGTCTGCATTTCTCCCAAAAACCCTCTTGGCCGGTTGATAAACGGGGCATAATCTATACCTAAGTTGGCTAAAGATCAATAAATTTTGGCAGGTACAAGGTTTGGAATCCTCCAAGTAGGAACTCCAGTCCACCAACGAGGAGCTGGAGACCACCAATCAGGAGCTCCTGCGAAAGAACGAGGAGCTCCTGCGTGCCGAGGACGATGCAAAAAACTTGTTTTGCTCGACCGACGTGGGGACGCTCTTTCTGGACCGAAACCTCCTGATCAAGCGCTTCACGCCGCCGGTAACCAGGCTCTTCAACCTGATCGAGAAGGATATCGGCAGGCCCATTGCGGATATCACCTCCAACCTTGTCTATGAGAATTTCCTCGCCGATGTCCGGGATGTGCTCGAAAATCTGAACAAGAAGGAGGTGGATGTAAAGATGAGGGATGGGAGGTGGTTCTCGGTTCGGATGCTTCCTTACAGGAACAGCCAGAACGTGATCGACGGGGTGGTCGTTACCTTCGGAGACGTGACCCGCCTCAAGGAGACGGAGATCAAGGCGCTTCGGGCCCAGGTCGAGGCCGCGGGGGTCATGCAGTCCGTGCCCCACCCCCTGGTGGTGCTCGATCATGAGCTATGTGTCCGAGCGGTCAACCCGGCCTTTTGCGACATGTTCCACGTGGGGGAGAAGGAGGCCGCGGGCCGTCCCTTCTTTACGCTTCAAGGGGCGCGATGGACCGACTCCGGCCTGGAGCAGGATCTCCGGGAGCTTCTCGAAAAAGGCGGGGGGAAAAGGGAATACGAGGTTCAGGCATCGGATGGAGGCAAAAGGATCGGGCTGACGGCGCGCAGGGTCGAGGGCCAGGACAAACAGCCGGTGCTGGTCCTATTGATCGACGGGAAGTGAAGACAGAGGCCGAGCCCAGAGTACCCCGAGTCTTCTCGTGAAGGAGTCTATGCAAAGCTCTACAGCCTGGCCCCGGTGGCGTTCCTGACTGTGCGCCCAACTTGCCCCTATCCGATCATGGAAGCCAATGCCCATGGCCACATTGCGGCTCTTCATCATCCTCTCAGGGCTGCGGAAGGACTCCCAGCGTCCCTTCTTTTAACCGTTTTCTTGCGGCCGGCCCTTACTCTTTCGCTTCGTTTCGCAGCGTAATGATGAATGTCGAGCCCTTTCCTGGAGTGCTCCGGGCGGTGATTACGCCATGATGTCGCTCGACGATCCTTCTGCAGATTGCCAGTCCCATTCCTGTTCCAGAGTATTCGTTCCTCCCGTGGAGGCGCTGAAACGGCTGGAAAATCTTGTCCAGGTATTTCTCGTCGAACCCGATGCCGTTGTCTTCCACCAAGATCCTGCAATAATCATGGTTCTTCTCCCCGTGGATCCGGACGAAGGGTTTTGGATCCGAGCGGGAGTACTTGAGCGCATTGGCGATAAGGTTTTGGAACAATTGCCTCAACTGAACTGGGTCGCCGTTTACGGAAGGCAGCGGGCCTATTTCTACGCGAGCTCCTATCCTTCCAATCGTCACATCCAGATCTGAAACCGCATCCCTCACGATCTCATCGAGATTCAGATTTGTGAAGCCCTGCGCTTTCGTATCCAGGCGCGAATATGCGAGGAGCGCATTAAGAAGCTCCTGCATTCGATTAGCGGCGCCGGTCATTCGGGAGACGTAGTCTTTCTCGGCCTCGCCAAGGCAATTGGCACCCTTTATGTTCAGGAGATCTCCGAAAGTCTGTATCTTCCGTAGTGGCTCGCTCAAATCGTGGGAGGCAACGAATGCGAAATCCTGCAGTTCCCGGTTCTTGCGAACCAGTTCCGCTGTCCGCTCTCGGACCCGCAATTCCAGTTGATCGTGCGCTTTTCGAAGCTCCTCCTGTGCTCTGACCCTCTCGGTCACTTCCATTAAGGTAAAACCGAGATTAGTTACCGTACCAGCAGCATCCTTGATTGGGATCAGGCTCCAGTCCCAATAGGTTATGCCACGTTCAGGTTGGCCGGGATATACGAACGGTTTGGCAGTGATGAAGAAGGGCTCTCCGGTGTCCACGACCTTTTGAAAAATCGACTTGTTCTCTTCGTGAGGATAGAGGTCAAAGTGGTTCTTACCAATGAAAAACGCCGTGTCCTGTAGGCCGGCGGCTGCGTAGGCGCGATTAACCCAGATGAAGTTGAATTGCGTATCCAAGAGAGCTGCAAGCATGTGGGTATGCTCCAGTATTCCCGACATGATCTGATTGATTTTCGCAAGCTGTGCTTCATGCGCTCGCAGTGCCTCCTCAGCCTTCTTGGTCTCGGTGATATCCTGAATCATGGCCCGCATCCTTAAGATCCTGCCCTCATGGTCCTTCACAAACTTGTCTTTGATGAGCACAGGGATGGGTTGGCCATGCTTCCTCTTCAGGGTCGGCTCCGAGGCCGCACCGGGATCTTGACGGCCCGAGAGTTTTGCCTTGACGACCTTCTCGGCGTCCTTTCTTTCAACCACGAACTCCCATATTGGCCTGCCCAGCATCTCCTCCTCGGCGTAGCCCAGCATCTCCAGAATCTTCTTGTTTACCCTTTCAATCCGCCCCTCGGGGCTCATCTCCACATACCCTGCAGGAGCTTCGTCGTACAAGTTCCTGTAATTCTCCTCGCTTCGTCGCAGCTCCCTCAGGAATGCCATCTCCTCGCTCTGATCGCGAAAGACGAGCACCACTCCTATGATTTCGTCATCGTTGCTTCGGATAGGCGCGCCGCTATCCGCAATGGGGTATTCTCTCCCGTCCCGGGCGATTAGCAAGGTGTGGTTCGCCAGTCCTACGACGGCCCCCTCTCGGAGGACCCGCTTTACCGGGTTCTCTACCCGATTGCGGGTATGCTCATTGACGATGCGGAAGACCTCGGCTACGGGTTTGCCTCGTGCCTCTTCCTGTCTCCAGCCGGTGAGAGTTTCGGCGACAGGGTTCAGCAGGTCTACCATTCCCTTGACGTCGGTCACGATCACACCATCTCCAATGCTCATGACGGTCGTATGGTAACGCGATTCACCCTCTCTCAACGCCGCCTCGGACTTGAAAAGCTCGCGATAATGAGCCTTGGCATAATGCTGCCAGGCCATCCCCATCGCAGCGGCCATTGCAGCTGTGAGCCCCAAGACCAGAGCAGGGATGATGATGGACAGAAGGCGCCAATGGGCCATGACCTCGGCCTTATCTACCTTCGCCACCATGAACCACGGCGAATCGGGAATGGCTTTGAGGACCGAGAGCACCTCGACCCCTCGGTAGTCCTTTCCGTCCACCAGCCCTTCCTTGCCAAGCACTGCCATCACCGCAGGCACTTCGCTCCGGCCCAATGGGATCCGGAGATTCAGCGCTGTGTCTCTTTGGTGACGAACATCATTGAGGAACAGAACGGCGTCTCCGTCGCGCCGGACGAGCAAAGTCTCCGCGCTCCGGCTCGACGTCGGCCAGGATTTGATCAGGGGATAGAGATATTCCGGGGCGTCCATTTGAAGGATGATCGCCCCGACAGGCTCGGGTGGTTCCCTTTTTCCGGAAAGAAGCGGCACGATGACATCCAAGTGCGGATCAAGCCCGGAGGTGTCGTTGTGAAGGTCGGTCAGCACACAGCGTTTCTCCCGTAGTGCCTGGTCAATCGCTTCGACGGTTACGGAGTCGACTTGAGCGGTACGGCCGGACAAGCTCAATCTCGGAAGACCCTCCGCATCTACAAGCAGGGCATCCCGGTATTGACAATGCTTCTGCAGAGACCCGAACAAATAGAGAATCGACTCGGTGACCTCGTCCCGGGGGCTGACCATCCAGGGTGCGATCACATCGCTGGTAAACCGTCTGTCCAGGATTTCATTGGCGGTGGCCAGCCGTTCTGCGCGCCAGTTGGCGATCTGGAGGACCTTCAGGCTGGAGATGGCCAGGAGGTCTTTCTCGACCTCGGCACGCACCTGCTGCTCCTGGAACCGGTAAAACCACCACCCCACGATCAACAAGGCGAGGAATACAACCCCAAAGGCAGCGACCAACCATCTTGGCATCTTTCTCACTCTTTGCCTATTTGGAAGTGGACTGCAAGAAAACAGTGGTAAACGGTACGATTAGTATAGCGTTTTAGACACTTGCGAGGGAAGCATAAACAGGCAGAATAGCCCAGGCGCTCTCATCATAAACGTCAACCCTTTCAACAAGGTCTCATGACTCTTGTTGTATAAAGCCTGGTTTTATTCTACCCTTCGGGATCGGTTTAGGGTTCTACATCGGGCAATGATCCCTTACTTCTTGTGGTGCGAGGGGATTTGCATATGAGCGAACTCGTTTGTTACTGTTTCGGTTACACCGCTCAGGACATCCTGAGAGATGTTGAAGAGCACGGCCGATCCTTGATCCTGGAAAAGATCATGGAGGAGAAGAAATCGGGAGGATGTGACTGCGCCAACAAGAACCCGAAGGGCCGGTGATGTCTGGCCGATGTCCGCCGGTTGGCGGATCAGACCTCTAAAGGCGTGCCCGGCTCAGCGCTGTTTTAGGCTGAACGCTCAGGGTTTGCCTTCACAGCTTTCACCTGGATCCAGCCGTCCATAGTCTTTCTGGCTACGACATGGTAGCCTAGGGATTCAATGAGGCAGGACAGGTCCTCGCTGACCTGTCCTGCCTCAACTTCCAAACTCAATTCAGGCTGGCCCAGCATCTCCACGATCTTTTTTGTGTAGTTGAGGACGAATTCGCATCTATCGATCCCCCTCAGTTTAATTTCCACGGATTCCATGGCTCTATTCTCCACTTGCTGAATCCATCCATCAGGCGGCCTCGATAGTGATAAATCTCGAATACCTGGGATCCAGTTCTTGGAGTGACATTCGTTCGTATTCCTTCTGGAACTCCTCCCACATCTGAGACAAAACATCCTCTGCCTCGGGCCAATGGCTGTCTACATGAGACATGATCTCTCTCAGAAAAGCCTTCTCATGACCGGACATTTTGTAAGGCGGCCGTCTGGCGCCGCCCCTGAGTTGCCCCAGCAGGAGTTTGGATTGCTTCAGGGTCAAGCCTGAGAAGGACGGCTCCAGTTTCAGCAAGAGCCTGCCCCAGAGATTGAAGAAAAACGAATGGCAGGTCATGGACCGTGCCGATTGTGGAAGGCGTCCTATCCGGTAAGATCCGGTCAGCTTCTCAAGAACTCCGTCCAGCGCCATCAACCCATGAAGAACCTTGAGGCATTGTTCAAGTTCCGAGGGGAGTTCAAAGTCCCTGTAATCTCCCTCGCAACCGGCGCCGCCATAGAATAAGGGCCGTTTTTCCAGAAGACCCTTGAGGATGCCTCCCCAATGCTCTCCCCAGAAATCCGGGGCCAATCCCTGCCTGCGGAACCAACTTCCCTTCAGCCAGCGCTCCGCCTCCCACTTGAGTTTGAGCACCATCCCGAACCCCACTCGAAAATGGCTGACGAGGGCATGGTGCCTCAAGAGCTTTTCTGCAGAGGAGAAATCACGGCCGCATTTCCTTTCGATCGCAAGATTGACAATCCGCGCGGCTTTCTTGCACGCCTCGACAAGGGTATCCAGCTCGTGCACCTCGACGCCGTCGGCAGACAGGATCTGATTGGCGAGCCCTGCAAATTCAAGCCTCAACCTGTCCAGCAGGAGAGGATCCCTAATCGTGCCTACAACGTCCATGAACAGGTTCCGGGTCCCTGCCTGGGCGAGCGGAAGAACGGGGGCCCGGGCTCGGGTCTCCTCGTCTCCCAGGATGTCGAAGGAGTCATGAATATCCTCCGTCTTGAGCATGCCAAGATCGAGGGGTGAATAGACTGCGATGGCTTCTTCATGGGGAAGAAACCCCTGCTCAGCCAGGCGAACGGACCTCAGCCGGTACATCTCTTCTTCCAGTTCGGCAGGGAGGACTCCGGCAAACCCCAGGAAGAGGGCCTGATATCTCATGAAGTCTTCCGCGGCCATCACCCGGATGATGGCTTCGAGGGACTCCCGATATCCCACGTCGAGTACCCTTATGTGAAGGACTCCGTCGAGGCTGAAAAATCCGTCCGGAAGATCGGGAGCCTCTTCTTTGTTGCTTGTAAACACAACCTCGACAGACTTGAAGAAGAAGTAATAGGCGAGGTTTTCGCCTGCGCTGAAAAGCCATTTTACAAGCCTTGTACAGTCGGCCTGCTGCAGAAGGTCCAGCCATCGGGAGGTCTGCTGTATGTCCAGACGGTCTCTCTCCCACGTTTCCAGGTCCAGGAGAAACTGCCACTGATCGGTGGAGGCAAGTTCCAGGAGGGGCAGACAGTCCCCCTCTCCGACCTTCTTCAGCAGCCAGAGAAAGTCAACGCAGGGAAGCCGTCGGACAAAAGCGCCGGGGCTTTCCAGAGCTAGAATCCGGTTCAACACTTCACTGCCAGGGAGCAAGGCAAGCTCTCTTAACAGGGTGGCCCGTTCCTCCATCGGAACGGATATGCGGGGGCCGCTCCGGGTGATTTCAATAACCTGTTTTTGGGCGAATTGGATGTTCAAGGTGCTCATTAATCCTTCCTAAACAGGCATGACGACTCCTCATGGAATCGGGTCGCAGGACGTGGTTGGGGCCTGGGGCCTTGTGGCTGGCAAAAAGGGTACCGTTTCCTCAGGGCGACATGAGGGGTCTCTTTCAGACCAGAGCTGCGTCAGATCCTTTGAATAACGATCGAGATGCCCCACGAGGACCGGATCTCTGATAAGACTCTCCGCCCCCTCGTGGGTAGGATAAGCACTTGTCTTTTTGATCAGGTTCCGAAGACAATGCGGATTATCGATGATCATGCAGGGCATGTGATGATTCCTGTTCCAAGGCTGGCCCTCTCTGATCGCCCTGAAGAACTCTGAATCCAATCCGTTCCACAAGTGGCCTCCTCGCTCATAAATCCGGTGAACATTGTCCACGGCGAAGTGGACAAACACGCAGGGTTCGATGTCCCCATTGCTGTTTATGTGGAAATATCCTCTGTCGGTTCGGCCCGCCGCAAGGCAGCCATCCACGTAGGGGCCGTCATTCCAGAAATCCGCTATGAAGAGAGGATGCCTGTTTCTCACCTCCCTCACCTTGTTGTAAAGGGCAACCCGCCGCTCCGGTCCCAACATGACGTTCGGGTCCGGCCTCGCACCTATCGGGATATACTGGAACAGCCATCCAAAGAGAGCGCCTTTCCGGACGAGGAAATCATAGTAGGCGTCGCTCTGCAGCACAGCATAGTTGTACGCAGCCGGCACCGTGGAAAAACCGAAAATCACTCCGGCCTCTCTCAGGCTGTCCATGGCGTCACAGATCTTCTTGAATGTCCCTTTGCCCCGGCGGTAGTCGTTTTCTTTTTCAAGGCCTTCGCAAGAGATGACGGGAGCGACATTGCCCAGGCGGGAAATCTCTTCAGCCAGATTGCGGTCTATCAGGGTCCCGTTCGTGAACACCTGGAAGTAGACGTCCTCATGGGTGTGAAAGACATCCAGGATGTCTTCTCTGCAAAACGGCTCCCCACCCGAGACCGTGACAAAATAGATTCCCATGGCCTTGGCATCTTCCAGGATCTTGTCGATCAGATCGCGGGATAGACTCCCGCCTCTGGGATAGCTGCCGGCATAGCAGCCGAGGCACCGGAGGTTACACTGCATGGTTGGAGAGATGACGAAGAAGAAAGGCTTGCAGATTCGGTACCGGCGGTAGAAGGCCTCCCTTAACCTGTTGCCGTTGAAGACTGCGTTGATAAAGAAGTTTCTGAAAAGCTTCTCCCTGCACGACGGACTCTTCTTTCCGATGAGATCGAAGAGTCGTAGATAAGGATGGTCGCCCTCAACGGCCTTTCTCAGCCCGTCAATCTCCCTGGAGTATTGCCGGTCCGTATCCAGAACCTCTGCAATACGCAGAATCTTCTTCAGCGCGCTATGCGTAATCCTTCCCTGAACCCGCGACAAGATACGACTGATCTGGTCGAAAACCCTGGCCTCTGTTAAACGCCCACTCATGCCGAATTTTTCTCCCCCGCTTCCACTTGATCCAAAGCCGTACATCTCCCTGAGTGCACCTCCCCTGACAGTACCCCTTGCCCGGTCTCTCTTCAGGAGCTCACAGTCCCCGCCTCCTCTCTTCCGCCTCTTGTCTCTTCTTGCAATGGATGCAAAGTGTTGTGACAGGACGGGCTTTCAGCCGGGTGAAGGAGATATCCCTGCCGCATTCTTCGCAAATGCCGTACGTTCCCTCGTCAATACGTGCCAGCGCTTCCCGGATTTTGAGAAACAGTTTCCTCTCCCTCTCCCGCATGTGGAAATGCAAGTCCAGGTCCAACTCCGCCACGGCCTTATCCAGAGGGTCGGCAGCCTTTACCTCCGTCTCCGCGGCAGACCTGGCAATATTCAGCAGGGGGTTTCCGTTTCTCTTCAGAAGCTCTTCCGCCTCCTTGTTCAGCAATCGCCTGAGATACTCTCTCTTTGTTGTCGTCAGCATGGACCGCCTCTCACCTTCGGAACGGAGCGTTCTTCTCAGTTCATGGAATTTCCTCGAAAGGAGTCTTCATTCGTTCTCCTGGACAAGATACGCCAAGACTGGGACTTCTCGTCCCGTCTTTCGGTTTCCAGCCTGGCGAACTCCCGAAGCAGTTGTTCCTGCCTCTTGCTCAGGTGAGTGGGTATCCGGACATCCACCACGACGAGCTCATCCCCCCGGCCCCGGCCTCTCAAGCTGGGGATGCCTCTGCCTCGCAACCTCAACACCTCCCCCGGCTGAGTCCCTTGAGGGATATCCAGCTTTTCCGGCCCTTCTAGTGTCGGAATCTCCAGGGTGACTCCCAGTGCCGCATCCACGAAAGAAACAGGAACATGGCAAATGATGTCGTCTTCCTCCCTCTTGAAGAACTCATGCTCTTCCACATGGATCCGAACGTAGAGGTCGCCGGGAACCGCTCCGTCGTCACCTCGCTCTCCTTTGCCGTTCAACCTCAGGCTCATGCCGCTCTGAACACCGGCCGGAATCTTCACGTGGAGTTTTCTTGTCACCCGAACACGACCGGAACCGCCGCATTCTTCGCAGGGATGGGCAATGACCTCACCAGAGCCCCTGCAGTCCCGGCACGTGGTGGCGATACGAATTAGCCCCTGGGACGTGATGATCTTGCCCCGGCCCCCGCAGGACCGGCAGACCTCTCTTCCGAACCCGATCTCCACGCCTGACCCGTTACAGTGATCGCAGTTTTCAATCCTTGGGATCTCGATCTCCTTTTCAGCTCCGAGCGCGGCCTCAAGGAAACTGATCTTCAAATCGTATCGGAGGTCGTTCCCCTTCCTGGATCGCTCACGTGGGCGGGATCCCATGCCGAACCCGAAGAAGTTGTCGAAGATGTCTCCGAAGGATGAAAAGATATCTTCAAAACCACTGAACCCCCGGAATCCGCTCCCCTGCAGCCCTGCATGGCCGTAGTTGTCATAGATCCGACGTTTCTCAGGATCGCGCAGGACTTCATAGGCCTCCGCAGCCTCTTTGAAATATTCTTCGGCCTCTTTGTCCCCCGGATTTCGGTCCGGGTGGTATTTCATGGCCAGGCGACGATAGTTTTTTTTGATGTCCTCGTCGGAGGCGTGCCTGCCTACGCCCAGGATCTCGTAATAGTCGCGCTTGTCATTCATGTCGGGCACTCTTTCGATTTATATGGAGCTTTGCTGAGCGAGCTTCTTGATTTCCTCGGTTCGGTCCTTGTGAGCGACAAGAGTCCTGTCGCCCGCGCGAACAACGACGAGGTCCTTCACGCCCACGAGCATGACGGCTTCATTCCTGTCTTCACAAAAGACCAAGTTCTCATTTGATTCTGTATTCCTCACCCGTCCGCGAAAAAAGTTGCATGCGGCATCCCGCGGAAGAAAGGCTCTCATAGCGTTCCAGCCCCCCACATCGGACCAGGAGAAGGTGCAGCCTGCACAGCGGATATTCCGCGATTTTTCCATAACGGCATAATCGATCGAAACGGCTTCGAGGCATTCGAAGGCATTCTCCAGCACCCGGGGCCACTGAGGGGTTCGATAGAATTTGATCGTCTCGGAGATGATCTCCAGGTGAGCAGGGATGTGTTCCCCGATTTCCGCCAGGATGGTGTCCGTCCTCCATACGAACATCCCCGCGTTCCACAAAAACCTGCCGGTCTGAACGTAACGCTGTGCCGTTTCGAAATCCGGCTTCTCCACGAAGCGAAGCAGGTCGAAATGCTCAATGCCGTCCCTTTCTTCGATCTTCGGCCCAAGCTCAAGATAGCCATAGCCTGTTGCCGGGTATGTGGGCTTGATGCCGAAGACGTACATGACGCCGTTCTGCCGTGCGGAGTGCATGGCTGAAAGAACCGTCTTCCGGAAACGCTCTGCGGGTTCTATCAGATGGTCGGCCGTTACCACCAGGATGACCGGATTTCCAAAGCGCTTCTTGCAGAGGACACTGCCAAGACATACGGCCGCGGCGGTGTCTCGTGGCACCGGCTCTCCAATGATGTTCTCACCGGGGATTTCCGGCAGTTGCTCTTTCACCAAATGCACGAAGCGACTGCCGGTCAGGACGAGAATGCGGTCGGCAGGGACAAGGCCGGACAACCGGTCGTAGCTTTTTTGAAGCAGGGTCCTGTCGTCCTCAAAGAGACAAAGAAACTGTTTCGGCTTCTCCTCGGTACTTAGGGGCCAAAAACGAGTCCCCATTCCTCCTGCCAGGATGACGGCAACCCGGTTATCTTCATGCTTCTCCATGTCATCACGTCCCCTTCCTGCATTCACCCACCCCAGGGAGAGAGCATGGCAATTCTCCTGTTGCTATTCCTCTTCCATCCGGTTGTGAATCCCCAGCCATTCCAGCATTTCCGATATGCGTGCCGTGGCCAGGGCTATGCGTTTATCCGCGCCGCCGTAGTAAAGGCGGAGATCGTCTCCTTCGGATACCCACCCGCAGGGAAAGACCACTTTATCCACGTCGCCCTGGATCTCGTAATCCTCCTGTGGGGCAAACACCCATTCGTCCGAACGGGCGAGGAGCCTGGTCGGGTTCTCGAGGTCGAGTAGTCCCAGGCCCAGTCTGTAAAGACATCCGCTCGCTGTCATCCGTACCCCATGGTACAGGATGAGCCAGCCTTTATCCGTCCTCAGAGGCGGGGGCGAAAGGCCGATCTTGTTGGCATCCCACCAGGAGCCCCTGCGGGAGGGGATGACAATCTGGTGATCGCCCCAGTGTTTCATGTCAGGGCTGAAAGAAATCCAGATATGTGCGCCTACGTTGGCAAAGGAGGGCACCGGCCTGTGGAGCATGGCCCAGCGGCCGTTAAAACGGACCGGGAAAATGGCTGCATCTTTGTCCTCGGGAGGCATTACCACCCCTTTTCGCTCGAAGCTCTTGAAGTCCGTGGTTGTGGCAAGCGATACGAGAGGGCCTCCTTTGGAGTAGGAAACATAGACGATCACCCACAGGTTTTCTTCCTCTATGAAGGTGATCCTGGGATCTTCGATGCCCCAGATCTCTTCAGGGTTGGTTTTTGGGGCGGGATACATGGTTGGTGCAGGGTCGATCTTCCAGTTGGTGACTCCGTCCTTGCTCCTTCCAACGGTGAGGTGGGACATGCCTCGCCGATCTTCGACCCTCATGAGAAGCAGGGTCTCGTCCCCTATCTTGGTCGCTCCCGCGTTGAAGACCGAATTGGCCTGGTAAGGGATGTCCCATGCCCCGATGATGGGGTTCCCATGGTATCGCGTAAAGAGTTCGTTAAACCGATAATCAGACATACGAAAACATTCCTCCACACGTTGGTCCGCAAGTGTCCTCCAGGGTCAGCTCAGTTCTGTCTTGGCCTTCGCAACAACTCCTTCAACGTATTCCTGTATCGCCCTGAGTCTCGATTCACTCTGCGCTTCAAACCGCAGCACGAGGACGGGACCGGTATTGCTGGCTCGAACCAGCCCCCATCCGTCCGGAAAGAGAATGCGAACGCCGTCAATATCGATCACCTGCGCATCTTTTCTCAAGATCTCTTTTGCCCTCTCCACCACCCTGAATTTCTGATGTTCCGGACAATGGACTCTGATCTCCGGTGTGTTACAGATCTTTGGCAGGTCCGCGAGATGCCTGCTGAGAGGCGTTTTTCCCCTGGAAAGGAGCTCCAGCAACCTGCACGCCGCGTAAATGGCATCGTCATAACCGAAGTACCGGTCTGCGAAGAACAGGTGCCCGCTCATCTCACCGGCCAGGAGCGCCTTTTCCTCTTTCAATTTCCGCTTTATCAGGGAATGCCCCGTCTTCCACATGATCGGCTTTCCGCCGCCGGCCTTGATGTCGTCGAACATCACCTGAGAACACTTGACGTCCCCAATGAAGACAGCCCCAGGATGGTTCTTCAGAATTTCCCTGGCAAAGATGATCATGAGCATGTCGCCCCAGATGATTTGCCCTGTTTCGTCCACGACGCCCAGACGATCAGCGTCTCCGTCAAACGCAAGCCCCACTTCCAATCCCTTGTCGACCACTATGCGGGAAAGAGACTCCAGGTTGCGCGGCACGGCCGGATCGGGTACGTGATTCGGGAAGGTGCCGTCCGGGTCCATGAACAACTCCAGCGGCTCGCACTTCAGGCTTTTCAGAAGAGGACCGGCCGCCAGGCCGCCGGTGCCGTTACCGGCGTCCACCGCCATAAAGAGGGGGCGCTCCAAACGGACATTGTCCGCCAGGTGTCGGCAATATTCTTTCAGGATCGCATGCTCGGACAGGGAGCCGCGCCCTGTGGAATACTCCCCGGATTCAATGATTTTTCGTATCTTTTGTATCTCGCTGCCGAAAATCGTCTCCGGACCCACGCAGATCTTGAACCCGTTGTACTCGGGAGGGTTATGGCTCGCCGTGATCATCACCCCGCCATCCACCTTTAGGTGGTGCAATGAAAAATACAGGGCAGGCGTGGGGCACAGTCCCAGGTCGGTTACATCCGCACCTCCTCTCCTCATACCCTTGATCAAAGCACCCTCGATCTCCTCTGAGCTCAAACGGCAATCCCGTCCTACAGCGCACGTCCTCCCGCCTTGCTCGGCAAGGTACGTTGCATAAGCCCGGCCGATCTTCTCGACATCGGCAAGGTTGAAATCCCTCTCCACCACACCGCGGATGTCATATTCCCTGAAAATCAAAGGATCCATTCTCCTGCTTCCTTTCGTTTCCAAGCTCATGGGTTAGTTGAACTCCCCGCTTCTCCGCGCCGCGAGAGGGCGGCGATGCCTCACGGTCGGGCAGGACAGGTGAAGACATGACGATGGGTTCATTGGCCATGCGCGGCATCTCCCGGGGACATTTCAGATCCGTTATTGACGTTGCCTCCACCTCGATCTGACGGCTCCGCAACTGGTTCAGATTGAGCAGTGAAAGGAAACAGACCAGGGTCGATTCCGCACCCTGGTTGCGGTTGGGGCCGTCCGCCTGCAGTCCGTCGCAACAGCCGCCGGATTTATGATCGTACAGGGGCGCATTCAGATCATTTCGCCCGAGGAACCATTCCAGGCAACGCTGGGCATAGGTGAGCCACCCTGCATCGTTGGTGATGTCGTAGGCCTCGCGGCAGGCCTCGATCATGTGCAACGCCTCGATGGGCTGTTGATCGAACCGTGCCTTTGTGCCGCCCCGCAGATACCAGCCGTTGTTGCCCACCGGAACGAAATGGCCTTTGGTGTCGGTCTGCAGTCCCAGGAGCCATTCCAGGGAGCGGAACCCGGCTTTGAGCATCTCTTCATCGCCCAGCGAAGCGCCCGACATGATGAGGGCCTGGGAGATCTTCCCATTGGCATAAGTCACCCGGTCTTCGATCCAAGGCCACTCGTCGTTCGCATTTGTTCGGTACAGTTGCATCAGTTTACCGGCCAACTGTTCCCGGATACGCCGTACCTTGCTGTCGCCTCCGAACCTGCTCAGGTACCCATGGATGCCGACGAGGGCAAAGGCCCACGCCCTTGGTGAATCGAACTCCGCCAAAGGGGGCAGTGCCTTTTCAAACACCCCCTGAGCCGCGGCCCGGGTCTCTTCCGATTCGGCCAGAGCCACCGCCTTACCCAACCCCCAGGTGGCCCGTCCATGGCTATCCTCAGACCCCGCATCCTCGAGCCACCTTCTGTCATAGCCCATGAAATTACGGAAACGGCCGTTCTCTTCGTTGAAGGCATAGTGCAGAAAGCTGATGTAGGTGCAGGCCAAATTGGTAATGACATCGCTGTCGGTCATCATGTCCTGAGCCATCAGCACCGCGATCAGCGCCCTGGCATTGTCATCGGTGCAGTAGCCGTGAAAGCGGTCCGGAACGATGAATTTTGCGTGCTGCAGGATGCCCACATCGTCCGTAAGCCGGATGATGTGATCCAGGCTGGGCTGGGGGATTTCACGCGGAACCGCCCCTATGGTCTTGGCGCGGAAAACGGGCCTCGGCATGCTTTCCCTTTCCTGTCTGACCTGATTGAAAATCTCTAGATACCGCCGTGCCACCTCTTTCCAGACCATGCTGCGGCAAAAGGTGTAGGCACGCTTGCGCATGGCGTGCCGCTCCACCTCTTGGGCCAAGAGGTCGTTCACGTGGGAAGCCAGCGCGGCGGCATCTTGAAAGGGAACGATCCGGCCCCGGCCTTCGGCGAGCATCTCCTCGGCATACCAGTAAGGGGTGGAGACCGTCGCCTTTCCGCTGCCCAGCGCATAGGCCAGGGTCCCGGAAACGATCTGCTCCCGGTTCAGATAAGGCGTGACGTAGATATCCGCGGCCCCGAGAAATTCACATAACTCCTTCAAGTCCACGAACCGGTTATGAAAGATCAGATGATCGCCGACCCCGATCTCCCGTGCGCGGCGCTGCAGCGATAACCGGTAAGCCTCGCCATGTTCCTTTTTCACATGGGGATGGGTCGCGCCCAAGACGATGTAGACTGCCTGCGGGTGCTCTCTTACTACCTCCGGCAAGGCGTCGATCATGGTCTCGATGCCCTTACCGGGCGAAAGCAGTCCGAAGGTCAGAATCACCTTACGGCCTTCGACTCCATATTGGTCCTTGTAGAAGTTGGGGTCCACGAAGGGCACATCCGGGATTCCGTGGTGGATCAGTGCAATCTTTTCAGGCGGAACGCCATAGACCGCCTGAAGGATTTGCTCTCCCCGCCGGCTCATCACCACCAGGCGATCGGAAAGCTGCGCGATCCGCCTGGCAATGGCCAGTTGCCCGCTGGAGGGCGACTGAAGCACGGTATGCAGGGTAGTGACCACCGGCATCCGCAGGTTGCCAAGCAGATCCAGCACGTGGGCGCCGTTCTCACCTCCGAAGATCCCGAACTCGTGCTGGAGACAAACCACCTCTACCCGGTTCATATTCAGAAAATCCGCAGCCAGCCGATATTCCCCCAGCATTCTCTGATTCACCTCGAAGCGAACCTGGCCGGGATATCGGTATCCCTCCGGCACATCGTTCATCGCCACGGCCCAGCATTCCCCGGCAGGGTTCTCCTCGACCAGGGCCGTCAGCAGGTCGCTGGTAAAGGTGGCGATGCCGCAGCGGCGGGGCGGGTAGTTGCCGATAAACGCGATTTTGCCAGGATGCGAGTGGTACTGACCGGTCGCAGGCATTGCTGGCCCTCCTCTTATGACTCCCGGCGCAGGACGGCCGCGGGATGACTGTCCGCGCGGTCATCGAACCAATGACGGGACCGGTCGACGCTGATTCTGCCAGAGGGCGAATCGCCCCCCACGAGCACCTCGATGGAATCACCGTCCCGGAGCATTTGGTTCATGTCGGCGGTCTTACCGTTCACCCTCACCGCCGCTCCCCTGGGAAAACGGATGTTGATGATGCTCAGGTAGTCTCGGACCGTGGCCCTTTCGAACAAACGGACAATGCGGCCGCCGTTGCCGAAAACCACCAGATGATCCCGGAACACCTGCCGGTAGAGAAGATCTATGAACGCCTCCGTGCTGTCCGACTCTTCGTACTGACGCGCGAGGCCCATCATCCACTGCGCACGCTGGCGGTCGCGCTCCGTGACTTCGGCATCGCTCTTGTAACGCCAGTGCGCGGCCGTTCCGTGTTCTGCCTCGGCGTGCATCAGCTCGGTGCGAATCTGGAATTCAATGGGTTTGCGGGAGACTTCGCGAACGGGATAGACACAGGTATGCAGAGACTGGTAGCCGTTGTCCTTGGGCAGCCCGATGTAGTCGTCGAAGGTGCCGGGTATGGGCTTAAAATGAGAATGCAGCAAACCCAGAACAGCATAGCAATCCGGTACCGATCGCACGATGACACGCAATCCGACGCGGTCCATGATTTGCTCGAGGGTCTTGCCGGTTCGTATCATCTTGCGGCGGACACTGTGCAGGCCCTTGGTTCTTCCGTGGACGCGGCCTTCTATGCCGTTGCTGTGCAGCATACGCCTGACAACGGACAACAGGATGGACAGACACTTATCGTCTTCGGCCTGGATAGGGATGAGTTTCTGCCTCAGATCCGCATAGCCTTGGAAGTCCAAGATCTGAAAAGATGCGTCCTCCAACTGTCGGCGTAATTCGCCCAGGCTCAAACGATCGGCAATGGGAACGTAAAAATCGAGGGTCTCCCGCGCCATCTGACCGGCATCCGCCTCTCGGGAAACGGTGGCTTCCTCCAGCGCCAGCAGGCGAAAGACGATCAGGAGAAGGGTCTTACGTGGAACGGTTCCCATGGAGGCCAGAAGAGATCCGACGTTCTCCCGGCGATATGGCTGGTTTTCGTGGCGTTGAACAGAATGGGGATCCAGGTCTTGGAGGGCGGCCGCAATCGTGCGGCCGAAATGTTTTTCGATTTCGACGACATTGGCAAGGCCTTGCCACAAGATGGGGGCCAAGAGGGCGCAGGCTATGGTGACTGCATCGGCATTCTGTTTCAGGAGCAGGTCGGCGGCCCGGAAGGGCACAGATCCCTCCCCGCGCACCCTCTCTTTAGAGAAGGCATACGCCCTGGCCACCAGGTCGGCATCCGCGGCCATGAACTTCTGCTTGATTTCCTCGATGAAAAGGCTGTAAACAGCCGCTTCCGGAGTATCTCGTCCCATTGACCGAAATGTCCAGAATCAAAGCGATCGAGAAAGGAAAATTCTAAGGCCTCCTTTCATAATGGCCTGAAGCATCCCCGGACCTCAACCTTTCTCGATCCTGTCTTTCGGGGGAAAACCACGGATCGCCCGGGCGGAGTGAATTGCGCCCGGGCGATCATACGGCGTACGATCTTCTGTTAGTACATGTCTTCCGAAGGCATGGGCGGCGTCGCCGGGGGCTTCTTCTCCTCGGGTTTCTCGGCCACCAGTGCCTCGGTCGTCATGAGGAGGCCCGCAACGGAAGCAGCATTCTGAAGCGCGAACCGGGTGACCTTGGTGGGATCGATGATCCCCGCCTTCACGAGGTCCTCATACTCGCCGGTCTCCGCATTGAATCCGAAGTTGTTCCCTTTTCCATCCATGATCTTCTGAACGACGACGGAGCCTTCAAACCCGGCATTATTGGCAATCTGCCTGACCGGCTCCTCGATCGCCCGCTTGATGATATTGATCCCAAGCCGCTCTTCGCCGTCGCCATCCATCTTTTCAAGGGCCTTCATGGCGCGGATCAAGGCAACCCCGCCACCCGGGACAATTCCTTCTTCGACCGCAGCACGAGTTGCATGGAGTGCATCCTCAACCCGCGCCTTCTTTTCCTTCATCTCCGCTTCGGTCGCCGCGCCCACATTGATGACCGCAACACCGCCTATGAGCTTGGCCAGCCGCTCCTGGAGTTTTTCCCGGTCGTAGTCGCTCGTGGTCTCATCTATCTGAGCCCTGATCTGCTTTACACGTCCCTCCAGCGCACTCCTGCTGCCGCCCCCGTCCACGATGGTGGTGTTGTCCTTGTCGATCGTGATCTTCTTGGCAGTCCCCAGATCCTTCATGGTGATATTCTCGAGTTTGACCCCGAGATCCTCACTGATCACCTGGCCGCCGGTAAGGATCGCGATGTCCTCAAGCATGGCCTTTCGCCTGTCGCCGAACCCGGGGGCCTTGACCGCGGCGCATTTGAGCGTCCCCCGCAACTTGTTGACGACAAGAGTTGCAAGGGCCTCGCCCTCCACCTCTTCCGCCACCAGGAGGAGAGGTTTGCCCGACTTGGCGATCTGTTCCAGGATGGGGACCAGATCCTTCATGGCGCTGATCTTCTTCTCATGAAGCAGGATGTAGGGATCTTCCAGGTGAACCTCCATCTTCTCGGGGTCGGTGACGAAGTAGGGGCTCAGGTAACCCCGGTCGAACTGCATCCCCTCCACGATCTCCAGGGTCGTCTCCATGCTCTTGGCTTCTTCGACCGTGATGACGCCTTCCTTGCCCACCTTTTCCATGGCCTCCGCTATGATGTCGCCGATGGTCTTGTCGTTGTTCGCAGAGACCGTCCCCACCTGCGCGATCTCCGTCTTGTCCTTGGTAGGCTTCGAAATCCTCTTGAGCTCTTCCACCACGGTGCTCACAGCCTTATCGATGCCCCGCTTTATGGCCATGGGGTTGGAGCCGGCCGCCACCAGTTTCGAGCCCTCCCGGTAAATGGCCTGGGCAAGAATGGTGGCCGTCGTCGTGCCATCTCCCGCCACATCGGACGTCTTGGAGGCTACCTCCTTGACCATCTGGGCGCCCATGTTCTCGAACTTGTCTTCAAGCTCGATCTCTTTTGCGACGGTCACCCCGTCTTTCGTGATGTTGGGCGAGCCCCACGATTTCTCAAGGACTACGTTGCGCCCCTTGGGCCCTAGAGTGACCTTCACCGCATTGGCTAATGTATCCACCCCTCTCATCAATTTTTCCCGCGCCTGCACGCTGTATTTGATCTCTTTCTTTGCCATGGCTCAAAACCTCCCTTGATCACTTCTCGACGATCCCGAGGATATCGTCCTCGCGCATGATGAGATGTTCCACCCCGTCGATCTTGATTTCGGTTCCCGAATATTTTGCGAACAACACCCGATCATTCTTCTTCACCTGGAGGGGGATCCTCTTGCCGTCTCCGTCCAGTTTGCCCGGGCCTGCGGCCACCACCTTGCCCTCCTGAGGTTTCTCCTTGGCGGTGTCCGGGATGATGATCCCGCCCGCCGTCTTCTCTTCCTCCGCGGTCCTCAGTACCAACACTCTGTCGTTCAACGGTTTTAGGTTCATTGCTCAACTCCTTTCTTCAATAAAGTTTCAGGAAAAGTTTGGTTTGAGAGAAAAAAAAGATCTTGTGGATCATGGCCGGAAAGATTCACTGTGGGGAATACAGATATGCAACGAGCTGATAACGCATAACCCATTGATATTATGTAAGAATTTAATTAGTTCTTAAATTAATCATCCTCTGCTGATTTGTCAATACCTCCTCTGGCTTCCGAAGGATGAATAGGGCAGAATCGCAAATTGCCTTTCAAGGCCGGGGCGACCGAGAACCCAAACTTATACCCAACCCATATGGGCCGGCTTCCGGATGCACGGTGGCTGTGAGCCGAACAACCTCTTCAGGGAGTGATCAGAAATAGTTAGGACGGGCGATGGTGCGGCGTCGTTGTGAGAGAGGGGCGCTGGGCCCCCCAAAAGCGCCGGAGTGGCAGTCTACACTGGGATATCGCACTCGGCGCCTCTGTACTGCTCTGGCCTTCTCTCACGAAGCGGAACAGCGCCACCGAACGGGCGGCCATCCGATGGATGCCCCCGGGTTTCAGCGGCGGGCATGACCTCGTGCCGCCGGGGAAGATCGTATCCAGAATCATCTCCCATTCTCCTCTCTTGCCTGCCACCTCAGCGAGCGCGAATTCGACATCGAACTGTGCGGCGTTGAGGACGAGCAGCATGGTGTCATCGACGACCGGGTTCCCTCTTTCGTCCAATTCATCGATGGCGTCCCCGATCAACATCATCCCAAATGCACGAGACTCAGGATTCGTCCAGTCCGTGCGGTTCATCTGTTTGCCGTCGGGTCGCAGCCACAGCACGTCCGCAAGATTCGGGTCCCTCATCGCCCTGCCGCGAAAAAAATTCCGCCTGCGAAAAACCGGGTGCTCCTGCCGGATGGTGATGAGGAGCCGGACAAAGGAAAGAAGTCGAGACTTGGATGAGTCCAGGTTCCAGTTCAACCAGTTCAGTTCATTGTCCTGACAATAGGTGTTGTTGTTGCCCTTTTTCGTGTGCATGATCTCGTCACCGCTCAAGATCATCGGCACGCCTTGGGAGAAGAGAAGGGTTGCGAGAAAGTTCCGCTTCTGCCTTTCCCTCAGTTCCAGAATTTCTGGGTCGGGGCTCGGCCCTTCAACTCCGCAATTCCAACTGAGATTGTCCTCTGAGCCGTCTCGGTTGCCTTCCAGATTTTCCTCATTGTGCTTGCAGTTGTAGCTCACGAGATCATCCAGGCAGAAACCGTCATGGGCAGTGATGAAGTTGATGCTCGCATAAGGGCGGCGGCCGGTCTTCTCATAGAGATCGCTGCTTCCGGTGAGGCGGTAGGCCACGCTTCCGATCTGTCCCGGATCGCCGCTCCAGTATCTCCTGATGGCGTTTCGATATTCGCCGTTCCACTCCGTCCAGAGAACGGGGAAGTTGCCGACCTGGTAACCTCCTTCGCCCAGATCCCAGGGTTCGGCAATGAGCTTGACCTGAGAGATCACCGGGTCCTGGTGGATGATGTCGAAGAAGGCCGAAAGCTTGTCTACCTCATGGAGTTCTCTTGCCAGGGTTGCGCCGAGGTCGAACCGGAACCCGTCCACATGCATCTCGATAACCCAGTACCGCAGGCTGTCCATGATGAGCGGAGTGTTGGTCACACTATGCCGGCACAGTGAATGTCCCTTTCTTCATGCTATTTCAAAATCAGGCAAGAGGTTTCCCGGTCAGGATTCCGATCAAAAACTGCACGTGATGGATTAACCCATCGAGAGGACATCGCCTAGATTCGGCCTGGCCGGCGATTTGAAGGCCTTGCCGTTGTAATTCGCAAGAAGACCGAATGGAGAAAGGGAGTCTCTCCGTCGGGGTTTCCTCCAATTTTGCGTAGAATCCCCTATTTGACATAGCTGCAGGAATGCTTATTTTTCGTCCCGGCATTATTGATCAACGATGAAAGGAGGAGAGAGTCATGGCTATGGAGCTTACGCCCTGGAGACCATTTCGGGAGTTGGCTGGGTTTCGTGGGGACATGGAGGAGATGATGAGACGATTCTTCTCCGAAGCTTTTTGGCCCTTTGCGAGATCCGAGGAATGGCAACCTTCAGTGGATATCGCAGAGACGGACAGTCAGGTTACCGTCAAAGCGGAGTTGCCAGGCCTGGAAGCCAAGGACATTGACGTCTCCGTTTCAGGGGACCTGCTCACCCTTAAAGGCGAGAAGAAAGAGGAGAAAGAGGCCAAGGAACAAAACTACTACCGGCGTGAAATTTGCTCGGGCAGTTTTCAACGGACCTTCCGCCTCCCGAGCGAGGTGAACCACGAAAAGGTGGATGCCTCGTTCAAGAACGGAATTCTCACCATTACCATGCCCAAGACCGAGGCATCCTCAAAGAAGAGGATCGAGATCAAGACCCACTGAATCGGAAGCCGACTAAACCCCCGATCCGCTAAAGGATACCTTCGGCGGATCGGGGTTCCGTGGGCCTTCCGCGATCCAAGAATAAATCGACCCCCACAGCGGTTCAGAAGGCCACACGGGAAAGACCTTACAACGTCATTACGATTCCCGGTCTCTTTCAACCGCTCCGCACAGGGATCTTCTTAATGCGCTCCCGGGCCGCGGCCGACTTGGGCAACGTCAGGGTCAGGACGCCGCCCTTGAAAGAGGCATCCGCCCTGTCAGGTTCCACCTCGCATGGAAGCTCAAAACTCCTTTGAAATGATCCATAGGAGCGCTCCATTCTGTAATGGCCTCTTTCCCTTTTCTCCTGTTGCCCTTTCTTTTCTCCGCGGATGGTGACTCTATCGTCGGTCACGGACACTTCTATGTTTTCCTTATCCACCCCGGGGAGCTCCGCCGTGATCCTGATCTCCTCATCGTTTTCGTCCATGTCCACGAGCGGCCAGTCTGAGCCGAAAGGGGCCAGTCGCAGGTGCCACGAAGGCCTCCACTCTGTCAGGGGCCCCTTGAAACTTCGGAAGAACTCATCGAAGAGGCGATCGGTAGCCTTTCGAAGCTCAAGGAAGGGCTCCTCCCAGGCATCGGGCTGATATTCGAGAGTCCTGTCCCCACGGATAGGCAACCGACTCCTTTTCCGTCTCTTGGGGATCAGATCCTTCACCTTTTCAGACAGTGTCCTTACCTCCCGAGTAAGCCCTTCAGCAGATTGACGCATATCTTCTCCCGTTCCACTGAACTTCTCCTTGACCTTATTGGCAAGATCCGCGACTTCCTTCTTGAGACTGTCGATAGCCTCTTTTATCTCCTTGCTTGCTTCATCAAGCTTCTCTTTCGCTCTTTCAGAGACAGTCATAAGGCCACCCTCCTTCGCATCCAAGTAGATGTTTCGCTTATTGTGGAGAGAAACATCAGGGCGGCTTCCTGATAAGAGGACCGTATTGATTTCTCATCCCCAGGCCGCCCCGATGTTTTCATTCGTCGTCCATGCTCCATGAGACTCCGTACAGGCCCTCTCCGTTATGAACTTCTGACGTTGATCTTACGCGGCTTTGCGGCTTCGACCTTGGGAAGGCTCAAGCGCAGAACCCCCTCCTTCAACTCTGCCCGTATCTTTCCCTGGTCAATCACCTGCGACAGGGTAAACTGCCGGAAATATTTGCCTGTGCGGTACTCTCTAAGAACATCGGCCTCGTCGGGACCTTCCGGAGACCCGACATCCGCATCCAGCGTTAAAGTGTTCTCACGGAGATCGATGTTCATACCGTCCGTTTTTGCGCCCGGCATATCGGCCAGCAGCGTAATCTCTTCATCTGTCTCAAAGATGTCCACCGCCGGCGTAAAAACCGGGCCCGGCTTCGTAGGCTCGGCAGGCTTTGTCACTTGGGTTTTTGCCCTTGCCTGAAGGGCCATGCTTTGTGCATCCGCCATGAGGAATCCCCTCCTTTCTCGCCATGGATGGAATCCTGAAATATCAGGATACCTTCACAGGGATCTGCTTTGGCCTTGCTTCTTCCACCTTGGGTAAAACTACCGTCAGAATCCCGTCGGCACAGCGCGCCTCAACCTTTGCCGCATCCACCGGCACCGGCAGGCTGATGCTCCGGCTGAACTTTCCCCCTTCTCTTTCCCTTCGGTGATAGCGGACCTTCTGGTCTTCGACAGGTATCCTTCTTTCCCCGGAGATGGAAAGCGTATCGGCCGTCACGGAAATGTCCAGTTCATCGGCCTTGATACCGGGAAGTTCGGCGCGGACGTAGAAGTTGTCCCTGCCCTCGGTCACATTCACCAGGGGGAACACACCGGCCGCAGGCGCAGCGAAAAACCCCTTGGCAAAGCCTTCGGTAAGCCGATCCATCTCTTTGCGGATCCGGTCCAGTTCATCGAATGGATTCGTCAAGTCCCACTCGGGCCAGCCGGTCGTTTTTGTCCATAACATGGCTGCATTCCTCCTTTCTTGCCGTCATTACGGCCCCAACAGCAAAAAAGCCCCGCAAACAGCATCCTAAAATCCAGTGTTTGCGATTTTGATCCGCCATTTTCAGAGCTCTTTAGCGAGGCCATCGAATGATGGCTGGTTTTTTTAGAAACCAAAATAATCGCGGTTCTGAAACTGTCAAGAAGGGCCGCCCCTCCGAATTCTACCCAGTGCCCGCAGGAGGGGCTGCATTGACAAAAGGGCAGTTGTGATTAGTTTGATCTCCTGAATTTCTCTCCTGATGTAGATCGTGATGTGTTCGGCACTCTTAAAAACACACTGCTTTCTCTCTTGCCTGCCGCTTTTCTCCGGCTTCACTGGAATACGCAGAAAACCCAACCATAACCACGGGAGGTGATACGTATGACGAAACAGATTTCTTTTCGTGCATATGAGCGGAGGGTGCTGCCTCAATTCAGGGAAAAGATGAATAAAGCGGAGTCTGCTGAAGAAGTGAGGAAGGTGTTCATACATACCGTCGAGGGGCTGCTCAACTCCGTTCTCGACGCTAGGGTAAAACTGAAGGACGGGGATTTGGTGCTTCTCCCGGATGCCGACCCTTACTATGAAATGAGCGAAAATCTGCGATCCCATGAATCGCTCAACTCCTATTGGAGGGAGTCTGATCTCCCTCATGTGATCCATCGTTTAGCGCAATCCGCCACCGGGCGGCACAAGCACCTGGTGAGACATCCGGAAAAGACCGAGCTCAAGATCAGGATGTGAGCTTGGGTGGAGACAAGACCGATGACCGGGGAAATGGAAGCGGAACTGAGAGGTATAGAAAGTATAAGCGATGTCGGCTATCTGCTCACAAGGCTTCGGCTGGCAAAAAGAAGAAACGAGGCCGAGATCAAGGAGGCTATCCTAGAAAGGTTAAAACGCATAGGCGTTTTGAAGGAAGGAAAAGAGTATGATGGTACGGATGTTGGGAACCTCAGGGATTATGTGAACAAGATCTTGGGAACTCAATTTCCTTGATGCGAAGGAGTCTTCATATGGCCGATCTCGTTTGTCACTGTTTCGGGTACACTGCTCAGGATATCCTGAGAGATGTTGAAGAGCACGGTCGATCATTGATCATGGAAAAGATCATGGAGGAGAAGAGATCGGGGGGATGTGACTGCGCCAACAAGAACCCGAAGGGCCGGTGATGCCTGCCCGATGTCCACCGGTTGGTGGACCGGAAAGGGTTTCCACAAATCTGAGGTCGTTTGCGAAACCTCGCCCGTATTCATCACGGCCGGGGCCAATACATGATAACGATAACCCCGATGACACATGTCAAACCGCCTATGAGATCGAATCGGTCCGGCATCCGTTTATCGATCAGCCACCCCCATGCGATGGAGAGCACTACAAAGACCCCCCCATAAGCCGCATAGACCCTGCCAAAGTGGGCAGGCTGAAGCGTCGGTATGACACCGTAAAGGAAGAGCACCACCCCTCCCACGAGCCCCAGGAGGAGGCTTTTTTCGTTTCTCAGCCAGAGCCAGACGAGATATCCCCCGCCGATTTCACAGAGCCCGGCAACGATAAAGAGCAATATGGATCTAGCGATCAAGTCCAACCTCCCTTTGGGCGTCTCACCGTGCCTTGCCACTCATATATCATTCTCATCCCAAAGAACCTCATGCTGGGGCCGACTTTTGGTGTGCATTCTTCAGAGGAATAAGAAAGAGGCGCTGCGTCGGCAAGCTTATCTCGATTTCAGTTTGGCCGAGCGTCGTCGCCTCATGTGCTCCTATGGCTACTTTCACCAAAGCGTCCTTGCCTTCAGGTCTAAATAAGATGACGGCACCGTGGATGGTGTCTAAAATCTCGGCCACACTGCCTCTCAATCGCAGACTATCGGAAGAGTCTGTCCTGCCCATGCCGCGTAGTGCCACGAACTCGGATCGGATGCCCACGACGAGATGATCGCCGCTATTGAGGTTCAAGCTTCTCAGCGCCCCGTTCGAGATGTTCAGTTCCGACCCGAGACTATTCAAATCCAACACGGTGACAAAGTTGTCTCTGCGGATGACCTGAGCTGGAAAAAGATTCTGGATGTCAAGGAAACGCGCGACTTCAAGGGTGGCCGGACGGTCAAAAACCATCCTGCGAGGACCGCTCTGATGCAGGCAGCCGTCTATCAGGATGTGGACCTGTTCTCCGAAAAAGTACGCTTCTTCCAGATCATGGGTGACCATGAGCATAGCGACGCCGTATTCCTTCTGCAGATCTTTCAGGAGTCGCCAGAGTTCACGACGCAATGCCTCGTTTAATGCTGAAAAGGGTTCATCCAAAATCAGCAACTCAGGAGCCGGAGCCAGGGCTCTGGCCAGCGCCACGCGCTGACGCTCACCCCCGCTCAGATGCGTCGGTTTGCGTTCTGTGATCTGCGTTAAGCCCATCGCATCCGTGAGGGAAGCAACCGCAGCCAAGTCGGTCGGGCTCGGATTGCGCCTACAGCGTATGCCGTACAAAATGTTTTCCTTGACGCTCAGATGAGGGAAAAGGGCCAGTTGCTGCGGGAGGTAACCGATGCCGCGACGTTCCACCGGAACATGGATCAGGTCCTTGCCGTTCATAAGAATTTGGCCGGATTTCAGTTCGCGGAAACCCACGATCAATTCCAGCACGGTGCTCTTGCCCGCACCCGATGGTCCCAGCAAGGCGTGGCACCCGCCGGGCGCTATCTCCATATCCAAGGGCTTCAATGTAAACGAACCGGCCTGGGCCGAAATTTGATCAAGCTTCAACATGAACGCGTTTCCTCGAAATCCAACGCACCAGAAAAAGTGAACCCAGCCCGATGACCAGCAACAAGACGATGAGCGCCACTGTCCCCTCGATGTCGGCGGCGGAAAGCCGCATATAGATCGCGACGGGCAGGGTCTCTGTGCGCAGGGCCATGGTGCCGGCCACGGTGATGGTGGCGCCGAACTCGCCCATGGCTTTGGCCCAGGAGAGCACGAAGGCCGTGAACAATCCTCGTTTGGCCAATGGCAGGGTCGTGGTGGCAAAAGCCCTGAACGGTCCCGCTCCCAATGATCGGGCCACCCGCTCGTACTCGCTCGGGATTTCATCCAAAGCGGTCTTGACGAACCGGGTGGCGATCCCCAGCACAGTGACGAACTGCGCCAGCACGATACCGGCGAAAACGAACACGAACGTTATGACGTGCTCCTGAATCCACTCTCCCAAGGGGTTGTTAAAGAAAATAAGGAGGATGGCGCCCAGGGCGGCTGGTGAAACGATGATGGGAAACTCCAGGATGGTGTCGGCCGCAAGGCGTCCCCGGAACTCGAATCGAGACAACGCATAAGCGGCCGGCACCGCTAAAGACAACGCGATGGCGGCGGCCAGAGTGGCCGCCGCAACGCTCAGCTTGATGGTGAAGAGCGTCCTCTCGCTCGCCCAGAGCCGAGTGACCTGATCGGGCTCGAAAAAATACCCCAGCGAAAGGATCAGCAACGCATAAAAGGAGAAAACGGCAAGAGCCGCGCAGATGGTAAAGCGGCGAAAACCCATGACCCGTTCCGATCTATTTTTTCACCCATTCGGCAGGCACGATATACTCGCCGCCCACGGGCTTTTCGACACCCATATAGGCAAACGCCTCTTGGGGAGTTGCGAAATAATGATATTTGACGAATATCGCCCTACCTTCCGGGGACTGCAAAAAATCGATGAAGCGCTGGGCTGCTTCGCAGTTTTTGGTGAATTTGGAAATCGCAATGGGAATATAGCCCACACGCGGGATTTTAGCCGGGTCCAACGGTATGGTTTCGATGCGGTCGGGGTCCCAATGCTCGAAAACACTCCATCCTATCACGGCGTCGACCTGCTTGAGCGAAATAGCCGTTGCGGTCTTCTCGCAACTGGAAGTGTAATTGATCAAATTTTGCATAAACGCCTTTTTCTCACTGCTGCTCAACTCCCTTTCAATAATCTCAACAGCATAGAGCCCAACGCAGACCCCCTCGGGATTGGCGACGGCCACCTTGAGTCCGGGCTTGGTCAAATCCTTGAGGGTGCGAATATTGTGAGGGTTGCCCTTCTGCACATTGATGGCCGGGACTAAATAAACAATGACTTTTTCTGTGTCCGGAAAAACATCGCCGTCACGTTTGGCGATTTCCATAAAATCGGACGAACCGGGGAAATAAATATCCCCCTGTTTGGCAAGCTTCATTTGAGATAGAACGTAACCTGACCCGCCGAATACCAGTTCGACCTTGGTACCGGTCTTTTTTTCGTAAAGCGCGGCTGCCTCCTCGGTGGGCGGCTGGCTCGCGGCCCCTGCAAAGACCAGCAGCTTCTCCTGCGCGGCCGCCGGCAATGCAAAGGACAAGAAGGCAAAACAGAATATCCCGATTATATGCAAAATGATCCCCGAGTTTCTATCTTCAACAATTCGATTCAGACCTGATACCATGTTGACTGTCTCCTTTAACTGTGAGTCAAACCGTTTCTTCGTCACCCGTCGTCTGGGTGTCTATCCCTTTCAGGCTGGCCAGGCATTTGCGATAGGTCGCGCTGCGAACAACCTTGCGGAAGGCCACGATGCGCGGGTCGTTGGCAAGGGAAGCGGGGTAGCAGAAATCAAATGCTTCCCGGCTCACATGGAGGAACTCAAGTCCTGCTTGTTCGGCAGCCAAGCGGTGGCAGACACCCGCGTCAACCCATCCCTGGCGCACGGCCATGGCTACTTCCCAATGGTTTTGGGCAACATTTTTGGTAGATCTGTTGCTCGGAAGAACCTTGTCCTGGCACCGCCGGGCGCCGGAACCATGCTTGCGCCCGACCCACCGGATGCGCGGGGACGCTGCTTTGCTGATCTGGGTCAACCCTTCACCGGGGCGTACCGCAATGCCTTCGTGCCAGACGGCGCCCCTCAACAAACGAAATCCCCTGCCCAGGAAATCTCGAACCACGGATGCATTTCCCCCCGGTTCATCGATTTCCCGGAGGTGGGTCCCTGCCACATGCACCACACCCTGTTTGAGCAAAGAAAGCGCTTCGTTGCTGGAACGGTGAAAGGGCAAGAGCCGCACGCCTGTCTTGGAACTCATCACGGCCGCAAGAAATCCCGCTGCCGGGTCGCATGAGGCTATGATCAAAGTCGTGCTCGAGACGTCCATAGAAAGCGGTTTTCGCGCACGTCCATCGAACCACCCGTCAGGCGGCGGAATGCTATAAGGCAGGGGTTCAATGGGAAAGGCCAGAACCGTTTGGTCGAAAGAGGCTTCCCAATAGGCCGGCGAATCATTGGCCCCATTCCACGCCCAATCGATGGTGTCTTCCCCGTGGTCGCTGAACAATTCCTCAACCGTGCAATCCAGAGACCGAGCCAAAGCCAGCGCCGCATGCACCGATGGAATAAGCGCCCCGTTCTCGATGGCGGCGATGCCGGATCGGGAGACTCCGGAACGACGGGCCAGCTCGGCTTGGGTCCAATTCTTGTCATTGCGATAAATGCGCAAACGGGACATCGCTACCCTCTCTTGTGGTCAGTATTCAAAACATGGTGTCAGAAAGCTGTCAAGCCTAAACTTGCAAAAGGTTAACAGCCACATTGCGGTCTTGAGGGTCTTGGCTAAGCAAGTCACCTGTTGTCATCCAATAGTCTTAGAGAGAGAACCGCAGGGGGAATTTTTTGTTTGACAAAGAGAAATGCCCATTTTAGACTCTGATCTTAATTCCCTCAGCCTGTTCAAGCGGAAGGAGTTATTGTTTAATCATCAATTCTTTCGGGATTCTCCCATGCATCGCTTTTTCGGCTTCACCTGACGTAACAACGAAGGTTCTACCCGGGTTCGGTAGGCACGGGTGATGCTGAAAAGGCTCCTTCCAGAGCCGCTCATCAGTCTCTTTTTTACAAGTCCCTCTGCATAGCCTGACTCCTGGAAACAGGAAGGTTCCCGTGAAACCGGACCCTCAAAGGACGGATTAGTATTCAAGCATACGTCTGAGAGGGGACAATTTGATCACTGCTACTGAAAACAAGAACCAGGCCGAGAAGGCTGTTGAAGCGACTATGGAAGAGAATCCCTTCCATTCGCTCGTGGAAACGAGTCGCCGCGTGCTTGGGCTGCATAGACCGAGCGTGGGGGTAACCTTCTTCTACAGCACAAGCGACTATGAGCGATCGCCGTCGATTCCTCCGGCGCGCCCCCTTTCCTTCTGCATGATGGTGAAGCTCGCCGCCATGGGCCGAGCCTTGAAGGCCACGAAAGCAGACGTTAACTGCCCTGGGGCAAGGCGCGCGCTGGGGATGTCTCCACCGGACTCCGATTTCAAGTCGGGCAATCGATACCTCTCCTTCGGGTTATACAAGAACCTAGAGACGGCCAGGGCGGCATCCGACGGGATCAGTCTGATTTCGCGGAATGTTCGTGGATTGGCCGTCCAGCCCCTATCTGTTCACGACACCCCCCCGGATGTGGTCATCCTCATTTGCAGTCCGTATCAGGCGATGCGAATCATCCAGGGATATGCCTACCATTTCGGGCCGGCCCCTCAAGTCCGATGCAACGGTATGCAGGGTGTCTGCGCAGAGCTGACGGCCCGCTCCTTTCAGACGCAGGACATCAACGTCTCTCTCCTTTGCTCGAACACTCGCTTTTCATGCGCATGGGGAGACGCCGAGCTCGGCGTGGGAATGCCCTTCCAGAAGTTTTTGAAGGTCATCGACGGTGTTATCAAGACGGTGAATAGCGTGGAGCCAAACCGAAAGAAGAAAGAGATCATCGAGAGGTCCGGCGGCGACCGGACAAGGTTGAATGTGAAGCCCGGCAAGACTTACTACTGGAGACGAAATGCCACTCGCAAGCCATAGGATCGCCCTTGCGGATGACGAATTACCGGACCGGATCCTGATCTCAGCTCAAGACCTGAGCAAGGCGCACCGGTCCAGGAACCGGGAGGAAGTGCCCGCTATCCGCAACGTCAGGCTGGATATCCGAAGGAACGAATTTGTCGCGATGGTGGGACCCAGCGGATGCGGCAAGAGCACGCTCTTGAACATCCTGGCCGGGCTCTATGCGCCGGATTCCGGTCAGGTCCTGATCGACGGCCATACGGCCCGGGGCGCAAGCATCAGGACAGGGCACATCTCCCAGACCGACACGCTCCTCCCTTGGCGGAACGTGCTCAAGAACGTCGAGATCGGCCTCGAGATCCGGGGTGTAGCCAAGCGGCAGAGAAGGGCGATCGCAGAGAGGCTGATCGAACAGGTCAGCCTGCGGGGATTTGAAAAGAGCTATCCCTTCGAGCTCTCCGGGGGCATGAGGAAGCGGGCCGCGGTGATCCGGACCCTTGCCTATGATCCGGAGATCATCTTCATGGACGAGCCCTTTGTAGGCCTGGACGTCCAGACCCGCGACATGCTGGAGGAGGACATCCTCAGGATCTGGCAGGAGACCAGGAAGACGATCCTCTTTGTGACGCACGATCTGGCCGAGGCGATCACCCTTGCCGACAGGGTCGTCCTCCTCACCGCGCGTCCCGCAACCGTCAAGTCGGAGTACCCGATCACCCTTCCGAGGCCCAGATCCGCGGTGGAAACCAAGTTCACGCCTCAGTTCATCCGCATCCACAAACGCATCTGGGAGGACCTGAGCGCGGAGGTCGTCAAATCCCTCGGCGGAGGGAAGGGATCGTGAAGAGAGCGGGAAACGAACAGAGGATCGTGGAGCACCTCAAGAACAAGGGGATGATTGCGGCGTTTTTTGCGGCGGTTCTCCTCTGCTGGGAACTCGTTGCGGCCCAGAAGATCGTCAACCCCTTCTACATCAGCCAGCCGACGCAGATCGGGGGAGACCTGATCCGGTTCATCTTTGGGGGAGAGGCATTCAAGCACATGGGCATCACCCTGCAGGAATCGTTCTCCGGCCTGGTCCTCGGCACGGCCGCCGGGGTGATCGTGGGGTTTGTCCTCGGCAGGGTCGATTTCCTGGCCCGGATCTTCGAGCCCACCATCACGGCACTTTACGGGATCCCCAAGCTCGCCCTTGCGCCGATCTTCATCCTCTGGTTCGGGCTGGGAATCGAATCCAAGATCTTCCTCTCCGGGCTCCTGGTTTTTTATCTCGTCTTCTTCAGCACCTTTGGGGGGATCAGGAATGTGGACCCCAACATCGTGGGCGCGATCCGGATGATGGGCGCAAGCGATTTCCAGATCATGAGGATGGTGACGCTGCCCTCCTGCATCCCCTGGATCATGACCGGCATTCGCGGAGGGCTGGGGGCCTCGCTCCTCGGGGCCATCGTAGGGGAGTACATGGGGGCGAGCGCGGGCCTGGGCTGGATGATCCAGTACGCAACCACCACCTATCAGATCGATCGCGTGATGTCGTGCATATTCATCCTGCTGGTTACGGGGTTGGTTCTGAACAAGGCGTTGAACCTTTTGGAGAAGCATCTCCTCCGATGGCGGCCGAGCGTCGGCTGACCGCCAATAATGAGGACGTCGGTTTGAGGACACACTTTACGCAAGGAGAAGGAGGATTCGGACATTGAAGAGATTAGCCTCAGCGGTCATCGTTCTGACTCTAATGCTCACAACCCTTTCGGCCTTCGGGGCATCCGGCCCGGGAAGCGGCCCGTTGAAGAAGATCATCGTCGCGGAGGCGACGAGGGGGGAGACATGGCTGCCGGTCTATCTTGCCAAAGAGCTCGGGTACTACAAGGAGCAAGGCCTGGACGTTGAATTCGTCACCTTCAAGGACGGACCCGTGGCCTTGATGGGGCTTCTGAAAGGGGACGCCCAGTTTTGCATCATCGGCTTCGAGCCGGTCCTCATGGCCTTTGACAAGGGACAGGAGACGAAGGTCATCCTGACCACCACCTATAACCAGCCTTACATGTTCGCCACGCGAAAAGGCATCGACAAGATCACCGGGCTGAAAGGGAAGGTGATCTTTGCGGGCATGGCCGGATCTGCGCCCTATTTCTTTGCCAAGACCGTGCTGAAAAGCGAAGGGCTCGATCCCGACAAGGACGTGACCTTTGCGAGCCTGGAGTACGGCGCCGAGGTGGCGGCCCTGGAGAGAGGCGCAATCGACGGGACCTACGTGCGCGCGACCAAGGCCCCCGAGTTCCTGGCCATAGGCGCAAACATCCTCGTCGACGCGACCGTTCCCGCCCAGCATACGAAGATCTACGGGACCGATCGATACGAGGCCATGGTCGTCCAGGTGACGAACCAGTACATCAAGAGCAACCCGGGGGAAGTCCAGGGATTCGCCAAGGCCGTCTACAAGGCGATCCTGTGGGAGTCCTGTCACACGGCCGAAGAGGTGGCGAAAAAGGTTTCTCCCTTTTTCCCGGGCAGAAACATCGACGCAACCCTGATCACGACCCTGCGAAGATCGCTTTCGAGAGACGGCCTCTTCACGGAGAAGGGATACAACACGGTTGAGAAGTTCTGCAGGGACAACGGTATTATCAAGAAGTCTGTTCCTTTCAGAGCCGTTATTGACCAGAGTTTCATGGAGAAGGCGAACAAGGAGATGGGCAAATAGCCGAGCCGGGTTGGAGTCCACGCCGATGGAACGGCTCTCTCAGCCACGGTCGCGCTCGGGAGAAAGGAGGAGAGAGGAATGGTTCAGGCAGCGAGTGAGGTTGTTGTGAAAAGCAGTGGCCGGATCAGGAACATCTTTGCGGCAAGATGGGGGATTATTGCGGTCGGAGGCTTTATCGGCGTCTTTGCCGCGCTGCTTCAGAAATGGGGCAACCCCGGAAACATGGGAATCTGCGTGGCCTGCATGGAGAGAGACATTGCAGGCGCGGTCGGGCTCCACAGGGCCGCAGCGGTCCAGTACATGCGTCCGGAGATCATGGGATTCGTCCTGGGGTCTTTGATTGCAGCGTATTCGTTCAAGGAGTTCCGGCCCAGGGCCGGATCGGCGCCGATTGTGAGGTTCATCCTCGGCGCATTCGCCATGATCGGCGCTCTCGTCTTCCTCGGGTGCCCGTGGCGGGCACTCCTGCGATTCTCCGCTGGGGACGGCAATGCGATCTTTGGAATTCTGGGCCTGATCGGCGGCATCTGGATCGGCACCCTCTTTCTGAAAGGAGGCTACAACCTCGGACGGGCCACCAAGACCTACACGTCCGTCGGGTGGCTGCTGCCGCTCAGTATGCTCGGGTTCCTGGTGCTGATGCTCCTCTTTCCCCAGATCAAGGATCAACCCCAAAGCGGGATTCTCTTTTACAGCGCCAAAGGTCCAGGGTCCCAGCATGCGCCTCTTCTTGTCTCGCTCGTGATCGGGCTTGCCGTAGGCTTTCTGGCCCAGAGGAGCCGCTTCTGCACCATGGGCGCCTTCCGGGATCTCCTGCTGTTTCGGCAGACTCATCTCCTCTTGGGCCTGTTGGGGCTCGTGGTATTCGCCTTCGTCATGAACCTGATCCTGGGGCAGTTCCACCCGGGCTTTGCCAAGCAGCCTATTGCCCATACCATGTCTCTGTGGAATTTCGGGGGCATGGTCGTAGCCGGCCTTGCCTTCGCCCTGGCGGGCGGATGCCCCGGGCGGCAGCTGTTTCTCGCCGGAGAAGGGGACGGGGATGCGGCGGTGTTTGTGATGGGGATGATCGTGGGCGCCGGCTTTGCGCACAATTTCGGCCTTGCGAGCTCCCCTGACGGAGTGGGGCCTCACGGCATTGCAGCGGTCGTGATCGGGCTTCTGGTTTGCCTTTTCATCGGTTTCACCATGAGAACAAGGACTGCATAAGGAGGGTTCACCATGAGCCAGACAGTGGACGCAAGAGGATTGAGCTGTCCCCAGCCTGTTTTGATGACCCTGGAGGAGATGAAGAAGCTCGGCAGGGGCGAGATTCAGATTCTGGTGGATACGGAGACTTCCAAGGAGAACGTGACCAGGGCCGCCGCGAGCCAGGGATGGGAGGTCCGGTCGGAGCAGGAAGAAGGCGAAGCATACCGGATCAGCATCAGGAAGGAGTGACGATGCCCTTTCTCGGCTTTCTGAAGAAGGAGAGGACGGAAACCTCCAGGAAGAAAGAGAGCGCTGATCGCGGCATCCTGGTATTTGAAAACACCAGCGAGGTCATCCGGGCCGAGAACCTGTTGAAAGGGGAAGGATGGTCGATCCGGGTCATGGGGCCGCCCCCGGAGATCCGGACGGGTTGCGACCTGGTCATCGAGTTCCCGCTGATCGAGGAGCTCAATATCCTGAGGCTGCTTCAGAAGGGAGGTCTTTCTCCCATGCAGGTCGTGCCCGTGGACAGCCCTCTCCTGCAGCCCGTGGATCTTTACCAGGTGAAGGATTTCGGTGAGTACCTCATGGTCCGGGCGGCCAACATGAAACTGACCATTGAGAAGAGTACTCGCACGATTGTCAACATATCCGGCGGGGGATGCCCTGACGTCCCTTACCTGGCAAAGGAGATGGTTGGGAAATCTCTGGCCGAGGCGCCAAGCCCCAGAGAGATAGGGCACACCCTTTGCGGGTATGCTCTTCAGCTCGCGTACGAGGAGATGAAACGGCGATGCTTGCAGTAGTCGGCACTGTTCCTGATGAAGAATTCCCCCTGCTTTCGGGAGATGTCTGCCTGGACGATGACCGAATCGTGATCGAGAAAAAACGCATCCCCGTGAACCGGGGAACGGCTGCTCTCCTGGCCGCTTCCATCATGGCTGCAGAGACCCTGCATCTGCCTCCCCCTTATGCGTATCTCGTTGGCGACACGGGTCTCGGCCGCGGCAGCAGAATCCTTTACGAACATCTTACCGGGAATCTCGGACGCACCGATTTTCGTGCCGTCACCTTCCATTACCTGCAGCCGGATGTGGACTGGTACAACCGGGTGCTTTTTGCCGTGGAGGAGATGAAGCGGCGACCGGTCCTGATTGCGGATGCCGGTTTCATGTATGCGGCCAAGATGAGCGGCCAGGCTGAAGCTTACGATCTTTTCACCCCGGACGTGGGCGAGCTGGCCTTTCTGGCGGATGAGGAGGCGCCCCATCCTTTCTACACGCGGGGATTCATCCTCCACGAGGACAACAAGATCCCCGAGCTGATCGCGCGCGCCTACGAACACTGCAATGCATCCCGGTACCTCCTGGTGAAAGGATCCCGGGATTATGTGGCTTCCAGGGACGGCATCCTTGCCACGGTTGATCATCCGTCGGAAGAAGCCCTGGAGCCGATCGGAGGCACCGGCGACACCCTGACCGGGATCGTTTCGGCCCTCATCGCATCGGGCAGGGATATCCCGGAAGCGGCAACGCTTGCGGCGAAAATCAACCGGCTCGCCGGAAGACGAGCCCGGCCGACTCCGGCAACGCAGGTGATCGAGATCATCCGGCACATTTCCGGAGCTGCGGAGGAGATCTTAAAGGAGGAAGATAGAAGATATGGGAACACTTCTGGATTGCAGGGGGCTGGCCTGCCCCGCCCCTGTTCTGCAGACAAAGAGCCTGATTGAAAAGGAACATCCCGACCGGATCGAGGTGAGGGTGGCTAACGCGGCGGCCCGGGAGAACGTCTCCCGGTTCCTGGACTCCCAGGGCTTTCAGGTCTCCGTTGAGGAAGCCGGGTCCGAATTTCGGATCACCGGCACGAAATCCGGAGAGGCTGCAGCCGCTCCTGCAGCCACTGCACCCCGAGAATGTGCGAGCCAGAAAAAGATCATGATCATGATCACCACCGATCGGATGGGGCGCGGCGACGACGAGCTGGGCCTCAAGCTGATGGCCAGCTTTCTGAAGACCCTGAAGGAAATGGGCCCTGACTTATGGCGGCTCGTCCTGGTGAACAACGGCGTGAAGATGGCCGTGGAGGGCGCAGAGGTCCTGCCGAGCCTCCGGGAGCTTGAGGATCTGGGGGTGGATCTCCTGGTCTGCGGAACCTGTCTGACCCACTTCGGGCTGATCGATCGAAAACAGGCGGGCCAGACCACCAACATGCTCGACATCGTCACCTCCATGCAAGTGGCGGACGAAGTCATCAACATCTAGCAGGTTGCCCAAAAACGCCCATCCGCGGCGTTGCCCTCATCTTTCGTCGTTGCGACGTACTTCTCTGTACGCCTCACTCCTCAGGATGTCGGGCGCCTTGCATCTGGGCATTTTTGAGCAACCTGCAAACAGGGACTCTTCCAGCACCGTGCTGATTACGGCGCTTGAGCTTTCAGACAAAGGACATCCTTCATGCATCTCTTTCTCGGCTTTACCTGACGTGTTCAAAGACTCTACCCGGGTTCGGTAGGCTCAGGGTCAGGCCGAGAAGTCCGCTTCCTGCCTTTCTTCACTCCATAGTTGAGCCTTTTCAGTCTGACTCCTCCTCGTCGAACCCTATGGGGGCAATGGTGCTGGCGCGCCCCGCGGGCTTCAAACCCGTCGGCCCGGTCTGCAAAACCGAGGCCCTGGAGAAAATCAAGCGAAGAGTAGGCCGTGTCATAAAACGGACCGGAGCCTTCGGTACTTCCGATTACAAGGAGACACTGGGTTATGGCAGGACCGTGGCCATACCTGTTCTTGAGTATCTGGATACGATCGCTTTCACGCGGCGGCAAGGGGATCCTAGGTACTTGATGAACGCGACTTTCGAAAAACCATAAACGCAAAAGAGGAGGAAAATGATGAGCGATGAGTACAGAAAAATGTGGGAAGACCTGGGCTTGGACCTTGCGGCCCACGACGCTTTGTTGGCTGTTCTGGGCAAGGGGTACAAGGACATTTTCATGACACAGGAGAATCGTCCCAAGGGCATGGGCTATTTCGATTTCGTGATCAGCCAGGTCCACGGCATGAGGGTCAGGGAGCTGCTGGACGGCAAGGCCGCAGGCCGCAAGGTGATCGGATCCTTCTGCGTATTCGTGCCGGAGGAGGTCGTGCGGGCTGCGGACGCTACCCTCGTTGGTCTCTGCACAGGGGCCGACTTCGCCATGGAAGAGGTCGAGAAATACCTCCCCCGCAATACCTGCTCGCTGATCAAATCCGCATTCGGCTTCAAGCTCGGGAAGGTGTGCCCGTATATCGAGTCTGCGGACATGATCGTCGGGGAAAACACCTGCGACGGAAAGAAGAAATCCTATGAGGTGTTGAATACCCTCGTACCGAATCTCTACGTGATGGATCTCCCCCAGAAGAAGTCCCCCGAAGGAAGGGCGCTCCTGAAGGCCGAATACGAGAAGTTCAAGACGGCGGTTGAGGAGCTTACTGGAGCGGCCATCGACGCCGAACGGTTGAAGAAGGGCATTGAAATCGTCAACAACAAGCGCAAGGCGATGCACCGGCTCTCCGCATTGAGAAAGGCCGACCCCGCCCCCATATCCGGACTGGATGCCCTCCTGGCGAATCAGGTGTTTTTCTATGATGATCCGGTGCGTTTCACGAACTCGGTCAATGCGCTCTGCGATGAGCTCGAAGATCGCATCAAGAAGGGAGAGGGAGTCTTTCCCAAAGGAACGCCGCGGGTTCTGCTCTCCGGGTGCCCGATGGCGGTCCCCAACTGGAAGGTGCCCTGGATCGTGGAGACCTCGGGCGCGGTTATCGTGGGAGAGGAATCGTGTGTGGGCGAGAGAGGCGTCCGCAACGTGGTGGACGGCTCCGGGCAGAGTGTCGAAGCGCTGATGGATTCCATTGTAGACCGGTACTTCAAGGTGGATTGCGCCATCTTCACCCCCAACCCGGACAGGCTCGACCATGCAAATGAGATGTTCCGGAGCTACGGGGCGGACGGGATCATCCATTACAGCCTCCAGTTCTGCCAGCCCTACTTAATGGAGTCCATGCCGTTTGAAAAGGCGCTCGAAGAAAAGAGCGTCCCGACTCTTCGCATCGAGACGGACTACAGCATGGAAGATGTGGGCCAGCTCAAGACAAGGATAGAGGCGTTCATAGAGCAACTGAAGTGAGAGAAGCGATGAGATGTGCGGGGATTGATATCGGCTCGCGTACCGTTGAGCTGGTCGTCATGAGCGGCGGAACGATTGTCGAGTCCAGGCAAACGAATTCCGGTTTCGACCCGATGGCCCAGGCCAGGGTTTTGCTCGATGGGGTGCAGTACGACCGCATTCTGGCTACAGGATACGGCCGGCACCTCTTCGAGCTTGCGCTGGATGCGGCAACGGTTACCGAGATCAAGGCGTATGCACGGGGCGCATCATTCCTCTTTCCCGGAGTCAGATCGATCCTGGACATGGGCGGGCAGGATTCCAAGGCCATCGCGGTGGGGGAGTCGGGCAGGGTGGTCAAATTCGAAATGAATGACCGGTGCGCCGCAGGGACCGGTAAGTTCCTGGAGATCATGGCCCAGACCCTCGGCTACACAATGGATGAGTTCGGGGAAGAATCCCTGAAGTCGGGAGAGGAGGTGCAGGTCAGCAGCATGTGCACCGTGTTCGCCGAGTCGGAGGTGACATCCCTCCTGGCAAAGGGAGTGGGAAGGCGGGATATCGGGCTGGGGCTACATCGGTCCTCGGTGCGCAGGGCGGTCTCTATGCTGAAAAGGGTCTCTGAAAAAGAACCTATCGTTTTCGCAGGAGGCGTGGCCAGGAATGTGTGCATGCGCCGGTTGCTGGAGGAGGCGCTCGGAAAGGAGATCCTGGTCCCTGAAAATCCTCAGATGGTCGGGGCCATCGGCGCCGCTCTTCTTGCATGCGAGGATTGACCCATGGACATCTTCATCTATCGTGAAGCACGATTCCGCAAGCGTCTGGATCAGTTCTACAAAGCCGGAGGAAAGGAGTATCAGGTCGCCGAGCGGGTGGATCGGATCATTGAGAGCCTTTGCCGTGGTAAGGATAGCCTGGGGGAGTTCGGCAAACTCACCAAATACGGTGAGGCGAGGGTGAAGAAGTGCACGAAACTGAACCTTGGAAGCGGCCATCGGCTCTTGTACTTGAAGGATCGCGACCGGTTCGTCTTTCTTTTTTTCGGCACCCACGACGAATGTGACCGCTGGCTGACGCACAATACGGGATTCGAGGCCTTTGAGACGGGTACCTTCTCCAGGGTTTTTACCGACCAGGACGAAGGTTCCCGCCCACAAGCGCAAGAATCGCCGGCGGAGGATGAAGACGACTATGATGTCTCTCTCACGGAAAAGGTAGACGACAAGACGCTCCGGTGGGTCTTCCGTGGCCTCGTGCGACAGCAGGCTGATGGACCGGAGCACGGTTGATAACGTGGGCGAAAAAATGTAGCTTCCATAGAAGTGCGACTACAAGAAGGAGATCCCAGAATGGAAGATAAAGGCCTGAAAGCCCACCTCCAGCCTGGATTCACAGACATCGAAATACCTGCGGAGCGAATTACTCTCCCTCTTAAAAAGTCTAAGGATGACGGCCGTATACGTGACCCATGATTTCATGGAAGCGGAAGAGATCGCGGACAAGGTGGCGGTCGTCTTAAACGGCACTGTCTCAGATCTCCGGGCCTCGGGATCTCTTCCTGCACCCCCGGAACGACTCGGTAGCCGAGTTTTTGGGGATGGCCAAGGCAGTTCATGACCACTGCGATCGGTGTTAGAATACTCCAGTTTCGCGCGCAGGAGCGGACCGTTGCACATCAAGAAAATCATCTCAGGCGGCCAAACAGGAGTCGACCGGGCAGCTCTCGACTTCGCCATTGAGGGGGGAATCCCTTATGGTGGGTGGGTTTCAAAGGGCAGAAAGGCTGAAGACGGGTTTGTCCCTGACAAGTACGATCGCCTCACCGAAATGAGAACCACCAGCTATTCCGCCGGGACTGAAAAGAACATCCTCGAGTCTCAAGGCACTTTGATCGTCTCCCATGGCAAGCTCACCGGGGTTTACCTAAGGACGAAACAGGTTGCGACCAAACACAAGCGTCCCTTTCTCAGCCTGGATCTCTCCAAGCAGACCCTCGACATCGCAGCGGCGAAGGTCATCAACTGGTTGACTGCATACGACATCGAGATCCTGAATGTCGCCGGGGCAAGGGCAGGCAAAGACCCCGAAATCTACGAAGCCACCCTGAATCTCCTGAGAACGGTCTTCACCGGTCCTCCCCTCCCGAGGACAATGGAAGAAGCCGTTGAGAGGCTTATCGCAGAGTTGAGCCTCCGAAGCAGGTCGATCATCGGGAGAATGACAGGGGATGAGTTGATCACCTTGAATCCCGAACTTGGGCAACATATCGGAAACAAATTTGAGCTTCGGTCGGGGAACCCTGACTTGCTCTCCTCCTGTCGAGAGACTGCTGGAAATCTGAACCTGGATCAGAGTGGGGCTTCACTCCTGATTGTCGAGAAGCTGTGGGAAAGGTTAAAGGCTACTCATTCGTTGAAGCTGGTCGCAGAGGGAAAGTCCGAAGAGTAACCCTGGGCTTTGGTGCTTTCAGGGGAGATCCTTCATGCACTTTGAGGACGCCGGAATAGAAGTCGCTCCCTGGGTGCCTCCCGTCGCAGCCTTCGCGATTTCTTTCTTTACCTCTGGGGGCAAAGTAGGCATATTCCCGATGAGCATCGGAAGCTAATGAGGAGTTGATGGATTTCCTTTTTGCATCTTTCTCCGTCTCGGGCGTTAAGACATGGGTCTTCCTGCCCCCCCTTGTCGCATTCGTCGTCTCCTTTTTCACATCCATGGGGGGCATATCCGGCGCGTTCCTCCTGCTTCCTTTCCAGATGTCTTTTCTCGGCTACACGAACCCGTCTGTGAGCGCCACCAATCAGCTCTTCAACATCGTGGCCATACCGCCTGGCGCGTACCGGTACCATAAAGAGGGCCGCATGGTATGGCCCCTGGCATGGGCCGTCATCATCGGGACCCTGCCCGGCGTGCTTATCGGTTCGCGTTGCCTACCTGCCCGATGCCAAAAACTTTAAACTCTTCGCCGCGCTCGTCCTCCTGTATATCGGGGGGCGCATGGTCCGAGACCTGTTGTGCACCCGTCAATCCGGCTCAAACAAACCACCCGTGGAAGAACGCTTCCAGGCGCTTGTTTGCAGTTATCGAAGAAGGTCGGGAAAAACCGATCAGGTCGGGATAGAACCCTTGCCCGGGATCAGGGTCTCCCGCTTTGACTTGAAGAGGGTTGGATACGATTTTTACGGCGAGCACTGCGAGGCGCCGACGTGGGGCATTTTTACGCTCAGTTTCCTGGTCGGAATCGTCGGGGGCATCTATGGCATCGGCGGCGGAGCGATCATCGCGCCTTTCTTTGTGTCTTTTTTCAACCTGCCTGTATATACGGTGGCGGGGGCTGCCTTGATGGGCACCCTTATCACATCCATAGCAGGGGTAGGCTTTTATCAGGGCATCGCACCGCTCTATCCGAATATGTCCGTGGCACCCGATTGGACACTCGGTGTTCTCTTCGGTTTAGGGGGAATGGGCGGGATGTATCTGGGCGCCCGGTGCCAGAAATTTGCTCCGGCCAAGGCTATAAAGTGGATGCTCGCAATAATAATCCTCCTTACCGCCCTGAAATACGCTTCCGCCTTTTTCGGCCTCTAGCCAGACGGCTGGGCAGCAGGCCTGCACTCTCACCATGATTGTCACCCGTTCAAAAATCCCTCAAGGTCTTCCCGGGCCTTAATCTTGGCACAGGGGACACATGTATGTTTTCCGTCGATGATACGCGTGAGATCTGCCTTAAACGGTTCTCCACAGGTCCCGCACACCTCGGATTTAGAAATACCGGCCCTGGGAGGTATTTCCTCACTCACACGATCTGTCTTGAAAAGGGTGTCGCCGTCCGCGGTAAGGATCTTTTCGACCCTTTCCTTTTGGAGCTCCCTGAGCCGTTCGATCTCCATTTTGGATGCCTTATTTCCACGAACTTTTTCGGAAAGTCCGGCAAATTCCGAGTCCGTCTCAAGAACCTTAGGGCGGAGACAAACACGGAATCCAGCTCCTTTCCTCCTGTCAAAGAGAGAAAAGGCGTTCTTCCCATAATCCCTGAAGAAAAAATTCCCCTTCCCGAAGGTGCATCCGGTCATCACCTGGATCGCATCCGCCCCGCAGGCGTCGGTCTCGGCAACCAGGACCAGCTCCTCATCGGATGACCTTTCCACACCCAGTTTTCCCATGAGGACCCTTGCCGCCTGAAAACCAATGGCCAGGCCGGGACAAGAATGGCCATGGAAATCCACACACCGCTGGAAATCACCACGAAGACAACTATCGCCGGTTGCATCCTTATTCCGGATAGAGGGATTCATTTGTCTGACCTCCTGGAGGGCGTCTCATATCAGTATATCGAAATTGTATTATTTCGCCAAATTGCACCGTGCCCTTGTCTTCTTGACCGATGATCACGAGTGGTAAAACGCGCTTTATTGCAGCGGATCAGAAACAGCCGTTACAAGCTTTCCACTCTGTTAAGCCACAGAAAATTAGACAGTTTTCGATAAAGAACGCCTGCTCAAAGGGCGGCGACCAATCCTAGGAGCGTGCTTCCAAGTTGATTTATCTGTAACAATTAATACAAAATATCTGCTTGACTCGGCTATTTTTAAATGTAATAAGTGTTACAAATATCATTTGAGGGGCAATCTCACCAGGCAACCGGGCTGAAACCCCGGTCGTTCAGTAAGGAAAGGAGGAGGCTATGGACATGTTCTTCTTGGTCGGGATGATCGTTTCCGGGCTTTTCTTCGGATGGACTATCGGTTCGCACTACACAGGCGCGGTGATGGGGACGGCCTTCGGCGCCAGGCTTATCTCCCCGCGGGCCGCAACCATCCTCATCGCCGTCTTCGTTCTTCTCGGCTCCACGCTCGAGAGCCACAATGTGGTCAAGACGGTCGGTACCGGGGTCATAGAGGCGAAGCACATGACCATGTTCGGCGCGATGGTCATGATGCTCACGGCCGCGGTGGTCACTGCCGCGAACACCTGGCTCAAGCTCCCGGTCTCCACCTCGCAGCTCGCCATCTTCTCGGTGGTGGGCGCGGCCGTTGCCATGAACGCGCCTGTCTTATGGAGCACCACCATCGTGGCGCTGGGGATCACCTGGGTCGGCACGCCAATCCTGGGCGCGATCCTGGGGTTCATCGTCACGAAGCTCATGGACCGGTCCATCGGCCGGTCCTCAGCGCGAACGAAAAGGTATGTCGGGTACTTCCTGATCCTGGTCTGTTGTTACGCGGCCTACACGCTGGGGTGCAACAACACGGGCAATGCGGTTGGGGTCTTTTACGGTACCGGGGCGATCTCATCCCGGATGATGGCGGGCTTCATCGGAGGCATCTTCATGGCGATCGGCGCCCTCACCTGGGGACGCCCGCTATTGGAGAAGGTCGGGCTCCACATTGTCTCCCTTGATCTTAACAGCGCGGTAGGGGCCCAGCTGGCCCAGGGGATCACCGCGCATATTGCAGCAAGCATGGGCTATCCCACCTCCATGAACCAGGCCATGATCGGCGGCATCGCAGGCGCCGGACTCGCGCGCGGCATCAAGTCGATCGATATGAAGGCGATCCGGGAGATCGTGATCTCCTGGTTCCTGACGCCTTTTGTGGGAGGGGTCGTCGCGTTTTTTCTCTGCTGGGGGATCTCCTGGCTCCTGGGGCTAAAGTAGAATGCTGGGGGAACCATCGGATAGGAGGTCAAGATGGAGCGCATTCTAAAGACACTGGCCGGGCTCCTCTTCCCGCGGGAGGAAGAAGGGGTCCCGAGGATGGAGGGGATAAGAAGGGGGAAGATGACCCTCTTCCATGT